>NZ_JAGGLI010000010.1 GCF_017874355.1 Acetoanaerobium pronyense
CATTTGAGTAGAAAACTAAAATTAAGAACTTTTATTGTGGAATTTTCTAATTTCTGAATTAAGAGCCTAAATTATTTTTTTATGAATAATTCGGGCTTTTATATACATCTCTTCTTGATATTTTTTAAGGTCTTCAGGGTTTTTGGCAACATAATGATGATTAAGGACATAGTCCCATTTTGAACCATCAAAATATATAACTTCACTTTCATCTATTTCAAGTTCATAAACAACAGTGCCTTCTATGGCCGGAAGAGTGTTTTCTGGACTCACAGAGCACCATATGGGATATTCTACTTTTTCAGGCTTTGGAACCATAGAGCTTGCTTCAGCGACAAACCATTTATAAAGCTTCGTATAGTAGGTTGTTATATCGTGATAATTTTCATAAAGATAGTTATATTTAATTCTAAAAACACCATCTGTCTTCAAATCATTAAGACTATGCTCATGCTGCCTTGTCCAAAGAATTGCTTTTCCGTTTTTAGATAAAGGATTTTGAGGATTCATCAGATTATCTCCTTTTATAGTGTTTTATTGAAACTTATATCCATTTATTAGGGAATAATTCAGATTATAATAAAAATGATACAGATATGAATAAATACACATGATTATAAGATTATATGTTATGGCTATACATAAAACATATAAAATTATGATATAGTAGATTTAGAATATATAATTAAAATTTTGAAAATACTTTAATATATAACTAGATTTTTAATTAAATAAATATAGATAAGATAAATTGGAGGGATAATTTTGATTATATTAAATAAAGAAGAGATGAAAAGAGCAGTTACTATGAAAGAGGCTGTAAATCTTGCCTCAGAGGCACTTAGACTCTATACTAGCGGAAAAAGTAATATACCTCTTAGGACAGGAATCAATATAGAAAAATCAAATGGGAATGCACTTTTTATGCCTGGATATGTAGATGAAATTCATGCTGCTGGGATAAAGATAGTATCAATTTTTCCAGATAATCATAAAATTGGATTACCTGCTGTGCCAGCTAGCATGATTCTTTTAGATGCAAATACAGGAGTAGTATCAGCAGTGATGGACGGTACCTATCTCACTCAACTTAGAACAGGAGCAGTTGCAGGATGTGCAACTGAGCTTTTATCAAGAAAAGATTCAAAAATAATGGCTCTAATAGGTACAGGGGGACAAGCCAAAGCCCAAGTAGAGGCTGTTCTTTCAGTAAGAAATATAGAGGAGATAAAAGTATTTGATTTATCAAATGATGAAGCAGAAGCTTTTGCAAGTATGCTAAGATATGAGCTTAAGGACTTTCAGGGCAATATAAAGACCTCAAAGACATCTGTGGAATGCATAGAGGATGCAGATATCATAACAACTATTACCACATCAAAAATTCCTACATTCGATGGCTCAAAGGTAAAACTTGGTGCACATATTAATGCCATGGGCTCCTACACTCCTGATAGCAGGGAGCTTGATGAAGTTATTTTAGATAGAGCTTCTCTTATATATCTTGATACGCTTGATGGAGTACTTTCTGAGGCTGGAGACTTTATTATACCTATGGAAAATAAAAGATTTTCAAAAGAAAAGATAATGGGAGAGCTTGGAGAGCTTATACTTTCCAAAACAAAATCAAGGGAAGATGAAAATCAGATTACGGTATTTAAAAGCGTAGGTACAGCAGTACTTGATATTGTGACAGCTAAGGGTATTTATGAAAAAGCAAAGAATATGAATATGGGAAGAGAAGTTACTCTATAAGCGTGTAGGAGAATGATTATGTTTCTAGAAAAAGCATATAGTAGAAGGAAAAAAATAGAAATTCCAGTATCATTTGCAGTTCTTGGAATTGCTTTATGTACATTTTTTTTAGGAATTTTATTTGAACAAAGACAAGATATTTTGGAAAAATATTTTTCCCTAACTATAAATAAATGGATAATCCAAGGAATAAACATAATTACAGGAATACTTCCATTTTCTTTAGGTGAGATACTATATGTATCTCACCTTATTGCAATTCCATTTGTATTTTTTCTTCTAATATACAAGATGTTTAAAGGAGGGTTTTTTAAATTTTCAGGAAAAATCATTCTTTATATTTCAGCACTGTACATACTATTTATGTTTTTATGGGGATTTAACTATAGCAGAATATCAATTGCACAAATGATAAACCTAGAAGTTTCTATGTATACAAAGCAGGAGCTTTATGACTTGAATCTAGCTCTTGTAGAAAAAGCAAATAATCTTAGAACTCTAGTTGAAGAAGATGAAAAAGGTTTAATGACAATTTCTGGAGGATATAGGGATGTATTTTTAAGGGCAGATAAAGGATTTGAAAATGCGGGAGAAAAGATAAGGCCTCTCTCGGGAAGATATGGAAAGCCAAAATCAATTGCCCTATCAAAGCCTATGTTATATACAAGAATCACAGGAATGTATTTTCCTTTTACAGCAGAAGCAAATGTAAATACAGCCATACCACATCTACTCCTTCCTGCAACGACTCTTCATGAGATGGCCCATCAACGAGGAATAGCAAGAGAGGATGAAGCCAACTTTGTGGCATATCTAACAGGGAAGCTACATCCGGATTTTGATTTTCAGTATTCAGCTACGATTCTTGCACTCTTTAACTCTATGAATGCACTTTCAAGAGAAGACTCTGATTTAGCACGTGAGGTTGCAAGTCTTTACTCAGAAGACTTAAGAAGAGATATAGTAAGTTATAGAGAATTTTGGAGAAGATATGAAGGTAAGACTTCAGAGGTTGCAGAAAGGGTAAATGATAGTTATTTAAGAAGTAACAGACAAGATGATGGAGTAAAAAGCTATGGACGGATGGTAGATTTAATGATTGCTCATTTTAAAGCTAATAAGATTATTTGAAATAATTACTCATATCTCAAACTAAAACCCTAGGCTATTCTAAAGTATAGACAATTAGAATAGCTTAGGGTTTTTTATTTTAGAGATATCAGTTTATGATTATTTGTTATAACTATGCGGCCACTTTATTATTTGATGGCATTAGATTGGATTTTTTAAGTCCATTTCTCACATAGTAAGCTACAAATGCTCCCAAGCTTACCTTTACAAAATCAGAGGCTATAAAAGGAGTTACGCCACTAGCGATTGCTTGAGGGGTAGTAAGGCCAAGCACAGCTTTAAGCTGAAGCGCTCCTATGATATATATTACTGCAAGTCCTACAATCATTGAAAAGAATAATATGAAAAATTCGCTTTTCTTTCCATTAGCATATCTAGAAAGATTTTCTACTAAAAATCCGATTACAAAAGCTCCAATTACAAATCCGATTATGTATCCTCCAGTTGGGCCAAGGATTACGCCTATTCCGCCTCTTCCCCCTGAAAATACAGGAAGACCAATAGCTCCTAGAAGCATATATACTCCTTGGGATATAAATCCAAGTTTTTTTCCAAGGGTAGCTCCGGCCATAGCAACTCCCATTACATGTAAAGTTATTGGAACAGGTGTAAATGGAAGGGGTATTGCAATAAGGGCAAGCACACATGTCATTGCAGCAAATATAGCTGAAAGTATAAGTTCTTTTGTGGTTAAAATTTTCATCTTTTCCTCCTGATTTGAGATTTCCTGCTTCTTAGCAAAGGAATATTTTTAAAATATAGAAGATATATTCTTTATATTATGAATTATATAACCTACAGAAAGAAACATCAACTATAAAAATATCGAGGTTTACAATAGATTTTGCAAAAAATGTCGATATATATTAGGATATATACGTGGCACTTATTTTTTAGAAACGGTTATATAATATTTAGAAATAAAGTAAAATATAATAGGAATTAAAATATACAGATAAATCTAATATAAATTATATGCTTTGTGAAAGGGAAAATATGAAATCCATTAGAACCCAAATGTCAATATATATGATAATTATGGCAGTTTTACTATTCCTAAGCCTTGGACTAGTAATTAACCATAGACTTCAATCTCTTCCTGAAGAGATAAAAAATCAATATCAGGAAATTACAAGTTCTAGAGCGGATGAAGTAAGCAAGGAGCTTGAAGGGTTAAGTGAGCAGATTAGAATGATTTCAAGGTCATCTGTAATTTCTTCTCTGGATATGGATGTGATAAAACCATTTCTTCTTTCTATATCAGATGGAAGTAAATTTAGAAATCTAACTATTTCTGATATTGCAGGGAGTGCATGGACTACTTATGATGTAGAAATAGATATATCATCTCAGGAGCAATTTCAAAGAATAATTTTGGGATCAGAGAATGAGCTTATTTCTCGTCCCTTTAAAAGCCCATATATAGAGGGCGCACCCATAATTACAATTTCTCATGCAGTGAAGCAAAATGGACAGACAATTGGTCTTGTAAATGGAGTAATATCTACAGAGTTTTTAAACCAAATAGTACGTGAAATAAATTTTAAAAGGACAGGCTATGCATGGATTGCAGATGAACAGGGAAGAGTTATCAGCCATCCATCGAGAGTAATAGATAATGAAACTTCACTTATAGATGTGCTAGGTGACAGGTCTGTAAAAGATAAAATACTTAGTACAAGTGAGGGGATAAACCTGTATAAAGAAGATACAGGGGAAGAATTTATTGTAATTCATTCCAAGATAGAAAGCTCTCCAGGGTGGGTATTTTTAATGTCTTTATCCCAAGAAGAGGCATATATGGAAGTAAACGCTATTTATAAATATTTGGAGATAAGCTTTATTATAGGCCTTATAATTGTAATAATATTTGCTATCATTTATTCAAATACAATCTCCAAGCCAATAATGAACTTGAAAAAGGTATTTGAAAAGGCATCCAATGGAGATTTTTCAGTAAGAGCTGATGAGTCTATAAAAAATGAGGTGGGAGATGCAGCTAAAAGCTTCAATAAAATGCTGTATCAGATTAAAGAGCTTACCTATAAAGACACTATAACGGGTCTTTACAACTATAATAGTTTTTTAATTGAACTTCCCCATACGTTAGAATATTTTAGAAATATCCATGAAGAGCAAAGTGGATATATTGCAGTGGTTTCTGTGGATGATTTCAAAAAGATAAACAGTATTGGAGGCTATGAAACTGGAAACATAGTTTTAAAAAGGCTTTCAGATTCAATAAAGGGGTTTATAGGTGATGGAGAATTAATTGCAAGGTATTTTGGAGATGAAATAATACTGTTTCTAGTAGATAAAAATCTTGAGGAAATTCATATAAGACTCAAAAGACTAAAAGCT
Organism: Acetoanaerobium pronyense; assembly: GCF_017874355.1. Classification (GTDB taxonomy): domain Bacteria; phylum Bacillota; class Clostridia; order Peptostreptococcales; family Filifactoraceae; genus Acetoanaerobium; species Acetoanaerobium pronyense. The sequence goes on from NZ_JAGGLI010000010.1 coordinate 5,248, forward strand.
ATATGCTGCACGCCTTTAGAGATTAAAGGGATTGAATATAGGCTCAAGGTGAGCATAGGAGCAGGTCTTTTAGAATTTACAAACAATAGAGTTGAAGATGTAATACACCATGGAACAATTGCAAAATTAAAGGTAAAAAAGCTCGGCGGAGATGGGTATGAGATATACAACGAAGATATAAATCATGCTATCAAACAAGAGCAGGAAATAGAAAACTCCCTTTATCATGCCCTTGAAAATAAAGAATTTTACCTTGTGTATCAGCCTATAGTGGATATAAGGACAAATCAAATAGTAGGAAATGAAGCTCTCCTTAGATGGGACAACAAGGATTGGGGACATATTCCCATTTATTATATTATAGAGCTTATGGAGAAAAAAGGAATTATTGTAGATGTAGGAGAATGGGTGCTTACTGAGGCATGCAGGCAAAATAAACTATGGCAAGATAAAAACTTAGGGGATTTTAAAGTCTCAGTAAATCTTTCCCCTCTTCAGCTTGAAGATATGGGATTTATGGATAAGATTCAAAAAGCACTGGAGCTTACGGAGTTAGACCCTAAATATCTGGAACTTGAAATTACAGAATCAAGTGCAATGACTAATGTAAAGGACAAGCTTGAGCAAATTAAAAAACTCAAAAATATGGGGATAAAGATTTCCATAGATGACTTTGGGACTGGGTACTCATCCCTTTCCTATCTTACTCAGCTTCCTATTGATACCTTAAAAATAGATAGAAGCTTCGTGAAGGATATGGTATCTGATGGTAATGCAAAGGCCATAATTAGCACTATTATTACAATGGCAAAATCCTTGAATATAAAAGTTACTGCAGAGGGAGTGGAAACTGAAAAACATCTTGAGATGCTAAAATCAATGGAGTGCGATAAGATACAGGGATATCTTGTAAGCAGGCCCTTAAAGCCAGAAATACTTGAGTCCCTACTTAAGCAACTGTAGATGCTATTTATTTTATTAAAGATTAAATCAAAATAAAAGGGGAATCTTAAAGCTTATAGCGTTAAGATAAAAGATAAAGGGGGAGAATAGTATTGGACACTTCAGTTTTAAGAAGAGAAGAAGTAGATAAATCACTTACATGGGATTTAGGTGCTCTTTATCAGAGTGAAGAAGAGTTTGAAAGAGATTATAAAGCAATCGATGAAAAATCCAAAATTCTTCAGCAAAGTTTTAAAGGAAAGCTATCTGATCCTGAAACTATAGCAAGTTGCCTAGATTCTTTGAGGGAAGTTTTGGAGCTACTTGGAAAAGCTGGTACATATGCTTTTCTGGAGGTTTCTGTGGACCAGTCAAACTCTTCAAATCAGGCAAGGCAGGGAAGATTTAATAACCTTCAATCAAAGGTAGCAGCAAGGCTGAGCTTTATTAGAGGTGAAATACTAAATCAAAATAAAGAAATCATAGAAAGTGCGATTGAACTTTCTAGTTCAAACAAAAACTATCTAAATGAAATAATGAGATTCAAGCCATATATCCTTCATGAAGAGACAGAGAAGGTCCTTGCAGGTCTATCTTCAGTTTTGGAGTCCCCATTTGCTATATATAGTAAAGCTAAGCTTGCAGATCTTGATTTTAAGCCCTTTAAAGTAGGGGAGAAAGAGTATCCCCTAAGCTTTGTAATTTTTGAAAATCACTATGAATATGAAACAGATAAGGATATAAGAAGAGAGGCATTTAGAGCCTTTTCAGAGCAGCTAAAAGCATATCAGCATACTATGGGAGGAACCTTTGGAACCCAGGTTTTAAAAGAAAAAATCCTTTCAGACCTTAGAGGGTTTGAATCTGTGATAGATAGCCTTCTTTTTCCTCAAGAAGTGGATAGAAGTCTTTATGATAGGCAGATAGATATTATTATGGAAAAATTAGCTCCACATATGAGAAAGTATGCAAAATTTTTAGGGGAAATTCATAATATAGAAAAGCTAGAGTTTGCTGATTTGAAGCTGACAGTAGACCCAGACTTTGAGCCAAGTATATCTGTAGAGGAATCAAAGGATTATCTTTTTAAAGCTTTGTCTATATTTGGAGAAGATTATCTTGATATGATAAAAAGAAGCTTTGATGAAAGATGGATAGATTTTGTTCAAAACAAAGGAAAAACAACAGGAGCATTTTGTGCAAGTCCTTATCTAAGCCATCCCTTTGTACTGATTAGCTGGTCAGAGAGGATGAGAGAGGTATTCGTCCTTGCACATGAGCTTGGACATGCAGGTCATTTTTATCTTTCCCACAAAAACCAAAATATTTTTGATTCTAGGCCATCCCTTTATTTTATAGAGGCTCCATCTACTATGAATGAAATGATAATGGCAGATTATCTTATGAAAAAAGAGGATTACCTGAGATTTAAAAGATGGGTTTTATCCTCTATGATAAGTAGGACATACTATCACAACTTTGTCACCCATCTTCTTGAAGCTCATTTTCAAAGAGAGGTTTATAAGATTATAGATTCTGGAGGGAGCGTGCAGGCCTCTGACCTTAATAGATTAAAAAGGGAAAGCCTTGAGATATTTTGGGGAGATACAGTAAATATAACAGAGGGGGCTGAGCTTACATGGATGAGGCAGCTTCATTATTATAAAGGTCTTTATCCATACACCTATAGTGCGGGCCTCACAGTTGCCACAGCTGTAATGAAAAGAATAAAAGAAGAAGGAAGTCCGGCAGTAAATGACTGGATGAGTGTACTAAAAGCAGGAGGGACTCTAAACCCAGTGGAGCTTGCAAAGCTTGCTGGAGTTGATATTACAACTGAAAAACCTCTACTTGATACAATAGAATATATTGGAAATATAATAGATGAGATAATTAGTCTTACAAAAGAGATTGAAAAAACAAAAAATCTATAGAATAGGACGCCTCTTTCATGGGGCGTTTTAAGTTTTATTTATAATACGGAGGGAATCATGAAGTACGAAGGAAGTATATATAGACCACCAAGTGAGGCAAGAAGTCTTATAGTTCAAGTTGCAGTTGGATGTGCCCATAACAAATGTACATTTTGCAGTATGTATAAAGATAAGAGCTTTAGAATTAAATCATGGGAAGAAATAAAAGAGGATCTTGACGAGGCTAGAGAAAATTACAGATATATAAAGAGAATATTTTTAGCAGATGGAGATGCTCTAGTACTTCCTGCCAAAAAATTGATTCAAATACTTGATTATATTAAAGAAATTTTTCCTGAGTGCGAAAGAGTGGGTATATATGCAGCCCCAAAGGATATACTTCTAAAGTCTGAGGAGGACTTAAAAGCCCTAAAGGAAAGTGGTCTAGGAATAGTGTATATAGGGATTGAATCAGGGGATGACCAGATACTTAAAGATATAGAAAAGGGAGTCTCTTCTTCAGAGATAATAAGCTCTGGACAAAAGCTAAAGGCTGCACAGATTCCTATATCGATTACACTCATCTCAGGAATAGGGGGAAAAGAGAAAACTAAAGAGCATGCTATCGAATCTGCAAGGGTTGTAAATCGTATAAATCCTGAATATGTGTCGTTTTTAACACTGATGCTTGAAGAGGGTACTCCTCTTTATGAAGACTGGCAAAACGATAAGTTTTCACTTCTTAGCCCCAAAGAAGTTCTTGAGGAGATAAGGCTCTTTATAGAAAATACAGATTTAAAAGGCTCTATATTTAGGGCAAACCATGCATCAAACTATATATCCTTAGGAGGGATACTTAACGAGGAAAAAGATGAATTGCTTAAAAATATAGATGAGGCATTGTCAGAGGATTTTTTCAAGCCTGAGCATTTAAGAGGGCTTTAGAGTAAGTGGAATTGCTTAAAATAAATATGAAATTACTCAAAGCAAAAACATGGTATTGCCTTTGGCAATACCATGTTTAATAGATTGTAAAAATATAATATTTAAAAGTAATAAGGATTAAAGCAGTTTTGGTCCTTAACTGATTTAAGCTTGCTCTAGGTATTCATCGTATGTCATTAGATAATCCTTTGAACCATCCTTTGTAAGCTTTATGATTCTATTTGCGATTGTCTGCATAAACTGATGGTCATGGGATGCAAAAAGAATATTACTCTTATAGTCCTTAAGTCCATTATTTAAAGCAGTGATTGATTCAAGGTCAAGGTGATTTGTAGGTTGATCTAGCATGAGTACATTTGAGTTGCTAAGCATCATTCTAGATAGCATACAACGAACCTTTTCTCCTCCAGAAAGTACGTTTACTTCCTTTAGGGCTTCTTCTCCAGAAAACAGCATTCTTCCAAGGAATCCTCTTATATATGTCTCGGCTTTTTCCTCAGAAAACTGTCTTAGCCAATCAACTATGCTAAGGGTGCATCCTTCAAAGAATGAAGAGTTGTCCTTAGGGAAATAAGATTTAGTTATTGTAACCCCCCACTTGAATGATCCACTGTCTGGCTCCATTTCGCCAGATAGAATTTCAAACAATGTACTAATCATTAATTCACTTTCACCTAAAAATGCAATCTTGTCACCTTTTCTTACTGTGAATGATACATTATTCAGTATCTGCTCTCCATCTATAGTCTTTGATAGATTCTCTACCATAAGTATGTCATTTCCAACTTCTCTATCCATAGTGAATCCTACATATGGGTATCTTCTTGTAGAAGGCTGGATTTCGTCGATATTTATTTTATCGAGCATCTTTTTTCTTGATGTAGCCTGCTTTGACTTAGATGCATTTGCACTAAATCTCGCAATAAAGTCCTGAAGCTGCTTGATTTTTTCTTCTTTTTTCTTATTTTGATCCTTCATAAGAGAAAGGGCAAGCTGACTAGACTCATACCAGAAGTCATAGTTTCCTACATACAGCTTGATTTTTCCAAAGTCCACGTCAGCCATATGAGTACATACCTTGTTAAGGAAGTATCTATCATGGGACACTACTATTACAGTACCCTCAAAGCCTATAAGGAACTCTTCAAGCCATTTTATAGCATTTACATCAAGATGGTTAGTAGGCTCATCCAGAATAAGGATTCCTGGTTTTCCAAAAAGTGCCTGAGCAAGAAGTACTTTAACCTTGTCAGACCCTTCAAGGTCTTTTACATTTTTGTAATGAAGGTCTGTAGAGATTCCTAGACCCTGAAGAAGTGAAGAAGCTTCTGATTCAGCTTCCCAACCATCCATTTCAGCGAATTCTCCTTCAAGCTCAGCGGCTTTTATACCATCCTCATCAGAAAAATCCTCTTTTGCATATATTGCATCTTTTTCCTGCATAATCTGGTAAAGTCTTTCATTTCCCATTATTACAGCGTCCATTACAGTATATTCATCATATTGATAGTGATTTTGCTTAAGTACAGACATTCTAGTATTTGGAGCAACTGATATTTCTCCTGAATTTGGTTCGATTTCAGAAGAAAGGATCTTTAGAAAAGTTGTTTTTCCGGCGCCGTTTGCACCTATTACTCCATAACAGTTTCCTGGTGTAAATTTAAGATTTACATCTTCAAAAAGTTTTTTATCTCCATAACGGAGTGCTAAATTAGTTACAGTAATCAATTATATATTCCTCCAGTTGTTTATTCATGAAAATGAAATACACACACGATTTCTATTCTATCATATAAAACAAATAAAATGAATACTATAAAGACAAAATTTTCCACAGAAAAACAAAAAATATTTGTGGATATGTGGATAGAATACTGTGATTTATGTGGATAAGTATGTGAATTTACATAAAATCAACAAAAAAATTGTGGATATAAGTTAATAATCAGTAATTAGTAATTTTTAAATTTACTTACAATTTTAGGACTATAAAAATCATTTGATGAAAAAAAACTGTTAATATGGTAATATAAAATTTTATTATTAGTAAAAAAGACTATTCACAATAACAAAAGTATTAAGCTATTAAAAAATGGATTTATGGATTTTTCGAAGGGATAAATAAAATCCACACCTTAGTGAGCTACTTTAAAATAGATAACCAAATTTATGTTTTATATTGAGAGGACAAAATTATGATAAAAGATTTTATGGAACTTGGAATAGAAAAAGAAATGACAGATAGACTTGAAAAGCTTAAGATAACGACTCCAACCCCTGTGCAGATAAAGTCTATACCATATATATTAAAGGGAAGGGATGTAATTGCTCAGGCCCAAACTGGGACAGGAAAGACCCTTGCATTTTTACTACCAATCCTTCAAAGCATAGACCCATCCGCAAATGAGATTCAAGCCCTTATAATAACTCCAACTAGAGAGCTTGCAATACAAATTACAGAGGAAGCTCAAAAGCTGATATCTGTAAAGGGGATAAATGTCCTTTCTGCCTATGGGGGGCAGGATGTTGAAAAACAACTGAGCAAGCTAAAAGGAAATATCCATCTCGTAATAGGAACACCAGGAAGACTTCTTGATCACCTAAAAAGGGGAAGCATAAACTTAGACAACCTCCAAATGCTAGTTCTTGATGAAGCGGACCAGATGCTTCATATGGGGTTTATAGAAGAGGTGGATGCAATACTTAATTTTACCCCAGATGAGAAGCAGGTAATGTGTTTTTCAGCAACCTTAAACAAAGATGTAAAAAAGTTAGCCAAAACCTATATGCAAGAGCCCCATTATGTAAGTGTAAAAAGTGAAAACGTAACACTTGATGAAATAGAGCAGATAATAGTAAAGACAACAGATAGAGGAAAGCAAGACGCTCTATGCAAAATGATAGATGAGCAGCAGCCCTTTATGGCTATAATATTTTGCAGAACTAAAAGAAGGGTGAGGAATCTAAATGAAGCTCTAAGAGCAAGAGGGTATAACTCTGACGAGCTTCACGGGGACTTGAGTCAGGCAAAAAGAGAAAAGGTTATGAAGGACTTTAGAAATGCAAAGGTTCAGCTTCTTGTAGCTACAGATGTAGCAGCTAGAGGTCTTGATATAGAAGGTGTCACTCATGTATATAACTACGATATGATGCTAGATACAGAAAGCTATATCCATAGGATAGGGAGAACAGGAAGAGCAGGGGAAAAAGGAGTTGCAGTTACGTTTGTGACGCCAAAGCATAGTGCCTCTTTAGAAAAGCTTGAAGGTGATATAAAAGCTGATATAAAGAAAATAGAGATGATAAAGCATCATAATAAAGAAGAACATTTTAGAAGAGGAAATAAGGAAAGCGAAAATTCTGGAGATAAAAATAAAAGAGGAAGAGAAACCCAGGGAAATAAAGAAAAAAAGGGAATGACTTTTAAGGATTTTTTAGATAAGGAAAATAAAAGGGGAAGAAAAGGAAAGAGAAGCCCTAAAAAAAACAAGCTCTAAAAGAAGCTAAAAGACCTATAAAAATTAATTAATGATAAACCTAAAACATCCTAGATTTTATAGCTCTTTTAGGAGTCTAAATAATCTAGGATGTATGTGTATAATTTTACGGCTCAAATATAAGATCTTCAATTGAAGGCTGCTTATATTCTTTTTTTAGAATAGACATAACTACAAGGGAATCAAAGTTTCCGTTATAGAGGATGCATTCTCTAAGAAGACCTTCTTTTTTGAAGCCCTCTGATTTATATAAATTGATAGCGCTATAATTATATTCCTTAACATCAAGCCATAGCCTGTGAGCATCAAGGATTTCAAAGGCAAGCTTTTTGATGAGATTTAGAGATTCTCTTCCGTAGCCATGACTTTTTTTGCTAATGACTACCCTCATAAGCTCGATTGCTTTATGGGGGCTTTTTGCTCCAGCAACTATAGCATAACCAACCTTCTCAAAAGATTCGTTTTCAACTATAGTTATATGCAAGATATCAGGGTTTTCCATGGCTTCAATATGCTGAGCCTTAGTCCATTGAAACACGTAAGGCGCGTTATGAGGATCACTTTCTGCTTCTATGATATAGTCAATATATTCTTCCTTGGAATAGACAAGGGATATGCTTTCACCTTGTATGAGTATACTTTCCATATATGGCACCTTCCTTTTCTAGAAGATAGCATGAGCCTTTGCTCAAATAAAGATACACCTTCTAGAATATTTTACCATATTTTCAAGTCCAGTTTCTTAAGAAAAGGTTACATGTGGATATAGTTATAAAAGATAAGGCAAATAATCTTAGAATGTATGGAAGAAAATATTGCTAATAGCTAAGTTTACCTATAAAACTCTAAGATATTATCTAGAGCAGATATAAGGAAATCTATTTCTTCTTTATTTATTATAAGGGGAGGAACAAATCTAAGGACATTTGATGCTGTGCAGTTAATTAAAATGCCTTTCTCTAGCCCTTTTTTTACAATCTCACTTCCTTCTATTTTTAGCTCTAGACCAAGAAGCAGTCCTTTACCTTTTACAGTTTTTACAATGCTATGCTTTTCCTTTAGTTCATTTAGCTTTTCTATAAAATAAGTAGATGTATCACATACGTTTTTTAGAAATCCATCCTCAATAATTGTATTTAAGGTTGCAAGGGCTGCAGCGCAGGCAAGGGGATTCCCGCCAAAGGTACTACCGTGGTCTCCTGGCTCAAAGGCTGAAGCCACTTCATCAGTTGCTATAATTGCACCTATAGGAAAGCCGCTCCCAAGTCCCTTTGCAAGGGAAACTATATCTGGAGTCACACCGTAGCTTTCATAGGCAAATAAATTTCCAGTCCTACCCATTCCGCACTGTACTTCATCGAAAATCAAAAGGACATTATTTTTCTGGCAAATCTCCTTTACTTCCTCTAGATATGAAATATCAGAAGGGGTTACTCCACCTTCTCCTTGTATAGGCTCTAAAATCACTGCGCATGTATTTTCTGTAATTAGCTTTGCAAGGGACTCTATATCATTGAAGTCTGCAAAGGAAAATCCTTCAGGACAAGGTCCAAAACCCTCTTGATATTTTTTATTTGAAGTCATGCTAAGGGTAGCTAAGGTTCTCCCATGAAAAGAGCCTGACATAGCTATTATATGATTTTGATGGGAACCATATTTTTTATAGGCATATTTTCTAGCAAGCTTTACTGCAGCTTCGTTTGCCTCTGCTCCTGAATTACAGAAAAATGCCTTATCTGCAAAAGAGTTTTCTGCAAGGAGCTTTCCTAGAGAAATCTGATTTTCTATCCAAAAATAATTTGAGATATGAATTAGTTTTTCAGCTTGATTTTTTATGGCATTAACTAGATTTTTATGCCCGTATCCCAAAGAGTTAACCGCAACTCCTCCTAAAAAATCTATATATTCCTTCCCATCTTTATCATATACCTTGCAACCATCTCCTTTTTCAAAACAAATTGGATATCTTCCGTAGTTGTTCATAAGATAGGTTTTACCGGTGTTTATAATATTTTCCATAGCTTCCTCCCTATGCGGTAATCATAGTTCCAATACCATCATTTGTGAATATTTCAAGAAGTATAGAGTGGTACTCTCTGCCATCGATGATGTGGCATCTTTCGACTCCACCTGCAACAGCACTTGTGCAGCAGTTTATCTTAGGAATCATACCACCTGTTATTACTCCGTTTTGTATATATTTTTGAGCTTCTGCCTTGTTTATATGGGATATAAGGGTTGATGGATTTTTGTAATCCTCCATAACACCCTCCACATCTGTTATTAGGATTAATTTTTTTGCTTTAAGGGATGTAGCTATAGCTCCAGCAACTTCATCTGAGTTGATATTATAACTTTCTCCATTTTTTCCTATTCCAATTGGAGATATTATAGGAACATATCCCTTTTCTATTACAGATGTGATAAGGTCTGTGTTTATTTTTTCTATTTTTCCTACAAATCCAAGGTTTTTATCTCTTTGACTAGCCTCTATTATTTTTCCGTCCTTACCGCTAAGACCAAGAGCTTTTACATCATTCATATTAAAAAGAGAGACTATCTGAGGAGCAATGCTTCCAAGAAGTACTAGCTCTGTCATTTTCATGGTTTCCTCATCTGTGACTCTAAGTCCATTTACAAACTGAGCTTTTTTGCCAAAGTGATTCATCATCTTTGTGATTTCAGGGCCTCCTCCATGAACAGTCACAGGGTTTAGCCCAACATATTTTAAAAGGGATATATCTCTTATAACGCAGTTTTTTAGCTCTTCATTAATCATTGCATTTCCGCCATATTTTATGACAACTGTTTGATTATGAAATTTTTTTATATAGGACAGGCTTTCAAGAAGGACGTGAGCCTTATCCTTAGCCGACAAAATCATAATATGCCTCCTATGCTATTGGAGCTGAGTTTATCTTTACATAATCATATGAAAGGTCGCAGCCCCAGCCTACAGCTTCTTTATCTCCAGAATTGAGGTTAACAATTATTTTCAAATCCTTATTTTTAAGTATCTCTGAAGCTTCTGTTTTAGAGTAATCTAGGGCTTTTCCCTTGGAAAACATCTTTACAATGGCATTATTTGCCCCTATAGAGATATCAATACTGTTTATATCTATATCAGCACTGCAATAGCCTATGCTGCAAAGGATTCTGCCCCAGTTGCTCTGCTCTCCAAATAAAGAGGTCTTTACAAGGTTTGAATTGAGAATGGATTTTACGGCTAGCTTAGCATCTTCTTCTGTTGGGCTTTTAATTACCTGTACCTCTATAAATTTACTGGAGCCCTCACCGTCTTGTACTATGGATTTTGCAAGATATTCATGTACAAATTTGAAGGCTTCTATAAATTTATCCTTTTGGGGATGGTCATACTCGATTTCCTTATTTGATGCAAGACCATTTGCCATACATACAACCATATCGTTAGTACTTGTATCCCCATCAACTGAAATCATATTGTAAGTAAGCCCTGTCACTTCTTGGAGTAGATTTTGAAAAAAAGTCGGCTCTACCTTTGCATCTGTAGTTAGAAAAGAAAGCATGGTAGCCATATTAGGATGTATCATTCTTGAACCCTTTGCCATTGCTCCAATAGTTATTTTTTTACCATCAATCTCAAGCGCAACGCCAATATTTTTCATGTTTTTATCTGTTGTGAGTATAGCCTGAGCAGCATCTAGGCCTCCTTTTTTAGAAAGGGCCTTAACACCGTCCTCTATTCCGACTTTTACTTTGTCCATAGGCATTGGAACTCCTATGATTCCAGTTGATGATACTATTACATTTTCCTTTGAAATAAGAAGCTTTTTAGATGTAAGCTCTACCATAAGCTCTGCATCCTTCATGCCTTGTTCACCGGTACAGGCGTTGGCATTTCCGCTATTTACCACAATTACTTGGGCATACTTGTCTTCAATATGTTTTTTTGAAACGACAAGAGGTGCTGCGATAACCTTGTTTTTAGTAAATACTGCTGAGCATACAGCAGGGCATTCGCTATATATTATAGAAAGATCTTTATTTTTTTCTTTAATTCCGCAGTGTACTCCACTAGCTAAAAAACCTATTGGAGATGAGATATTACCATCAAATACTTTAAAGTTTTTCATCCTTTACCTCCACTTAAGGCCACAGAGGCATCTGCTCAAGTCCTGAATTTTCCTTAAGATTAAAAAGCAAATTCATATTTTGAACAGCTTGACCAGCAGCTCCTTTGATTAGATTATCTATAGCCGATACTATTATTATTTTTCCTGTTCTTTCATCAACCTTAAGACCGATGTCACAAAAGTTGGATCCACTCACACCTTTGGTTTGAGGAAGCTCTCCCCTTGAGAATAATCTTATAAAATATTCATCCTTATAGTAGTTTCCATAGATATCTTCAAGGTCGTATTGAGTTACTCCCTTTTTATTGTCAGCATAGATAGTGCTTAAAATACCTCTATTTAGAGGTACTAGGTGAGGAGTGAACTGAATAGAGGCCTCTTCTTCTGCAAAGGCTGCAATCTCCTGCTCTATCTCTGGTATATGTCTATGCTCTCCTATACTATAGCCCCTTATGTTTTCATTACACTGGGAAAATAGATTTGAATCCATAATATTTCTTCCAGCTCCAGATACTCCAGATTTTGAGTCTGCAATTATTCCCTTTGAAGATATTATATTTTCCTTAAGCAGGGGATAAAGGGCAAGGAGTATACTTGTTGGGTAGCATCCAGGATTTGCAATCACTGTAGATGATTTTATCTTTTCTCTATATATCTCTGTAAGCCCATATACTGCACTCTTTAGCTCTTCCTTTGCATTATGGGTAGTCTTATACCACTTTTCATAAAGAGAAGGGTCTTTTATTCTAAAATCTGCAGAAAGATCTATGATTTTTTTTCCTTTTGAGATGCAAACCTTTACTGCATCCTGACTTAATCCGTGGGGAAGAGCACAAAAGACTATGTCCACTTCATCCAAAAGCTCTGACTCAAATATATTTATAGATTTACAAACTTTATCTAATTTGTTTTTCAAGTGAGGATAAGGATTAGTATACTCCTCTTTATCATATGTTCTTGAGTCTAAAAATTTTATGTTTACATCCTTGTGGGAAGAAAGGAGTCTTACAAGCTCTGCTCCTGCATATCCAGTCGAGCCTAAAATACCTGCATTTATCATATTTCACCTCAAAATCCTGTTTTTTCTTCAAAAAAAGTCATGGGTGGCAGTTTGAACCCTGCCAAGCCATGAGCATATACTTAAAGCATATCCTTTTTAGTTCCCATTTTCATAAAAGAAGATGATTTGATGTAGTTATAAATATCCTCATCAACAAGCTGAGTAAATTTTTTCAGCTCATTTAAATCAAGGTCATCTATTTCGCATTTTTTTTCTTCACAGTATTTTACAGTTTTTCCAACTATCTCATGGGCATCTCTAAATGCAGCCCCCTTCTTAACCAGATAATCGGCATATTCTGTAGCGTTTAAGAATCCTCCTTTTATAGCTTCTGAAAGAACCTCTTTTTTTATGTGCATTGTTTTTATTACTCCACTTACAATTGTGATGCAGTCAATCACAGTATCAAGGCTTTCAAAATAGTAAGTCTTATCCTCCTGCATATCCTTGTTGTAGCTTAGGGGAAGGGCTTTCATGACTGTGAGTATTCCCATAAGATTTCCGTAGAGTCTTCCAGTTTTCCCTCTGACTAGCTCAAGGGAGTCAGGGTTTTTCTTTTGAGGCATAATGCTGCTCCCTGTGCTGTATGCATCATCGAGCTCCACAAATGAAAATTCTTTACTGGAGTAGATTATAAGCTCCTCGCTGAGTCTGCTAAGATGCATCATCAGAAGGCTAAAGTGGCTTATCATTTCGATTATATAATCTCTATCACTTACGCTATCTAATGTATTTTTTTGTACTTCCTTAAAACCTAAAAGACTGCTTGTAAGATCTCTATCTATATCATAGGTAGTTCCAGCTAGTGCGCAGCTTCCAAGGGGAGAAGAGTCCATTATAGAAATTGCACTTTCAATTCTTTTGATATCCCTTTGAAGCATTTCATAATAAGCCATAAGATAGTACTTAAATGTAACTATCTGAGCTCTTTGAAGATGAGTATAGGCTGGCATAGGGAAGTTTGAAGTACTGGCTTTTTCTTCAATCACATCAAGTAGAGCTTTTAAAGCGCTTATGACATTATTTGCCGAAAGCTTTACATAAAGCTTCATATCTGTTGCTACTTGGTCATTTCTACTTCTAGCTGTATGAATTTTTTTTCCAGTAGCTCCTATTTTTTCCGTTACTTTATATTCCACAAAGGTATGGATATCTTCAAAATCTCCATCAAGAACAAGTTTATTTTCTTCAATCTCAGTTTCAACCTCTTTAAGTGCATTTATCATTAGATTTTTTTCATCTTCTGTTATTATATGGCACTTGCAGAGCATGGTTACATGGGCTATAGAGCCCATTATATCCTGCTTATAAAGTCTTGAATCTATAGAAAAAGAGCTGTTGAACTTGTCCATAAACTTATCTTCTTGTTTTTCAAAACGTCCACCCCAAAGTTTCATATATTCCTCCTGTTTAGTACTGTATATTTTCTGATATTCTTACAACCCAGTTGTTTGCAGATACCTGATTCTCAAGTGAATTAATTTCATTTTTTTTCTTCATCATAGTCTGTATTTTAGTAGGAAGGGAGAAGAGATTTATAAATCCTTCAGCATCCTTTTGGTTATATAGGTCACTTTCTCCAAATGAAGATATTCCTTGATCATAAAGTGCATAAGGGCTATCTATAGAAGATGGCATTATATTTCCTTTATAAAGCTTTACCTTTACAACTCCACTTACGAATTCTTGAGTCTTGTCAAAGAACGCATCAAGAGCTTCTTTTAAAGGGCTAAACCAAAGTCCATCATAAACTAGTTTTGAGTACTCTATAGACATCATAGATTTTGTATGAACTGTATTTCTGTCTAGAGTTAGAGTTTCAAGAAGTTTGTGAGCTTCTATTAATATGCTTCCACCTGGAGTTTCATATACTCCTCTTGACTTCATCCCCACAAGACGATTTTCTATCATATCTAGGACTCCGATTCCATGATTAGAGCCTATAGCGTTAAGAGATGTGAGTATTTCGTGAGGCTTCATTTTTTCTCCATTTACTGATACTGCTTCACCTTTTTGAAACTCGATTTCTACATACTCAGATGTATTGCTTGCCTTTTCAAGGGTTTTGGTCATCATATAAAGTATGTCATCTTTATGCTCGTTATTTGTATCTTCAAGATCTCCACCCTCATGACTTATATGAAGTAGGTTTTGATCTCTTGAATATATTTTTTCTTTTGTACAAGGGACTTTAATACCTTTTTCCTGTGCATAATCTATTGCATCTTCACGGGATTTTATATCCCAGATTCTCCAAGGAGCAATTACTTTTATTGAAGGGTCAAAGGCTGCTATACCAACTTCAAATCTTACCTGATCGTTTCCTTTTCCGGTACATCCGTGGCATATGTAGGCAGCACCTTCCTTGTGTGCTATCTCTACAAGCTTCTTCGCCATTAAAGGTCTAGCAAGGGATGTTCCAAGAAGATATTTGCCTTCATATAAAGCATTTGCTTTTATAGCCTTGTATACATAGTCCTTTACAAACTCATCAGTAGAATATTCTACATAAACCTTTGTTGCCCCAGATGCTATAGCTTTAGATTTTACTTTTTCCATATCTTCATCTTGCCCAACATCTATACAAGTCGCTATTATCTCTGCATCGTAGTTTTCCTTAAGCCATGGAATTATTATTGATGTATCAAGTCCACCAGAATATGCAAGTACGATTTTATCTTTTTTCATTTTAATTTCCTCCTAATTGAAATTTATCTATTTTTTTAAATCTTATTTTTAAATTTTCAAAATTATAAGTATAAATAAAGTTTTTATTTAGAGTTGCCTTAGTTTTTTTATATTCATATAGATAACCTCGCTTTTTTACAATAAAAAAATCCGTCTCCTGAAAACAAGAGACGGATATATATCCGTGGTACCACTCTAATTGAAGACGTTCGTGCACAAACGTCAACCACTCGAAACTTTTAACGGTTGTTACCGTGCCTTTATACTACTCTTCCAAAGGCATCCTCAGGGGCCCTCTTCAATCAAGTTAGACTACCGATCTTCCACTCTGTATCGGCTCGCTGGAGACATACCTTGACTTACTGTTCCCTTCTTAGGACTGAATTTGCAATTTTTTATGATTATAGAGGCATAGCATACCCCTTGTCAACAATAAAAATAAAATTTTATAACTAATGATTTTTAAAATGTCCTATAATTTCATTAAAATTTACCTTATATATCTTTAAAAAAACATTTTCCCATCCAAGGAAAAAAATTAAAAAAACTTTTTTTAATTTTTAATTTTTCCCTGTGGTTTTAGGTCGATTATTCAAAAAAATAATAATTTGCTGTGATATACTTTTAAATACATAAGGATTGGAGGAATGAAATGAAAACTATTATAAAAAAATTTGAAGAGCTAAGCACAAGAGAATTATATGAGATATTAAGGCTTAGGGTAGATGTATTTGTAGTAGAGCAAGAGTGCGCATATCCTGAGATAGACGGAAAGGACATAGGCTCTATCCAACTTTATTTTGAAGAAAATAGTGAGATCATCGCATATATGAGAATACTTCCAAAGGGAATGAGCTATGAGAGCGCATCACTTGGAAGGGTTATTGTAAAGGGAAATCATAGAGGGAAAAAACTTGGGAACCTTCTTCTTGAAGAAGGACTTAAATATATTGATAATGTCATGAAGGAGGATATAGTTACTATAGGAGCACAGGAGCATCTTGAAAATTTTTATGAAGAATTTGGCTTTGTAAAGATATCTCCCATGTATCTTGAGGATGGAATAAAGCATATAGATATGAGAAGGGAAATTTCCAAAGGTGAGTGAAAAGTTAAATGATAATAGTAATGGAAAATTAGAGGATTTTGCAAAAAAAGATTCTAGTGATTCCATAAAAAAATACTATGTATATATTTTAAGGTGCATAGACAGTACTCTCTATACTGGTTATACAGTTGATTTAAAAGAGAGAATCAAAAAACATAATATGGGAGTTGCATCTAAGTACACAAGAGCAAGGCTTCCAGTGGAAATGGTTTATTCTGAAGAACTAAGCACAAAGAGTCTAGCCATGAAAAGAGAAATTCAGATTAAAAAATTTAAAAAAGCCGAAAAAGAAAATATGATTAAGAAAAATATGATTAAAGAAAATTTAAATAAAGAGCTTAAATAAAGAACTTAAATAAAAAAACTAAATACAGATAATATTCTCTAAAACTAAAAATTAGGAAATTCAAAAAAATATTTTTTTCACGTGGAAAAATCACGAATTATCAATAGCTTGATGACTATGATTACTTAGCCAAAAATATTTTTTTAAAAAAACCCCTTGACTTATCCCTCGGAAAATCATTATAATTACCCTTAAAAAATAATCAGAAAATCCTGAGATGGGAAAAGTAAATTGAGGTATGTCTCCAGCGAGCCGATACAGAGTGGAAGATCGGTAGTCTAACTTGATTGAACAGGGCCCCTGAGGATGCCTTTGGAAATATAGTATAAAGGCACGGTCACCGCCGTTATGGTTATGAGAGGATAGTATAGAAACTTATACTGTCAATTAGAGTGGTACCACGGACATATAAGCTTCGTCTCTTTTTGGAGATGAAGCTTTTTTTGCGGAATAAATCAATGGAAGGTGGATAAAATGAAGGCTAAACTAATCTTAGAAAATGGACTAATCTTTGAGGGAAAAGGGTTCGGACACCTTGAAGATACTGTAGGTGAAGTAGTTTTCAATACTGCTATGACAGGATATGGAGAAATTCTTACAGACCCATCATATTACGGAGAAATCGTGGTAATGACATATCCTCTTATAGGAAATTACGGGATAAACTTTGATGACTATGAGTCTAAAAAATGTCACCTTAAGGCTCTTGTGGTTAAAGAAAGATGTGAAATTCCAAACAATTTTAGATGTGAACTTGACATAGACACATATCTGAAAAACCAAAAGGTAATTGGAATTGAGGGAATTGACACTAGAGCACTTACTAAAATAATTAGAGAAAATGGGAGTATGAAGGGCTATATAGCCCTAAGCGAAGTAGCAGAAAATGAGATAAAAGAGAAATTAAAAGGATTTTGTAACAAAGATGCCATAAAAAAGGTGAGTGTCAATGAAATAATAACAGTTTCAAATGGAAATGGACACCACATAGGGATATGGGATTTTGGAGTAAAAGAGAATATAGTAAGAGAATTTGCAGCAAGAGGTCATAAAGTTACTAAGCTACCATACGATATTACCGCTAAGGAAGTTGAAAAGTTAGGACTTGATTTACTATTCTTATCAAACGGCCCTGGAGACCCAAAAGACTTATCTAGTGTTATAACCAATATAAAAGGCCTTGTAGGAAAAATTCCTATAGGGGGAATATGCCTAGGTCACCAGCTTCTGGCCCTTACCTTTGATGGAAGTACTGAAAAACTAAAGTATGGACATAGAGGTGGAAACCATCCAGTAAAAGACATGGAAGAAAATAAAATATACATTACATCTCAAAATCATGGATACCACGTTGATATAGTACCTAAGGATATGGCTATAACCCACGTAAACCTCAATGATAATACGGTAGAGGGAATGAGACATAAAAACCTTCCAATATACAGCGTACAGTTTCACCCTGAGGCCTGCCCAGGACCAAAGGAAAACACATATATATTCGACAAATTCATAGAACTTATAGCGTAGGAGGAAAATATGCCGTTAGATAAATCTATAAAAAAAGTGCTTATAATAGGTTCAGGCCCAATAGTAATAGGACAGGCAGCAGAATTTGACTACTCAGGAACCCAGGCCTGCAAAGCCCTTAAGGAAGAGGGTATTGAAGTTGTACTTGCCAATAGTAACCCTGCCACCATAATGACAGATAGGGAAATGGCTGACAAGGTCTATATAGAGCCCCTTACTCCTGAATTTATAGAGAAGATAATAGCGAAAGAAAGACCAGATTCTCTCCTAGCTGGAATGGGAGGACAGACAGGGCTAAATCTAGCTGTACAGCTTTCGGATAAAGGAATACTTGAAAAATACAACGTAAGAGTTATTGGTACATCAATTGAATCCATAAAAAAAGGTGAAGATAGAGATCTTTTTAGAAAAATGATGAATGAAATAAATGAGCCTGTAATCCAAAGTGATATTATAAATACAATGGATGAAGGTATAGCTCTTGCAGAAATCATGGGATATCCAATAGTTGTAAGACCGGCTTATACTATGGGTGGAAGCGGTGGAGGAATAGCAGAAAATCAGGACGAATTAAAGGAAATACTTTCTGTTGGACTAAAGCTTAGCCCAGTGAGCCAGGTACTACTTGAGAAGAGTATAAAAGGCTGGAAGGAAATAGAGTACGAGGTAATGAGGGACTCTAGCGGCAATAAAATATCTGTATGCAACATGGAAAACTTTGACCCAGTTGGAATTCATACAGGAGACAGTATAGTAGTAGCCCCGAGTCAGACCCTTTCAGACAAGGAATATCAGATGCTTAGAACATCGGCACTTAACATACTTGAAGCTGTTGGAGTTGAGGGAGGATGTAACGTACAGTTTGCCCTTCATCCAGATAGCTTTGAATATGCAGTAATAGAGATAAATCCAAGGGTTAGCAGATCATCAGCCCTTGCATCTAAGGCAACTGGTTATCCTATAGCAAAAGTTGCTGCAAAGATTGCCCTTGGTTACACATTGGATGAAATAGAGAATTCTGTCACAAAGAAGACCTATGCATGCTTTGAGCCTGCCCTTGACTACGTGGTTGTAAAGATACCAAAGTGGCCATTTGACAAGTTTAAATACGGGAAAAAAGCTCTTGGAACCAAGATGATGGCAACTGGAGAAGTGATGTCCATTGGCTCAAACTTCGAATCAGCCCTTCTTAAAGGAATAAGATCCCTTGAAATAAAAAAATATAACCTGGTTCATGAAAGTGCATCACTAAAATCCCTTGAAGAGCTCAAGGAAAGAGTACTTGTGCCAGATGATGAAAGACTATTTGATATTTGCGAGATGCTAAGAAGAGGCTATCTAATAGATAAGATAGCTCAAATTACTGGAGTAGATAGATTTTTCCTAAATAAACTAAAGGGAATTATTGATTCAGAGGAAAAGCTAAAGACGATGACCCTTGATGACCTTGATAAAGAGACTCTTTTAAAGCTCAAGAAAAAAGGTTTTGCAGATAGAGGGATAGCTAGTCTTATGGGTATTACTGAAGATCAGTTAAGAGAAAAAAGAATATCCATGAAAATCATGCCAGTATATAAGATGGTAGACACCTGTAGTGGTGAGTTTGAAGCCTTATCTCCATATTATTACTCTACATACGACGAATATGATGAAGTCATAGAGTCAGATAAAGAAAAGGTAATTGTGCTTGGCTCGGGACCAATAAGAATAGGCCAGGGAATCGAATTTGACTACTCATGCGTCCATAGCGTACTCTCACTTAAAAAAATGGGTTATGAAACAATAATGATAAACAACAACCCAGAAACTGTAAGTACGGATTTTGACATATCAGATAAGCTTTACTTTGAACCTCTTGCAGAAGAAGACGTAATGAACATAGTTGAAAAGGAAAAGCCCCTTGGTGTGATACTACAGTTTGGAGGGCAAACAGCTCTCAAGCTTGGGAAATATCTTCAGGAAAAAGGCATAAAAATACTTGGAACATCATTTGATAGTATAGATATAGCAGAAGACAGAGACAGATTTGAAGAGCTTTTGGAAAAGCTAAATATTAAAAGACCTGAAGGTAAGGCAGTGAAAAAGGTTGATGATGGTATAACTGCTGCCAAAGAGCTTGGATATCCTGTACTTGTAAGACCATCATATGTTCTAGGAGGTCAAGGTATGGAGATTGCATACGAAGAACTATCCCTAAAGAAATACCTTGAAAATGCATTTGAAGAAGATAGTGAAAACACTGTACTTATAGATAAATATCTCCTTGGAAAAGAGCTTGAGGTTGATGCACTTTGCGATTCCCAGACGGTTCTTATACCAGGTATTATGGAGCATCTTGAAAGAGCTGGAGTTCACTCTGGAGATAGTATTACAGTATATCCTTCTCAAAATGTAAGTGAAGAGATTAAAGAAAAAATATACACCTGCACAGAAAAACTTGGACTTGCCCTAAATGTAAAGGGAATGATAAACATACAGTTTGTGGAATACGAAAATGAGCTTTATGTAATAGAGGTAAACCCAAGAGCCAGCAGAACAGTGCCATACATCAGCAAGGTTAGCTCAGTTCCTATAGTAGATGTGGCCACAAAAATCACTATGGGACAAACTCTAAAAGAGATGGGATATGAAGGTGGCGTATATAAAACTGCTGACAAGATAGCTGTAAAGGTACCTGTATTTTCAACTCAAAAGCTTCCACAGGTTGAGACTAGCTTGGGGCCTGAAATGAAATCAACAGGAGAGGTTCTTGGAGTAGGTTACACCCTTGAAGAAGCCCTTTATAAAGGATTTATAGGAGCATATAAGGATCCAGGATTTGACACTGGAAAGATATTTATAACCCTAAATGATAAAGACAAGGAAGGTTTTAAAGAGATGGCTTTATCTCTTAAAAACCTTGGATACAGCTTTATATCAACTGAAAATACAGCCAAGGCTCTAAAAAGCTGGGGAATAGATTCAGAGGTTGTAGAGAAACTTTCATCAGGGGATAATAAAATCCTAGATATCATAAAAAATAGAGAAGTGGATTTTATAGTAAATACTGCTACTAAGGGAAATGATAGCTCAAGAGACGGTTTTAAAATCAGAAGACTAGGGGCAGAGTTCTCTATAGAGGTATTTACATCCCTAGATACTCTTGAAGCAATGCTTTACTACAAAACAAGAAAAGTTTCAGGAGAAGAGCTTCATGCAATAAACATATTTGAGGACTAAAGAAAAAGAGATTATAAAGGCTAATCAATTTAGCTAATATAATCTCTTTTTTCTTTTAAAGTGAAAATCTGCTGATATTAGTATCTAGCTCTTGAGATTTTTGGAACAGCTCCTCGGCTAGAGCACTCATCTGCTCCATAGAAGCACTTTGTTCTTCTGTTGAGGCAGATACCTCTTCAGAGGAGGCCGCATAATCTGAAATTATAGCATTTATTTGATTAAGGTTTCCAATTATATTTTCCTTACTTTCATTTAAAAGATTTAGACTTTCTTTAACATCCATCAATTTGTTGTTGCTTGTATCAAAACTCAGCTGGACATTTTCTATAGAGCTTTGGACATCCTTTAGGACATCTTTACCTTTGCTGCTCTCATCCTTGCCTTTTTCTATGGATTCCCTAGACTTTAGTATAGTTTCTTGAGTGTTCACTATAAGTTTAGAAATATCGGAAGCAGAATCAATAGACTGCTGGGCTAGTTTCCTTATCTCGTCAGCCACTACTGCAAATCCCCTTCCAGCCTCTCCAGCACGTGCTGATTCAATAGCTGCATTTAGGGCAAGAAGGTTTGTTTGATTAGCTATTGAATTGATTACCCCTACTATTTTTCCGATTTGAGAAGATATGCTGTCCATATCTTTTATTATATGCATTGATTCTTCTGTACTTTGTGCTATAGTATCCATTTGAAGCTCCATACTCTTCATACTCTCAAGAACATTAGATACATCTACGCTCATATCTTGGGAGCTGTCCATAAGTTCAGATAGGTTATTATCTAATCCATCTACATTCTCTCCAATTGAAGAGGAGTTTTCCATGATATCTTCCATATAATGAACCTGTTTTTCAGAGCCTTCAGCAAGAGAAGAACTTGCTGATGCTATATGTTCAGATGTTTCTGTGAGCTGAGATGCAGAGTCGCTAATTTGAGAAGAAGTGGTTTTTACCATATTTGAAATATCCTGAATGCTTCCAACCATATCCCTGATATTATCTCTCATAACCTTGAATCCTGCGGCCATTTTTCCAATCTCATCATTTCCATATTGAGGAACATCTATAGACAAATCTCCAGAAGATACATGAGAGCAGACAGTAGAAAGCTCATTGATTGGCTTTGTAATATGTCTTGATATTATAAGTAAAACTACAAATGCAATTGCCAGTATAATACTTGTAATAGTAACTGATACTGTAATCAGAGTAGATACAGATTTATATACATTTGCCATAGAAAGACCTATTATAAAAAATCTATTAGAGGAATGGTCATAAGGAATAGATACTGTATAGACATTTATATTTTCCACAGCATAATAACTTTCTACTCCTCCAGATTCTCCTGTGGCTATGAGTGCAGTAAGGTTTGGATCATTCTCTTGAGTATTGGATTTTGATGCATCACTATGATATACTACGTTATTGTCGCTGTCTATTACTGCAGCATATACAACGCTATCAGACATAGTAACTCCCGATAGATAATGATTCACTTGGGAATCAGAATAAAAATTCATAAATTTAAGATTGTCGAGAGTGCTTTGAGCAAATGCTCCTCCATCTTCTTGCATTTGATTAAGTAGATATCCTCTTGCCACATATGTAGTAACACTTGCAATTAATATGTTGGATACTAAAACTATAAGAAGTGGAACTAACAGGACTTTGGTCCTTATTTTCATATTCTGTATTCTCAATACCATACCGCCTTTCTTCTATTTATTTTGAAAATTCAAATGATACTTAATATTATACTTCTGTAAAAACAATTTAACAAGGATTTAATATTAAACAAAAAAAATAAATAATATATATAGAAATAATCATAATACACAATATACATATAATCTATAACTACAAGAGGATATAATAAAAATAAGGGACTTATTTAATTTTAAAGATAAAAAATTATCACAAAGTAAGAATAAGATTTAAATATTAAGGGTATGGATAAAGTAATATTTATGAGTCAAAAATATCAAATAAGAAAAAAACTTGGGAGATAAAGCCTATCCATATTTTCTGCATTATCCCGATATATATTCTATGAAAAAAGAAAATAGAACAGGAGATGAAATAATCTATGAGAATATCCATAAAAGAACTTCAAAAAGGGATGATAATTAACGCAGACATATTTAGCAAAAAAGGAGCTCTTCTTTTATATAAAGGATTTAAAGTAGAAAATCCTGAACTTGTATCAATAGTACTAAAAAGAAATGAAATTTCGGAAATTGAAATAAGAGAAGAAGAAACCTCAAAAGGCGAGATTGAAATAGTTGAATCAGAAGATCTTAAGGAAAGAATAGAGCATGAAGTAAATCTATTTAAAGAAGAATTCTCAGAGGTTATAGAAAGCTTAAAGGGTGAAGTCCTTGCATTTAAGGAGAGCAAGGATATATCAAGCATTACTGATTTGGAAAAAGGGGCAGAGATTGCAAAGGAGCATGAAAATTCTGTTCTGACTATCTTGCAATTAGTAGAAGAAATAAAAAGAGAAAATAAAGATGAGTATTCTAATATGCTTGAGACCTCCCTTATATCCTATTCTTTAGGAAAATGGCTTGGTTTTAATGAAAATGAATTAAAAGAAATATGTGAAGCCTCGCTTCTTAGCTCGATACTTGCATATGTAGGCTTCGACAAGGAGCTAAAGATCAAAGAAATGCTTTCAGGACTTGAAAATATATCAGAGGATGTACTTGAGGGAGCATTATCAAGCCATGAAAGGACAGATGGCTCAGGCTATCCGAAGGGACTTACAAAGGATGATATTCATCCATATGCAAGAGTCATTGGAGTGGCAGAGGTTTATCAGCTTCTTACAACTGAAAATGAGTTAAGAAAAAAGCTATCTGCATTTGAAGCTGTAAAGCTTATGGAAAGAGAATATATAACCAAGCTGGATGTAAAGACTCTTTATGTATTCCTTCACAGAATAGGCTCCAAATTTATCGGAAGCTCAGTAAAATTAAGTGATGGAAATTCAGGAGAGATAGTATTTGTTCCTGAAAACGAAGTATCTATGCCGTATATAAAACTAAAGGATGGAAAAGTGATTAACCTTCAAAGTGATGAGCATAAGGATAAAATAATAATAGAGATTTTTTAGAGCCCATATTTAATTTGGTGATAAATTAATCTTTCTTTCAAAAGACAAAGAAAATTTCAAATATATTTTAAAAAAATACCTCCATCTTAGACTAAATTAAGAATTTGAGGTGTTTTTTTTGTAAAAATTAAGGGTTGATTTTATGGATTTTTTGCAGACTAAAAGAGCCGGATATGATATATTAAATCAAAAGATAATCTAATGATTGGAGGTATGAAATTGGAAAATCCAATAAAAGATAAAAAATTCATCCCAGTTATAGAATCAAAGCTACGTAAAAGGATAGTAGAGGTTCCTAAGGAGATATACGAAGCCAGTGGGATTAATATATTTGGAAAAAGAATCAAATCTCTTATATTTTCAACAGATGTGGCAATAATAAAAAATTCCAATGCTGATGGTGTTATAGCGGTATATCCATTTACCCCTCAGCTATCTATAACTCACGCAATAATAGACGTTTCTCCAAGCCCTGTGTTTGCAGGTGTTGGTGGAGGGATTACTACGGGACAGAGGTCTATAGATATAGCTCTACATGCAGAGCTAAATGGAGCCTTTGGAATAGTTCTTAATGCACCTACACCAAATGCACTTATAATGGAGATGAAAAAAAGGATAGATATTCCTATAGTAATTACAGTGGTTTCTGAAAAGGAAAATATAGAAGGGAGAATAAAGGCAGGAGTTTCTATATTTAACGTTTCGGGAGGAGCAAAGACTGCTCAAATTGTAAGAAATATCAGAGAAAGATTTCCTGAAGTACCAATAATAGCTACAGGTGGGCCTACAGTAGATAGTATCAGAGATACAATAAAAGCAGGAGCTAACGCAATAACCTATACTCCTCCAACAAGTGGAGAGCTATTTTCAGACATCATGGATAATTACAGAGAGACACTTTAATCAGAAAGAAAAATTTTAAGTGAAAGGAAGATTATTGTTGAGGATATCTATTGATGAAATAGTTGCAGGCATGATTGTAGATGAGGATATATATAGTGATCAGGGTAATATGATAGTTGGAAGAGGTTTTTCAATATCAAATGTTATCATTTTCAAAAATCTTATGAAAAAACAGGGTATCGATAAGGTTAAAATACTTTATCTTCAAGAGCCAACAGTAGTAAAAGCAGATGAACCCAAAGCGAAGGCAAGCCCGATAGACAAGGTTATAGAAAAAGAGATTGATGATTTTAAAAAAGAATTTGAATCAGCAGTCAATAAAATTCAGGACCAGATATTCAGTGAATCATCAGATACTCAGACTCTAAGAGCTATACTTGATGAGACCTTGAATCTCAAAAAGGGAAGACATATAAATGTTTTTCAGCTTATGCAAAAGGTTAAAAATCAAGAAAATGAAACTTTTGCCCATTGCTACAGTGTATCTTTATCAGCCTATGCTATTGGAAAATGGATTGGTCTTGATGATGAAACACTTACAGACCTTACAATAAGTGCAATACTTTCAGATATAGGTAAAGCATCAGTCCCTCAGTCTATAATAATGAAAAAAGGAAAGCTTTCTGAGGATGAGTATATACAAACAAAGAAGCATGTGTTTCATTCTCTTGATATGCTAAGTTCCTACGACCTTGAAGATACAATAAAAGACGGAATTCTTTACCATCATGAAAGGATAGATGGTTCAGGATATCCAAATGGACTTAAAGGAGATGAAATTCCTCTTTTTTCTAAAATTATAGCTATAGCAGATGTTTTTGTAGCTCTTACATCAGCCAGACCATATAGGGAAAAGCTGACACCCTTTGATGCTATAATAATAATGGAAAGAGAATTTATGGACAAGCTGGATATAAGGATTCTTACTGAATTTTTCAAAAGAGTAGGAAACAGCTATATAGGAAATCCAGTAAGACTTACAGACGAAAGGGAAGGAGAGATAATATTTATGACCAGCAAGAATCTCTCTAAGCCAGTGATTAAGCTATTTGATACAGACGATATTATTGATTTAAGTGCAGCTCAATATAAGGATCTGTCTATAAAAGAATTTATATAGCTTCAAAAATATTTTATAGTAAATGTTTGATTGGAATCAGATTTAATAGACTGTAAGCAAAAAGCCTCTACCTAATAAAAAGGTAAAGGCTTTGATTTTATCTTGAGTAAAACTCTATGATGTAAGAATCTATGACTTCTATAGGAATTTCATCTCTAAGTGGAAGCTTTATAAGACTTCCAGAGAAATTGTTTTTATCCTTTTCTAAGTAGCTTACTCCTAAAAGAGACTCCTCAAAATTAGATTTGAACATTTCATTTGATCTTGATTTTTCCCTCAAAGAAATAGTATCCCCTATATTTATTTTATATGAAGGTCTATCTACTTTTTTACCGTTTACTAGTATATGACCATGTACTACCATCTGTCTTGCCTGTCTTAAAGTGGCTGCAAAGCCAAGTCTGTAAGCAATATTATCCAGTCTGAGCTCTAGTCTTTGTACTAGCTTTTCCCCAGGATTTTCTCTAGACTTTAGTGCATCTTTTACATAGATTTTAAACTGCTTTTCTAAGACTCCGTAATAAGCCTTAAGTTTTTGCTTTTCCCTAAGCTGTTTTCCATACTCAGAAATCTTCCCATGACTTTTTGGGCCTCTTTTCAAAGCTTTAGGGTGATCAAATACATTAACTCCGAGGGATCTAACAATTTTAAACCTCGGTCCCATTGGTCTTGCCAATATAACTTCCTCCTCAAAAATACTAAACATAATAAATTACGTCCAGCAGCCAATAAATATTATACAATAAAATTCCAACTTAGTAAATGATATTTCCTATCAAATGAAAAATCTCTCTTAGAATTGTAACTTTTATTATAAATGTTATAATTAAGTTAAATAAGATTAGCGGAGGGATTTTAGTGTATCAATTATTAGGAGATCAGGTTTTTGACAGTGAAGAAATAGGAAAACTAATAGAAGATAGTACAGTGTTTAAACTAAGAGAAGATATGAGTAAAAGAACCAAAAGAGAAGATGCTTTGGCATACAAGCTGAGCATAGGAGTTAAAGAACTAAACCCTGATTCCAAGGATTTTTATAATGACGAAAATGAAATAGATGAGTTTATGACACTTGCAGATGAGCTTGCCAAGGCTGAGCTTGAAAAGGTAAATCTGGAGTTTACTATAAAAAGTCACTATGCCTATTCCTATGATGAGGTTGAAAATGAAGTGCTAATCATTGTGGCTATAATGCATGTCCAAAATGGAAGAAGAAAGATACAGGACGTTTTAAAAAGGCTGATGAGTCAGGTTTAGAAAAAATCCATCATATGCGATTATAATTATAGAAAAACGGGTAAAAACTTTTACTAAAGCATAGTAGAAGTTTTTTCTTTTTTTGTACTGAAAGGAGTGATGGTTTTGAAGGTTGCCCTAGGGCTAATAACAAAATACATCAATAGCGATATATCTGTAATGGATTTCGTGAAAAACGCTCAAAAATTCGGACATAATATAGATGCTTTAATCATATGTTATTCTCATGGCTACGATAGAAGCTTTGTGGAAAACTTAGAAAAAGAATTTTCAAATACCTATTTAATAAAGGTAAATCATAGCTATGATATGGAAGGGGACCTTAGAAAACGAGGTATAAAGACTAAGGATTTCATGCCTCTTATATATTCAGATACCTTCGAAACCTATGGACTTTTGCCATATAGCACATATAGAAATACGGTTCTTATAAAGGCAATGCTCCTTGAGATGGATGTCCTTTTCTTTGTGGATACTGATGTATACCCTCTTTTACTCAAGAAAAAGAAGAGAGAGTCTTCTCTTCCTGATTATATATCTCTTGAAGACACCAAAGAGCTTGAGAATTATGAACTTGAAGAGATAGATTTTTTTGGAGAGCACTTTAAATACCTCAAAGATGAGGATGTGATGGTTACCACAAGTGACTATTCAGGATACTATATAGTTCCTCCTATGGACTTTGATTATTTGGATGATTATATGAAAGGCCTCCAAAAGGAAGGGGCTCTTGATTTTGTAAAGAAATGCAAAGAAGAAAAATGTATAGTATATGCAAATGAAGAGAGAAAACCTTTCAAAACAGATAAGTTCCTTGGTGGAAATATGGCAATCAAGCTTAAAGCATTTAGAAACCTTCCTCCGTTTTTTTCTTCAACCTATGTTGTAGCTGATGAGCTAGTTCTTACAAGAGGAGAAGATACTCTTATGGGAAATTTTGCAAAAAACAGTAATCTAAAGGCTGTAGATATAGACCTTCTTATATTTCATAACACCTATTCTGACTTTCCGAATCCCCCTGACATTCAAAGAAGCAAGGCCATTAGAGACAGATTTTATTATGCATCCCTTGGATGGATTGGAAGAAATCCTTTTATGAATTATATAGATGGTAAAGACTATAGAGAGCTTTATAAATACCAGAGGGATCATCTTATAAAAAGCTCTGTCCATATGGCTAGATATCTGAAAGATAGAAGATTTCTTATAATGCCAAGAGCTATAGAAAACTCTATGGACGATCTTAAGCGAATACGTTCAGAATACGAGCTTTCAATAGAAGGATTTGAAAAAATAAAGGACAGGCTTGTTTGCAGGAGGTGGCACAAATGAAGGTTTTAATAATTAATCATTTTCCACTAGAAGGTTCTGGAAGTGGAATATATACAAAAAATATTGCAAAAAAGCTCCATGATGAGGGTCATGAGGTACTTCTTATAGTTCCTGACCATTATGAAGTCAAGGCAGATTATAAGGTTAAGACTATACTTTTTAAAAATGAGGAAAATGAAAAATATGATTTGGATTTTAATTTTCCTTGTTTTACTACTCATCCGAGGAGTAACAAAACCTTTTATAATCTTACAGATGAGGAGATGAAAAAATATATAGATGCTATGCAAGGGGCAGTCGATGAGGCAGTAAGTGAGTTTAAGCCTGATATAGCTCATTGTCAACATCTTTGGATAGGTCCTTACTGTGCATATAGGGCAGGTATTCCATATGTAGTAACCGCCCATGGCACTGACTTAAAAGGATTTGTGATAGATGAAAGGTATGTTCCCTATGCCCTTGAAGGGGGTAAACACGCTGGGAAGGTAATCACCATATCCAAGCAGGTAGACAAAGAAGTGGGAGAACTCTATAAAATCCCAAAAGAAAAGAGAACCCTTATATTAAACGGTTTTGA
The DNA here is from genome assembly GCF_017874355.1 of Acetoanaerobium pronyense. GTDB lineage: Bacteria > Bacillota > Clostridia > Peptostreptococcales > Filifactoraceae > Acetoanaerobium > Acetoanaerobium pronyense. The sequence continues at coordinate 34,911 of NZ_JAGGLI010000010.1, forward strand.
TGAGGATATCTTCAATTTAAAAAATGTATCAAGAGAAGAAGTATTAAAGGAATTTGGGATAAAGAGTCCAAAATACCTTGTTTCATTTGTAGGAAAGCTTGCAGATTTCAAGGGAGTGGATCTTCTTATAAGAGCTGCCAAGATATATGAAGATGAGCTTGGGGATGTCGCTACTTTGATTGTTGGACATGGAGAGCTCAAAGACCAGCTTATGGCATTAAAAGAAGAGCTAAACATCAAAAATCTTCACTTTCTTGGACACCAAAATCAGGAAAAGGTGGCTGATATATACAATGTTGCCGATGTCTCAACTGTACCATCCAGAAAGGAGCCTTTTGGACTTGTTGCTATAGAGGCTCTTGCCTGCGGGACTCCAGTTGTAGTTACAAGCGGAGGAGGACTTGTGGATTTTGTTGATGATTCAATAGGTACAGTAATAGATGAAGAGGATTTTATAGGTCTTGCAAATGGGATAATTAGTGAAATAAAAAGAGAAGATAAAAAAGAAAAAAGAGAAAGGGCACATAGATTTGCAATGGAGAATTTTTCTTGGAAAAGAGTCATAAAGGAAGTGACACAGGTTTACCAAGATGTGATTGAAGGAAAGGAGCTTTAATATGAGGACTGTAATGGTGATTCCAGTTTATTATTCAAGATCCAAAAAAGATGGACATGCGGAGGGTGATGCAGTATATGACCATCCAACGCCAATTGATGAAGATGGTACCCTCAAAAGAACCTTAGAAAGTATTAAAATCCTAAATAATCAGGATTTTCAGCTTGCGCTTATAGTATCTCCCACAAGTGAAGACCTTACTTCTTTAGCCAAAGAAAAAGTAAGAAAAATATTAGAAGAAGTGAAGCTTGATGTACAGACATTCGTTTTGACGCCGGATGAACTCAACCAAATTAAAGAGCTTGCCATGAAAAATAATACAAAGCAAGAAATTATTGATATTATGAATATAAAAGGCTATGCAAATGTAAGAAACATGTGCATATATGCGGCATATATTCTTGGCGCTGAGGTAGCTGTTCTTATAGACGATGATGAACTATTTGAAAAAGAAAATTTTATGGACTTAGCCACAGAATTTATAGGAGGAAGACTCTACGGCAAAACGATTGATGGTATCGCAGGCTATTATCTCAATAAATATGGCAACTACTATGACGATGTAGACATAGAGCCGTGGATGACATACTGGGATAGATTTGGATACAAGGGAAAGGCTTTTGACAAGATAATAGGTCAACAGCCACGAATTAAGCTTACTCCATTTGCTTTTGGAGGAGCTATGGTAATACACAGAAATCTTTTCAAGACAGTGCCCTTTGATCCAAATATAACAAGAGGAGAGGATATAGACTATCTTATAAATGCAAAGATGTTTGGTTTTCATTTCTTCCTTGATAGAGAGCTTTCTATAAAGCATCTTCCACCTAAAAAGACTCATCCAGTATGGAAGAGATTCAGAGAAGATATTTATAGATTCTTATATGAAAAGGCAAAGATTGATAGTCAGGTCGAGACTCCAAATATGAATATGGTAACTGCAAAAGACTTTGACCCGTATCCAGGAAATTTTCTCACACATGAGCTTGAAGATATGATATTCAAAGCAAATATAATGCTTGCAATGGATTATTTCAGCAGTGGAGATGTAGAAGCGGCAAAGGAAACTATGAACAATATTTATCTTTCAAAATACGATGCAAAGCCTAAATTTAACGTTTTTCAAGAATTTCAAAGACTTCAAAAAGACTGGAAAGGGCTACTTGCATTTACAAAGAAATATATGGTTGATATTAGAGAGATAATAAATGAAGCTGAGCTGGGATATGTAAAGAAGTATGAAAAGCAGGTCTTTGTAAAATCAATGCCTAGAGAAGAAATCGAATTGCTTCTAAAATCAATGGATTTCTTTAATGCACTTGAAGGAAGAGATGTAGAGACATTATCTGCAATTGCAAAAATACGCAGTTATCCTGAGGGAGCCTATGTAGGAAAAAGTGGCGAAAAAGTAAGGACTATGAGAATAGTTTCAAATGGTTCTGTTAGAATTGTCAAAGAGGATAATGATGGAGATCAGGTGGAGCTGGCTCATCTTAAAGAAGGGGAATATTTTGGAGAGACTATGGATAAGACATTTATGTCCTATGTTGATATAATAGCATACGAAGATTCCGAATTAATTGAAATAGACCATGATGAGCTTTTGAGTCTTGTAGACTCAAATCCAATTCTAGGTATGAGAATCTTTAAAATGTTAAATGCCAAACTTTCACTAAAACTTAAAAAGCTAAACGAAAAATATACAGATCTTACAGGCAGAGGCCAGAGTATATATTAGCATTAAGAAAACCTCAAAAGTTAAAGGGCAATAAAATTATATTATGATTTTACGCAAAATAAAAAGCTGGGAAATATTCCCAGCTTTTTTGTGTAATAAGCTTTTATATAATTTAAACCTTGATTTAAAAATAATTCTATCTGTGCTGCACTCTTTTAAAGAAGTTATAAAGAAGAGAAACTCCAGCTCCTGTACCCCCACTTGGGCAATTTGCAGAAGGCTTGTCACTCCATGATGTTCCTGCAATATCAAGATGTACCCACGGAAGGTCTTTGGTGAATTCCTTTATAAATAATCCTGCAGTTATAGTACCTGCAAGTCTTCCAGCAGAGTTTTTAAGGTCTGCGACATCAGACTTTAGGAGTTTTTTGTAAGCTTCCTCCGCAGGAAGTCTCCATATTTTTTCTCCAGATATCTTTGAAGCATCTTCCATTGTTTTGTACATATCATCATCAGAAGCTACACAAGATGTGATTTTATCTCCAAGAGCTACAAGAGCTGCTCCTGTAAGTGTAGCTATGTCAATAATTTTACTGACTCCTTCTTTTTCAATGGCATAGGTTACAGCATCTATAAGGGTAAGTCTTCCTTCGGCGTCAGTGTTATTCACCTCAATATATTTTCCAGCCATTGAACCAATCACATCTCCAGGTTTGTAGGCATGTCCAGAAATCATATTTTCGCAGGCTGCTACAACTGCAGTCACATTAACTTTCAAGCCTTGAGAAGCTATCATATTCATAGCACCTATAGTAGCAGCAGAACCGCCCATATCAGATTTCATAGTAAGCATTCCATCTGTAGGCTTGATTGAATATCCGCCACTGTCATAGGTAAGTCCTTTTCCGATTAATCCATAAACCTCATTGCTATTTGGGTTTCCTTCGTATTTCATTACTATAAGCTTCATAGGCTCAGCGGAACCTTTAGCAACCGCAAGAAAAGCTTCCATTCCAAATGCTTCTATATCACTTTCATTGTGAATTTTCACAGAATATCCATATTCCTTGCCAAATTTTTCAGCTTCTTGAGCAAGCATCGAAGGAGTCATAATATTTGAGGGCTCGTTTACAAGATTTCTAGCTACACATATAGAGTGACCTTCCATCATTCCTTCTGCAAGGCCTCTTTCTAGTTCTTCTATATCATCTTCATTGTGTACAAGGATATTTGCTTCCACGATTTCTTTAGTTTCTTCATTTGCAGTCTTGTATGATAGAAAATCATAATCTCCAAGGATTACACTTTTAGCGATTTCGGCAACCATTTCACTCTTTGATATAGCACATGAGCTAAATATCTGATGTATCTCAATAGCTTTGGATTTAAGTTTTTTAGCTTCCTTTACCGCAGAGGATATAGCCGCTTGAACTGTAAAAGCATCTGCACACTTTTCATTTCCTAGTCCTACTAGTATTACGTTTCTAGGATTTTCCTCTCGAGCAAGCCTAAATGACTCTATTTGGTCTTTTTTTCCGGTAAAGACCTCAGTTCTAAGTAGATGGCTAACCATTGCTTCTATGTCACTATCAAGATAAAGTAAATCTTCGGAAATCTCTATTCCTTCTGTAAAAGGTATTATAGCAGTATCACAAAGAGCTGTAGATTCTCCATGTTTGCTTATTCTTATATCCATTTTTAAATCCCCTTTCAATTATAGTCAATATTAATAAGATTATACCCTAATAAAACTACACTGAACAGAACTATAAAGTTAATATTTAGAAATTTTTATACATATAGTATTTTCTGAAATCGTTGAATATATTATCTTTAATCATTTTGAAGGATTTTCCATTTCTTAGTAGAATTATAATAATGTGAAATACTTTAATAGTTATGCTTTGGGATGTGATAATTTATGAAGGAAAAAGACATCTGCAGGGATATTCAAGCCAAATCAGATTTTAGACGCGATTATGAGAGAAGAAGGATATCTTCTCTTCTCACAAAAGTTGTTCACAAAATAAAGGTTGAAAACACAAAAAAGACAAGTAAGCAATAAACTTACTTGTCTTTTTTGACTATAAATGTTAATTAGGGATGTGCATAGGGTAAAAGTACATAGAGCACTAAAATATGAAAGGAGAAATGGACCATGAAAACACAAATCAGAGAAGAAAAACCTGCAGTAGTTAGAAATGAGGATATGATTCCGGGAGTACTATACGGTCATGAAATGGATCCCAAAAGTATAAAGGTACCAAGAAAAGAATTCTTCAAAGAGTATGAAAGACATGGGCAAAGTTCAGTTTTTTCTTGCGAGGTAGACGGAGAAAGCCATAAGGTTTATATCAAAGACATTCAAAGGGATGTACTTAACCATGAAAAAATAATCCATTTCGACCTCCTAAAAGTGACAGCTAAGGACAAGATTCATGCGAGAATACCAATACATCTTGAAGGTAAGGATTTTGTAGAAAAAGGTGGCCTTATAGTACAGCAAATACTTACAGAGCTAGATGCTAAGTATTCTATTAATGAAAGTCCAGAAGATATAAATATAGATGTATCAAAAATGGTTGCAGGAGATACTATGCTGCTTTCAGATATAAAGCTTCCAGATTATCTTGAAGTTCTTGATGCTATGGACTCTGTGGTAGTAACAGTTACAGTTCCTAAAGTAGAGACTGAGTCTGATGAAGATGAGATTACTGAGCCTGAGGTTATAGGTCAAAAATCAGAAGAATAAAATCTGAAAAATTTTTATGATTTAATAAAATTAAAAGGATTTGCCTACCACTAGAGGGTATGCAAATCCTTTTTTTATGCTATCTACTATTTTACTTTATATATCCAGCCTTCAGGAGCCTCTACATCTCCAAACTGAATTCCGTAAAGTGTATCATAAAGCTTTTTAGTTACAGGGCCTACTTCTGTTTCACTATGGAATACATGTAGATTGCCTTTATGAGATATTCCTCCAATAGGAGTAATTACAGCAGCAGTACCACAAGCACCAGCTTCTTTGAATTCATCTAGATTGTCAACTAGTACGTCTCTTTCTTCTACATCCATTCCAAGATACTCCTTAGCTATGTGCATTAGAGAATACTTTGTAATACTTGGAAGTATAGATGGTGACTTTGGAGTTATGAACTTATCATCTTTTGTAATTCCAAAGAAGTTAGCAGCTCCAACTTCTTCTATTTTAGTATGAGTTGCTGGGTCAAGATATATACAATCAGCAAAACCCTTTTTTACAGCTTCTTCGTGAGGCATAAGGCTTCCAGCGTAGTTTCCTCCAACCTTTGCAGCTCCTGTTCCGTAAGGAGCAGCTCTGTCAAAATCAGAAGTCATAAAGTTTACTGGAGCAAGTCCACCTTTGAAGTATGGTCCTACAGGGGCACAAAATACGCAGAATAGATATTCTGGTGCAGGTCTTACCCCAAGATTGTCTCCAACTCCAATTAGAAATGGTCTAAGATAAAGAGTAGCACCAGTTCCATAAGGAGGTACAAATCTTTCATTAGCTTTTACTACTTGCATACATGCATCTATAAATTTCTCAACAGGAAGCTCTGGCATCATGATTCTTTCATTACTTCTGTTCATTCTCTTTGCGTTTTCATCAGGTCTGAAAAGCTGGATGCTTCCATCTTTTGCTCTATAAGCTTTTAGTCCTTCAAAGCACTGCTGTCCATAATGAAGCGCTGTTGCAGATTGAGCTATTGTTATAGTGTTTTCTTCAACTAGCTTACCTTCATCCCATTGTCCGTCTTTATAGTATGATATGTAGCTGAAGTCTGTTTTCATATAGCTAAATCCAAGCTTTCCCCAGTCTATAGTTTCTGTACTCATTATCATATCCCTCCCATTAGGTAATAGTTAAATACATTATAACATATAAAAAACGTTTGCCTAAAGATTAGAATATTCAAAAATATCAAGGCGGAAATAGCTTTTATTAATAAAAATCTATAGGTTAGCTCAGAATGCTAAAAAGTATCTTTAATAAAAAATAAATTTAAAAAAGCTTCACTAAAGAAAAATTAATTTCTTTTAATGAAGCTTCTTAATTTTAGATTAAGATTTTATTTTGCCGATATAGCCGCCATAGTAATATAGTTATATGGTTTATTAAAATGCGGAAGGAAGAATATATCAGTAAGTGCAAGCTTGTCGATTGTAACCTGCTCTTGAATAGCAAGTGAGAACATATGAATTCCCATGGACATATCATGCTTTGATGCCATTTGAGCTCCTATTATTCTTCTTGTGTTTTTATCATAGACTATTCTTATCTTAACCTTTTCATTTCCTTCTTCTATAAACTCAGGTTTTTGAAAATCTTCAAAATCTGTAGCCAAAGCATCGATTCCAAGGCCTATTGCTCTTTTTAAGGTAAGACCTGTAGATACCATCTTTAGGTCATATATTGCTATTCCGTTTGACCCTTGAACTCCTGGAGATTCTATGAAGCTTCCAGCAGCATTATGAGCTGCAACTATTGCAGATCTTACAGAGTTAGTAGCAAGAGCTATATAGTTAGTATCTTGGATTGAGTTATCGTAGACAGTTGCACAATCTCCAATAGCATATACATCTTCTATACTTGTCTGCTGCTTTTTATCAACAAGGTAAGCTCCATTTTTGAAAAGCTTTAGCTTGTCTTTTCCTAGCTCGTTATTTGGTCTAAATCCTATTGAAAGAATTACCATATCAGCTGGGTAAGTATTTTTGTCTGTAACTACCTCTTTGACCTTAGTATCTCCTTTTAGCTCAACCACAGTTTCTCCAAATGCAAGATTTATTCCATTTTCTCTAAGGTTTTCTCTCATCATATCAGTAAAAGGCTCGTCATAATAAGTTGGAAGGCATGTATCTGCAACATCTATAAGAGTCACATTTTTTCCATGTCTTTCAAAGGCTTCTGCAAGCTCTACTCCGATATATCCAGCACCTACAACGACAACATTTTTTATATCAGGATTTTCAAGTCTCGCAATTACATCTTGTGCATGCTGATAAAGCTTAACCTTTTGTACATTTTCAAGGTCTTTTCCAGGAAGATTTGGAATTATAGGAAGTGAACCTGTAGCTAGTATAAGCTTATCATAGTTTAAGCTAAATTCGTTTCCATCCATATCCTTTGCGTATACAGCCTTGTGATCATAATCTATCTTTTCAGCTGGAGACTGCATATAAACCTTTGCTCCCAGTGATTCAAGTTGTTCTTTACTTGAGTAGAAAAGTCCCTCAGGTCCGCTTATTTGGTTTCCAATCCATAGAGCCATCCCGCATCCTAAAAAGCTGATGTTTGAGTTTGCATCAAGTACAGTAACCTCATGCTCTGGATAATTAGTTAAAATGGTTTTTGCTGCAGAAGTTCCTGCGTGATTTGCCCCTACTATAAGTATTTTGCTCATTTAATTTCCTCCTAAATTATATTTTAAATTAATTAATCATCTGCTTAGTTTGATATTTATCTATCAAAACAATTCCTACCCAATACTTTTTCAAATAATCCCATACCTAATAAACTATATTTAAAGTTAACATTACTCGTCATAAAGTTAATCTATACCTAAATAGTATAAATTAACTTTGGAAATAATTATATCACTGGTTATAAATTTAGCAACACTTTATAGAAAAATTTTTAAAAAATTTTCAAGAAAAAAATGTTTAAAAATATTGGGTTTGGATATGCGATTTGATGATTATATATAAACTGTTGTATAATAATGGTAGGAAAGTTTGTAAATGGGTATCAACAAAAACTCAAATAAAAATTCATTTGATATATATAGAGAGGATAGAAGTAAAATGAAAAAATGCTCTTCTTGCAACAAGAACGTTGCCATGCTTTTTGCATCCACATATGAAAATGGAAAGCCTGAAATGAAAGGGCTTTGCATAGAATGTGCAAAAAAACTTAATATTCCTGGAATAGACCAGCTTATAGAGCAAACCGGTATGTCTCCTGATGAGATCCAAGCAGTAACAGAGCAGATGAATGCAGCTCAAGATGGAATGGACGACTTTGACGAAGGGGACGATACAGATTTTCTTTCCAACTTTCAAGACTCAAATAGCTCTGATATGTTACAAAAGGAAAAGTCAGATGAATACAGCGAAAGTGTTTATGAAGAAGATGATGAAAAACCAAAAAGAAAAAAGAAAAAATTTCTGGACACCTATGGCACTAATCTTACAGAAAAAGCTCAAGAGCATTTGATGGACAAGGTAATAGGAAGAGAAAAGGAGATTCAAAGAGTAATACAAATCCTAAACAGACGTTCAAAAAACAATCCAGTACTAATTGGAGAGCCGGGAGTAGGAAAGACTGCTATAGCTGAGGGATTAGCAGTTAGAATCGCTGAAAAACAGGTTCCATCAAAGCTTCTAAAGGCTGAGGTATATCTTCTTGATATGACAGCTATAGTTGCAGGGACTCAGTTTAGAGGACAGTTCGAAGGACGAATGAAGTCTATAATCACAGAGGCTCAAAAATTTGGAAATATAATTCTTGTAATAGATGAGGTTCACAATATTATGGGAGCAGGAGAGGTTCATGGAGGAACTATGAACGCTGCAAATATTCTAAAGCCTTCCCTTGCAAGGGGAGAGGTACAGATTATTGGAGCCACTACTCTTGAGGATTACAGAAAGCATATTGAAAAGGACTCAGCACTTGAGAGAAGATTTCAGCCTGTTATCGTTGATGAGCCTTCAGAGGAGGATTCAATCGAAATATTAAAGGGAATCAAAGGTTATTATGAAGATTTTCATAAGGTGAGTATCTCTGATGAAGTTATAGAAGCAGCTGTGAAGATGTCAAAGAGATATATTACAGATAGATTCCTTCCAGACAAGGCTATCGATGTCATAGACGAGGCTGGATCTAGAGCCAATCTTTTAAATGAAGTTCTTGTAGATATAGAGGATTACAAGATAGAGCTTTCAAAAATAAATAGATTAAGAGAAAAGGCAATCCTTATAAATAACTTTGAGGACGCAGCTTATTATAAAGCTGAGGAGATACGTCTCGAAGAAAAAATAGCACTCCTTGAAAAAGACAAAATAATGACTCCAATCACTGTAGATGATGTGGCAAATGTCATTGAAGGATGGACGAAGATACCTCTAAAAGCAATCACTGAGGAAGAGGCTATAAAGCTTCTTAATCTGGAGTCAAGACTTCACAAAAGAGTAATAGGTCAGGATGAAGCTATAAATAGCATATCAAGAACAATAAGAAGAAATAGATCAGGCTTTAGGAAAAGAAAGAAACCTGCATCCTTCATATTTGTTGGACCTACAGGAGTGGGAAAGACAGAAGTAGTTAGAGCCCTTGCAAAGGAACTCTTTGGAAGTGAAGATGATATGATAAGGATAGATATGAGTGAATACATGGAAAAACACACGGTTTCCAAGCTCATAGGCTCTCCTCCTGGATATGTAGGTTATGATGAAGGAGGCCAGCTTACAGAAAAGGTCAGAAGAAGACCATACTCTGTAATCCTATTTGATGAAATAGAAAAAGCCCATAGCGATGTCTTCAATATGCTTCTTCAGATTCTTGAGGATGGAAGGCTTACAGACGGACATGGCCGCACAGTATTTTTTGAAAACACGGTAATTATTATGACCTCAAATGCAGGAACTACCCATAGATATAAGAGTCTTGGATTTGGAAAAGAAGAGGTAAAGGAATCAAAAGAGCAAGTAAAGTCAGCCCTAAAGGAAGTATTTAGACCGGAGTTTTTAAATCGTATAGATGATATAGTAGTCTTTAGCAAGCTTGGAAAAGATGAAGTAAGACTTATAATAGACCTTATGATAGAAGAGGTAAAGCTGGAGCTTATGGAAAAGGGAATTCACCTTCATGTTAGTGATGACGTCAAGGACTTCCTCTTTGAAAAAGGTTATGATGAGCAGTATGGAGCAAGACCTCTAAGAAGAGCAATCCAAAGATATATAGAGGATGAAATTGCAGAGCTTTATCTTAGAAAAGAAGTAAGGGATCAAGATGATATACTAGCCGTTATGATAGATACATCAGTAAGCATAGTAAAATCAAGATAAAAATTATTAAAATACATTAAAGGGCAGAATCCAGATGATTTACTGCCCTTTTTGTGAATAAAAAATCTAATAAATTCTTTAATTAAAGAGTTATTTTATCTGGAGGATAATATGAAGGTGCTTCATGTAATTACTCAAAAACCCCATAGCACAGGAAGTGGAGTATACCTTTGTGGACTGATAGAAGGGTTCAAAAACCTTGGTTATACCCAGGGTCTTGTTGCAGGAATATCTAAAAATGAAGGAGTCCCTAAAGATATGAAGGATGTCCTTGAAGGGGTAGATGTATACCCTGTCTATTACGAAACAACGGATATGCCATTTAAGGTCTTAGGGATGAGTGATGTAATGCCCTATGAAAGTACAAGATATAGAGATATGGACGAAGAGATGTACCTTTCCTTCAAATTTTCATTTGAAAAGGTGATTAAAAATGCAATAAATGAATTTGAGCCTGATTTAATTATCAGTCATCATCTCTACCTCCTTACAGCTATGATTAGAGATATAGCAAAGGACAAAAAAGTTATAGGGATATGCCATGGTACCTGCCTTAGACAGCTAAAGAGTCATGATTTAAAAAAGAGCTATATTATAGATAATATAAGAAGACTTGATTTGGCAATTGCCCTTCATGAAGATCAAAAAAAATCCATAGAAGAAATATTTGGATTTTCTAATATAAAGGTGGCAGGGACAGGCTACAATAGTAGTATATTCTTTGACAGAAAGCATGAAAAGCCTACAGAAACTATAAATATAGTATACACAGGAAAGCTTAGCAAGCAAAAAGGAGTACTTTCTCTTATAAAAGCCCTTTCAAAGGTTAGTAAATCCTATAAAAATATAAGACTGAGACTGATAGGGGGAAGCGGCTCGAAAAAGGAAATGGACCTTATAGATGAAGAGATAGCTTCTGTAGATTATAAAGTAGAAGTACTAGGAAGACTCAATCAATATGATATAGCCCAAATCTATAGCAGCAGTCATATTTTCGTCCTTCCTTCCTTTTATGAAGGACTTCCAATAGTTGTCATAGAGGCACTTGCATCTGGGTTGACTGTGGTTTGCACAGACATACCTGGAGTTAAAAAGTGGATATATGAAAGTCTTGGAGAGATAGATAGGCTATCATTTGTAAAACTACCAAGGATGAAGCTTGTGGATACTCCATATGAAGAGGATTTAGAGGATTTTGAAAAAAGACTTGGAGACTCCATAAAAACCATGATAGAAAAGTCCTTATATTCCAATGAAGAGACTAACCTAGAAATCGAAAAGATATCATGGGAGGGACTTTGCAAAAAAATAGATGCAATAATCAAAAAAGAACATAATTTTAATTAAAAATATAAAACTTGTCAAAATTTTCCTTAGGGAGTAAAATAAAAGAGTAATAATAAAAAATCTAGAGGTGTTTTATGAGTGATTTCGTCCTTTAATCGTTAACTGTATATTTTCATAGCTTCAAAAATCTGTAATCCATGATGCAGGTTTGTTTGCTGTGAAAAAAACGATAAAGTGACTAATTGAGCCCATATAATCCCCTAATTATATTAGATGAGATTAAACTAGCTACAGTTGGACTGTAGCTTTTTTGTGGAAATATAACTAAGGATGAAGCAGTTAATATTAAAGGACTTTTCCCGGTGAATCATGGAGCGAAAATATAACATGATTATAAGGAGAAAAGCAATGAATCAAAACACTATTAAAACTCTAGAATATGAAAAAATAAAAGAAGAGCTGAAGCTATATTGTCAAAGCGGACTAGGAAAAGAGCTAGTAGAGGCATTAGCTCCATTTAAAGATAAACGTGCTATAAAGAATAGATTAAAAGAGACTAGTGAAGGAAAAAACCTACTGAAAAAAAATCTCGTACCTCCCCTTGGAGGGCTTAATAACATAAAATCAGTCATAGAAAAGGCAGACAAAGGGATAATACTAGAGCCAGAGGATATAAGGAATATCGGAGATTTTTTGAGAGCAAGCAGAAACACTAAAGCCTTTATGGAAAAAAATCTAGAGTATGCCCCTAACATAGGAGCCTATGCTTTCTCTATGATAGACTGCATGGGTATAGAAGAAGAAATAAATAGGTGCATCAAAGGTCAGTCTGTGTCATCTGAGGCTACAAAAGAGCTATCTAAAATAAGAAGACATATAGAAAACACTAAAGAGAAGATAGATAAATTAGTAAGAGACTTTTTAGGTTCCTCTAAAAATAAGAAATATATACAGGAGTTTTTTATAAGTATTAAAAACGGATTTTATACAATTCCAATCAAAGCTGCATATAAGAACCAAATAGAGGGCAGTATAGTTGAAGTCTCATCCACAGGATCCACTGCCTTTATTGAACCAAAAGCGGTATCAAAGGCAAACTCTGAGCTAAAGGCTCTAAAAGCAGAAGAGGCGATTGAGGAATATCAGGTGCTCGCATATTTGACTGGCATCATATATGAAAAGATAAAGAGCATCAATCAAAATTTAGAGCTTATGGCACAGTATGATATGGTTTTTGCGAAATCAAGGTATTCAATTGCCCTTGATGCAGTAGAGCCAGAGATAAATGAAGAAGGAATAATAGAAATAATAGAAGGAAGACATCCCCTCCTTAAAGAAATAGAAGTAGTACCTCTTAATTTTTTAATTGGAAAAGATAAAAATACCCTCGTAATCACAGGACCTAATGCAGGAGGAAAGACAGTAACCCTGAAAACTGTAGGGATTCTTTCGTTAATGACTCAGTCTGGACTTCATATTCCAGCTAAGGAGGGAACTAGATTAAGCATATTTAAGGAAATACTTACAGATATTGGGGACAATCAGAGCATAGAAAACTCCCTAAGTACATTTTCATCTCATATGCAAAATATATCAAATATCATTAAAAGCTCCACAAAGAGCAGTCTAATCATATTAGATGAAATAGGTACAGGGACAGATCCAAGGGAGGGCGCGGCAATTGCAATATCAATACTTGAGGAGCTGAGCGACAAGGGATGCATTACAGTTGCCACAACCCATTATGGAGAAATAAAGGAATTTGCACTAGAGCATCCAAGATTTCAAAATGCATCAGTAAAATTTGATAAAGAAACTCTAAGGCCTCTTTATGAACTAGTACTAGGAGAGTCGGGAGATAGCAATGCATTTTGGATAATAGAAAAATTTGATATAGGTAATAAGATTATAGAAAGGGCAAAAAACTATATTAAAGCCCCAACTATTAAACCACCTCCTTATATCTCAGATGAGGAAAAATCAAAGGTCTTAAAGGTTTTAAAAGAGAAAAAAGAAGTCGAAAAAAATAAAGAAAGTAAAGAAGCCTTTTTAGCTCAAAGAGACAAAATAATATTTCAAAGAGGAGATAGAGTAAAGCTACTTGAGGAAAATCTTATAGGTCTTGTATACTCCTTAGAGGATAAATTTGGAAATATTGAAGTCATGGTAGACAAAACTATCTATAAACCTCATAGCACTAGAGTAAAACTACTTGGAAAAGCAGGGGAACTTTATCCTGCTGGTTATGATTTAGATACGTTATTTAAGGATTATAAAGAACGAAAATTAAATCATGACTTAGAAAGAGGTTCTAAAAAAGCCCTAAAAAAAATCAGAAAAGAGATGCAAAAAAATAACCGCCATTAGAGGCGGTATTTTTTTATCTCAATAAAAGTAACATATTTGTTATGTTTCGCTATCATATATAAATAAATTATATTCTTCGATTATATTCATAATTTTTTCGGGATATCTCGGGTCTGTGGCATAACCTGCTTCATAAAGAGCCTTAGCGGCCTCTATATAACCAGATGCAGATCTGACCTTTTCATATCTATCTGCTTGCCCAAGCAAAATTCCATGATGCTCTATAGACTTGCTAAGATTGTCATAAGCCCTAAAAGCGGAATCTATTTTTACCCTTTCTCCACTTACATATTCGTAGGTGGGAAGGACGACTCTCTGATCACTTTCATTAAAGCTCTTGATTCCAAAATAATTGTTATATTCTCTAGATAGCTGAGATTCTCCCCAATTGCTCTCAAGGATTGCTTGAGCGATTGTAATACTAGGATAAATCCCATATTTTTTGTGATTTTCTACTGCATAGGGCGCAACAGCAGTTATGAAATTTTCTCTGGACTGTGTTAAACTGTCCTCATCTACATCCGAAATATTTGAAATTCTGTTTGCAGTAAAAATGACTACTATCATTATGCAAATCGAAATTATGGCAGTAGAGGCCAACTGTAGATATATAAAAAAATTTTTGTTTTTTCTTGATTTTCTTTTTGGTTTTCGGGACATTATATCCTCTCCTGTATCGAATCTATATTAAAACAAAGGAGTTTTAGGCTTTGCTTAAAAGAATAAGAATAAGAATGACTTAATTAGATTTACCTTACCAAAATTATATACCAAATAGGGTAAATTAAGGTATATTTTTCCAAAAAAAAGAGACAACCTATAGGTCATCTCTTTTGAGGGAGGGTTAATGATTTGTATTTTTAAAATACTTATAATCCAAATGTTTCGTCAATCTTATCTTTGTCAAATCCAACTATTATATCCGTATCGTCTATGATGATAGTAGGTACAGACATTATTCCTCTTTTCATAAGATCTTTCCTAGCAGCTGCATCGGTGCTTAAATCTTTGTTTTCAAAAGGAATGTTGTTTTCTGTAAGATAATCCTTTACAGGGGGACAATGCGGACAAGTTTGGCTTGTATATACTACTACTTTTTTCATTTATAAAAACCTCCAAATATTAATTTTTTTATTATATCTATATATCCTAATATACAGATATAATAACATCGATATTATATCCTGTCAATAGTAGTTTGCAAATTTTTCAAAAGGGTAAAAAATAGCCATAAAAGAGGAGGCTGGGCTATGAAAACAAATGAAATCAAAGAGATGATAGGAAAGTTAAATACACTTTTAAAAAAAGATGATACAAAAGGAATATATGATTTGATGTCCTCAGATTTTAAAAAAAGAGTAAAACTTGAGCACTTTAAAAATTTAAGAAAATATGAAGTAAGTATAAGTCCAGATATGGAGCTCATAAAAATATATGGTGCAGACAAAGATGACTTTATGATAAGGGTGAGATATCCACAGAATAATGAACTTAGGGAAACAAATATTTTACTCACAAACGAAGGAAATGAAATAAAAATAAGAAAATTTTTGGAAAATTTATAAATTTATGTGAAGATTCTGAATTAATAGGGGTAAGAATATCATGATTAAAATAAAAAGGAGGAAAGTGTATGAGAAAAAGAAGTATTGTATCTTTGATAACGGTTTTTGCTATACTGTTGTCCCTAATTACTCCCGGTTTTGCCCAGCAAAACAATGGGAACCTTCCTACTACAACTGTGTATATGACAGAAGAATCTCAGATAGAATTTGTGGCTAACCTTGGTCAAAATTCTAAGATTGAAAATGTAAAGTGGTATATGGAAGATAAAGAGTTATCCGAGTGGAAAAAATGGAGTATGGAAACAGGAGGATTTACAGGAGGAGATTACATAACCTTTGAAGGTGATCCTGTAATTGAAAACGGACAGTTAAAAGCAAATCTTAACTTTGGACTTCTTTTTGATACTACAGACCTTAGTCTTAGAAGACCTTACAATATAAGACTTGAATATCCTAACCACATAGGTTTATATGAGCTTAAGGCGGTAGATACTGAAAATAATATTCAAGCTTCTATATCTATTAACCTGATGCCTTATGAAAGCTATATGAATTATGATGCTATGGTAGCTAAGGTAGACCAAATAAGAAGAAATGCAAACACAGATAGATATGTGACAGTGGAGCAATATGGTACCTCTGTACAGGGAAGACCACTTCAAATTGGAATAATTGCAAAAACTCAAGAGGATGTAAGTAATTATCTTGATGTAACTGTTCCTATGATGGTTAATAATCCTCAAAATATGATAAACATGATTGAAAGTGGAGATGGGGATTATAAAAATGTTATATTTATGAACAACATCCATCCAGACGAGCAACCTATGGTAGATGTTATTGTCGGGCTATTTGAAGATTTTGCAATGAAAGACACAATTGAATATGCCACAACAGATGAAAGTGGAGATAGATTAAATGTATCTATGAATATGGATGAGATTTTAGACAACTTTATATTTATATTTAGCTTTACTCAAAATCCAGACGGACTTTATGCAAACACAAGAGCAAATGCCAACGAGCTAGATATAAATAGAGACAACGGATATCAGACTCAACCTGAAACAAAGGCAATGTCAGGGCAGATTTCTAGATATAACCCCCTTATATTCCTTGATTTTCATGGGTTTGTAGGAGGCTTCCTAATAGAGCCTTGTACTCCACCTCATGATCCAAATTATGAGACTGACCTTCTTTATGATAGTCTTTTAGAAAATGCAAATAGAATGGGAAGAGCAGGAGTGGCAAACTCTAAATATGAATCTTATCTAATACCTCTTACTGACTGGGGAACTGGATGGGATGATGCTACATCTGCATATACAGCAACCTATGCTATGCATCATGGAGCCCTTGGACATACTATAGAAGTGCCTGAGATGAATCAAGAATCATACAAGGCTGGTCTTTATGCAGGATATGCTGCAGTTCATTATGCCCTTGAGGAAAAAGATATGCTTGCTATAAATCAGCTAAGATATTTCCAAAGAGGAATAGAAAATATAGATGATAGAGCTGCTGATGAAGCTCTAGTAAACCCTGAAGGAGAAGTAGTAGGAAGATTAAGAGGAGATAACGACAACTTCTTCCCTGACTACTATGTAATACCAATGGGACTTGATAGACAAAAGAACAATAATGAAGCATTTAGAATGATAGAGTATTTTACAAGAAATTCTGTAGAGGTATCTCAGCTTCTATATGATATAGGAGAGTTTAAATCAGGGGACCTTGTAATAGATATGAAACAGGCAAAAAGAGGGTATGCAAATCACGTACTTTATAGTGGTATGGATGAATCTGGTTGGGAAGAGATGTATGCCGAGATAGTAATGAACTTCCCTGCACTTAGAGGATTTGATATATTTGAAGTTAGAGAAGATGGATACTTTACAGGAAGATTAGGAGATGTAAGTTGGGAAAAGGCTCCTTCAAGCACTATGGAAGAAGGAGAATACCACCTTATTCATAATAACTCTGTAGAAGCTATAAAAGCTGTAAACCAGATTATAGCACAAGATATGCCTGTTACTATAGTGAGCCTTGGACAAGGAAGAGAAGGTTTTGCTGTTTCTTCTGATGCAGTTGAATCCCTAGGGGATGATTATCAGCTAAGATTTGAAGTCCTTTCTGAGATGCCTCAGGGAAGAGTTTTAAATGAATTTAAAATAGAGGCAATAGGAAGTAAAGCATTAAAAATAGTACTTGAAGAGATGGGATTTACTCTTGTAGACGAAGGTGGAGACATTATCGTAACAGATTCAGGTTCATTAGATCCTGAGCTGATTGGTACAAAGCCAATGATAGCTATAGGAGGCTCAGCTTTAAGTGTGATTGCTGAAAGCGGAAAGTTGGAAGGTCTTGAAGTTAAGACCACCGATTTCTATCATGAAGGACTTCTTCATGCAGTAATGAATAAATCAAGCCTAAATACCCTTGGATATAAAAGCAACGATTATATGTATTCTAATTCAGGAACATGGATAGAGCAAATTCCTTCTGGATTTGAATCTCTTGTAAATGTAAGAAATTCGGGAGATTTTTATGTATCTGGGTGGTGGCCTGGAAATGAAGAGCTAAGCGGAAAATCCATGGCAGCTAAAGGAAGAGTAGATGGACAAGAACTGACTCTTATAGCTGGAAATGTATTTAACAAGCTTCATACTAGACATCTTTACAGATGGATTAGTAACAGCATCTATAATACAAACTAAAACCATTAAGGAGCCTTCGGGCTCCTTTTTTTATGGGTCTTGAGGCTCTGTTTTTAATTTTTTTTTTAGGGTAGTAAATTAAAGGAATTTGATTTAATTAAAAAAGGAGGAAAGAAAATGTCAGAGCAAAGCAAAAGAAAGTTTTCAATGCCTACAGCCTATAGTATTTTATTTGGAATTATTATTATAGTGGCTATACTGACGTGGGTTGTTCCAGCGGGTCAGTATGAAACTGAAGAGCTAAACGGCAGAGATGTACCTATAGCTGGAACTTATCAAGAAGTGGATAGCAACCCTCAAGGTCCGTTTGATGTCCTTATGGCTCCCATTGAAGGATTTCAAGATGCGGTTGACGTAGCTCTCTTTATCATAGTAATTGGTGGATTTTTGGGAGTAGTAATGAAGACAGGAGCTATCGATGCAGGGATAGCAAAGGTCACCCATACCCTTGAAGGAAAGGAAAGGATAATGATTCCTATCCTTATGGTATTATTTGGACTTGGAGGAACAAGTTACGGTATGGCAGAGGAAACCATAGCCTTTTACCCCCTTCTCGTACCCGTGTTTATAGCCGCAGGTTATGATACTATCACAGCTGTTGCCGTAATACTTCTAGGAGCTGGAGTAGGAGTTTTGGGCTCTACAGTAAACCCTTTTGCAACAGGTATAGCATCAGGATTTGCAGGGATATCCCTTGGACAGGGTATAGTGCTTAGATTAGCTATCTTGATTATAGGAGAGATTGCAGCAATACTTTTTGTAATGAGGTATGCAGAAAAAGTAAGAAAAGACCCTACAAAATCTCTTACCTATAGCTCTAGAGAGGCAGATAAGGAGCATTTCTTATCCCAAAAAGATGATAGCGAGTTTCCAGAGCTTACAGGAAAAAGAAAAGGTATACTTGCGCTATTTGCCATAACTTTTATTGTTATGATTTATGGGGTTATACCTTTTGAAGACATGGGAATAGAAGCTATCCCAACACTATGGTGGTGGTTTGGAGAATTAGCGGCCCTATTTTTAATAATGGCAATACTTATTGGTATTGTTGCAGGGCTTAACGAAAAAGAGCTTGTTGCAAGCTTTGTAGAAGGGTCTAGAGATTTGCTTGGAGTGGCCCTTATAGTAGGACTTTCTAGAGGAATTACTGTAGTAATGAATGAAGGTAATATGACTGCCACAGTACTAAACCTTGGAGAGCAGACCCTTGCAAACGCTGGATCCATAGCCTTTAGCGTACTTGCCTATTTATTTTATATTCCAATGTCATTTTTAATACCATCCACATCAGGTCTTGCTACTCTTTCCATGCCTATAATGGGGCCTCTTGGTGATTTTGCAGGTGTTGGTAGAGATGTAGTAATCACTGCATATCAATCTGCATCGGGAATAGTAAACCTTATTACTCCAACAAGTGCTGTTGTAATGGGAGGACTTGCAATAGCAAGAGTACCTTATGACAAATGGCTAAAATTTGTTTGGAAATTTTTATTAATAATTTTTGCAATAACTATTATAATGTTAATAATAGGAGCTTTAGGGATAATTTAAAAATATAGTGGGAAGTAGGAGATAAATATGCAAGGATACTGCATGATACTAATAGTCAATGACCTTTCAAAATATGATTATGTTCTTAAAAGAATGTTTGATATGGGTCTTGGAGCCACATCTCTTGATAGTATGGGAATGGGAAAATTTCTACTAGAAAATGATATATCAATACCTTTTTTTGGGACAATAAGACAAATGATAGAGGGAAATAGACCATACAACAAAACTATTTTGAGCGTAATTAAAGATAAAGAGACTTTAGATAAAGCAGTATCTATGGTTAAGGACGAGCTGGAAATAGAAAAAAAGACTGGGATGGGATTTTTATTTGTAGTTCCAGTTATAGAATGCTACGGATTAGACCAAAAATCTTAAATTTAAAAGGTATGAGCAGATTTTTCTGTTCATACCTTTATCTTTTGAAGTATTTATATTAAGTATTTATATTATAGTAGAGATATATTTTGCCTAGTAATATTTTTTTAAAAGGTTTTAATTTTTAAGGTTGAAAGAATCATCTGATATAGTGAAAAAATCCATAACTCCATTTGATACATATACTTCCTTATCTTCAGTTACTATAATAGTCTCAACATCATCAAGATTATTCACAAGATTAAGTCCATCTTCTATGCCCATAGCATATATGGCGGTTGATAGTGCATCACCATCTATAGAAAGATTAGAGATGATTGTTACAGATACGAGGTTGTTTTGCACAGGATATCCATCTTTTGTGGATAAAATATGGTGATAAGTAACCCCATCTTCTTCGAAAAATCTTTCATAGTTTCCAGAAGTCACTATAGATTTATCTCTCGCATTATATATCCCCATATGCTCCCCTCTGTCTGAAAAAGGGTCCTGTATTCCTACTCTAAAATCTCTATTATCTCTATCCCCATGAACATACACATCTCCACCAAGATTAATGATAGCAGATTCTACGTTATGCTCGGCAAGGACGGAAGTGACCCTATCAGCAGCGTATCCTTTAGCTATACCCCCAAGGTCTATCATCATACCTTCTCTTTTGAGAAAAACAGAAAGATTTTTTTTATCTAGCTCTATTTCACTATAATCTATTAAGGACAAAGAAAGGTTTATTTCCTCCTCAGAAGGAAGTCTTTGGTCTTCTGTTCCTATACCCCAAAGGTCTACAAGATGGCCAACTGTAATATCAAAAGCTCCATCTGTGATTTCACTATAGTAAAGAGATCTTTCAATTACGTGAAAAGTATCTTTATCTATAATTACAGGCTCTTTTCCAGCATTTTCATTTATTTTTGATACATCGCTATTCATATCTCTCATAGTCATTAGAGATTCTATTCTTTGTACTTCCTTTGAAATAGCCCTTCTGACCTCTTCAGTGTCGTTATCCTCATCAAATATTCTTACATCCATTACAGAATTTAAAAAGAAAAATGGACCAGATAGAGATTCTTCATCTTCTGTAGCGTATGTTTCATCTTCAGGAATTTCTTCAGTACATCCAATAGCTGAAAATGCTATAAATAATATTAAAAAACTAAACAATAAGATCTTTTTAATCATGACAATCGTAGTAAGAAATTTCTTACCACTTTACACCTCACTTTGTAATTAAAATTCTACCTAAATAGGATACATCATTTAAAAGAATATGAAAAGAATAAATAAGAATACATACAATTTAAGTAGCGTTTTAATAATAGGCTATTAAAAAAATTATTTATATTAATTGGAAAAATTGGTTCCTGTTTAGTAATTATTAATATATAATGAATTTGGATAAACTTAAGTTACAAAATGAACTATAAATGTATTTTTGTCAAAAAATGTAAAATAAATTATTTTAATTTTAGTTCTTTACATAGGACTATTTATTTATTATAATGAAAAATATAGTAAAATAGAATCAATTACATTTCTGTTAAATTATAAAAAATGAAACAGAGCAAATGAACTGCAGCTAAAGATGGACGCCTTATGCTGCATGGATGCAGTGGCGTAACCGGCTGATAGGATTTTTCCTTTCGGCTTTTTTTATACAAAAAAACAAGACTAATTCCCAAAACAATTCTTTAAGCCTATAAAAACTGGGTAACAAGACTATGAAAATTAAAACAATATATCTAGTAAATCACATAAAAATAGATTGTTAGTCCAAAGAGTAATATTAAAGGGAGTTGAAAATATGAAGCCTAAAATGAGACTTGGAGATATCCTAACATCTTCTGGAATAATCACAAATGAACAGCTGGAAAACGCACTAAGTCTCCAAAAACAAAAAGGGATGAAGCTTGGAGAGTTGCTTATAGCTGAAAAGATACTGACGGAAGAACAGATTCTTGGGGTACTAGAGTACCAACTAGGAATACCATATATAGATCTCAATAAATACTTTATTGACCCAAAGGTGCCAAAGATAATAAGTGAATCACTTGCAAAAAAACACAATGCAATCCCTGTATCAATGGATAGGGGAAAAATAATGGTAGCCATGTCTGATCCACTTGATATGGTGGCCATAGATGATATAAGGATATCAACAGGATTAAGTGTGGATGTTGCTATTAGCTCAAAAATAGATATAAAAAAAGCAATAGTTAGGTATTACGATTCTAGTGAAGAAGCGGAAAAAGCAGTAGAAGAATTTAAATCTCAAAGTGGATTATCTGATAATCTAGCAGAGCAAGAAGAAGACGAAGATGTAACTAATGCACCAATGGTTAGGCTAGTAAACTCTGTAATAAGTCAGGCAGTAAAATCAAAGGCCAGTGATATACATATAGAGCCATTTGAAAAGTCCGTAAGAATAAGATATAGAGTAGATGGAGAGCTTAAAGAAGTAATGTCCCCAGCTAAATCAACACACTCAGCCCTTGTAACAAGGATAAAGATAATGGGAAAGATGGATATCTCAGAGAGAAGAATCCCCCAAGATGGAAGGGTAGAAGCTGTAATTGAAGGGGCTCATATAGATATGAGAATATCTGTACTACCCACTGTATATGGAGAAAAAGTAGTAATTAGACTACTAGATAGAAATTCTATAGTAGTAAGTAAAGAAGAACTTGGATTCACACCATACAATCTAGAGTTATTCGATAAAATAATCAAAGCTCCAGAAGGAATAATACTACTTACAGGACCTACAGGAAGTGGAAAAACAACAACTCTATATACCATACTAAAAGAGCTAAATCAGATTAACAAAAATATAATCACAGTAGAAGACCCAGTAGAATATAGACTTGAAGGAGTTAATCAGGTTCAGGTAAACATAAAGGCTGGACTTACATTTGCATCAGGACTTAGGTCTATACTAAGGCAAGATCCAGATATAGTGATGGTTGGAGAGATTAGAGATGCAGAAACTGCTCAAATATCGACAAGAGCAGCTATCACAGGCCATCTAGTGCTATCAACCCTTCATACAAACGATACATCAAGCACTATATCAAGGCTTGTAGATATGGGAATAGAGACTTACATGGTATCATCAGCGGTGGTTGGAGTCATAGCCCAAAGACTAGTGAAAAAAATCTGTCCTAGATGTAAGGAAGAACACATACTATCTGATGAGGAGAGAATCCTTCTTAAAATACAAAATGGAGATACCATATATAAAGGAAAAGGGTGCAACTTCTGCTCTGGAAGTGGATACTCAGGAAGAACAGCTATACATGAGATACTAATACTTGATAGAGAAATAAGAGCCCTCATAAGCAAAGAAGCAGACTCAGATACTATCAAAGAGCTAGCCAGAAAAAAAGGTATGAAGACATTAAATGAATCCTGTAAAGAGCTGGTTTTAGGTGGAATCACAACAGTTGACGAAATGATTAAAATCACGTATAGCGTAGATATTTAAAAATGAAATAAAGTCAAACATACAAAAAAGTTTGAGACAGGGGGATTTAAATTGAAAATAATTGAACTTTTAAAAATTGCAATAAATATGAATGCCTCAGATCTTCACATAACAGTAGGAGTTCCCCCAATAGCAAGGGTAAACGGAAAGCTAGAAAAAATAGGAGAAGACATTTTACTTCCTAATCATACATTAGAATATGTAAAAGAAATGCTAGATGCAAGGCTCATGAATAAACTACTTGAAATTGGAGAGATAGATTTTTCATATTCTCAGACAGGAGTAGGAAGATTTAGAGCAAATATATTTAGGCAAAGAGGAAGCTATGGTATAGCTCTAAGAGTCATACCGATGTTTATTCCAAATATAGATCAGATGAATTTGCCGCCAATCCTTAAAGATTTATCTATGAAAAGAAACGGCCTAGTACTTGTCACAGGTCCTACAGGAAGTGGAAAATCAACAACCCTTGCAGCGATGGTAGAGCATATGAACAGAAATAGAAGTAGTCATATCATCACTATAGAGGACCCTATAGAGTTCCTTCACAGCCATAATAAAAGCATAATCAATCAAAGAGAAATAGGAAACGACTCTACATCCTTTTCAAAGGCACTTAGATCATCACTAAGGCAAGACCCTGACGTAATACTAGTTGGTGAAATGAGAGACCTTGATACGATATCGACTGCAGTAACCGCAGCTGAGACCGGTCACCTAGTACTATCAACACTTCATACTATAGGGGCTGCAAATACAGCAGACAGGATAATAGACGTATTTCCATCAAACCAACAATCTCAAATCAGAGCACAGCTAGCAGGAGTGTTACAAGGGATAATATCACAGCAAATAATCCCAAGAGCTGATGGCAAAGGAAGAGTAGCTACTTTTGAGATAATGACAGCTACACCAGCAGCAAAAAACCTAATTAGGGAAGGCAAGACCCATCAGCTTCAGACCATAATAGAAACAGGAGCAAAACATGGGATGCAGACAATGGATTCATCACTGATTAAACTATACAACTCTGGAATCATAGATAAAGAAAATCTAAGAAAATATGCAGTAGATTTAGATGCAATAAGTAGACAAGTAGGATACTAGAAAGGGGGTTAAGCTTTGGCAGAAACATATAAATACAAGGGATTAGATTCATCTGGAAGAGTCATTGAAGGTATATTTCATGCAAACTCTAAAGAAGAAGTAATCAAGCTAATTAGAGATAAAGGTCAGTCTCCAATAAAAATAGAAAAAAATGAAGCAAAAAGCAAGGATTTAGGAGAATATAGCTTCTTTAAACCCAGAGTAAAAATTAAAGATATATCAGTATTTTGTAAACAATTATATACCATGCTAAATGCAGGTATGCCCCTTACTAATTGCCTAGATGTACTTGCAGCCCAAACAGAAAACAAAACACTAAAAAACTCAGTAAAAGAAATGTCATCTCAGGTTCAGACGGGAGCAATACTTTCTGAGGCTATGAAAAATCAAAAAAGGATATTTCCAAATCTGCTAGTAACTATGGTAGAAGCTGGAGAAATGACAGGAAACCTAGACAATGTACTAGCTAGGATGTCAGAACATTACGAAAAAGAAAATAAGATTAACTCTAAGATAAAAGGAGCTATGGTATACCCAGCTATACTAAGTTTTGCAGCAGTTGGCGTAGTGATATTCCTACTAACCTTCATTATGCCAACTTTCGTAGGTATGTTTACATCATCTGGAGTAGAGCTTCCCCTTCCAACTAGGATACTTATGTCAATCAGTGATGCACTATCAACTTACTGGTATATTTTCACCCTAATTTTCATAGGGATAGCATTTTTAGTATCAAGACTTGTAAGGACAAAAGATGGGAAAAGATTCTTTGACAAAGTAGTCTATAGACTACCTGTAGTGGGTCAATCTATGGTAAAAATATCTACATCAAGATACACAAGAACATTGTCAACCCTTCTAGGAAGCGGGATACCAATAGTAGATGCAATGGAGGCTTCGGCTAGTGTTACTGGGAATATGATGGTAATAGATGGGATGGAAAATGTAATAGATGAAGTAAAAAAAGGTATTAATATAAGCTATCTTCTTCAAAAAATGAACTACTTCCCACCTATGATGATATCAATGATAGGAATAGGTGAAGAATCTGGGGCCCTAGAAGACATGCTAGGAAAGACAGCAGACTACTATGATGAAGAGCTAGAATCATCGATTCAAAAGATGCTATCAATGCTAGAACCACTCCTCATACTTTTTATGGGAGTAATAATCGGTTTTATCGTCATAGCCATGATGATGCCAATGTTTGATATGACTCAAACAATAGGCTAAAAGGCATGACGTTAAGATATATATTTTAAAATCAGGATTTATAAATCCGATAATTCAAAAGGAGGAAAAGGAAAATGATGGAAAAAATGAGAAACAGAAAGAAAAAGAAGGGGTTCACACTGATTGAGCTTATCGTTGTTATTGCTATTTTGGGGATTTTATCTGCGATAGCGATTCCTAGATTTACTGGTTCAAGAGTAACAGCTGAAAGAAGTAGTGTCGAAGCGAACCTAAGAACGATTGATAGTGCCATAATGGTAATGTTGGCAGAAGGGACTGACCCTACTTTTACCGCTGGTGCTGATGGAGCTGCACCAACTACTAATCTTGTACCTAATTATTTAGCTGCTTGGCCTACAGGACCAAAAACAGCTGCTTATGCAATTACTGGAACTGGTTCAGCTGCTAGAGCAGCTCTAACAAGTACTGCTGATGTAGGTGGTAAGACTTTTTCAACTGCAACAACAGTTGAAAACTTAGCTTGGCCAGAATAAGGTTCTAGGAGAAACTTTCGACGGTGTCTGAAAAACCATCGGTGTCAGACACTAAGTTATTGGGAAATTAAGTTATTGTGATAATTGTTTTTGATTGGTGGTTTTGGTTAGGAAATCGGAAATGATTTGGTTGAAGGTAAGGGAGCTGGGCTTTGTTCTCAGCTCCTATTTTCCTATTAAATTATAACTAATAAAATTTTAGTATATGGGGAAATCTTTTATATAAATATATTTGGTTTTAAATATATTTATATAAAAAATTTTATTTTGATGTAATTATATTAGGAGTGATGTATGGTGGTTAAGAGGAAAGGCGGAAGCCTTATTTTAGTTATAATAATAGGACTGTTTTTGAGCATATTAGGTTCTGCGGCTCTATTTTTAAGTAATAGTGAAGCTATTAGGACAACAAGGCAAATTGAAAAAATGAAAGCCTATTATGCAGCTAGAGCTGGTGCTGATGCAATGGCTGACTGGATGATAGGTAAAACAATTAGTCAAGTGAAAGATTATGTTGATAAGAATACAGACTGGCAGCAGCTAGGAGATGAAGATGGTCTTGAATTTAGAATATTTATAAATCAGAATAAATCTAATTCTTCAGTTTTAAATATAATATCTGAAGGAAAATACAATAATATAAAGCAAAAAGTAGTTTTGACATATGAGGCAGTAAATGAAGCTCAAGAGTATTTATTTGAAATGGCAGCTTTTTCAGAGCAGGGTGTGTATATAGATGGAAGTTCATCTATAACTTTTTCAAATACTATAAAGGGAACGGCTCTAATTACAAATTCGATATCAGATAATTCCGTTGAATTATCTGGAAATCCTAGAATCAATGGGGATGTTTATATTGGGAAAGATGGAAACACTCAAAATGTAATAAAAACACCAAATACGAATTATATAACTGGAGATAAGAATGTTTTAAAAGAAAATAAAACTTATATATTGCCACTTTTTCCAGTATTTGATGATAGCATACCTCAAAGAAACCCAATAAATTTAAGTGGAAATAAAAGTAGTACTGTAAATCAAGATGGCTATTACCAAGAAATATCAATAAAAGGTAATAATAAATTAACTATTGACACAGGAACAACTGGAACTATAAGGAAAATTAGAGTTCGAAATCTTAATATAGAACAAGGACACATTGATTTAATTGGAAATGGAAAATTAGAGCTTTATATTGATGATTCATTAACTTTACTAGGAGGTTCTTCTATTAATAAGTCACCTAACAACAATCAATTAAGTACCAACAATAAAAAATTAACTATATATTATGGGGGTGCTAGCAAACCAAGTTTAGGGGGTAATATTAGGATAGAAGGATCTATTTACATTAAAACTGCTGAATTAGAAATAGGTGGAAGTAATAGTATAACAGGAAGTATTATAAGTGGAGGAAATAAGATAGAAGTAAAAGGAGCGGCAAGCACTGTGCAAGCAGTATATGCACCTAATGCATCAGTTGAATTAAGCGGAAGTGGTGAATTAACAGGCAGCGTTATTGCAAAGCATCTAAAACTTACAGGAAATACTCATATAAGATATTTTCAAATCAAAACCGAGGATTTTCCTTTTGAAATTCCAGGTGCTGGAAGTGGATATACTTTAAATTATTGGTACAGAGAAGTAGATTAAATGGAGATGAAATATGAAAAAACTAAAAGGACTAACTTTAATAGAGTTAATTGTTAGCATAGCGATACTTGGAATAATACTGGTTATGGCAATTACGACTTTTTCCAGTGCATATGTGTGGATAACTCAATCTGGAAATAGAACTGAAAAAATATTTTATGAACAAAATAAAATAGAATCAATGGTTGAAGATCGAAAAGGTAATACTTTTTTAGAAATGATTATATCTTTTTTTGGTTCATCTGATATTAAGGTTAGGGGTGGATTGTCAAATACAGATAATTTAACTACATTTTTGTCTAAAATACCAGCTATATCAAAGTTGGAAGTTGATTCGGAAGGACATTTGTATGGACAGTCTCCAAATGTAATTGTTTTAAGTATAGAAACAATAAATATTCCAAAGGGAACTAATTTAATTGTTGAAATTTTAAATCAACGTGGAGAGAGTCTTGATAATCCAATAAAAACAGAAGTTATATTAAATGATGTTACAGTAAGCGTAGAAAATGAGGATATAGGTAATATAAATGTAATATTGAATTTACCAAAAGAATATGACAAGCAGATTAAACCTGGAATTTACAATATATCTATATCACCAGAAAATGAGGGATCACTTTTATTGGCAAATCCATATAAAAAAAACTATGTTGTATATCCTATATCCAAAGTTGCAGTAGGCAATAATGGAAGCATATGGACTTCTGGAGATGGTATTAAGTGGTATAAAATAAATCAAAATTTAGCTACAGGTGATTTCAAGTCAATAGTCTATGGTGGAAAGATGGATGAAAAAAAATTCGTAGCAGTAGGAGTGAGTGGTGCCATTATTTACTCCTATGATGGATTAAATTGGTCAAAAGTGAATGGAATTGCAAATGATACAGAAATAAATAAAGTTATATATACGGATAGTGAAACGAATTTCTTTATTGGAATAGGAAAAAAAGGTTCAAATGGTGTTATTCTCATATCAGGTGATGGCATAAGTTGGAGCTATTTAGAAAATCAAGAAATTCAAAATTCAACAAACTTTATAGATGCAGATTGGAACAATATATCCAAATCACTACTGTTAACAGGTGAAGGTGAAGGAGAAGTTACGTTAGGGATTTTGGAAAAAAAGGACTTAAATGAATGGGAATATGATTGGATTGATACTGGGATTAGTGATCCTGCATTTAAAGATTTTGATAACATTATTTCTAGCAAATCTGAAGATATGTTTATAATGACAAAAGCTAACGCTTCTGGATACGCTGCGATAGGTAGATATGGTTTAAATTCTGAAGGGAAGTATTCTTTTAATTGGGATGAAATTGCTGAGAATGTAAAAATAGGCAAAGTATTAGACTTATTATCATTTAGTGATACTACTATATTAGTAGATGAAAATGGAAAGTTTTATAAACGGACTGAATCAGGTGAAAAGTTTATTTGGGAAAAAGCTATTGAAATACCAGATTTAGTGGTTAAGGGGAGTGATGAGCTAGAACTAACAAGTAGCGGGAATACTCTAACTGTAGCTTTTTCTAAAAGTATTTATAGATTGATCTACGATGAAGCGAGCGAAAGCTTTAAATGGGAAAATGTAATTTTCAATCCTAGTAACCCATCTTATGAAATCAATAGTATAGCAGGGAAGTGATTTTATGAAAATTAAAAAGGGATTTACTCTAATTGAAGTATTGGTAACTATTGGAATACTAGGGATATTAATATCTGTTCTCTATAATATTATTTTCTTTCAAATTAATGCTTTTAATAAATCAGATAGACAGTCCGTTGCCCAAAGTGATGTAAGATATATTAGTGATTTTATTACAAATGAACTTAGGTTTGCTAAGGATATTGAAATATTAGGCAATAAATCAGATATTGATAGCTATGAATATAAATATATATATATAGAAAACGGTGATGTTTTTCATAGAGGTTACGGAAATAATTATATAAAGAAATTAAATTTAGAGAATCGAAATCCATCTTATGAAATAGAATTTTGGACAGAAAAAAATGATACAAGTCTTTTGTTTTATAAAATACTATCTGAATCACAAGAGTTTAAAATAGAATCTTCGGTGAATCTTTTAAATACAAGACTAGAAGAAAACACAGGTTTGGTTTTAAAGTATCAGCAACCAGACTTTGATGAAATACTTTCCTTTCTAGATAAATCAAATAGATTTTGGTATGATTTAGTAAAGTCATCTTTAGAAGGAAGTTTAAATGTAGTGGATGGCTATCAAAGTTCTCAAGAAGTCGATGGAGGATCGTTGTCTTTAAATGTAAAAAGCACAACTCAATCTAGTGGAGGATCAAGTTTATTTGTAAAATTAGATGACAAAACT
Source organism: Acetoanaerobium pronyense (assembly GCF_017874355.1). Lineage (GTDB taxonomy): Bacteria > Bacillota > Clostridia > Peptostreptococcales > Filifactoraceae > Acetoanaerobium > Acetoanaerobium pronyense. The sequence continues at coordinate 65,486 of NZ_JAGGLI010000010.1, forward strand.
TTTTTGAACGTTAAAGGAGATATAAATAGTTATTCTATTACGGTAGATGCGAAAGTTAATGGTGGAAAAGGTGGATACGGGATTCTTATTAATGGGATAGTAGATAATAATAACAGGGATACTGGATATATGTTTCAGTTTGATCCTGGAGCTTATGGGTTTGTAATAAGAGAAATAAATAATGCTTCTCATCGAACGACAGCTAATGTAGGAGCTCAAAGAGTTTCCGGTAGTAACTATAATTTAGACCATAATGCCATATACTCTCCAAAACATATTGAAAATGAGAATTTTAAATGGACTAATAATACATTGACTTCAGGAAGCGACTGGTTTGATAGATACAAAACAGAAATTAAGGTTCAGACTCAAAGTGATGGAAGCTTAATATTGAGAGCAGTAATAATTGATGAAAATGGGAATAGATCAAATGAAATGTGGTTTGGGGATTTTGGAAGCATTACGTTAAATGGAAGCAGTTTTGAAGGCATCAGTTTAGGAAAATATAAAAATAATAATGGAGATATATTTGGTCTTAGAGTATGGGACAATGAAGGTGGAAAAGCGAAAACAGATTTTTATAATATTTCTATAGGAAGTGCTGAACCTGCACCTAAAAAAATTGTTACGAATAGTGATAATATTACAATAAATTTTGATGACAAAATATTAGGTGGTATAAACGATAACAAAGACCTATTCGTTGTAAAAGATATCTTGGGCAATATATATGATATACATGATATAACTATGTCCGATAATAACTATGACTTAAGCTTGAAAATAACCCCCAAATTAGATTTAAGTGGAAATGTTATTCCAATTCCTCAAAACAACCTTATCATAGAGTATAAAAAAGGTGAAAATGGTATTAAAGATTCTTTTGGTAACTTAGTAAATGATTTCAAATTTCAAAATGGAGTTTATATCCAGTAAAAAACTAAACAATGGGGGTGTGGGACTTGCTAAAGAAGGGTTCAGTTGAAAAAAACCAAGTATCTAAAAAAAGCCGGGGACTAAGGAGAAAAAAAGGTTCTGAAGTGCTTGCTATTGATTTGGGAAATAAAAAGATAAAGTATGCCCTAGGTCATATGGATGATGACAAGGTAAAGGTTAGTAAGGTGTTTTCTATAGATACTACTATGTCTACCTATGAGTGTCTAAAGACAAGTCAGCTAGATATACTAAAGCAAGATATAAGCAAAGGTATCAATGAGAATGCTATCAAGACCAAAGATGTAATTTGCAGTATAGAGTCAAAGGATGTGATAAGTAGAGAGCTTGTAGTTCCTGCTGTTGCTGAATCTGACCTTGAAGGCCTTATATCCTATGAAATAAGTCAATATCTCCCAATTGATATATCAAGCTTTATTATTCAGTACAAGGTCCTTAGGGAGCTTGTAGAAGAAGGCATCAACAAATATGAAGTTTGGGTGGCTGTTTTTCCAAAGGATATAGCTAGTAAAATATATACGGTTTTAAAGGAGATAGGTCTTGAGCCTATGTCTTTAGATATTGGCTCTAATATAATAGATAAGCTTTCATCTAATGGTAAAGAAATCAATAATATAAGAAGTCTAGATAAAAAGTCTATTGCCTTTGTTGATATGGGGTATAGCTATATTAATGTAACTATCTTAGAAGAAGGTATATATAGGTTCAATAGGATGATTGATAGTGGTGGATTTGAGATAGATAAAATAATTAGGGATTATCAAGAGGTTGATGATGTAGAGTCACTGAAGATGGAGCTATCTCAAAGAAGCATATTTGATTTTGTAAGGGAAAGTGACAATATGTCTTCTTATATAAATCTTGAAAAGGAAACTATGGAGCAATCTATTGGTAGCCAAATAAGTAACTGGGCTGATGAGATAGAAAAAATAATAAAGTACTACACAACAAGGGCAATGGAAAATAAGATAGATAAGGTTTTCATATATGGGGGCAGTTCTTTATACAAAGATATGGATAAATATATGGAAGATAGACTTTCTCTTAGTACTGAGAGGATAAAATCAATAGATAAGATTGTATTTGCCGACAAAGCACTAGAAAAAGAAATACCTATGTATATAAACGCCATAGGATCAATTATTAGAAGATAAAGGGGGGAAGCTTTGATGAGAGATTTTAACTTTTTTGAACCGTATATTAAGGAACCAGAAAAGGCGAAGCAGACCCATTTGCTTCCAGTAGCACTTTTGGCACTGGTATTATCTATTTCTGCTTTACTTACAACCTTTAATTTCATAGAGGCTAGAGCTATAAAAAAAGATATAGCTTCTGTGGATAGGGTAATAACTGACCCAAACTACAAGGCTAGAGTTGATAAAGTAAGGGATAAGCAAGATGAGTTGAATGAAATAAAAGAGGAAAGGGAATTTTTAGAACTTATAGATAGTTTTATGATGCAAAATGATTATGTAAATGAATCTTTTGTAAAATTTTTAGCATCTGAGCTTCCAGAAAACTTATTTTTATCATCACTATCCATATCAGGTTCTGATATAAGGCTTGAAGGTAGTTCTTTTAGTAAGATGGGAATAGCTCAACTTGAATATAATCTTAGGGACACTGGTGACTTTGAAAATATATTTGTACCAGAAATATCTAAAGTTGAGGATTTTTATAGATTCTCTATGAATTTAAGGGCGAAGGATGTGACAAACTATGAAGATTAGTGCTAAAGAGAAAAACCTTCTAATACTTCTGCTTTGCATAGTCCTGGGTTACTTATATTATTCATTCGTATACACTCCACAAAGAGAGGATATACAAAATCTTCAATCTGAGAGAAATGAAAAGAAGCAAGTTTATGCACAGATGGAGGATATGCTTAGGAAGGAAGGTAATATTGACCTTGAGCTTAGGGAAAATAGAGAGGCTATTAGGATCTTAGCTGATGACTTCTTTGGGGATATAGACCAGGAAGAAGCTATAGTGGTCCTTAGTGATTTTGCCAGGGATAGTCAAAGTGTCTTCAATAGGATGAGCTTCACAGAGCCTGCTTTTGAAAATATATTACCTGTGGAGGAAACTGAAAGCACTACTGAATCAAATCTAGAATCAGATAATGACAATATAAGAAAAATGAGTTCTCAGATAGATTTTGAAGGAGATTATAATTCTTTGATGTCTCTCCTTAGAAATATGAAAAGTTATCCTAAAAATATACTATCTACTAATATGAATATAAATTCAGATGAAGATGGAAATCTAAATGGAAATATAGCCATGGACTTTTACAGCGTTCTTAGTGTAGATAAGTATATAGAGCCTAAGGATAGTATATTAAGCTCGAGGTATATAGGAAGTTCATCTCAGTTAAATCCATTTAACTCATATCTATGGGCAAGAACAAGAAGCACTGGTTCTAGTGGACAAGTTGCATCAGGTAGACCTAGTAGTTTAGGACTTGCTACAGTAGGTTCCCAAGGAAGCTACACAGTTAATACTGAAACAGGACAAAACAATATTCATACTTTATATGGAGGTGGAGCGACGAAGGATACTGTTATAATTAGTCCTACAAAAACTGAGGAAGTCGTAGAGAATAAAACTCCTGCAAGTCTAGACAGATATTCTATACAAATGATAGCTTTTGATAAGGAGACAGTGGCTCAAAACTATATTTATATACTAGATAAGCAAATGGTAAAGGATGCTTATTATATTAAAAATGGACTTTATGTAGTATATGTTGGGATGTACAATTCCTTTGTAGAGGCTTTAAATGACCTTGAGAGCCTCAAAAGATATTCAAAGGATGCTTATATAGTAAAACTTGATGAAAGTCAAATAAAGTCATACGAGGACTATAAAAAAGTAAATAATTAAGACATATAAAAAAGCTAAGGATTAATTTCCCTAGCTTTTACTTTTTAGTAATTTTTTACAAACTCTTTGATAGTATTTAGTCTACCATATACAAGATTTTCGTATTTTTTAGAGTAGTTGCCCTTGTTTACTCTTGTAGTACCTTGATTGTAGGCGCTAAGAGCTTTTCTTACATCTCCGCCATATGAGTTTATATGACGTGCAAGGTAGCTTACTCCAAACTCGATATTTTTGTCTGAATTTAGCAAATCTGATGTTGACAGACCATTTGCTCTTCCAGTGTTTGCGTGAATCTGCATTATACCATAACAGTTGTTGTATATGGTTTGAGGATTGAAGGTGCTTTCTACCCACATTACAGCAACTATAAGGTCTTTGTCTACGCCGTATGTACTGCTTGTTCTTGAAACTGACTTCATTATATTGTCTATAGCTGTGTTATTTAATTTACTGTTTTTACTTGCAATAAATGCCTTTAGGGCATCAGTTTCTTTAGAGTCATTACTTGAAGCTGGAACTTTCTTTTCTTCTATTACTTCTTCTGGAACTTCCGGTGATAAAAGCATTTGATACGACTGGTAGTATATATTTAAAGTTTCACTAGGGTCGCTACTTTCACTATTGTTAAATATGGAAGATCTGATCTCTAAGAATGTTTCTAGGGCATCGCTTGTACTTTCTCCATCTTGAGCAAATGCTACAGCTGGGGATGATGCGAACATCATAAGAAAAGCAAAGACTATGACTAACTTTCTCATACTTCATCTCCTTCTTTTTTTGTAATATTCAGCCAATGTCCATGGCCAAGTATTTTAACATTATATAGCAAAAAAAGGAGAGAAACAACACTTTTTGACAAAAAAGTTACAGAAAAGTTACAGAAAATTCAGGGTAGTGTTCTCAAGTTCGCCTATATACACATTCTTAGAGTGTTACAAGTTGTAACTTTTTTTGAAATTTTTTTAAAAAGAATCAATTTTTATTAACAAAAAAATCTAGTATAGGACATTTTAAATCCCTTTTAAAAGAATTACTATTTCATTAAGATTAGATTTTTTTAGTTCTAAAGTTTCAAATACAGCTAAAGCCTCATCTTGTTTTTCTCCAAAGGCTCTTGATACATAGGTTTTTGCTTCTTCAAGTTTTAAGACTCTTTTAGTAAGGGATGAGTTTAAATCCTCAATAATTCCAAGCTCTACTGCTAGATTTTTTATTTCTTGCTCAGATGCATAGTAAGAGCCTGTTTTTACATAAAGAAGGTTATTTAAAAACTCAAGTGGAAGCATATCCTCAGGGTCTGAAAGAACAAAGGGAGTAGGCTTCTTAGCAACTTCATTCGAAGGTTGGCTTATAAGCTCTGAAATTGTGACAAGCTCATAACCCTTATTTTTTAAGTCTTTTATCATACCATCTAATGACGCAGCTGTGTTCAGTCCTGGAAGGGTATGCATTAGGACTATTTTTCCGTTTCCGGCATTAGAAACTACATGTCTTCTGATGGAATCTGATGAGATTTTTTTCCAATCATTAGTATCTATACTCCACATCACTGTATAGCCAAATCCTGCTTCAGAGGCTGCTTTTAGTACATTAGAGTTATAGCTTCCATATGGAGGTCTAAAGTACGGCTTCATATCTTCACCTGTGGCTTTTTTAAATGCTTCGGCAGATGAACTTATTTCTCTAACCATTCTTTCCCTTGATATTTTTCTAAAATCAGGATGATTATAAGAGTGGTTTCCAACCTCGTGTCCCCTATCTAGGATTTCCTTCATTAGCTCAGGATTTTTTGCTATAAAATCCCCAGTAGGAAAGAAGGTTCCTCTCACTTCATGACTCTCCATTATTGTCATTACCCTTCTTACATTTTCGGTTGAACCTCCATCATCAAATGTCAGTGACATTTTAGGTGATGAGGCGTTTCCACGATTTATAATCCTAGAAGATGCCAAGGAAGGTGATGAGGATACTATCAAAATAAGGGAAAGAACTAGTCCAAGCTTTAAATGATTTTTCATAAAAGTCTCCTTTACTATCTTATGTCTAATACTTTCATACATATAATTATATCATTTTAAAATGGGTATTAATTTACGAAAATATGAAATAAGGGAGGCAGGTTATGAAGGGATATATAGGGCTTGATATAGGCGGTACTAAGATACTAGGAGCTCTTTTTGATAAAAATGGAAAAGTTATAAAATTAGAGATTTTAATTTAAAAAAAATGAAGGGGCATTTTGCGGTTGTCATGGCAAAGGCTGCCTTGAAGCATACTCTTCAAAGACTGGCATACAAAAGGAGATAATAGAGCAAATCAAAAAGGGAAGAAAAACTGCCCTCAAGGAATATTTAGAGGAAGATGGAGATATAATTAAAAGCTCTAGCCTTGAGAAGGCATATGAAGATAAGGATGAGCTCTGCGTAGAGGTAATAGATAGGGCTTGCTACTATCTTGGAATAGCTACAGGGAGCCTTATTAATATATTAAACCCTGACCTTATAATATTTGGTGGAGGAATAATGGAATCTATGGGAAAAGAGCTTCTTCCTCTAATAGAAAAAGAAGCCCGTAGACATACTATGCCCGGACTTCTTGATAGTGTAGACTTTGAGCTTTCCCATCTAAGTTATGACGCTGGAATCATAGGGGCGTACCACTTGATTAAAGACGCACTAGATGTAGATTAATCATATATAAGATAGTTTTTTCTTAGCTCTTTGAATCTTTGAACCTCTGCCTGATAGCTAGCAACTATTTGGTCCCCAGTTCGCTTATTTAAAAGATCCTTTCCAAATCTAGCTCCACCCATGTTTTTTTCAAACATTGGAATCACGCCGTTTTTTTCTATAGGAACTGTTAGAGGCTTTTGGAGGTTTGCAGTTGATAGTATATAAACACCTGTGAGTGCAGGGTTAAACGCATGATAGTCTGTAACACTTAGCTTCACTCCGCCCCTATCTCCTTTTACTTCAGGAATGAATACTATTCCAGGGAGATTGTGGGCGTTTAGTGCGTTTGCAAGGGCGTTGCTATCATAGCCTTTTCCTCCAACCCATGTAAATTTGTCGCCTTGCCCCATTCCAGTACCATCACCTATACCAGTTGCCATATAGGCAAAGGCCGACTCTATGTTAGGAATATTTGGTGATGTCTGTACAAATGGAAGACCAGTATCTTGCCATATCATATTGCGGCTGTAGTTTTTCATAGGCACTATCTTTACATCTGCCCCGATATTTCTGTTAAAAAAAAGTGCAAGCTCTCCTGCTGTCATGCCGTGAGCCATTGGCATATTGTCTACTCCAACAAATGTCTTATACTTGTCTTCAAGGACATACCCCTCGACATTTAATCCACCCACAGGGTTTGGCCTATCTAGTACCACTATAGTTTTGCCGTTTTCCTTGGCAGCTATCATTGCGTAGTTGAGGGTAGACATATAGGTATAGGTTCTAGAGCCAATGTCTTGCATATCGAATATAAGTACATCTACGTTACTTAGCATCTGAGGAGATGGCTTTCTGGTTTTTCCATAAAGACTATATACAGGAAGGTTGAGAGTAGTATCCGTATAAGAATCAACGTAGGCTCCAGCTACAGCCTTGCCATCAAGTCCATGCTCTGGTGAGTATATGGATGTAAGATTAGCCCCATTATATCTGTAAAGTATATCTACTGTTCTTTCAAGCTTTGAGTTCACCCCTGTATGATTTGTAATCAGGCCAACTCTTTTTCCGTCTATAAGATGAGAATACTCTGTCAGTAGTCTTTCATTTCCAAGTACGGTGCTATATAAAGGTATATCATCTTTTGATGTATTGGAATCTTTAAGTGGTAAATCTTCTGCTATAGTAGTCTCTAATGCCTTAGCGTTTAAAAAAGCTCTAAGGGTGCCAAAGTATTCGCTTCCTTCATAGGACGATGCAAAAGAAATACTTGAAAATCCAATTAACGATATTGTTAAAAGTGCTATTATCCTTTTAATTTTAATCACTCCCAAACTGTAAATCATAAGTATATTATTATCATAAATTCTAAAAATAAATTGACCATCAAAACTCGCTTTTATTATGTTTATAAGCTTATATTACCACTTTAAAAGGTAGGTAGATATTAAATATTGTTTACAGTATAATCCAGCCTCTAGATTAAAAATATTTTTTAATATTAATTAACGCAATGGCTTTTTTAGAGGAGAATCAATTATTTCATTAGGTTTATTCATATCACATATGGGTAAACAAAATATAAGAAGAGACGTCTTCTTATAAAACGATACACAAAAGCTTAGGAGGTTAAACTATGGAAGTGATTAGAATTGATGATTTAAGATACCTTATTGAAAACAACAAACAGCCCTCCATTAGTATGTATATGCCGACAGAGCCAGGTGATAAGGACAAAAACAGAATCATGTTTAAAAACTCAATTTCAAAGGCTAAAGATATGGCCAAAGAAAAGGGATTTGACACTACAAATCTAGAAAAGTCAATCAAGCCATTTATGACAATGGCTGAAGATTTAGAATTCCTTGTAGGCCAAAGAGAAGGCCTTGCAGTTTTTATAAATGATGAAGGTGCTAAGGTGTTTAGATTGCCCCACAAATTCCAAGAGGCAGTGATGGTGGACAAGATATTCCATATCAAGCCTCTGATGCCTATTATTACAGAGGATGCGGATTTTTTTATACTACAGCTTAGCAAAAATAAAATCAAGCTCTATGAGGCAGATAGGTTTGAAATTAAGGAAATAGAAATCGAAGGACTTCCAAAAAATATGGATGATGCCCTTCAATATGATATATCTCAGATTCATTTCGGAAAAATACCTCAAAAAACTGGTTCAGTTGGTCAAAACAGTATATCTACCTATCATGGACACGGCATAGGAGATGAAACAGAAAAGGAATTTACATTGAGATTCTGTCAGGTAATAGAAAAATATATATCAGGGTATATAAAAGGAAAAAATAAGCCCCTTATTATAGCGGCTGTAGATTATGTACAGTCTATATATAAGGAAGCGAGTTCTTTTGAAAATATACTTCCAAAAGGAATATCTGGAAATCCTGATATGATGACACCTGATGAGCTTAGAAAAGAGGGTTGGGAAATCATAAGACCTGAATTTTTAAACTATATAAATGAAGCTAAAAAGCTTTATGGAAATATGTCAGGCAGTGACAAGGTATCTGAGTCTATACATGAAATAGTAAAGGCCTCAAGATTCCAAAGAATTGACACTTTATTTTTATCTATGGATGCCCCTGAAATACTTGGAGTATATGATGAAGAAAACAACCTAGTAAACTCAGATAATCCTTCAGATGAAAAGGCAGAAGACTTAATTGGTATGTCTGTAAGGCAGACTCTTTTAAACGGTGGTAAGATATATTATATTCCTCAGGACGAGATGCCTAACAAAAATCATATAGGTGCTATATTAAGATTCTAATAGAATCAGACAAAAAACTAGGAAAAATATATTTTTCCTAGTTTTTTTAGTGTATAATATGACTACGCAGTCACATTATATCTGATAATTTAGAAAATATATTTTTGAGGACTTTAGGATTTAGGATAAACGGGTATTAATTAAAAAATAATCAGCTCAAATAATACATAGAAAGGAGCTCATTTATGGGAGTTCTTGTAAAAGGGGAAAATGTATCGAAGGTCTATAAAATGGGGGAAGTGGATATATATGCTCTTTCATCGGTGAGCTTTGAGATATATGATAGTGAGCTTCTTGTAATACTAGGACCTTCAGGCTCAGGAAAGAGTACCCTGCTGAATATAGTGGGAGGTATGGATACTCTTACATCTGGAGAGCTTTACTACAGGGAAAAGGCGCTACATAAGGGCGGAAGAAGACTCCTTACAGAGTATAGAAGGGATGCTGTAGGATTTGTATTTCAATTTTATAATCTTATGCCAAATCTTACTGCCATAGAAAATGTAGATCTTGCGAGAGAGATATCTCAAAGTCCTCTAAATGCAGAGCAGATGCTCGATAGTGTAGGACTCCTTGCTAGAAAAGACCATTTTCCGGCTCAGCTTTCAGGAGGAGAGCAGCAAAGGGTTGCAATAGCAAGAGCACTTGCAAAAAATCCTGAGATACTCCTTTGCGATGAGCCTACAGGGGCACTTGATTCTACTTCAAGCAGAGAGGTGCTAAAAATACTTAGAAAGTTTTCAACTGAGTTTAAAAAAACAGTAATCATCATCACCCATGAGGCATCTATAGCAAACATGGCAGACAGGGTAATGTATATCAGGGATGGAAAAATAGAAAAAATAGTAAAAAACGAAAATCCGATTGGAGCAGATGAGGTGGTTTTATGACCCTTAATAAAAAACTACTTAGAGACCTCCTAGACAACAAGGGTGCAAATATTGCGGCCATGGTCGTAATAGCCATTGGGCTGATGATGTATACTTCCTTTTCAATGGTTATGGACACTCTTCTTGTGTCTAAAGCTGAGTTTTATAGTGCAAGTAATTTTCCAGATGGTTTTGTAAGCGTAATATCGATGCCAAGGAGCAAGATAGAAGATATAAGAGGTATAGATGGTATTGACAAGGCTTATGGAAGGCTTATGGAGGATATTCGAATAGAAGACCAGTTTGGAGCGCCATCAAATGAAACAAAATATCTTAGAATGATAAGCACAGGAACATCTATAGGAAACTATGTACTTATGGAAGGAAATGAGCCTAGGGATGGGGAACTCGAAGGGGTTTTTGACCCTATGTTTGCACAGGCAAACGGACTCAAAGTTGGAGACTCTGTACCTGTGATTGCATACGGAAGAAAACTGGATATAAGAATTAGCGGGATAGGAAGGAGTGCAGAGTACATATATGCACTTAGAAGTCAGGCTGAGATATATCCTGACCCAGTGATATTTGGGACTGTCTTTATCCCCCTTTCTTCCCTTTCGAGTATTACTGGAAAAAACCATTTTACTGATATCATATATACCCTAGATGAAAATACATCCTTTAATAAGATAAGGCAACAGATGGAAAGAGAACTTAGACCCTATGGCTTTATGGGGATTATAGAGAGGGAAGACCAGGTAAGTGATTTAATGCTAAATACGGAGTTAAATCAGCTTGAATCCACAACTGTGGCACTACCCCTTGTATTTCTTTCAGTTGCTTCTATGATACTTTATATTATGATTAAGCGTATGGTTGAAAAGCAAAGAGGGCAGATAGGGATACTAAAGGCATTTGGATACTCAAATCTTGAGGTGAGTATTCATTTTACCCTATATGCAGTTGCAATTGGATTTTTGGGAGGAATACTTGGAGGACTTCTTGGAATGGCTCTTTCAAATCCTCTTATAAACTTATACAGACCTTTTTTCAATATGCCTCTTTATGACACCATATTTTCAATAAAATATTTTTTCCAAAGCATACTCCTTTCTTGTGTATTTGGAGTCATTGCAGGATATAGGGGGAGCAAGGGAGCCATAAAGCTCTCTCCTGCAGAAGCAATGAGGGAAAGAGAACCAGTAACTGGGAGCAGATCTATATTTGAAAAAATACCTTTTATACTCCTTGTGGTTACATCAAGGGGAAAGATGGCCCTTAGAAATATATCAAGAAGTCCAGCTAGAAGCTTTTTTGTGCTTATTGGTATAGCTTTTACCTTTGCTCTTTCTGTGGTACCTTGGACATTTATGGGGCAAATAGATGTAATGCTCTTTGACAGATATGATGAGGTGGAAAAATATGATGTAAGAGTTTATTTAAGTGGTATGTCCTCACTTGAACTGTCAGAAAAAGAGCTTTTAAGACAGGAAGATGTGACTCTGTCAGAGGGGATTCTTGATATATCAGGATTTATCACAAATGCACATATCAGAGAGGCAGTCCCAATTACAGGTCTTAGAAGGGACAACAAGCTTTATACTGTACTTGATGATTCTAAAAACAGAATTTATATAGAAAAAGGAGGAATTGTCCTTCCAAGAAGAGTAGCAGATAGGTTAAATGTCAAAACAGGAGATAAAGTCACCTTTGAAAGTCCTTATATGAGAAATAAGGATGAAAAAGAGGAGATAAGGGTAATCGATGTAATAGATCAGAGTGTTGGAATAAATGCATATATGGAAATCGAATATCTATCTGATATTCTTGGTTATCCTCCTGCTGCAAACTCCATACTGTTAGCTTCACGGGAGGGAGTAGCTGAAAGTCTTAAGGTAGTTTATGAGGATAGCTCTGTAATTACAGGAATAAACGATAGCAATGAAATGATAGAAAAGATGAGGCAGTTTCTTGAAAGTTATACTGGGACTATGTTTTATGTGGCACTAATTGCTATAATAATGGGATTTGCAATAGTCTACAACTCTTATGTAATAATACTTTCAGAGAGAAAGCACGAGCTATCATCTCTTATGGTACTTGGAATGAGTGAAAAAGAGGTTCTTTCCATAATCACTTTCGAGCAGTGGTTTATAGCCTTCTTTGGGATGATATTTGGAATTCCCCTTGCACAGGCTACAATAACTGCAATAGGAGAGGCTGCAAGTAGCGATATGTTTACAATGAATATAAAAATAGACTTAAACTCAATCATCATTGCAATGATTATCACTGTATTTTCAATAGTGATAGCTCAAATAATGGCGTCAAGAAAGATTAAGAAGCTTAATATAGCTGATGCCCTAAAATCTAACGAATAGAGGTGCAGAAATGAAAAAATCTGTAAAGATAGGTATACTAATACTCCTTGTATTTATCTCAGGGGCAGCTATGTACTATTATAACAACCTTCCCCTTGAGGTTGATGCTGAGAGAGTTGAAAAAATGACCCTTGTAAGCGACTTTAAAGAAAATGCAAAGATAGTTCCTCAGGATAGATATTCTGTGTCTGCTCCATATGATGGTAGGGTAAAGACAGTTGTAAAGGCAGGAGATAGAGTACAAAGAGGTCAGCTTATTGCAGTACTTGATGATAGTGATTTGAGATATAGCGTAAGGCAAATTAACGGCCAGATTTCTTCACTATCTGGACAAAGAGCAATGGCTTCTCCTGAGATTTTTCAGTCTCAAGTTGAGTCCTTAAATATTGGAATTGAGATGGCAAAAACAGATATACAGAGACTTGAGCAGGATTATCAAAGGTATAGCTCGCTATATGAAAGTGGAGCTATACCTAAAATAGAGCTTGAAGGAATAGAAAAAGCCCTAGAAGATGCAAATAGCGGTCTTTTATTAAGAGAAAAAGAACTTGAGCTAATATATGAAACTTCAAGGGAAAAATCTGGAACCGATGCCTTTTACTCTGGACAAAGACAGGCTCTTTTAGCTCAAAGAGATTCATTAAATGACAGAATAGCAAAGTCAAATGTCTATGCTCCTGCATCTGGAATAGTCACTCAGGTATATGTAAATGAGGGTGGGGTAGCGAGCAGTATGTCACCTATGCTTGATATATCTGCAACGGAAAAGGTTGTTGCAAGGGCTGATATCCTTGTAAGAGATGCAGCGGCTCTTGCTATAGGGGACAAAGTGACTGTAATCCAAAAGATAAGAAACGATGAAAATAACTATGAAGGCAGGATAAGCTCCATAAGCTCATATGCAAAGACATCAATATCGCCCCTCGGCCTTGAGGAGCAAAGGGTTGAGGTTGATATAGAATTTGAAAGAGCAGGAGAGCTATTCATAGGATATGACCTAGATATAGTTATAGAAACCTTAAGACTGGAAAATATAATAGCCCTTCCGAAACTTAGCACTTTTAGAGAAAATGGGGAGTATTATGTCTGGAAAATAGAAGGAGATATACTTGTAAAGCAGCAAATTAAAGTAGGATATGAGTCTGACTTTGAAATGGAAATAATTTCAGGCCTCGAAGAAGGGGATATAATAATTACAGACCCTAATAATACTAGTCTTGAAGAGGGAAAAAAAGTCAGCTATGAGCTATAAAAGAAAAAGTTTGGGATAAAGTCATAAAATAGAAAAAATTAAGTAAATTATTGACTTAGCTATTTATTCCCCCTTTTATAAAGTGTATAATTAATTTAACTTTGTGTTTAATTGTATTTTATAACATAAACCTTAAATAAAGGGTATAAATTATCTTATAGAATTATATAAAGTAAAAAAATTAAAAAGGGGGAGCATTGATGCAGCACTATACTAGGGAAAAAAGAGGTATAAAGGTTCTCAATCTCATTTTTTTCTTGATTATGATTGTCCTAAATGGCCTTGCAAATACTACTTTGATAGGAGGAGTAAGTACTGAGGTCATTTCAGATAGATATAAAAATCTATTTACGCCAGCTGGGATTACCTTCGCAATCTGGGGTGTGATTTATCTAGCCCTAGGATACTTTGTGGTATTTCAGCTTGGCAAATCAAGCTACGGAAGTAAGAAAAAAGAAGCTCTTGAAAAGATAGGCCCCCTTTTTATAATAAGCTGTATCCTAAATGGCTCATGGCTTATAGCCTGGGGATATGATTTGATTCCTCTTAGCCTTGGAATTATGTTCCTTCTTTTAATCACACTTTATACAATATACTTCAAAATCCATAGCATGAAGGACTATCTTTACAATGATGAAAAAAGAGCATTTATCATACCTTTTTCTCTGTATACTGCATGGATAACAGTTGCCATAATTGCAAATTTAGCTGCCTTTTTTAAGTATATAGAGTGGGGAGGATTTGGGTTATCTGAAACCTTTTGGATAATATTTAGCATTATATTTGCAACACTTGTAAACCTTCTATTTATATATGGGAAGTCAGATATTTTCTTTGGTCTTGTGGGAGTATGGGCTCTTAGCGGTATAGCATATGCAAGATATGAAGAGGGAAATGTCCTGCCAGTAGGATATGTTGCAGTAGCAGGAGCGGTAGTGATTTTAATATCTATACTACTTAATATTATTAGAAATAGAAAATCAAACTAAAAAAAGATACGTTTTAATATATAGTTTTTTTAAGGTAGATAAAGCTTGATATTAAAAAAGGTGATTAGAAGGATGAGTATTCCTTCTTATCACCTTTAATTTTTGAAAATTTTGGATTGATTTAATTAGATTGATTTAGTTGGTAGAGTCCTTATTTAAATCTACGTCTTTAGATTCTAATATCTCATCATCTTCTTCTCGATTGACTATTCTTATAAAATGCTCGGCATCCACAATAGATTTTTCCATTAGAATTTGAGCTAGCTCATCTAATATATCTCTTTCTCTAAGGAGTATGGATTTAGTTTCCCTAAATAGCTCTTCTCCTAAGGCCTTAGCGTCCTTGATATAATCATCACTTGGACGAGTCATTCCAAGGACATCAAGGTTTATTACGCTATCATGCATACCCCAGGTCTTTATGATTTGGGATATAATCTGAGTAGCCTGCTCTATATCTCCTACAGCACCGGTTGTAATATCATCTTCTGAAGAGGCTATCAATGTTTCAGCTGCTCTACCACCATAGAGCATTTTAACCCTGTTTTTCATATCTGCCTTGCTCTGAAGACCTTCTTTAGGTTGGTTGAGAGTATACCCTCCTGCTCCTGAAGTAGTTGGAAGTATACTTACTTCAAGGATTGGGCTGCCTAGTCTATGGCCAACTATAGCGTGACCGGCCTCATGGTAAGCTACAATTTTTCTTTGATCTTCTGAATCAGAAGGATTGTCCTTTTTATCCCCTTTAATAAGAATTCTCAGATATGCATCATCTATATCTTCTTGCTTTACAAGCTCATGACCTTTTGTAACCGCTTTTATTGCAGCCTCATTTAAAAGGTTTTCAAGCTCTGAAGGACTAAAACCAAGGGTTTTTTCAGATAGCTTTTTAAGGCTTACCTCTTCACTAAGTCGTTTTTTTCTTGAATATAAGCTTAGTATACTAAGCCTCTCATCTTTATCAGGAAGGGGAACTGCAAGCTGTCTATCAAATCGTCCAGGTCTTTTAAGTGCTGGATCAAGATCTTGAAGTCTATTGGTTGCTGCGATTGTTATTACTCCTTCATTTCCAGCAAAACCATCCAGTTCATTAAGAAGGGCGGTAAGAGTCTTATCATCTTCCGATGTACCTCTATTTTGCCCCCTAGCTCCTCCTACAGAATCTATTTCATCAATAAAAACTATACAAGGAGCATTTTTTCTTGCTGTCTTATAGAGCTTTCTTACTCTTCTAGCACCAAGTCCTACATAAAGCTCTACAAAGTCTGAACCATTCACCTTGAAAAATGGAACCTTAGCTTCTCCAGCGATTGCCTTTGCCATAAGGGTTTTTCCAGTGCCAGGAGGGCCATAGAAAATGACTCCATTTGGAAGCCGTGCCCCTATCTCCTGATATTTTACAGGATTTTTTAAAAAATCAAGTATATATTTGGAGTCTTTTTTTAGGGTTGAATACCCTGCTATATTGTCAAAATTGATGTCTGGAACCTTTGTTGTAATTTCATTTTCCTTAGGGTCCATACTTCTTTGATAAAACATCAAGAAGCCGAGTATCAATAAGACAGGTATCATAATCTGTATTGTTGACAAAAGGAAAAATACAATCTGATTTGTAGGATTAAAAGTAAATACTCTGATACCTCTTTGAAGAAGTTCAGATCTAAATTCTGGATAGGCGGGATTTTCTGTTATGAATTTATAAGGACCTTTTGAAGGCACTATTTTAGCATCCACTGATGTCTCTTTCTTTTCCTCAAGTCTTTGAAGTAGCTCCGCATATTCATCTGTGACCTCAAGTCCGGTTTCTTCAAGATATGAGATAGAAGGAAGAAACTGCATATTGCTGCCATTGTTTAGGAATACGAATCTTATTTCTCCCTTTTCAAGAAGTTCCTCAAACTGAGTATAGCGCATATAGGAGACATTTTCCCTCATTTCTTTGTCCATGCGAGGAGGAAGAAGCATTGCAGCGATATACACCATAAATAGTAGTACAATAAGAAATGCAATTCTTCTTTTGGTAAGTCTTTTTTTCACTTTTTCTTTTATTTTTTCCCATTTTTCTTTTCTGCTCATATGCATCACCTATTTTAATTATACTACAATTAAGGTGTAAACAAACCATCTCTTAGGAAATTATAGGAGGCAAAATACTAGTAAAATTAAGTAAAAAAATATAAAGTTAACCTGTATATAGAAAAGTTTAACATCATAATAAAATAATATAGTATAATTGAAACAATAAATATTCGAATGGGAAGGTTTAAAGTAAATAAAATTTACCAAGGAGGGGCGGATATTGTTTTTTAAAAAGAAGAATACTAATGAGCCTATAAATACGTCTATAAGACCTCAAGAGAGTCAAATAGAAAAAAAGGCAGAGAATAAAGAAGAAAAATACATAGGGAAAAATGATTCCCCAAAGGAATCCATTGAAGATAAGGATTTATTAATGCAACACAATCAAAGTAATATGATAACTAGACTTGGAACAAAGATTGAAGAAACGGAGCTTATTGCAAGTAGTCTTATAAATACAACCAGAGAAATCAGTGCGGCTATAGAGGAGCAGCTTGTTGCAACTGAAGGTGTTGTTGATGAAATAAGTCAGTATTCTGCTCTTGCAGAGGAAGTATTTGCAAGTATCGAAAACTCCAAGGAAATAACAGATAGGACTCTTACTGTAGCAAATGAAGGGACGATAGCTATAGACAAGTCTCTTGAAGCTATGGATGAGATATCAGAGTCTGTAGTTACTGTTAAAGGGTCTGTTTCCAATCTTTATGACAAATCTCAAAGCGTAGATGAGCTTCTTGACCTTATTAAGGATATAGCGGATAGCACGAATTTGCTTGCCCTTAATGCATCTATAGAGGCGGCTAGAGCAGGAGAAGCGGGAAGAGGTTTTTCTGTTGTAGCTAGCGAGGTGAAAAAGCTTGCTACTAGAAGTATAGATTCCGTAGGACATATTAGTGATATATTAAATGAAATAAAATCAAGTATAGATGAAACAACATCTTTGATGGATGAGACAGATAGACGTGTAGAAGCTGGAAAGGCCATGTCTCTTGAAACCAAAAAAGTATTTCAAACCATAATAGATGCAGCAAAGGAGTCTACTTTAGTTTCAGAGGAGATAAATATTGCAGTATCAAAACAGCTTGAGTCACTAGAAAATGTAATAGAATCCACCCAAACAATGAATGAACATTTTTCCACGCTTTCAGGAAGTGTAGAGATTACTCTTTTGAACACGGAGTATACGAGCACATCTCTTAAGGCTATAAACAAGCTTTCATCAAATCTTAAGAATGTAAATGAGGGACTGAGCGAAAACCTTAAAGGGCTTGAGCTAGCTAGTGATGTAGTAAAGACATACATAGCCTATCCTCCTGAAAACAAGGACCCGATGATGGCGATAGATGCAGTAGAGGCTCATCTTTATGTAAACAATCACTCATCCCTAACCTTAATCAATGAAAACGGGATGATATCCCCAGGAGTTGCAAAGTTTTGGAGAGTCCTTGAAGATCAGATTACATGGGAGTTTCAGCTTAGAAAAGGTATCAAGTTTCATGATGGCTCAGAGCTTACTTCTGAAGATGTATATTTTTCATATCTAAGAATACTTGATCCAAAAACAAAATCCCCAAACAACTGGATACTATTTGACATAGAGGGTGCCAAGGAATTTGCAGATGGAAAGACAAATAGTGTATCAGGTATTGAAATCATTGATAAGTATCTTATAAGAATAAGACTATTAAGTCCTTATACAGGTTTTTTACTAAATCTGGGACAATCAATGTGTCCTATAATATCTAAAAAGGCATATGAAGAAAAAGGTGCCATAGTAGGATGTGGAGCTTTTGTTCTAGAGGATGAAGCAAATGGGGACATTACTCTAAAAGCAAATCCAGACTATTATTTAGGTGAGCCATATATCAAAGAGATTAAGCTTACTACAAATCCTTCCGAGGTAGGTGAAAACTTCAGACAGGGCAATTATGATTTTATAAAAATAGAAGAGGATGCTCTTTATAAAGAAGCTAAGGATGCTGGAGCTACGGTTGATATAGTTGATATGCTTGCTATTTACTATGTTGGATTTAATATGCTTTCAAGTCATACTATAGTATCAAATAAGGAGGCAAGGCAGGCTCTTAATCTTGCCATCAACAAAGAAAGAATAATTAAAGAGGCCCTTGGAGTCTTTGGAAGCGTAGCCTCATCTCCTATGCCATCTTCTATGCTTGGAGGAGAGGAATATAGACCTTATGACTATGACCCTCAAAGAGCTAAGGATATGCTAAGGAAAAGTGGAGTTACAAACCTAAATATCACTCTTGCTGCAAGGGATGGAAATGCAGGAGGACTGTTTAGTAAGATACTCTCTCAAGTAAAAGAAGACCTAGAAGCTATAGGGCTTAATATTGAAATATCAGATTTTTCTAGTGCAGAGTTTATGAGCCAAGAGTGTCATAAAAAACATGATTTGTACATTTCAAGATGGATTGCAGATACAGGGGACCAAGACAACTTCCTAGCGCCTTTATTTACCCCAGGAAGCTCTGCTAATTTTTCAAGTTATGAAAATCCTCAGGTTCTTGAATTGATGAAGAGCGCTAAAAAGATACTTAATCCTACTAAAAAGCTGGAGTTTTATAAACAAATAAGCTCCATACTTCATGAAGAGGCGCCATGGATATATCTTTTCCATCCAAGGGCAGGAGTTGGCTACAAGGATTATATTGGAGGAATGAATCTAAATCACCTTGGAATAATAAGGTACGAGCAGATATATAAGTCTAAATAAGAGCTGGTAAAATCAAATAATAAAATTGTAAATCGAGTTAAAGCTCTATAGTAATCTGCTACAGAAATCCTAAATACTCCATAACTAATGGCTATGTCATTACTATGGAGTATTTTTATGTGATTGTAAAATATATGAATAAGTAGAGCTTATAATAGAAGGAAAGGTTTTTCTTTCAAAATAAGAGGGTTTGTGTCATAATCTAATATAGAATATAAAATGAATTGGAAAATTTTGGAGGAAAAAAGTTGAGAATTATAGATTTAAAAGATATAACAAAGGGGCAGGACGTTCCTAAAATAGCATATAGGCCTATAAAGGCTCTTGAAGATAGGATTTATTTTGAAAAGGTGCAGGGAACCCTTGAGGAAGAATGGACTGAAGGGATATATAGATTTGATTTAGAGGACAAATCCCTTACAAAAATAGATACAGGAAGACATGATCAGGACCCATCTCTTTATGATATAGATGTTCCTGGTTCATATGAGGATGTCCTTGTAATGAAAAGCATGGACTATATGTATTACTGCGTAGCTACAGAGCTAATGAGAGAAATGCTTTTAGAGTTTTTCATTATAGACACAAGGGATGATAGCCAAAGTGAGATACTAAGCTTTACCTTCCCGAAACAAGAGTTTATATATAGAGGAATGGAGATTCTTACATCTGGGTATTTCATATTTACCCTTGCTGACTCCGAAAACCCTTTTGAAAGCACTATAAAAGACAAGGTATACCTTGTAGATATAGAGGCTAAAAGCTTATATGAAATCCATGACAATTTATTTAAGATGACATCAGGTAAAAGAGTGGTAGCAGGAGAAGAGCAAAAGCATATTCTAGTTGAAGAGACGTATCTTTCTGAAGAGGAGGAGCTTGAGCTTCTTGTATCAAATGATGTAGAGCTTGATATGGAGATTCCTGAAGACTTGACTGAGGATTTTGTGTTTCACAACTCAATCAAATACCTTCCCTTTGAAAACTTTTTAAGGCTAGTAAAGATTGGAAGCAAGAGCATGCAGTTTAGAACCCTTGACTCTATCTACAAAGAGGGTGTTCTTAGAGTGATTGGGGAGAGCGAAGCAAAGCTTTACTATAAAAAGAACAAGCATGAGTTTTTACTTCAAGAGAGTAAGGAATTGAAGGACAGGCTCATGATTGGAAAAGAAGAGATATTTTCCTTAAATAAAAACACTCTTGAAATAGACAAGATAGCTGACCTTGGTGCAGGGACTATGGTTGCCTTTGAAAATGATAAGGTATATGAAGTCCATGAGGACGAAAAAAAAGTTGATATCAAAGATGTAGATACTGAAGATTTTCTTTGTAAGTATGAAAAGGTAGAGGCTGAGAGAGAACATTTTTATGATATTTTTGCAGATAGATATCTGGTGATTGGAGTATTTGGCACAAAGGACAAGCCAAAGGAGAGCTATCTTAAGATAGTAGATACAAAAGGGGAAGAAAAGGATAGAAAATGTGAAGACTTATTTATAATAGGAGATACCGCATTTATAGGATAAAAAAAGCTGGCATTCGTGATGAATACCAGCTTTTGCTGTTTATATAAATTCAATTACTAAAACTTCGCACATGAAAATCTATATATGAACCTTGAAAATTCAATAATAATTGACAATAAAAAAGCATGAAACCATCTGGTTTTGGTAT
>NZ_JAGGLI010000011.1 GCF_017874355.1 Acetoanaerobium pronyense
ACTTTAAGTATTCTAACAAGATTCAAAGACTTTATGAGTATTTTTTCTCCATTTTTATTTGCCGAAATCTCTCCATTTTATTTTACCAGTTACAACATTTTCTCTCTTTTCTTGCTTTTTTCTTCTTTTCTAGCTTTTCTAAGTTCTGCTTCAAGAAGTGCTATTCTTTCATCCATTTTTTAAAGCAACCCCTTTTGCGCTGCATAGAAGAAAAAGGTTACAAAACTTCCAACAAGTAGACCCATAAACCACCTAAGAGTTGCGTTTAATGTTCCCAGCTGAGTAATTAGACCAGCTAATTTTTCATCCATTCTGGAATTGTTTTGCTCTATGATGTCTATCCTCTTCGAATGATCATTAATTCTTCTTTCATGAACCTTTAATTTGTCGTTTATTGAGTTGTGTCGCTCTAAACAAAGTCTCTCTTCCACCATATAATCCTCCTATTTGGTAATAAAAAAGAGCCCGTAGGCCCTTATGATATAAGTTTTCTATATTCTGATTTGATATGTTCCTTGTTCATAGTCGCATATATCTGTGTCGTTGCCACTGATTCATGTCCTAGAATTGATTGTATTACTGTTATATCCATGCCTGAATTAAGTGCAAGTGTAGCAAAAGTATGCCTTAAAAGGTGTGAATGCGCTATTCTATTAAGTTTGTTGCTTTTCCAAGTCTTTTAATCTCTAATTGTGCTGAACCTTCAGTCAATCTTTAAATATGTGCCAACATTTATATCACCAATAATACTGAACTAATAGGTTTCTTAAAGATATTATATTTTTAAATATATCCTTTATAAAATTTGAAATTGGTGGTTCAGAACTGATAAATTCCAGTAAACTCAACGAAAGCAATATAAACCCTACCCATAAAATCATATATTTTTTTGTACCATCTTCAACTTCTTTAATTGCATTTTTTATTGCCTTATCCTCTTTAAAAATATCTTCTAAATCTTGATTAGACAGTATTTCATTATAACTGTCCTTTAAAACCTGGTATCCGGATTTTATTTTTTTGAGCCTATATTTATTCTCACTAATTGAAATCAATAAATAGATAATCGAACCCAACAAAATCAATTCAAGAATTAATATTATATCTCTAGTAAATATATTATCTAATGGATTATCAGAAACTATATTAATAATTATCACTGAGAATAAGAACGTAATTAAAGTAAGCAAATTTGTTTTAAAATTATTGAATAAAGACAAAACATTATCACCTACTTGTGTAGTAACTGAACAAATGTATTCTGAAACTTTATTTTTTAAATCCAAATATTGGTTTACATTATCCTTTAAATACAGATTAAAGTTTGATTGTATTGTTGCATAAGTCTTTTCATCAGTATTTATTAAGTTTGTATATTTGCAATGAAGGCTTAGAATATTTCTCGCAATAAGTGCTTTGTCAATCAAGTTTCCGCCGTTATATATCCAACTATAAATTTTGAAAAGAATAGGGTTATGTATCATAACCCTATTCAATTCATATGAAAAATCTACGTTTCTTTGTCCAGATATTTGTACTTTCAAAACATCATCTTCAATTGTAGCTAATGTTGAGATGTACACTAAACTCAATATACTGACCAATTTATCAAATATTTCTTCGTATGGATTGTTATCATAACTGGTAACTATTTTAAAATCTTCAGGAAGCAAATTCAAATTTGAATTATTATAAAAGTAAGAAATATCTTTGCATTCACTTATTCTTTCTGACCTGTTGATTTCCTTAAGGGTAATATTATGACTACTTCTATTAACAAAGAACATTGTTTGTGTGGAAAAAAAAATATCCGAGTCATAAATTTCAAATACTAAATATTCTGCTCTATTTAATAGAAGTCCAAACAAACTCATTATATCTACTATACTTTTGTTCAAAAGGTCTTTTGTAAATTCTTTGAAACAATAAATAGAAAAACTATTTTCCATTATTGTTTTTTCAATTGTGAGTATAACTAAAACACTATCTTCATAATCCTTTAAATCATCTATAAAACTCTCATATTCACTTTCATCAGGCTCTTTTAAAACAAGCCTCAAATGGTCTTCAATTATTGTATTAAATTCAATTATACACTTATCCCTATCGGCAATATTTTTCCCCAAATTGATAATATCTGAAAAATCGGGAATACTTCCCTTATCAATAGACACTTTCAACTCAAGGACTTTAACTCTTTCAGATATGCTTAAATCCTCCGTCTGAAAAAGCATTTTGAATTCATTGATAAGATTCATAGCTATTCCCCCTTTCTATATTATTTAAATTACATTTTATTATTTAAAAAAATCAAACGTTTCGTCATTATTTGTTTTTATCTTTAAATATCTATTACCATCTTGATCTTCAACTGATTTAATCGCATGTTCAATATCTTCAATTGAATCTGTTATTTTAATTTCTATTCCGTTATTAACTTTATATATTTTTTTAACTTTCGGGTCGATAACAGATGGTACTGAGTTAAATTGAGAATCAAACTTTCTTTTTTCCGGTAAAGCAGTAAGCTTATCTTTCAAGTTCAATAATTCATCATTAGATAAATCTGTGGGTTGATATGTCCCTAATATTCCCTCTACCATTGAATTATAGTCTAAGTGTTCATTTCCCTTAAAATATGCTATAACACTGTGTCTTATAACCATATAATCTTTAGGAGCAACTTTTTTAACGTTTCTCGCTAAAGTCTCATCAATTGCTTTAAAAGCTTGTAAAGTATTTGTCTCATCTGTAATCATTTCATCTAATTCTAAAAAATCATTACTCCAATATTTTGCAACTGTATTAGAATATACCTTAGCGTTATTTATATTTAATTCTGTAACATCATCAAAATATAAAAGACAAGATTTCCATATATCCTTTTTATCTGAAGAAAACCCGGTTTTAAAATTAAAATCTGTCTCATCTACAAAACCGCCATGTTCTACTTTTGCTAACAAAAAAACATACTCCTCTGTTTCACTATTATAAATCAGACTTTGTAATAAGCTGCCCTTTTGAATATTCCTATTTAGCCGAGCTATTTTGCGTTGAGCTTCAATTTCTTTTCTCATCAATCTATCAGCGTTATCATCAAAATAACCTTGTATTATAGAATGTTCTATCTCAGAATCTTCACCTATAACTTTTCTATATATTTCTTTTGCATTTATAATAATTTGTGTGGCTTGAGACCTAGCTTTATAATTTCTAACAAAAGTATTACTATTTATATGCCTTATTAATTGCATAACATAAGCATCAAATGAATCCGGAATTACTCTCGAAGAAACCAATTCTTCATTATAATTTATTACATGTATCGATTTGCTAATAATTTGCATTTTTACCCCCCGTTATTTTTCCATGACATGTTATTATTATAACTTAAGGCTTATATTTAATCTACAGGGGTATTGGTAAATGATAGAATTGCAAGAATAAATGAAAAAAGAGTCTTAACGACTCTTTTGGTTTAACTTTAATATATAATCAATTCTCTTTCATAAATATAAAAGAATATTGATGTTTCTCTGGTACATCAACATAGTATTTAGAAAAATTATCTTTTTCATCTGCCCATTTAAAATCCTTTAATCCTATATCCTCAAAATTAAACTCCATAATAGAATTATCACTTTCTTTTTCTAACCTTAATAAAAAATCAAATTTATCATTGTCTTTTTTATATATTGTTATATCGTTAATCAAGTATGATTCAGTCTCCGTATATTTCATGGGAATCCAGCTTATTCTGTACTTCATTTTTACAATATTTTTCTTTGAATAGCATTTTTTTAAATCGCTCCAAAATTGAAGAGAGTCTCCTCCCTGCGGCATGATTTCAATTATAAATGAATCTATCTCTCCCTTTTGTGCATTATAAATGATAATAACCCCTCCTTTTTATTTCTATTATAGCAAATATGTATCATTAAATCTGCTTAAAATCTGTTTTGCTAAAATTATCGCTATAATAGAAAAACCGTCTAATTTAATTTAGGCGGTTTTCTATAACATATTAATGTTCTTTCTAACTATTCATTAGTATCTCTATTTTATAGTATTAATCAAATATATCTAATTCACCGGATTCCACACTTATTCTTATTTCACAATTTTAAACTATTGAGCAACAAAAAAGACACTTAACATGTCTTTTGATTTAAAAATTTAAATTTTACATAACGATAATTTCTAAAGCTACCGTTACATCAGGAGCTTCGCCATATGTTTTCCATTCTAACTCGAACCCATTTTGTGAGATATTTTTAAATCTCAATTCTACAGTAGATTTATTCGGACACAAAATTTTAATAGGGTCTCTACTAATCTCGTTCTTGCTCCATATAAAAGAATTTTTTACAAACTCACATCCGTAAGTTTTATCATAATCACTAAAGTAAGCGTTAATAATTACCAAATTAGGCTTTTTCTTGCTCGATATTGTTTGAACACCAGACAAACTAATGGTTCTTAACAAATTAATTACACTATAATTTGTAATTTCATCAATCAATTCGGTTTTAAGTTGTTCAACTCTTCTATCTAAACCTTTTTCAAACCAATCTTTAGCCATTAAATATAAAGCCCATCCAGATGCTGCGATAACAAATGCTAATACCATCCATTGTATAGTTAAATGAAATTTTACTGTGCCGTCAATTAATGTTATAGTGTCTTTTAAACTATTAATCTGATTGTCGATTGATTCTAACTCCATAAAAATAATCCTCCCTATTTTGTACATAAGAAAGATTTCGACATTTATTGTAAAATTCCTTTAAAATAGAGGATATTTCAAATTAGCAAAAACAAAACCGACTAAGACTATTGAAAACGGAACTATCACCAACTTAATAAAATACTTTCTCTCCCATTTTTCCATAGCTCCCTCCTAAACAATCTCTGCAAATATTTCTTGAACTACATCTCTTAAATTAAACAATCTCGGTACTTCTGTATCCTTGTATATTCCCATCATCACAAGTGACACCCAAGTTTTTACTATTATAGAATTTCTATTAAACATATTACACTCCCTCCCTGTCTAAAATTGAATAAACAACATCTCTGAGATTAAAAAGTGCTGGAACTTCTTCTCTTTTGTAGATTTTCATCTTTACTAAATCAAACCAAGTTTTAACGACCATTGAATTTTCATTAAACATATTACATTCCTCCCATTGCCATTATTAGATTAGTTAATTCTGCTATTGCCATCATATTATCCATTTGCATTTGTGCCATAGCCATTGTCATTTCCATAGTCAATTGTTGTTCGCTTGTCGGCTGTGGTGGTGGCTTAGGCTCATTTGCTAATCTTTCTTGATATTCTTCTTCTGTTAATATCTCGACTTCTGTTTCAGCAAATCCTGCATTTTGTGCATTTTGTAGCATTATTTCAATAGAGTTTTCAGAACCATCTATTACTTTTGTAGTGTTTTTAACTACGCAATATCGCATATTAATCCCCCCAATTCTAATGGCTTTGAATAAGCAGATGAACAGTGGCTGTGCCTGCTGGTGTACCTGACTTTTGCCAATCCAAAATTATTTCGTTTTCAGTAACCGAATTTATATATACAGTAGCAAAGTTGCCAGAACTAGGGGAAATAACCACCAAAGCCGAATCAGAATATTGATTCCCGTCCGGAGCGATATACAGTGCTCTAGATGCGTTATTTTCAGCCCAAAAACCTTCGCTAAATGCTTTAGTTCCGGCTATAGCTCCTATAGATGCTATACTTTTAGCTTTAAACGGGATATTAATTACTTGTAAACCTGCTATTGAAACATCTCTAGTAAAACTAGCAACATGCGTAACGGTTTGTATTTTGTGAAGATTGAAATCTAACTCAATCTGTGCCATTTGCGAACTAATATCATCGGCAAATGCATCTATTTTTTCATTATCAGACACGAAATCTTCACGCTTGGGATACTCGTTCCCTGCCCACTTATTAAGTTGTAAAAAAGCTGTTTTTAATAAACTTGGCATTATATCACCTCTCTATTCTTTATATGCTTCAAACTCATCCCATGTTAGGTTCAGAGTATCCCACATATCCCAAGTTTTATTGTAAGTGTCAAACTGGTCCCAAGTCATAAAAGCAAAAATAAATTCATATGGTAAATGTGCAGGCTTTGCCTTTTCTATTTCTGCTTTAAAATTATCTAAATTTGCTGGAATTCCATACTCACTTATGAATTTTATTATTATCTTTGCATTTACAAAAGTTACTTCCGTTTCTCCATTTTGCCAGCTTTCGGCTATTGCTTGTAACAAATATAAATCAGCCTTACTACTGTTTTTCCATCTAGCTTCTACAATGCTCCTTTTTTCTTCAATTGGAGTATTTGTCTTAAACTTAATGCCTAAGAAATTTGCTAGAACATCAGCTCCCCAAGTCATAGTGTTAAACCAAAACTGATTATATAAGTCTTGAGCTACATCATTTATTTCATTAATTTTTATATCTATAGCATCTGTAATATCTTTAGTGTAAGGGTCATTTCTCACTAAATGGTGCATAAGAGTTATAATCTTTTGATTATCCATGTTAGCCCCCTTAAGTTATAGTTACAGTGCCTAATATTGCCACTTGTTCTACACCTATAGATATATTTGTAGCAACACCATTTATAAGCAAATTCTGATAGTCTGCTACACCTTCTGTATTGATTATTGCACTACCTATAAGAGCATAGCTTACATAGTTCTGCTTAAATGCAATCTCTTTCAAATAACCATATATGCTATTCTCTATATTAGTTTTAACCTCTTCAAGAGTATATCCTTCTTCTTCTTGTACATCGGCTGTAACATTTATATTTAATCCAGTAGCGCTTGATATAGTGCAGTATGCTCCTATTGGTGCTTGGCCAGAGCCAGTACCCCAAAGAGTCCATCTATCTTCCGCTTCTATATATTCTCCTTTAGGATCTATATATTCTTGAACCGTATCAACCAAAGTTGATGAAGCTGGTTGCTTATCGGAATTTATAATAACTATCTTTACTGTATTATCTCCATTCCATAAAGATAAAATTTTAGCATCTCCTACTCCTGCTACTTCTTTAGCCCATCCCATATAGTGATATATATTTCCAGATGTGGCTGGTCTTTGTATTGCTTCATAGTATCTTTCTCTTAGTGATTCATCGCTTTCTTCTGCAAAACCATCATAACTAGCTTGTGTATTAGTAAGCGAAACTACACCTTGTAGAGTAACAGGCATTAAAGTAATAGTATTTGCTCCTACATTTCCATTTGTCCCTGGAATAACAGCTTCAACATTTACAGTTCCAGCACCTTCAATTATCACAATTTCAGTAGCATAAAACTGAGTTCCTGCTTGAGTTTCAAATAAATCGCCTATATTTATAGTTGCATTACCTACAATATCCAAAACTGCTTTAGCTTTTGTAGCTTCTTTTCTTTTGATACCTTTACGCTGTCTTACATACTTTGTAAGCTCTGTACCATTTAGCTTATCAACATCTACTTTATCATTCAGCTTTTGCAACTCGTCGTATATTTTATTTAATACTATAGCTGCAGCGGCTGGGATATCATATGTTAGATTCCCTTTGCTTTTTTCATAGTCATTTGAGATATTATCAAGCATATCTTGTCTTAACTGCTCTTTTGTTTTGTACTCAAAACTCACGCTGCAATCACCACGCTTTCATTAAAAACAATGCTTTCATTTTCTGTTGTAATAAGCGTAAATGAAATAATAAGCTTGCTTCCTTCTCTTATTCCGCTGTAATTTATAACCTTATTAATAAGCGGATAGGCTTCAAGCTGTTCTTCAATCTGCCTTTTTAGTTCAGAATTTACAAAACCTATAGGAATGTTTTTATATCCTATAAAGCTGTAATCCATTCCATAATCTTCATCATATATTTTATATTTTCTAATTAAAGTTTTTAGAGTCCATTTTACAAATTGCTGTATAGCCTCTATTTTAGTAGTTTTAATAAGCTTTCCATCCTGGAGCAAATACCTGCCATTTTCAAAATCAAATTTATAAACCTTACCAACGCTTGGGGCTGCTTCTTCTGTCTGTTCTTGCAATATAAGGTTTATATCTGAAACTGGAAATATATCCATGTCATGCCCCCTTAAAGTTTAATTGCTCTATTTACTATAAAAAAAGTTTGTGGATCTTCGCCTTGTATCAAAAGTACTTCATGGCCTACTTGAAAATTAAAAGTAGTAGATCCGTTTGCTAAATATAAGTTTTCTTGCTGGAGCATTGCGGCACCATCAAGTATAGAAATTTGAGCAGGAGAACTAGAAACTACAACCCCAATAATTGCCCCAGTGTTAAAATTTCCTGCTCCTGCCTTGCTTTCTTCTTTAATCATTTTTGCCATTTCTATATCCCAGCTCATATCAAGCCCCCTCTATACTGAGGTTCATTTTGTGTATTCTATTGCTATATGTGTGAGTACATTCTTTTACTAGATATTTACCGCTTAGGCCAGTTATAGGCTCTGTAATCTCTAATATCCGCCCAGCTCTTACGCTGTCTGCTCCTAGTAGCTCTATACTTGTATCCTCTGCAATCTTATTAAGCTCTGCCAGTTTATTTTTAGCAATGTTTCTTACCTGTGCTATGTTTTTACTGTCCACACTTTCTATATCTTGCAAAAGGCCATATTTTTTAATGCTTGCTGCATCCTCTGCCTTAGCTGCTACTCTAGTGCTTTTTTCTTCTCCAGAGACAATAAGGATACTATTTTTCATGTCTGCAATGCTTCTTGTCCTGTTTATACTGCCTATAGCCTTAGTAACATCAAAGGCCTGTATATTGCTTGCAGGTTTAAAAAGTCCTTTAACTATTAAATCACTATATTTTTCTATATAAAACTTTCCTATTCGCATTTCTTTGCGGTATTTTACACCTTGTTCTTTCGTTGCCTGCTCTAATATATCTTCTATAATGTCTGCTATAGTAGCATCCTTGTATATTTTAGATATCAAAGTAGGTATTGCAGTTATATTGCCTACAGGTATATTAAATTTTCCGCATAGCTCTTTTATAGCCTTATCTGCCCTAATTTTATTAAACTGTATAATAGTTCTTGATTTATTCAAATAAAAGGCAAAATCAAAGGCGGTAAAACTGCGTTTAAATCTTCCGTCTATGTTTTCATCTGTGACAATGCCTCTAAATACTTCTGCTCCATTGTTACTTAAAACAATAAGATCCCCAAGCCGCACAACAAGTTTAGGAAAAAACCTTGCATCTGTATAGCCAGTAGAAAAATTAAACTCCATCCCTAGAGTATCTATACTGTCTCTCCAGCTTAAATCTCCGCATAGAGCTGCTATATTGTAAGTTTTAGAGTCTCTTATTAAAAATACGCTGTAATCGTCTATAAGCATATTAAGTCACCTTCACAAACACATATTCTTTAAGCTCTAAACTGTATTTTATATCTCCAGCCTTATCCAAATAATGTGTAAAGTTTTCAACAGTACAAGGCATATTAAGCCGCTCTTGTCCGTCTTTTGTAGTAATTACAATCCTTATAGGTACTCTTGCAGCTCTCCACCTATCAAAGAAATCCACATAAGCCCAGCCATTAGCAATAGACCCTGCTTTAATCCAGGGATATTCTTTATTCGGAAAAGAAGATTCTATAAATAAATTTTTGAGTCCTAGAGTACCTATAAGATTTAACTCCCCTTGATTTATACTCTCAAATACCTCATTTTTTGCAGGTTTTTCTATGGTCCCAGTATCGGGGGGCACAACTGGAAACACTAGAATTTCTTGATTGTTATTTGCACTTACTACAATATCCATAGATACCCCCTTCTACATATTGGCTTTTGCTAATTTAATTCTTTTAGCCATTGCATTTCCTACAATATTTACAAGATCGTCAACCCCATAAACATTGCCATATATATTAACTACAACACCAGAATCGGTATTACTTGTATTATTAATAATCTTTTCGCTCTTGTCCGCTGGAATGATTGTTTCTCCAGAGCTTAGCTGCCTTATTTCTCCGCCTTTTTCGTGGATCTGTGCTAGTCCGCCTTTTGCATAGCTTGTACCGCTTGCATAAGCTGGTATTTTAGGAATACTTATACCAAACTTTTGACCGCCAATTCCTGGCACCCATTTAGGTACATCAAATTTAAGGCTATTCATTCCATCAATCATTTTATTGATTCCAGATATTACATAATTTATAAAGCCTTTAAAACTAGCTTTTGAGGTTTCCCATATCCCACTAAAAAAAGCAGGTATAGGAGAAAAGGCCAGTTTTACACTTTCCCATAACTCGGATGCCTTTGCGCTTATCTTATCCCAATTTTGATAAAGTAGTATTCCAGCACCTATTAAAAGGCCTATGGATGTTACTATTAATCCCATAGGATTAGCAGCCATTACCATGTTAAGTATTTTTGTCTTTGCTGCTAAAGCTAAAGTTGCTGCCTGCGTTGCTAGTAGATAAGTTTTATAAACTCCCCAAGCTATACCAACCCCAATAACAAAAGGTTTTATAGTAGCCCAGTTATTTTTTATAAAATTAAACATATCAACAATTCCTTTTACTGCTTCAAGTGCAAAAGCTTTTGTTTCAATAAACATTTGATTTAATGCAGGTAAAACCTTTTGGATTATTTCATTGATTGGACCTTGCATTTGTAGCCATGAAGCCCTTACCTTAGGGAGCAGATTGCCGCTTACATAATTGAGTACAGGGATTATATTGCTTTGTATAGCTGCAGATACTTTTACAACTGTATCAATTAAACCTAAAGTTAAAGTTTGTATTTTAGGAATTTTAGTAAAAAACCAGTTTGCAACATTTGCCATAATAGGGAGAACTTTTTTTCCTACTTCTTCCTTGTAATCTCCCCAGCTATTTGTCATTTGCTGAATTTTTCCTTGATCTGTCTGAGCCATTGCATCATTTACACCGCCTACATTCATTTTTAAAACTTCGGCTAGTGTAGCTGCTTTTTCTTCTTCTGTACCAAATTTCAAAATCTTTTCTTGTGCTTTAGTAAAGTTTATACCTACCCTAGATAATGCTCCAACTTGACCATTCATAACTTTGCCAAATAAATTACCTATCTGTACTGCATCTTGTTGAGTTGCATTTAATCCTTTTGTCTGAGCTAATAGGTCTAGCATACCTGGAGTAAGTGTTTCAATTGTTTTGGCCTGCATCTGAAAAGTTCCTAATTGCTGCATACCAGATATAGTGACTTCGTCTCCTATAACCCCTATGTTTTGTTGTGCGCTTGCATATTTTTTAAGACCTTCTATGTGAGCATCTGTCATGCCTTTTGTATTCTTTAATACTGAGCTTAGTTTTGTTTCTGCTTCAATTTGCGCTTTTGCCCCTGCTACACTTTCAGTAAAAAAGCTTTTCATGGAGTTAAATCCTAAATATGCAGCGCCTAAACCTATTACACCTTTTGCCATACTACTAAAAGAACTTTTTGCAGTACTGCTCATTTTTTTCAATTGACTAGTTGCTAACTTAGTTTGCTTTGTAAATTTCTTTGTATTGTCTGTAGTCTTTTTTAAAGGCTGAGTAAATCTATCTTTAAGATTTAAGACTGTATTAATCGCCTTCGCCATGATTCACCTACTTTCTAGGCAAAATAAAGAGAAGGGTTTATTACCCCTCTCCAAACAATTGATTAAGCTTTTTTTGTTCGCTCTCTAAATGCTTTTCCATGCTTATTTTGTAAAAAAGCTGTTCTGAAAAACTAAGATTTAAAAAATCATCTAATTTATGGCCTCTTGGAAGATAAAAGGCTGCAATTTGAAACCTTAAATCTTCCTCAATTAGTTTTTTACATTAGATTCCAAATCTTCTAGTCCATGCATTTTAAGCACTTCATTTCCAAGCTCTAATATTTCCCCAAGATCAAACATTTCTTCCACAATGTCGAAAGGCTCTACAAGATCAAACTGCTCTTGGAGCTCCTTTTCTTTTAAAAGCGGTACACTGTTATATAAAAGCTCTTTATAAATACTTATAGTGTTACGCATAGAATCATCACTTGTTATTGAATCCATAGCATCTACAATATAGCTTGCAGATATCTTTTGCATTATTATTTCACCTTCTAGGCTTTCTACATATACTGCTTTAGCTTTAAACTTTCCTTGCTCTTTCTGTTTTGCTTTTGCTATAAAATCATTTAATGTCAATTTCTTATTTTTCTTTTCCATACTTGCACCCCTATGCTATTTTATCTAAATAATTGTAATCCCCAAACTTGAAAGGAAGTTCTTCTTCTGTAACAGATTTATCTTCAAATTTCATTAAAGTAAATTCATCAAAAGTGACTTGAAGTATTTCCACTCTTTCGTGGCCTTTTGCTGCTGGATCTGCAAGCTTAGAAACTATCTTTATATCTGGCATTATTCCAGTTTTAAAACCTTCTGCCAAAAGATTTCCGCCTCTTGTATACATCTTATGCAAAACCATTGTGCCTTCTCCAGAAAATCCTATAAGCTTTCTTTTATTTCCCATTTCTTCGCAAAAGCTTATATCTTCCCACTCTCCAACAACTTTACCTTCAAAGCTCTTGCACTCTGCCCATAGCTCGCCATTTACCCAAATCCTGCCCCATTTTCCGTTTATTACTTCATTTGCGTTCATAAAGTCAGCTCCTCCCTTACATGTTTATAGTGAAATCTAAATCTTCCATTGCATCAAGTATTTTTACTTTTCCTGCTAATAATAAATTAGATCTAAATGTATTTATTTTGACTTGTAAGTCTGTCCATGTTTCCGCCTCTGTCTTACCAATTCCAAGCCATGCAAGGCGCTGTTTTTCCACATTTATATCAGATAAATTTGCAAAGTTCTGATCTAGTATGCTTTCAAGTGCAAGCTGCCTAAAATAACTATTAATAGCACTTAAAAACAGTACTTGATTATCATAGACATTCTTGTATTTTCCGATATAAAAGTTTTTGAAAGTGCTTGATATATCTGTTTGCATTAAGTCCATAGCCTCAACAATAGTAATTTTCTTCATATCGTCAGTAAGCGGCTGGGCAACTGTGATAAGTGAATTTATAGCCCTTGCAACCCTAACAACTGGCTCATAATTAAATTCATCATTAAAAAGTATTAGCTTTCCTGCATTTACTGCAGTTTCTAGATCAGCTGGCTCTGTTACGCTTTCTAGATCCTGCATGATATAGTAAGTTGCAGACTGGGTAAAAGGTAGTCCAGCAAACAAACCTAAAAGCCTTGCAATGTACTTTTCACCAGTTATTTCATCTTTGTTTTTAGGTTTTAGTGTTTCATTTGCAAAATTGACTATGTGCATATCATCCGTAACAGTAGCATTGTAGGTAATAGTCTTATATACTTTCTTTTCATTCTGATTTACGGATTTAATCCAAGTTGCTAGATCATCTTGCTCTTGCTGCGTACCTTCTGCAAGGCCTATCCAGTTAAAAAACTTAGTCTTAACTTTAAGTAGTACTGCGCTTAATAGTTCAGCATCTTTTTGAGTTGCAACAATAACCCTAGAAGGATTACCAACAAATACATCTTTGATATATGCAACATTTGCAGCTGTGAATTTATCTTCTTCTATCTGATCTACTGTTTTATACTCTGCAAAATCAAAATCAGCTGTAGGCTCTTTTACAATTAGTACAACAATACCTTTTGCAGATCTTTGTATTGCACTTACTGCCAAACCTTTAAATATTACATCAATTTTCGGCATTCCTATATTTGCCATGCTTTAACCTTCCTTTCTTATTTCAATGTCTAGTTCTTCTATAAGCGGTTCTGGACTTTCTCGCTCTATCTGCTCCACTGTTTCTAAGTCAAAACTAAATTGCAATATCCCATCTACAATATTTGCTTCTGTTTCATTTATTGTAATGATAAAATCTTCATTAACCTTTAACATATCAAGAAATATTTCTTCTAGCTTGTCTTGTATGCCTAGTATTTCAATTCTGTTTTTGTATCTGTCGCTAGGGAAATAATAAATTACTATAGTTGTAACTCTATTCCTAAAATAATTCATCATTTCACTTGCTGCCATGTTAGAAAAGTCAATAAAAAAAGAAGGCCTCTCGAAACCTTCTGTTATATCTTTAGATTGTATTTCTTTGTCTGGAAAAGCTTCTTTTATCTTTGCATTTATTGCTTTTAATATATCTGTGTATTTTATCATAATGTAACCACCTAAAACGCTACAAGCGTTGATATTACTCAATTTTATAAAAATAAAAAGACTTTTTATTTTAAGATTTAAGACATTTTAAAAACTTTCTAATGTCTTTATAAGCCATAAAAAATAAAAGTGTCTTAAAAACGATTTTAAAGCTTCAATTTTTCAACAACAAAATCTTCAATATCCTTAATGAACTGATTTTGAAACTCTTTTCTTGTACTTTCAAATATTCTCTTGCCTTGAACAAATTTTCCAGTAGGTCTTTTATTTCTTTTTTTATGATCTCTATGCTCATATCCGTATTCTATCAAATGAGCATGAGGCATTGAATTATAAACCCTTACTGCTAGCTCATCACCTTTATACTTATATACTTTACCTGTTTTAATACCTTTAAGATAATTACCTTTTTTCTTTTTAACTGTCTTTTTTGCTTTACTTACAGTTTTGCGCTTTAGTTTATTTCCTTCTGATTTAATAAACTTTTTAAGTTGCTTAGGCTCTGTTTTTTTTGCTACATCTAAAAGTTTTTGAGTTAATTTGTCTATATCATCTACATTAAAGCCATCTTGCATATTATCACCCTTGTATTTCTTCCGCAAAGATTTCTAAAATCACATGCTTAAAATAAGGATCAAGTATATATTTAATGTCAAATCTCTTCCCAGCAAACATAATCCAATTATCTTGCTTTATGTCATGTCCTGCAGAGTATCTGCATTTAATTTTATGTGTTACATTGCTTAATATTGTGTCTGCCTGTTGATTTTGCAATTTTCCAGTCTGCGGAACTACTTCCGCCCATATTGTCTTTATCTTTTTGTTTTCAAAATCAGTTTCATGGTAGTCATTTATTATTTTTTCTTTTCCCCAGATCTCGACTCTATGCCTTAACTTACCTACTTCTATATCCATCAGCTTTCCCACCCATACTTTAGCTGCGTTGCTAAAATTTGCAGCACCAAAGAAGTACCTTCCGTTGTATTTGCTGTAAATTTTCTGCTATCATACCACTCTGTTATAAGAGCAAGGCAATATATTTTAGCTTGCTGCAGCTTACCTTTGTTGACATATTCCTCATTTTCGGTTAATACAATCTTGTTATAAATCTCTGTGCCAACTCCAGTTTTTAAATATTCGTCTGCTGCAGCAATAAAGCCATTTAATAAATTATCTTCGTGGGTGTATTCATCTTCAAGCCTTAAATATTCCTTAGTTTCTTGTAATGTCAGTATCATTTGTATCACCTACTTATAGTAATTAAAGGGGCTAAGCCCCCTTAATTAAACTGTTCCCACATTGATTTCTGCAAACACTACTGCCTCGCTATCAAACATTTTTACATCTTCTCTTTGTATTGCTCTAATGTCTGTTCTATTCTTAGTAAATGCTTGCCCACCAATGTTAGTAGATAATAGAGACATTTGCTCTCTGTCAAATAACACAACAGCTTCTTCCATATCACCAATGATTATAGGAGCTTGATAGTTTGTTCCATCATTTCTAGTTGCCATAGCTTTGTTTGAAAGAACTACTATTTCATACTTTCCAAATAGCATCTTTTTAGTAGGCTCTAAAGGATTAGGCTGGACCATGAATTTACCTTCTGCATCTTTTAGTGTATCTAACCAATTGAATCCATCTTGATTAGTGAATACTTTTGCAGAAGCTTCTATTGCTGGATCTAATTCTATATTGAATATTTCTTTTAAATCTGTTAAGTCAGTAACTGGAACTTTAGTTAAAGTATTAAGTAAGTCCAGTATAAGTTTGTTTCTAGTTGCAACTGATTTTTTAGCAAGCCAGCTATTTAAGTATGACTCTATTGCAATATCACTGTCATTCATAAG
Source organism: Acetoanaerobium pronyense (assembly GCF_017874355.1). Taxonomy (GTDB): domain Bacteria; phylum Bacillota; class Clostridia; order Peptostreptococcales; family Filifactoraceae; genus Acetoanaerobium; species Acetoanaerobium pronyense. The sequence continues at coordinate 16,057 of NZ_JAGGLI010000011.1, forward strand.
GTTATTAGGAACTGGAAGTATGCCCCCTCTATCCTTTATAGCATAAGGAATATTTGTAAATTGTGGAGCATCAGAAGCAGGTACATCATTTCCCTCTGTAAATTCTTGGAATGGTGTATATAGAGCGTTCTTCTCTATGTTTCTTGATCCTGTCAGCGTTCTAACTGGCTCTACTTTTACATAGTTTTCAAGAGCTGGCAAGCTTCTTTTTAGCTCATTTACTCTTGTTTGCTGGTCTATAGGAATTAGATAGCCTCCATCTTCTCCAGTTGCAGAGGATAAAGCCCCTTGAACTTTTAACATGTCTGATTCTTTTGCACTTAGTGGCTGGCCCTTAAATGCTTTCATGAATACAGTTTTATAGTCAATGTTATTTTCTGGATTATCAAGCGGTATTTCAGTATTCTCTGTTCTGTCCTGTGGCTCTGTCTTTTCAAGCACTTTTATTCTAGCTTGCAGACTTTCTATTTCTCTATCTTTAGCCTGTATTTCTTCAAGAGTTGCATTTTCATTTGCAACCAATTCTTTAGCTGCGTTTTTAGCATTTTCAAGCTTTTGTTTAAGTTCGTTAAGCATTTTCATTTATAATTTCCTCCTAAGATTTAAAATAATAAAAGCTATAGCCTAGACTTTAGTAATAGTCTTGCTTTAGCTTTTTCAATTTGGTTATTATCAATTTTATTTTCTGGCTGAATTTCTTCTTTAGTCTTTAAATCATCTGGAATATTTGTATAGCTGCCAAAATAATCCGATACACACGCAACCGATTTATTTTCTGGAGCAACTTCTATATCGAAATACTCTGCCGCTTCTTTTCCAGTAAACCATGTTTCATTATCCATCATTTGTTTTATTGCTTCAATTTTTATTCCTTCTTTTAAATTTGCTTCATAGACATTTAAAATTCCTTGATCTATTACATCTAATGAATCTGCAAATTTTCTTAGCTCTTTTGCATTGCCCCATGTAAAAGACCACGCATTATGAATCATCATGTAGCCATTTGCAGGAATTATTATTTTATCCGCTGCAAAAGGAATTACCGATGCTATAGAGCCTGCTAACCCATCTATATAAGCTATTTTGTATGCTTGATTTCTTTTTAGAATGTTATATATACTCATTCCAGCAAATACAGAGCCTCCGCCACTATTTATATAGATATTTAGGTTTTTAGTTCCTTCGATATCTTTCAAAAACTTTAAGACATCATCTGGACAAGTGTCTGCATCTTCCCATTTTTCCCATTCAGAAGATACAATATCACCATAAAAATACAAACCTGCAGTATCATTGCTTTCATTTCTTATTTCTATCTTACCAACATTTTTGATATTGCCTTGCTTGTCTTTATTTTTAAGCTGCAATACTTTACTCATTTTCTGTTTCACCCCCTTTAGGATACTGGCTGCCTGCCATATCAATAGGTATCATATTTCCATTTATTAAAAGTCTGTCTCCGCCTTCTTTTGGCTCTAGTTCTTCTTTCTCTCTTACTTCATTGCTTGTATAAATACCGTTTTGTATACCTTTTTGATAACTTTCAAATCTTTTCTGCAAATCACTTCTTAAAATTACATCAATATTAAATTTCAAATAGTACCCTGCTTCTATTTCATCAGTTCTAAGTAACTTATACATAAGTTCTTGTTCATAAGCTGTTAAAACTGGTTGAAGTGTTTCTATATAGAATTCTTTCATCGATTCTTCAAGATTGCTAAAAGTAGCTCTTGATAAATCATTTATTTGATGCATTTTAACCCCAAAAGCAGATGCTATTTCTCTTATTGTAAGATTATTGTTTTCAAAAAACTGGCTTTCTGCAAGCTTTTGGCTTATTGCTTGATATTGATATCCAATAGGTAACAAACTAACTCTATGTGCATTATTTAAACCACTTGACATTCTTTCAAATCTATTTCTAAAGTTTTCTTCTGCTCTTTGGTTTAAATCTCCGACATAGTGGATTATACCTTTAGTTTGCATACCATTTTTATAAAACTTGTTAATATAATCAGTTCCACTTTTAGCATTTTCAATTAGATCTACTAGATAATCTATAGGACTTATACCTACAAGTCCATTATCTGTAAGTCCTTTAATGTGGAGCATTTCATCAGAAGGTATTTTAAATGTATCTCCGTTATCTTCTATGATGTACCACATTTCTTTTTTTGTTATCCTTGTATCGTCAACTAATATCTTTTTAACTTTTGATGATGTAATTGGGTATAAAGCTTTTATTAATCCTGTTTTTTTATCAAAATCTATATAGGCATATGCATTTCCGTTTAAATTTCTTTGAAATTCTAAAGTTTTCCAAAAATCCATTGCACTCATTAACGGATTAGGTCTTATCTTTAATATATTGTAAAGATAATGACTGCTATCTTTTTTATTGTTTTTATACATTTTTACAGGTAATTTACTTATTCCTTCTGTAAGTATTCTAAAGCAGCTAAATACAGTTGCAACTTTTAAAGCGTTTTTACCTTTTACATTAACATCATTTGAGCTAATTCCTAAAAAGTCTAAAAGTCTTTCATCTTGCAAACTTACAGTTTCGTTTTTGTAAGCTTTACTAAATAACACTTAATCACCCCCTTTTTATAGGATTTTTTGCAAAATAAATACCTAAAGCTAAAAAAGTAATTCCAGTTATATACAATCCAGCGTTTAGGTTTATTTTGTAGGTTGTAGCATTTATAATAATAATGCCTATGCTAATTAAAATATCTTCTAGCATAAGCAATATTAAACTTAGATCATTATTGATTTTACTTTTTATTAATTCAAGTATTTTTTTTATTTTATCAATTGTCTTCACCCCATAACTTATCCAGCATTTCATCTTCGGCATAGTTAGATATATTTATGCCATCATCTTGGTTATAATGTGTCATAGCTCTTGTGTGTGCATTTATTCCAGCTGCTAATCCATCTATTTTTTTAGTTGTATTAGACTTATCTAGTAATATATTTCCATTGTGATCTGTCTTTTCTACCGCATTTTGCACATTCCAGTTTAAAACTGGATTGTTTTCGTGGATTACATTCTTGTTATATACTTGCTCCCTAAAGTCCTTAGTAGGCTCAGATAGAGTTTTCATTCCCTGTCTTATTTCAACCGTTATATATCCTTTTTCACTTAGATTCTGAGCTAATTGATTTGCAGAGTATGGATCATAATCTATTTCTTTTATTTTAAAATCATGTTCTTTAGAAAAATTAACTATAAAATCCTCTATCTGCTGATTTCTTATAGTTAAACCTTCGCATTCAATTAAAAACCCTTCTTCAATCCATCTGCTATAACTTACTCCGTCAGTAGCTTCTTTCTGCTTTACTCTTGCACCTGGAATGAAAGTTCTTGTGATTACTGCATAATATTCTTTATCAAGTGGAAATTCAAAAGTTACGCTTGATAAGTCGTGCTTTTGTGATAAGTCTAGCCCTACATAACACTCTTTGCCTTTGCATATCTCCAGCAGCTCTTTTGCATCAACTCCGTTTTCTTTCCAGAGCTCATAGTTCATGTAGCCATTTTCTTTCATATCAACCCATTTATTAAGAGTTTTAGTAAGCATATTCCTAAAATGCGATTGATTGTCTAATCCTTCTTTTACTTTTATTCTTAATTTTTCAATTTCTCCTAAAGCTCTAAAAAGTGGATTTGATTTAAACCAATTTTTAGGATCTTCTATATCATCTTCTTTATCCATTTCAGCTATATATATAAATCTTGTTTCATTGTCTTTTTTTCTCTCTAATATCTCTTTGCAGTATTCGTATTCTTGAAAACAAGCGCAATCCAAGTCAAATCCAGCTGTAGTAATTATAAATATTAGAGGCTCGTCTTGCTGTACTGCTCCATCATCTAGTAGCTTATATATTTGATTATTCTTATGTGCGTGATATTCGTCTATTACTCCGCAATGAGGATCAAATCCATCAAGGTTTTTAGTTTCGCTTGATAGAGCTTTAAGTATAGAGTATTTCTTAGCATAATATATTTCACTTACACTTTCTCTTACTTTAAGCCTTTTAAGTAAAGACTTGCTAATCTTAACCATTTTAACGCAATTATTAAAAGCAATCTTCGCTTGGTCCTTTGCATTAGCAGCAGTATAAACTTGACTTCCAAAGTAGCCATCACCCATTAGCATATATAAGCTTACCCAACTTACCAAATAGGTTTTTGTGTTCTTCCTTGCTACTTGTATATAAGCTTGTCTAAATCTTCTGTACCCTGTTTCTCTATGTGTCCAGCCAAACAAGCTCCCTAAAATAAAAAACTGGAAGTCCACAAGATCCACTGGATTTCCAGCTAATTTACCATCTGTAAATAGCGTATATTTAGTAATAAACTTTATTATTCCTTCTTCTGCTATGCTGTAATCAAATAGATACGGAAATTCTTCCGTATCTTGATTCATTAAATCTTCTAAATGTCTTTTACATGCTAATATTTCTGTTTCTCCAGCTATTATCTGCCCTTGTACTATTAATTTCGCAAAAGTGGTTACTGGATCATCTATTAATACATTCTTATTATTTAAAATCTCTGTCAAAATCATCCAGATCACCTTCCGAATGCGCTTGGATAAGTTTTAATCTAGCAGCTGGATTAAGGCCAACTAACATAGAGTATTCTTTTACCATTTTAGAATACTTTATTTGGATATTAATTAAAGGATCTTCAACCTCGTTTTCAGCTCCAAACTTGTTAGTGTGCATTGATGTAAACTTCTTTCCGCCTGCCCCTTTATCAAATCTTCTTGCATCTAGCTGTATAGTAACCTCTATGAAGTTATCTAAGCCCTCTGCAAGTATGCCTAAATTATAAATATCTACATTTGCAAGGATGTCTACTTCTTGAAGATTATTTACTACATCCCTAAAAATCTTTTTACCTCTAACTGATAACCAAGCAGGAGGTTTTATTTTATCTTTTGGCAGCTGCTTTAACATTTCTTCCTGTTCTTCTCTTTGCCTTATTTGTTCTTTAGTTAAATGCCCTTCTAATTGTGATACTGGTTTTCTTGGTCTACCTGCCAAACATAATCACCCCCTATTTCGTTATTTTTTTATCATGTCTTTTTTCTGTTTTGAAGTGAGGGTGTACCCCTCAAACTTGAATTTTAGGAAATTTTCTTTATCAGAGTTCCCCATTCGGTCGTGGGCAAATCGGCTAAAAATTACCGATATACCCCTACCCTTATAAATTCTCAAAATAATAATACAAATTGTTCCCGCAATTTATATTGTTTGATTTACAGTGAAAAAGATTACCAAAGAAAACTTTGGCAAAATAAAAGAGCAGATACTCGCAATATCTACTCTGGTTACTGCTATTGGCACTCTGCTTACAGTACTAAAACCAATAGCTGATTTTGTCCTTACAGTATTATTTGAATTTTGTTATTGATAATATAGAATAAGGTGCAACCTATTCTATAAATTCTTTTTCTATTCTTAAATAAACCTTATTTCATTTGGATAGCACTCATGTACTGAGCCATTATCTAGGAATTCTATTATTCCTAATGTCCTTTGGATTACTCCACCACCATGTCCACCCATTGCAACAGATGGTGGAATAACTTGAGCAATCTCGGACCATTTATGGAAATATGCTTCTTTCTCTTTTACAATACATTTTCTTAATTCCTGCATTATTTCCCCTCTCTTTCTTGACCTTATAAAAATATTAATAAAACCGCAAAAGTTATAAGTAATAAAGGTATCATATAAAATAATGATCCAGTACCTTTGTTCCTTGGTACTATGTCTTTCTCAACTCCACAATGAGCTTGACAAGCCCAACTGTTAAAGGTTTCTTTTCTGTCTTGATATGTCTTTCGGCTTCTGCTTACTTTCTTTGTTTCCATATCCTTTCCCCTTTCTTATGCCGCTTGTTATGGCAGCTATGGCATAGACTAATAAGGTTATCAATATCAAAACGCTTTGCCCAGTTGTCCTTTACTTCTATAATGTGATGCACTGTGTCCGCAATAGTTATTTTCTTTTCGCTTAAACAATCTTGGCATAACTTGCTATCTTTTATTAATCTGACTTGCCTTGTCTTTGTCCAAGCTTTTGATTTATAAAACTTAGTAAACTTATCATCTCTTGTTTTATTATCATAAAATTTATTTCTTTGTTTCTTCTCCAGTTCTTCTACATGCTTATGTTTCTTGCAATACTTTTCAGATAAATCAACTATATTATTGCATCCCATCTTATTACAGAGTTTGTACATGAGCAGCCCTTTTCCTTTTGTGATTAACATGTTCTATCTGGCATAAATTGCAAAGCTTTAATGATTGTGGAATTTCTATCCCGCATTTTCTACACTCATTTATTGTGTCAATTCTGATTCCTATTTGCTCTAAAATTATAGATCCGCAATCATTGCATTCTTTATTTCTATAATCTTCCGAATAGACTTTATCGCATTTACTGCATACAGTAACATTTATATTTTCAATCGCCATAAAAGCCCCCTTATCTGTATCCAAAGTATTTATTAACATTCTTTTTATTCTTTACGCATTTGTTCATTCTCCCCAGCAAACATTGATGTATGTCATAGTTTAGTTGGCTTTTTAATTTCTTCTTATGCTCTATTTTTTTCTTGTGATACTCTGGAAAACTATTTAGAAATTCTTCTTTAGTCATTTCTAATTTCTCCCTTAAATTTTCAATACTGTTTTCATTGCTCTAAATAATCTTTGTTCAAAAGATGATTTCCCTGTGTAGTTAACCATGAGGCAAACTATTTTTACTATATCCTCATTAACACCTTTATGATTTTGAGGATCTAAAACATAATTTCTTATATCTGTTGTATTCCACTTTCTGCCCTTGTATGATGTGTTAATTTTGTAACCCTTGTATTGCAACCATTCAACAAGGTTTTTAGCTCCTTTTTGCTTGATGTACTCTGAAAATATAACATTTTGGAATAAATTGCCCTTTTCTAGTTCCAAAAGACTATTTATTCTATTTTTCATCATTTTCCTGTATTCTGACTTGTTCATTCTAGTGTTTTCAATGCTTTGAGTCATGTTTTCACCTTCTTAGTGAATTATACATAATCATTTAATTCTGTATAATTGCGATTTAATTCTTTAATTATCTATTTTTCAATGTTTTTAGCTAATAACAAAGTGTGAATTATACACTTTTTCAATATGAATAATATTTAAGCTTTAAAAAAATAACCCTAGCATACTTCACTTTCCAAAAGTAAAGTTTCTCATAGCTCTATTAACAGTATCTTGCTGGATACCAATGTAAGCTAATGTTATGCTAGGATCACTGTGATTAAAACATTGCTGAAGTACAACAATATCTTTTGTTTGTTTGTAATAATGAAATCCAAAAGTCTTGCGTAGTGTATGAGTTCCTAAATTTTCCACCCCAAACCTATCTCCTAAATTTCTTAATATTTTGTAAGCCATATCTCTAGTTATAGGTTTATTTTCTTGCTCTCTGCTCTTTATTAGATACTCATAATTTTCTTTGTCTTTGCAGTACCACTCTAACTCTTTTTTTAATGTTAAATTTATTGGCACGATTTTTTGTTTTCCTGTCTTTTTTTCTCGTAAAGTTATATTATTTCTATTTTTAACATCTTTTACTTTTAACCTTAATATGTCAGATATTCTTAATGCTGTGTAAATACCTACCATGAACATAATGTAATTTCTTGGATTTGTTCTTTTTAAATATTCTAAAATATCTTCAAGTTTATAAAAATCTCTAATTGGCTCTACTACATTCATTATAATCACCCTGTTTTTTTTGCATAAAATAAAGAAGCTGCACAATTTACAGCTTCTTGATAAAAGGGGGGGAACTTTTAATTGTCTTAATGGCGCTTTATTACATTTTAACTATAACACTTGTTTTTTTGCTTTAAAAGTGGAAAAAGGTGGAAAAAACTATAAAAAACTACACTCTTTTGTCTTTATTTTCATTAATTTTAAATATTTTGCTTAAATCTTCTTGCCCTAACTCTAATTCTTTTATACTTTGCTTTATTTCTTTGCCTTTAAAGTATTCATCTACTATATATTTTAATTTTTCTTCCATGTCCACTTTAAGCCCTCCTAGTAATTATTTTCCTGCCTTTCATAATTCTTTTTCATCTTAGTTTTGTAAGCTTCTTCAATTTGTTCTGCTGTAAAATTCCAAACATTAGAAGTACCCATTTTTATAAAACTTATCAAAACCTCATGCCATTTTTGAAGTAAATATTTTTTATTATGTTCTTTTTCTTTTTTCCAATATTTCCAATTTCCTAGATAATTTGTAAATTTACTAAATATTATTAAAAAATCACTTAATGTGCATGTTTCTGGCTGGTAATCTTCGTAATATAATATATCATCTGGATGTTCTGAAAAATCAGCAATTTCATAAGTCTCATATATATATTCTTCAATATCTAGTGAATTTGCTATTGAGAAAAGAAAATGCATACAATCAACATATTCTTCTAAAACTTTTTCTTTTGAAACTGTTACTATTTCAGACTTAATAGATTTTCTCATCATAAAATTTGTCAAATTTTCCCATGCGTTTATTTCTTCTTCAAGCTCCCCCAGCTCTACAAACAAGGCTAAAAGCCTTGTATTTAATAGAGTTTTAGGATCTACATTAAGATTTTTCTTTTCTATTATCGAATTATCCAGAGCTTCTTGCATTTTATAAATTTCTTTAATTGTCATTATGATTTCCTCCTAAAATAATTCAATCTGTCCATCATTATTTCTTCTTAAAAGTTTGTGTTCTCCAAATTTAAAATCAATTCTAATTATGTAATCACTTTTCTTTAAAGGAATTACGCTTTTTATTGATTCTTTATCTAATTCTGAAAGATTATTATAAAAATCTTTCAGAATAATTTTTGAATTGGTTGATAAATATTCAAAACCTTTTATTGTTTCCAATTTTTTCCACCTCTTTCAAATTCTATAGATAGTTTATTTAGTGCTTTATCATGCAATTTATAGCAATTACTTATACTATATTTTAATTTTTTTGATATTATTTCCCATTTATACCTTTGAAAATATCTTAGTTCTATTATTTTTTTTTGATCATGTTCTAATCTTTCTAAAGATTCTTCAATTAAATATTGATTTTTTAATAGAATATTAATTTTATTTTTTATTAAATTTGCTTTATGATCATAAATTTCAGAAATTTTAATAACTGCTTGCTCAGTTTTATTTGAAATACTTCTATTTCCGCTAATAGCTTCAGTCAGTTGTGCAGTAACACTTGTTTCATATTTACTGCCTAACAAATCTTTTAAATCATTATTTAGTTTTTCTTTTTCTTTTTTTGTATAAGGATAATCTAGTAGTATTTTTTTTATTGTTTCTTTTTTCATTTCTGCCTCCTTTTTTATTGTCAATTAAGGCAATTATTTAAAATGGCACACCGTCATCATCAAGTGCTCTAAATCCTTCTTCATTCAACCCTGTAGGTTCAAAGGTGTTGTTATTATTACTAGATTCCTTTTTATCACCGTATTCTAAAAACTGCACATTTTCAGCAACAATCTCAGTTACATATCTTTTCTGACCTTCTGCATTCTCATAGCTTCGGTTCTGTAAATATCCTTTTATTGCTACAAGTCTACCTTTAACAAGGTAGTTAGCACAGTTTTCAGCACTTTTCCCCCAGACCTGAATCTTAAAGAAGTCCGTTTGTTTCTGTCCGTCCTTACCAATAAATGGTCTATCCACTGCTAAGTCAAAGTTACAAACTGCTTTTCCAGCAGAGGTGAATCTTAACTCTGGGTCCTTTGTAAGTCTTCCTATGAGGATTATGCTATTCATTTTCTTCCTCACTTTCTGAAATTTTTTTAAATCTCATTACATATATGTCTCTGACATTAAAAATTGTTTCAATAGTTTCAGGATATTCGACCCCGTAATTTATTAAAGTATTTTCATCTTCATTGACACACCATATATTGCCAAGACAATCGTCTTTATATCTATTTCCTGTTTGCCATTCTATTTCTGATATTTCTAGCCATGGTTGTTCAGCTTCGTTAATGTCATTAAGAAATTTTGTGGCTGCTGTTATTCTATCTATAAGTTCCTTTGATTCATCTGTATCTTTTGGTATATAACAGTCTATTGCTTGATTTATTCTATTAGCTGCACCCTGCCATCCTCTTTCATATGCTCCGAAGGTATCATCCTCAGCTTTATTCATGTTCATAGTCTCTCTCACTGCTTCTACCAATGCCTGATATCTTTCTGTAATTTCAAGTATTTCTTCTAAATACAAAGGATGCTTTCCAGAAATGAAGGCTTCACATGTTTCATCAGAATATTCCATAGGATTTATTTTTAATGGTCCATCTTCGAATAAATACATACAGGAATCCTCATAATAATTTATACATTTATGATTTGTGCAATAAGGCATTTGTTTGTTCAAGCTATCTCCTATTTCTTTTTTGGTATTCATAAAACCCTCTAACCCTCCTAATGTTAATTTTTGTTAATTGTATTAAGCTACATATTCTCCATATCTCAGCATCTAGGAAGTCTGCTTCTGTAAGAACTATCATTACTTTCTCCTTCCTGCTAGCACTCTGGGCAAATAATTGCATAATTCCTTTTAGATCTGTTTGGATTTTCTATTCCAGGACCTGTAACAGAATCTATTTTCCATTTAGTTCTACCTTTGCTGATAATTAGAAGAGCCGCATCAAAAGCTTTATATTTTTCCTTAGATTTTGTATTACATTTATCGCAAATAAATACATATTCTTGTTTTTCTTTCGCTATAGGCCAATGTTCTTTTTTCAATTTAAGCCCTCCTTTTTAATCTATATAAGTTTCCCATTTCTTACATTTAGGACATCTGGATATTCCGAAGTCTATGCATTCATAACCTTCTTTTTCTTCTAAAGAAAATCCATCATTTTCACTGTAGTAGACTTCCTCATTTCTGTAATATTCCAAACTTCCAAAACCACAATAATCGCATGGCATAGCATTCGACCAGTTTCTTATTGCAATATCTTCGTCTAAATTGTTTTTTTCTACAAATTCTAATATTTGATCTAATGGATATTCCGTTTGTAAGTGTTGAGTAAATAGTTTTATATCTAATTTTTTAGACATATTTACCTCCCATATCTAATTGTCAGTTCAGCATATTTGTAACTCACTTTATTCTTAACCTTGATTTCCTGAATACTTAAACCCTGTGCATGGTCCTCTAGTATTTGTTTATCTATCTTTCTTAACTGCTCAGCTTCTGCGTGTATTCTATCAAAGGCTTTTTTTATTTCTTCTTCACTATTAATACAAATCACTCCTTCAAAGTGGTTGTTTCTGTTTTGGAAATAACCACTATTTCAACTGTTTCTATTTTGGAAATAGTTAACAATCTGGTTATATATCCTCAATCTTTTCTCTTTTATGAGTTTGAATATTTAAAAATATCATTATGTTTTCATTTTCTTCTCTGTATCTTAAATAATCTAAAAATTCTTTTGCTTGTTCCTTATTTTCAAATGTTTTAATAAATCCCTCATTAGGAAATTTTCTATGCTTTACTTGCCAGCGTAATTCATACCAAATATTTTCTTGTAATTGCACTTAGTTTCCCTCGCTTTCTGGTTATATTGCGTATTATTTTATTTCATTGAATACATCCTCAAAAGACCATATTCTTCGCACTTCTTCACTCTTACTCATCCTGAATCTTCCCACTTCAATGTAGCCACCTGCATCATTGGAGTAATAAATAAGTTTTAAAAACTTCACTCCTGTTTTAGATTCACACTTAAACCACTCAAATATAGCCTTATTAGTTTTTTGCTCTATCTCTGTTGCCCTGCCTATCTCTGCAAGCCTTTCAAGCTCTGTCAACTCTGTATCTATAGTCTCTTCTAACCTGAAGTGATCTTCGCAAGAGTGGAAGCATAAACCTTTTTCCATCATTTCTTTTGCGTAGCCGCACACTTCACAGTTCAATTTATCCAAAAACTCCCTTGTTTCCTTAGCCTTCATCACTCGCCCTCACTTTCTACTTCTACATTCTGTGTGCCGATTTCATTGCATAAATCACAAACTACAGAACTTTCGTTTTCATCTTCTTTCGTCCAGCCGTATCTATCATCAAGTTCAATTTTTCCATTACAACCCAAGCATTTAGTATGTGCTACTATCATCTTTTCCACTCCTTCGCAATTTCAACCTACTGCGTTATTAAATTTGCACTAATTATTTTTCTCCATCTTTTCTTTTAACTTTTGCTTTAAAACATCTTCATCTATATTGGACCTTGTTATTTTTTGATTGTTTAAATTTTTCTTATTAGTATTATTGTTGTAAGCACCCTCTAATACTTTCACAAAATTACTTGGCTTAACCATCCAATCAAATGTTATTACCCAGCAATTTTTATTATCACCTTGCAGAAAATTAGATTTTTTTATATTTTCTATAGCCTTAATCACTTCCTCAAAGCCATATTCATTTATTCTAGTTTTAAGAAGTTTATATCTTACTTGATTGCTTTTGATTGTTTTTATTTGAGAAAGTCCTAAATCATTCCATTTTTGAATTATGCTAATTAAATTATCTTTAGATAATTTATTAATAGTATTATCTTTATCTATTTCTATATCTAATTCTTTATCTATATCTGTTGCGTTACATTGCGTTACTGTAGCGTTACATGTAGCGTTACATGAATTTTCTGGTAATAATTTCTGTTTTTCTCTATATTTAGCAACTCTATTTCTTGTCTGTTCTTTTATTTTTTCCATGCCTTCTATATTTTGATGTTTTTCCCAGTTGCTAATTTTTATATAAGGACCTTCCATTTTTATCATGTTTAAATTTTGAAAAGTTTTAAGAGCTAATTTGATAACAGTTAAAGGTTTTTTAAATCTATTTGCTAACATTTCATCTGTATATGGGATATTTTCTGTTAATAAAATAAAACCATTTGCATTACATTTACCAGCAAGTGTGAGTAATTTTATCCATATAATTAAAATCGCATCAGCTTCAGGCAAACTTTCTATAAAATCAATTTTTTCATCCTGAAACATTCCAGTAGTAATTTTTATCCATTTTATTTCAGACATGACTACTCCTTTCTAATAAAAATAGATCCATCTTTTAAATCAAATAGATTAAATAAAAAATGTCCTATAATAATTCCAGGAATACCCCATATGAAGAAAAGTTTTAAAAATACTGCAAATATTATTCCAGCATCCTCTCCAAATATAAGGCCTATATTTTCAGATAGCTTTACCCAGTCGATTATATTTTCGTACATAAATACCTCCTAAGATTGCTCAATAATTGGCAAAAATCCATTTTCTTTTAATAAATCATAAAGAAATAACCTTCCTTTTTGAGTCCATTTAGTATGAATTTTTGTATCATTAATTCCATTACTTTTTATTATTGGAATAGTTTCTGAGTGAGTATATCCTTTGCTGTGATATTTAGAATATAAAAGCCATTGATCTGATTGTTTATACTGAACTTTTAAAGAATGTAGTATATTATTAAGTGCATAGGCTGACATACATTGGTCTTGATTCGCCTTTTTTATCCTTATAATCAACGACGGAAATATTTCCTTGGTTAATTTCTTCTTCAAATTCATCTCTGACTATTTTCAAGAAATCATAATGCTGTAACTCTTTTCTGTTACCTTCCTGCTCTCTGTACTGATTGATTAGCTCCGTTAACTCTAAACTCGTAAAAGTATCTTTTTCCTGTAAATTATTCAATTCCTTTTCCTCCTTTTTACTTTAAAAATTCGATTATCCTTCTGTTTTCATAATCAAATACCACACCTCTGTTAAAGCCCATTCCGTTATTCAACCAGTGTCTGTATTCTTCATCAGATTCAAAATTGATAATTACTCTTTTTTCTCCGCTAAGGATTTCAATTCGACTTTTGTTGTAATACATCACATCACCTATCATGATTTTTCCTCCTTTATTTCTTGTAAATGTTTTATATAACTATCTGCTAAGAACTTACAAAATAAATTTATATCTGCTTTTTTATCTGTTTTTTCTTTTCTAACATTTAATACTTTAGAAGTTTCTCTATCTATAGTAATAATTGTTCTTTCCATAAGTCCTCCTAACTATTACAATTGGTTAGTTCGTTGTCGAAAAAAATTTCATTAACTTTTAAGCAATCTAAGCCTAAAATTGCTGCTATGCTCTTTATTTCTTGTAGCGAAAAACTTCTTTTCCCCTGTTCTTTCCTGTTATAGCTTACTTCGCTAATATTCATCTTTTTAGCCATTTCTTTTTGAGTAATTTCTTTTCTTATCCTTTCGATTTTAAGTTCTTTTAAATTCAATTTATCATCTCCTTGTTCAGTGCTAACCATTTGTTATATTTATAATATATATTACGATTGGTTAGTTGTCAACAAATAAAATCAACTTTGTATAAATTTTTGGTTAGTTTTACCGAACGAATGGTAAATTATAATATAATTAAATTAACTTGGAGGTGAAATCATGAAACAAATGGTTACAATAGGAGAAAAAATTGCAAAATTATTAGAAGAAAAAAATATGACTCAGAGAGATTTGGCAAAATTAATTAATGTAACAGAGGTAACTATTGGCAGATATATAAATAATACTAGAGAACCTAAGGGCTCCGTTTTGAAAGATATAGCTGATGCGCTTGGAGTTACAAGTGATTATTTATTGACTAATAAAAAAATTTTAAAAGATCAATTCAGATCTAGTGATGATTTTTCTAAAAGTATTTTATCTAGATTAGGAGTAAAAATTCCAGTTCTAGGAAAAGTAGCAGCTGGAGTACCATTGGAGGCAATTCAAGATATAGAAGATTATGAGGAAATTACTCAAGAAATGGCTAGAAAGGGAGAGTATTTTGCATTAAAAATAAAAGGTAATAGTATGGAGCCTAAATTTACAGAGGGAGATGTTGTTATTGTTAGAAAACAAAGTGATGTAGAATCTGGAGAAATTGGAGTAGTTATAGTAAACGGATGTGATGCTACTGTGAAAAAAATAATAAAACAAGAAAATGGAATACTTTTAATGGCTACAAATCCAGCTGTATTTCCACCTAAATTTTATGAATATAAAGATATAAGCGAATTACCTGTATATATTCTAGGCAAAGTTGTAGAACTTAGGGCAAAATTCTAATAATAAAAAGGTGATTATAATGAAAGTAGTTGCATACGCTAGATTTTCTAGCGAAAATCAAAGAGATGAGTCTATTGAAGCTCAATTAAGAGCTATAAAAAAATATTGCTTGGATAATGACTATTATTTAATAGATGAATATAAAGATTATGCACTAACTGGAACAAGCGACAATAGAAAAGAATTTCAAAAAATGATTAATGACTCATATATGCAGACTTTTGATGCTGTTATAGTTCATAAATTTGAAAGATTTGCTAGAAATAAATTTGATTCTGTTATGTATAAACATAGGTTGAAACAAAACGGAATTAGGGTTATATCAGTACTAGAAAAATTAGATGGCTCTCCTGAATCTGTTTTATTAGAGTCCTTATATGAGGGAATGGCTGAGTATTTTAGTCTTAATCTGTCTAGAGAAGTAATGAAAGGTATGATGGAAAATGTAGAGCAGAATCTAACCACAGGAGGTACTCCACCACTGGGGTTTGATTTTGTTGATAAAAAATATGTAATAAATGAGTATGAAGCTGAAGCAGTAAAGATTATATTTGATATGTATGTCAATAATCATACATATCAAGAAATAATTGATGCCCTTAAAGAAAAAGGTTACAAGACTAAATTAAAAAGAGATTTTAAGAAAACAGCACTTCATGAAATATTGAAAAATGAAAGATATATAGGGACTTATGTATATGGAAAAAGATTAAAAGTTGATGGAAAGAGAAATACTCACAAGGAAAGTAAAAATGTAATTAAGAAAGAGAATGCTATACCTGCTATTATTGAAAAGGATATTTGGGAGATGGCACAAATGAAAATGAAAGAAAGAGCTCATAAGGGTATATCAGCAAGAAACAAAGCTAAAGTGGAGTATTTATTGACTGGAAAATTGTTTTGTGAATGCGGAGCTGCTATGCATGGAAATACTAGAAAAGGTGGCCATAAAGGTAAGTATATATACTCTAGCTATGTATGTTCACAAAAATGCGGTGCAAAAGGGATAGAAAAAAACAAAATAGAAAATCTAGCTATTAATGCATTGAAAGAATATTTTACAGATGAGCGTAAAGAATTGCTGATAAGTAAAGTGGAGGAACTATACTTAAAAGATAAGAACGAAACTCCTAAATTAAAAGACATATTAAATAAAGAACTTAGAGAAACTATAAAGCAAATAGATTCTATAGTAGAGGCAGTATCTAATGGGATGTATCACGAGTCTATGAAACAGAAACTTACTGATTTAGAAGCAAAGAAAAAAGAGATCCAAAATAGAATCTCTAGAAATGAGCTTGAATTAAATCCTTCTTTAGATCAGTTTAAGGAATATCTGGAAATACTTCTTAATTTTGAAAATAAAGAATCTCAAAAAACAGCCCTGAAAACTTTCATAGAAAGTGTAGTTGTTAATGCCGAAAACATTGATATAGCAATACTTTTCGACATTGACAAGGATAGTCGTGTTTTCGGGTGGTGCACCCAAGAGGACTTGAACCTCCGACTCACAGTTTCGATTTTTAATTTTATGCAGTTCTTTATACTTTGTTGTAATGCCTATTTTCCAAAGCTTTTAGCCATATACATTATTATAGTTCTACCTGATAAATTTTGGCTTGGTGGCTAAAAAGTGGCTAATTTTTTATAGCTAATCAAATTCAAAAAAATAAAAATATCCTTAATTAAAATACTTAAGGATATTTACAGTTTAAAATCAATCATCTTCAGACTCAAATATACTATTTATATTTACTACTGGAAAAACAAAAGATTTAAAATTAGGTTGAGATGTAAGCAAAGTAACTTGCGATCTAATATAAGGAAATAATATCGCTATAGTATTGTTCTTTACAATTTTCTGTTTGACGTCATTTGGCACAAAATCAACTTCAGAAATTTTGAATTTTCCAACTGCCGTTATAGAAATAAAGAAATCGTCATCTTTTTCACTTATTATATTCAGCTTTATTTTTGTAATAACATTAGAACTTTGATCAACCTTCACATCCGCATCCAGGTCAATTTCCAAATCCATAGAATCTGTATGATTGGGATTTTTAAAAATAATCTCAGAAAAAAATAAATTTTCCATTGTCAAAAAGCTTTCATGTTTTTTATCTAATTTCATTATGCTACTAGTCCCCTCCACTCATAACAACTATGGATATACAAAGAATCTATATTTCCTTTGGAATAGTTTTTAATGGTGATTCCTCTTTCTATAGACTCTTCTTTTTGGATGTCGTAAGATATAGCCTTAACTATACTTGCTTTTTCATAATCATAATTAACAGATATGTTAAAAATATCATTAATGTAAAATATATCATAAAGTAACTTACCTATAAAAGACTTGAATTCTTCATTTCTTTCTAAAAATCCGCTATCATGCCATATAAAATATATGTCCAGTTCGCTATCAAAATCATAGCCAATATTTTCTATTAAATCTCCAAACTTTGAATGTTTTATTTTTTCAATACAATTTTCAATTAAATAATCATTGTTTTTCATGATTTTTTTCCCTCTCTACTAAATAATCAAGGATTTCTAATACCTCTTCATATTTATGCTTTAAATCATCTTTATAAGCTTTTTCCCCTATATAAATGCTTGAATAATCCCCGTTATTTCTTTTCTTCTTTAGATATGGTATTTTTGCTAAGGATTGTAAGCCTGCATAATTATGTTGGAGTAAATTTTGAGTAGTTACATGTTTCATGAGTTTATTGTGAGTATCATAATGTGTTTTTTTCTCATTATTATCACCGCTAATTCCAAACTTATCCAATAAAAAAAGAACCGTTTGATAAACACTATAGTAATACCGACTTACTGCCAAGTCATAGTACTGTTTATTTTCAGCCCACTTCACACATTCCTTATTTTGAGTCGCTTTTTTAAGAAATACATCTCCATTTTGTAGCTTCATGTTTTGCCTCTCAAGCTAAATATTATTGATTAAGATTATACCCTTTGATAATAAATATAAACTTATTGACTTATTGATTTTTATACCTGATTTTATAGTAAATTTTCTTTTTGGTCAATACTTTCAAAAAAATGTAAATTAAATTAATCAAAGGTAAAGCACTATATGTAGTTATATAGTAATATTTTTTAGCCAAAAGATACATCATGTAGAAATATATTATTTTTATTTCAGTTTACTCTGTTTCTAAAATAATGATATATGACTTTAAGCGTTTAGAAATTTAGATTCTATAATTCTGTAACTGTAAAATAAAAATGAAGAAAAATACTCATAAATCCTTTGAATCTTCTTAGAATATGTACAGTAGATTACCGACAGAAGGGTTGCCTTTGAAAGGAATATTTATGTTTGCTGAAATTAAAAGACTTAGATATCTTAAATTGAAAAAGACCCAAGTTTCAAAAAACTGGAATTTGAAAGAATATGGGTATTTAAAACTTTTAGATCTGTTAAAATCTAGTAAGTATGTCAAAATGTGGTTCTAGGTTTGCACGAAGGGTCATTCACACTATGGTCTTAATAATCATCAGCAAGAACAAAGATGGTTTTTCCAAGAATCCAGTTCTTGCGAGGTTACTATCTTCTAAAATGCCAGAACAAGCCTAAAATGGTGGTCTTAGGGGCCGTTATGCATAAAGTTTGCAATATCGTGTTTGCCATCCTTCGTGATAAAAAAGAATTCCAAATTATTACAGAAGGAGGAACATCAAAAAAATTATTTAAAAGCGAGATGCGACATCGCTACATGATGTAATTCCATATTAAAATTTTCGTTTTTTTTTGACACCTATCAAAAGGCTTATTAAGGTTAACCTTTTTTAGCGCAGTAATGATATCAAAAATTTTTTTTCACTATCGATATTTCTTAGATGTATTATATATATATATTTCTAAGTTAATCTATTCACTTTCATCTAACTAGTCATTTTTTTTTGAGCATACTAATTTCTTTAGCAGCTTTCCCCTTGCATTCCCCCCCTCATATGAGATTGTTATAAAAAATTCTTTTGAAGCTAGCAACATCCGGTCGGGGATTTCTGGAATAAATCGAATTTTTTTAGCCCGGGGGTACTCACTCAAAATAGACCCTAACTCCACAGTAATTTTAAAGGACCCTTACCCTCATGAAGTGGAATGTATGAGGTGTAAAGGTCCATATTTAGGAGGTAACTACCAAAAAAATCAGCTATTTAAGAGCTTTTCCTTCAATTTTCGCTTATTTTCAATGATTTTTGCCTCTTCTAGCCTCTTTTTTAGCTCATTTTCAAGCTTTTGGGCTAAAATATCAGGGTTGAACTCAGGGAAGACGAGTAACCACTGCTCTAGGTTAAATATATCAGTGTGTAGAGAAGATTTAAGGCTTATTAGATGACTATGAGACCCCATTGCTAAACTTTCAATCTCTTTTACTGAATCATTAACGGCTTTCAGATCATCCAATACTCCAGTTAATCGCCTATACATTTC
Organism: Acetoanaerobium pronyense; assembly: GCF_017874355.1. Taxonomy (GTDB): domain Bacteria; phylum Bacillota; class Clostridia; order Peptostreptococcales; family Filifactoraceae; genus Acetoanaerobium; species Acetoanaerobium pronyense. The sequence continues at coordinate 35,739 of NZ_JAGGLI010000011.1, forward strand.
CTCATATCTCTTAGCTTTTAATATCTGAGCCTCTAGCATTTCTACTAGGTCAGGCACATATCCATGCTCCTTAATGAAGTCTTCAAGCTCTCTTTCCTTAGCTGCTAACCTATCTCTTAACTCCACAACAACACTTTGTATAGTTTCATCCAGTGGCTCACCGTTTGCCTTTGCCTCATTAAGTATTTTCATATTATCCATTATCTTACTGCTTATATCCTCTATCTCACTATTAAGGCTCTTCCTCTTATCTATAATCTCTTGTGTAGTTAGTTCCATATCACACACTCCTTTACATGGTTTATAGTTTGTTGTCTCCTAAATATTCAGGGACCCTTTAGACGATGGCGAAATATTTCCCCTTCATCTGGTGAATAGCTTTTTATTTTTATTGCAGCTCTTACTGAAATTATTCAATATGTTATTAGCTCCTGAACTATTGCTATACTTCTGCATTAGCTTAGCTACTACTTTACTTTCAGAGCTATTCATTGTGGCCACATCATAACTATTGTCTATCTCATCAGTACAACTGTTTGATGTTATTATCTGGTCACAGAATCCTAAGTCTTTGGCCTCTTCTGCGGTTAACCATGTTTCACTTTCTATTAAGTTAATCAGCTCTTCGTCCGTCCCTTTGAATCTCTCTTTGTAGTTTTCTTTTAAGCTCTTATCCATCTGCTTTAAGTCATTACTCATCTTCTCATGGTCCTTAGCGTTACCGAATGTAAAGGTACTAGCGGAATGAATCATAAGCATTGAATTAGAATACATTTTAATCTCATCCCCTGCCATGGCTATGATACTGCCACCGCTACCTGCTAATGAGTCTATTATCATTTCAATTCTTGCACTATGTGATTTCAATAAATTACTTATGGCTATGGATGAGAATAAACATCCACCACCGCTGTTTATGTGTACTCTTATAGCTTTGGTGTCTATGTTATTCAGCTTTTCCCTAACATCCTTTACAGTTATCGTTTCACTATCCCCATCAAATACTGGATCTCCTATTCTCCCGTGGAGATACATTTCCGTAATATCATTGTTGCTCTCATTCCTAAACACTTTAAATTGTGTCTTTAAATGCTTCATGTACTTCAACCCCCTGTGTTTTTATTTGATTCTTTAACGCGTCCCTGGTGAAGCTGCTTATAGTTACACTTGAGGTTTTATTACTCTTGTTTAAAGCCACAATGGTTTTACCTAAGCTTTCTATTAGCTCTTTGGGTAGCCTAACCGTTACCCTATAATCTAACCCCACATAACTCACCCACTAGATTTAAAAACCTTATCTTTGTAATACAAAAATTATAATATACCTTCACATGTCATTTAGTGTCTTGTTTGATGAACTGAGTTCACTCCTGAATATCTATGACTAGGAAATATTCCCGACTCCCCTTTAAATCAACGGGCAAAATATATTGCTGGTTCAATACATGGGCAAAATATTCTGCTTATGTAACCGCGGAAAATTTTCCCTTCGTTGTGGCCTTATTTCAACTATTCCCTTCCTTAATCACAAAATACTTATCCAACAGGGGCACATATTATTCATTGTGCATAGTTGAGCTTAATTTCATTCTTATCTGGATTAACTCTACCGCCACAGCATTTAACTCTTTCTGTGCCTCTAACAGACCAGAAAAAGCAGCTTCAAATTCATCAGACAAAGGGTCTACCCTAGGGAAGAGGCCTCTATAACTTTCACACAAGTGTACAAAATAAAGTTTTCTTTCTTCTAATTTTTTTTCTCTTTCCTTTAAACTTTCTACAGAAGTATCTTTCAATTCTATTCTTTTCATTTTTTTTCACCCCTTAGTTAATTTCTTTGTGCAAAATGTTACTTTGTTATGTGTCCTTTTTATATATGCTCTATATTAAAACTTTACATATACTTTTCACATTTTGCACAAATCCTTATTTTTCAATACTTATAGACTTTAAGTTTTTTAATCACATTTTGCTATTTTATGAAATCATCTGAATCTATTGTATAGTTCTTAACCACATTCTTTATTGTTTTTCCGTTAACTGTCCCTATTGGTGCCAGTATGCCTTTACTTCGGAGTTCTGCAAAAAAATTCGTTTTATTTTCCGCCCCGTAACCATTTTCATAGCACCAAAATTGATATTTCTTATAAACTTCTTTAGCTGCAGTGTTTTTATCTTTTTCGTAAATCAAACATTCTGCTATAAAATTTCCAGTTTTGTCAGATTCCTTCCTATATTCTTCAGTAGCAACTAATACACTTTTGGGCGGGAAAATTCCTTCTTTTTTATACTTTTTCAACCCATCTACGCACCAATTTAATATTCCAGCTACATTTTCTGATTTTCTTAATCTCATTTTTAAATTTCTGTCCTGTTCATGAGGTTCAAAGTGCCTATCAAAAGTAATTATGTTTATTCTCCCACTTGAAAAAACTGTTTCATCTGCTATTACTGGCAAATAATTAGTCCCAATCAATAACTTAAACTCCGGTTTGAATTCAAATTCAGATTTGTGTAAAAATCTGGCTGTAATAGTGTCTGAAGCGATGAGACTTTTAAACAAAGCTGTATCAAAAATCATTCTTTTAGGGGGTTCAGGCATTTGAACCATTCTACACCCTTTTAGTCTAGCTATATCACCTGATGCCTGCCTAGAATCTGGGTTTTTTTTCTTCGCTAAAGTTTCAGGTTGTATCGTCATTGAGTATCCTTCGGAACCTCCTAAAACATATGATATAGTCTCCAATAAAGTAGATTTTCCATTTCTAGTTTTTGGCCCATAGAGAATGTATGCTGTCTCATTGCTTGTGTCTCCAGTTAGACATAACCCTAAGATTTTTTGAAGATATAAAATTTTTTCTCTATCTGATAAGAGTATTTCATCGACAAATTTTTCAAATTCTAAACTTCTAATCCCAGGTCTATATTCTGCATTTGTTATTTTACTTAGTAAATCATCTGGAGAATGCTCATTAAACTCAAATGTCTCAAGATTTAATGTTCCATTTTGACAATTCAATAGATATGGATTTTTATTGAAATCTTCTGCTTTCATAAAATACCTATCTTTTGCATCCTCTATCATTGATTTCCTGTATCTTATCTGCCCAAGTTTCAATATATGCTTTAGGTATATTTCTTTTATTTGATCATCGGTTATGTTTGCAGCATATATGATAAGTGCATCATATAGAGTTTTTGCCAGCTGTGACACTACCATACTCCCTTTATCTTCTTTCCATATCTTGCCATCGTATATATACCATTCCTTGTCAGTAGAATTATATCTCGCTACGTCTTTGTATACATCCGCAAACAACTCTCCGTTACCTTTATCATTAAAACTATATCTTTCATAAGGTCTTAAATCTTTAAACTTTTCTAATAATGTGTTGGAAATTTCTTTCATCCCTCTAAATGGAGATCCCTTTTCATATTTCAAAGCCTGATTAACTATTACATCAATTTCTCTATCCGACAAAGATACTTCGCATTTCTCATCATTGGCAATTTTCACTTTTTCTATAATAGCTTCATCAGAAAATCCTTTTGCTTGAAGACTACAGGCATATCTGTAAAGAGTATCGTTCCTGGCCCCCACATCTATATGTTCACTCAGTTCAAATTTAGAACCTACATTTTTCTTATTTAAAAAAGCTATGACTTTTTCATCTGCTTGGGCAATATCGCACTCATTAATCCATTCGTATGGAGCACCATTAATATCACTCCCAGGAGCTACTACATAGCCACCATCGCCTCTTACATCTACCCCCTCATATATATTAGCTCTATTTCGTATTTCTTCAGATATCCTATAATATAAGTGTAGGCCTCCACCCGCTGTCTTTGATGCTCTCGTTTCCGGTAGAGTCCCGTTTATATTCTCCCATTTCTCTAAGCTCTTAGCCCCATCTTTTCCGTTCTTAATATCTAAGTCTAATACTATTAAGCCTTCTCCTGTAAGTATTCCTATATTCAGATCTTTAGATTCGAACCATTCTTTTATTTTTGAATGCTCCCCTGTAGCTAATTTTTGCCAGTTTGAAATAGCTGGTTGTTTATCATTTTTTCTTAACGGAAATACTTTAAACCCTTCTTCAGCAAGAAATAAAGCACTATTAAGTTTTTCATCTCTCTGAATTTTTTCATTAATTAATCCCATATCCATCACCTAATTTCGGTCCCATATACCAGAAATTCTTTTTTCCTATCATTATTAGTTATCTCCTCAAATAATGTTTTTATAATTGTATGCCTTCTCTTACTGCTTCATCCAAAAACTTTTCTAGTTCCAATCGATGGATTCGGTTGTATCTCCCCACCTTAACTGCCTTAATATCCCCTTTTTTTATTAGTTCATAAATTCTATTTTGTCCAATACCTGTATATTCAATAACTTCTTTTACTGTAAGTAAATATTTCTCCATACCTCATCACCTTTCTATATCAAACTCAAAGTATGAGCATATTCAATATTAAGTCAAATTCAAAAACCTTAACTTAAGACTTATTCTTCAAAAATTGAATTAATTTCTTCTTCTACTTTTAAGATATAATCATAACTAATGCTTATAAAATCCATTATTTTTTTATGATCTAAAATCCAAAAGAATGATTTTTCACCTATTTCATTTGGTTTTGAAGGATTTGGAACCGTTGTTCCGTACTTAAAGGCCTCTGCAGGATTAAGTCTTTCATCTGAGCTATAATCAATTAGCAATTCGCTTAGTAACAGCTTACTTTTCTCAATATCCATTGTTAATGAACTTACTTTTTCCAATATATCGTTTTTATCCACTTTTATATTCCCCTTTACTTTCGTATTAGTTTACTCATTTTAAAATTTTTTTTTAAATATTGAAAATTATAGTATTAAAAATTCAAGACTCTTTTATAGTCAGTTTTTTATTCCCCTTCTATATATTCTTTTAATTTTTTAGGGTTGATATAATAGGTCCACCTGCTACTCTTTTCAGGGTGGTGCTGAACTGCAAAACCAAAAGGCAATCTCTGGTGTCTTAATCCAGCTCTTAAAAACTCTGCTGGCATCCCTAATAATTTTGCAGCTTCCGGTACTGTAATCTTTTCTTTCATCTGCTAATCTCTCCTCTCAAATAACTATTTTTTTCTAAATAAAGATTTTTTATTAGATATAAATATAAACTTTTAAGCTTCCCTATTGGAGAAACTTGATTATCTTCTTATTTTCATAGTCAAATACCACACCTCTGTTAAATCCCATTCCATTTTTAATCCAGTGGTAATATTCCTCATCAGATTCGAAGTTTATGATTATTCTCTTTTCTCCACTCATAATTTCTATTCGACTTTTGTTATAGTTCCACACATCACCTATCATAATTGGTCCTCCATTTTTTATTTAAAGGTAGATAGATAGAATTTTAAAACATACTTGATTGTAAAGTTATATCCCATTAATCACTTTTGACACTTCGTATAAATGTTATTTTATTTCATGCAACAATCTTCACTTATTATTTTTCAAAAAATATGTCATCTACTGAACTCTCTAGGGCTTCTGAAATTTTTTTCATAGTTTCATAACTTGGGTTTATAATTCCTCTTTCAAAATCAGATATTGCTTGTGTACTTACCCCTATTTTTTTTGCCAGCTCCTTTTGACTCATTTCCTTTTTTATTCGTGCTATTTTCAAATTTTTTCTTTTCATTTCCTATATCACCTCTCTTTTTAGATATATTTGTTTACTGTTTTATAAAAAAGCGTTATTTTTATTTATGGTTAAACAATAACATATTCTTTTATTAATTTCAATACTTTTTATATCAAAAGTTGTGATTTTATTTTCGGTATGCTATAATTTAGTTATTAATATTTACTATTTCAAAAGGAGGGATCATCTTGTCGATAGGAGAAAACATCAAGAAGTATCGTAAATTAAGAAAAATGACCCAAAAAAAATTAGGAGAATGTATTGATAGAACTGAAATCACTATAAGGAACTATGAATCCGATAGAATAAAGCCTCCTTTGGACGTATTAAAAAAAATTTCTGAGGCTCTGGAGGTTCATGAAGAAAATCTTCTCTCTACAAACAACTCCGTTTTCGTGTATAAAAAGAGCTATGACTTAGATTTAATAAAAGATCTTACTTATGATATCTTTGCGGAAATATACAATCACTCAACTGCAAAAGATACTTTGAAATTTTCTGCTAACGAATTGATTAAACAAGACAAATATTATCTAGATACTCTAATGGATCTTTTTATTAAAACTACTTCGAGCACATTAGAAACTTTAAAAGAAAGAATTGAGCAAAATGATAATTCTATAATTAAAGAGTCAATTTGCATTAATGTAAATAGTGTGGATTTGTCGGGAGATCCTCAAGTTAAAAAGGTTGATTTAACAAACAAACTTAATGATCCAGATTATATAAAAAATCGTATTGCGTATTATGAATGGCTATTGGATCATTCAGAAAAGAATTTCGATAACTATTTGGTATTGGAAAAATTATCAGAAGCAATAAAAGCTAAAGCTTCAGATATAGATGACGATGATGCAACATGGATTATATCTAAATTATAATTAACACTTTCTCGGATAGTTTGTAGGAGGACTATTTATGGCCAGGAAACCAATAACAAATAGTAAAATAAACGGAAACGAGTATTACAGAACAAGGTTACTTATACGATATGACGCTAACGGGAAAAAAATCATGAAGAATTTCTATGGTTCTTCTAAGACTGAAGCTGAAAACAAAAAGAAAGAATATCTTCAGATGATAGAAAGTGGAATCAATCCAGATTTAGGATTAATAAGTTTAGAAAAAGCTCTTTACTCTTGGCTTTGGAATATAGAAAGATATTCCGGAAATAAAACATCTACTTTCGAAAGATATGAAAGTGTTTTCAGAAACCATATTCAGGGTTCTACTATTGGTAGAATTTCTGTTTTAGATATAAATAAACTTTCAATTCAGAAATTTTATAATGAGATATTAGATAGTAATAAATCTATAGAATCTATAAGAAAGGTTTTAAGTAAGTTTTTTCAATTTGCATTATCGGAAGGATATATAGTTAGAAATCCAATGCAGGGAATGAAGCTTCCTAAAAAACACGAAGATACTATCTCCGAAAAAAATACAGAAGTTACCACTTTTACCAAAGATGAATTGAAAACTATTTTAGAATCTGTTGGAAATGTAAAAATTAGATATGTAATTATGTTTGCTGCTTTAACCGGAGCTAGAATTGGGGAAATATTGGCTTTGGAAAAGACCGATATTTCTAATGATTTCGTGAGAATTCAAAAATCTATTAGAAATGTTAGAGTATATATAGATCAAAATAATTATCATTATGAGATTAAACTGACTAGACCTAAATCTGAAAGTTCTATTAGGGATGTCCCCATCCCTAATATACTTAAATCTGAACTGAAAAATCTAAGTATATTAACCAAAGAAGAAAAACTAAAACTTGGCCCTGCGTATTTCGATAATAATTTACTTTTCCCATCTTCTACTGGGACATATTTGGATGTTAATAACGTACGAACTAGTTGGAAAAGAGCGTTAATAAGCGCCAACATCCCCTATAAAAAATTCCATACTTTAAGGCACACTTATGCCACCCAATTGATTAAAAACGGTGTGGATCTCCTTACTGTTTCTAGGTTGCTTGGCCATAGTTCTATCAAAACTACAGAGATTTATGCCCATACTTTAGAAGAAACTAAAATAGAGGCAGTACAGAGTTTAAATGACATGTTTGCCTAAAATAGTAAAGACCTCTTGCGATTATCTGCAAGAGGCTTTTTTTGCCTTTTGTGCAAAATGTTACTTTGTTATGTGTCCTTTTTATATATGCTCTATATTAAAACTTTACATATACTTTTCACATTTTGCACAAATCCTTATTTTTCAATACTTATAGACTTTAAGTTTTTTAATTAAACCAATATTTCTTTATTGAGCTTATTTATATCCGGCTCAATATTTAATCACATATCATATCACATGGTAAAGATGAACTGGAGATTATACCCCATGGAATCTTATTTTTTAGGAATCCAAGGAAACTGTTAGGTGCGTATGTTATTTAGTCAATTTTCTAGGAGTTAATTAGTTTCTGAAGTAGCTCTGATTAATGGTATTTCGTATTCCCATAGAATACTATTGCGTTGAAACCACTCCTGCTTTTATGATCTACCAGCTATAGAGATTTTCCATCTCGTTAAATATAAAAATGAGGGTAGCAATATTTTCTGCCTGGGGATAAAAATGAAGATTTGCCTCTATTTCTAATGGTTTAAACCCTATAGTATTAATCACCAGTTTTAAGAATTATCTACAATCTGACTCCAAGATATTTTGGAATGATATAAATATTGCGATTTTTAATATGAAATAATCACCGCTAAAAATCTATACGATTCATAAAAATTAATAATCATTTTTAACCCTATAAAGTGTGAATATACGACACCTTGCTATATGCTCTTAAAAAATTTAAACACTCCTTATATTCTTTTATATGCTTCTATTTTTTTATAATTTTCCATATTTTCACTTTCTTTTTGGGGTGGGGGTTATGTAAAAATAGCCTGTGTATTACAAAGAGGTCCCCCTTCGGTCCCAAGCTGAAAATTTGAAAATATTTTTATGGGGGGGAGGCTGTTTATGCACCTCTATATATATTAAAATGTTAATTTTTGTTAACCGTATTTTCTTTAAATGTATGCAAACTTATGCCTATATCTAATGTGTAAAATTTTCATCTATTTGCTAATTATCTTTATCTTTTGCTCTTTATTATGATTATATTTACGCTTAAAAGCACCTATACTGTAGTTTATGCATATCCCCCCCTCTAGGTTACATCGGATTTAAATTTTGTGGGACGGAAAGGGGGAACTGTATCCAATAGAACGACTAATTTTTAAAAAGGGGTGCAGGTATTTTAAAATAATGAAGCGAGTGGTAGTTTGAACTCTTCAGCCAAGGAATGAATAAAGTATAAAATCATATCTTATTAACATTTTTTTCTTCCACTCTGTTGGTGCATTAAGGAAATATTCCTTTCATGCATCCCCACCCCTTCAACTTTATCTCTGATAGTATAAGCTTATTTCAATAATTTATCACGTGAATTTTAACTATTTATCTAATACCCTGATTGATGAATTCCTTGGAATTAATGTACTTATTTATTGGATATACACTCCCTATTTCTCTAATCCCCATTCGTTTAAAGATATAATTGTAAAAAAATAAGCACCTCCCAAATTAATTGTAAAGGTACTTATTTTTTCAATGTAATCAACGCTATCCTATTTTAGATAATTGAATATTATTTAGCTCCAAATATTCTTTTTTTAACTCTTTAAGTTCTTTTTCCCTATTAAACATGCACTGCATTTTTTCATCCTGATACATCATAATCTTCTGGAGATAATTGTTATTATCAAATTCATAATAAAAAATTGTATCAAATTTATCAACTAGACATTTCATTTCTGCAATGAATTTATTTTCCTTTGTATAATATTTAACATATTCATAGTTGTCAAGTTTAGCATTATCCAATAAATTATACGGTGTCACTATAGGCAAATTCCTTAGTTTAAATAGTCTACTGAGTATATCCATGTTTTCACCTCATTTTTAAATTATCAATTTCATTCTCTAAACTGTAGTCCAGCTGTTTTTCTAGATTATCTAGAATATTAAGCCCCTTATCCAGATCTGCATCTGTCCATTTTTTTCTTTCTTTCCCTATCGCTTTCTTAAGACAATCGTTAATATAGAATGCTAAAATTCCATCGTTTTTATTCACATATTTTGCTATATAATTACATTTTGTTTTTATTATCGATAAATCTTTCAAATAATTCTTATCTTTATCTATATCATACTGCACCATAAGTCGGGGCACAATATCTTCTCTTATTTTATCATCTATATTTTTTTTCTTTTTACTGTAGAGTAAATCTGGGCGCTTTGTCTCATCATCGTCACTTTCAGCTTGCTGGATTATAAGTTGAGCCTGGTCATCAGTTATATTGTCTCCAAGTATTTTTTTCAAATCTTTTATTTTCTGCTTTAATTCAGCATCCTTTTTCTTACTTAGAGCAAATAACTCGGTTGATAGATATTCTTCACTCTCAATTCTGGAGTCTCCAAGATTTATAACTTTGCCCAACTCATCTTTTTCAGACTCACCAGGAGTGGTCTTTGGATCCATTGTTTTATTTATAATATCATCGTAGTCTTTTAATCTTTTAATAATTTCACTCTCTTGGATTTCTATTTTATATTTTTCCCATAGGTGCTCTAATTCTAAGTTTTTATGTGCAATTACCTCTCCTATATTATCTTCTACTTGTGCATCCCCATCTTCGATAAACCGTAGAATTCTTCCTACAAATTGAGCATACGGCAATTCATTTCTAAATGGCCTAAATATAGCTGCTATAGATAAATAAGGATGGTCATACCCTTCTCCCAACATAGCGACATTAACTATTACATCTACTAGATTATTTTTTATTTCATCAAATAGGCGATCTTTTTTTGTTTCTTCCAATTTACTATGTATCAAAGCAACGCTATAGCCGTGTTTTTCATATAGTTTCTGTATTTCTTCAGCATGGTATATACTACAAGCAACTGCAATTATTTTATGGGGAATTTTGCTACCTATATTTTTTTTCTTTTCAAGAAGCCTTATACTTTCCCTAACAATCTTTTCAGAACAATCTTCTGATAAAGCTACTGATCTAGTTATCCATTCCATGTCCTTTAAATTTAATGCATATAACTCCTGGATAGAATAAGTTTTATCTGTATTTTTATCTATCGTTAGTCTCAGTTCATCTGGGATGAAAGTGTTATTTCTAAGACTCTTTACATACCCATTAGCCATTGCTCTACTCAATGGATACTTATATATTAGTTCTCCATTTATTTCTTTTCTATCTGTTCTAAAAGGCGTTCCAGTAAGTTTTAATACTTTGGCTTTATCAAAATATTTCACAGAGTCCACCCAAGTAGCAGCTGTAGAATGGTGGGCTTCATCTATTATTATCATATCAAAGAAATCTTTAGAAACTCTATTGATTAAAGATGACTCTAATCTAGACTGAAGTTTCTGAATATTCAGTATGACTATATTTGCTTTACTTAAAACCTCCATAGGAGTGTCTTGGCCATTATATTCTATTATATTTGGTAAAAATTTCTTTGATGAAAAAACATTCCTTTTTAACCAGAAATTGTTATAAAAATCAGGGTTCAAAGCATCAATAACAGTATTTTTTATTGTGGTATAAGGCGTAACTATAAGAACTCTTCCTCCAGATATCCCAAAAGGAGCTATAGCCATGAATCCAGTTTTTCCAACTCCAGTAGGTAAGACCACTAAAGCATTCCTATTATCATATTCTGAATTAAAATATTCTTTAAGCTCTATATAGGCTTCTACTTGAGGGTATCTCAATTTTTCATTCCCTAGTATATTCGGTTTTGAATGTTTGAAGTAATTTCCCATATATTCTAATGACAAAGCGCCCACTCCCCTGCTATATTTTCCTTAAATTATAGCATATAGTAAAGCACTGAAAATCTTTAAAATCATATAATAACTTTCCCCCGGTGGCTAAAAAGTGGCTAAATTAAAAAATACAAGAGTATAAAACTCCTGTATCGCTTATTTTTGGTGCACCCAAGAGGACTTGAACCTCCGACTCACAGTTTAGGAAACTGCAGCTCTATCCACCTGAGCTATGGGTGCATGGGTTTGAATTAGCTAGCTACAGTTATTATATTAGCATTAAATATGAATTTCGTAAATATCTCTAGAATAAATTATTAAAATAGGCCTTAACGATTCTATTTTATGAACATATGCCACATGCTCTCCATAAACATTAACCATATCTTCTATTATTTCAAGTACATCTACATAGTAATCATAAATTTTGCTAGGTTTGTAAGAAAATCTGTTTCCAAGTTCTTTTTTTTCAATATAATCTCTCCAGCATTACTTGTCTTTTTGGTTCGTATTTTTAACAATATATACTTTCCAAAAAGACAAGTTTCTTTTAAAGAGTTTCCAATGGCTTTGTTATGAATTTTTTCTGGCTTTAGCATTATGTCTATAATGTAAATAATTTTATTTTTCTTCTCCAAGAATTTCTTTTAATTTTTTAATAATATCATCAAATTTAATACCTTGTGCATAAGGGTATTTCTTTGTATATGAATCCCATATCAACTGAAGATCCTTGCTCTCTTCAATGTCAGCAATATATTTCTCCTTTTTATCTAGGTAAATTAACGTATCTCTTTCTTTTGCTTTTTCTATAATAGCACTTCTTAAATCTACAATATTAATATCATCTTTTCTAAAGCTGGTTAACATGTATACATCGTAGTAATCTCTAGCCCTCGTATTTGAAATGTTTCTGGCTAATATTGACTCGATTTTTTCAGCTAGAATAGTGTTCAAATTATAAGCCTTAATTTCAATGCTCCGTTCTTCAAACATTAGTTCAAAGGAATAGTCAACTTCTCTTGGAATAATAATATCTCCTGTAGTAATATCAATTTTCATATTTACCTTAATTGTGAAGAATTTAGCTTCTAAAGATACTCTAAAATCTTCATATTCACTTATATCATGAATGCTATTTATGTTTTTAATAGTGAAAGTAACATTATCACCTAAGTCTATGGAGAGTATTTCATTCAATATTTCTTCTATATTTTCTTTAGTAACTGGAAATCCTTTTATAGTTGTGTCCATATCTAACGTACTTCTTAAATCTATTCCTAGCATTGCTGCAATTAAAAATCCACCCTTAAGAACAAAATTATCCTTATATTCTGAAATAGAAATCCGCTCTAAAAGTCTTTCCATCATGAAATTTTGAAGCAAGGTATTGGCTACCAAGTTCTTTTTCTTCGCCATATTATTAATCCAATCTTTTAATTGTTTTGGGCTTCCAATTTTCAAATTAACACCTCCATATATTGGCGAATCAGCTCTTTCATATTAAACAATCCTGCGTACTTAATTAATTTAGCATAATCAGAGCCAGGTGTTTTTAAATATCTTCTTACTGCCTCATTTATCAAATCACGATCTAATTGTTCTTTCTTTTTCAAACAATCGCAAATTGTTCTCTCTTTATCATAAACATAAACTTCATTTCCATATGGTGTTTTCATTGTAATTTTACCAATAGTATGCAAATTCTTAGCCACATAAAAAAACTTATATTTATTCTTCTCTTTTAAGAGTCTAGTATTATATCCTGAAGGAATAGTAATCATTATTTGAAAAGGAGTTCTATCTGCTAATTCGTGAAAATACAAAGCAGTCTCATGAGAAAAAATCCCTTTTTTACACCTATATTGACTTAAATAGTATTCATCTTCCATCTGATTTGAATCCATGTATAGGCCATGCTCTACTCTTTCTAATTGACCTAGTTTTTCCATACGTTGCAGTATTTTATTATCTATTCCTTTAGATTTTGCTTCAAGTGAAGTAATAAAACCATTATTCTTTTTTAGCAACTTCAAAACCAAATCATTTTTGCTCACAAGCTCACCTCACATAACTTCTTGTCTTTTTTGTTCGTATTCATTTTACTATATACTCACTAAAAAGACAAGTTCATCAACATTTTTCTTTGATAGATACATTAATAAAATTATTAGAAATAAGCAATAGCAGAATGTTTTGATGCAAATTTGATGCAAAAAACAAAAATGAAATTTATATTGTAGCAGGACTTTTTAGTCCTATCTCTAAAAGCTATATAGCTTCTACCTTTGTTTTTCCAAAAGATTTCTCTCTATCATCATATTTCTAGCTTTGCTCCATGCTCTTTTAACCATTTCCTTTTCTCACTATAGTCAGGAATTATTGATGCAACGTTATTCCAAAAGCTTTTTTGATGATGTTTGTGCTCCATATGACACATCTCATGGACTACGACATAATCAAGGATAGGAAGTGGGGACATTATTAGCTTATAATTAAAAAATAGGTCATTTTTATAGTTACAGCTTCCCCATCTTGTCTTTTGAGCTTTGATTTTTATTGAGTTTACTTTTTTATTAAAATATTTACTATAATAGGATATCCTTTCTTCTATCATCTGCTTTGCTATTGCTTTGTACCAAATCTCCATAGACTTCCTTATAATATCTTCATCTCTAGTAGGCGCAGTGATTATAAGGTTATGTTGTGTTAGCTTGATTTCTGGTTTTTTTAAGTCTTCATTAATTACTAAATCAAGAATATAGTTTTTTCCTAAGTACATCAAATATTCCCCAGAAACATAGTTTTTCTTGATAGGAATATTTTGGGAATCACTTAAAAAATGAAGCTTTTCTATAAGCCACTTTTCTTTTTTTCTAAGGTTTTTTTCAATCTGGCTTTTACTCACATACTGTGGAGCCCTCACTGTAACTATCCCAGGTGCTTTGATACTTATCTCAAGAGTCTTCCTCTTTGAATAAATTACATTATATTCTATAATTCTATCTTCAAATACTATATTAAAATTCATATCTTCTCCAGTTCCAGCACTTAAAATATATACTTATGAATTCTGTACTTTTTGTAATTTTGCAAATTCAAATCCTCTTAATTATAGGCTTATATTCCTTTTTAACTTACGCCTCTAAATTATATCATATAGCTTTACTTCTCAATCACAACAAAGTTTAGAGGACTTTAACTTAGTATATAGAATACTTTATTTATAGAAAATTATAACAAAAGGGTGATATATTATGGATATTACTATACATCTACTTGATGAGTCAGTAAAAGAGGAGCTTTTTGAATTTGAAGTTGAAAATAGAAATTATTTTGCTCAAATAGGCTTTCCCAGAGATGAAAGCTACTATGATTTTAGGAATTTTGAGCAAATAACTAAAGATTTGATTTTTGATCAGGAAAATGGAATGACAGTATATCCTTTGAGAAAATACTGGACTAGAATAAAAAAGGTGGAACCAAGTTCCACCTTTTTGTCTTCCTTGATAAGCTAATTATTTTTTTACATAGACAGAAACCGAGCCTGCTCCTACTTTAAATACTCCACTTCCCTGTTCATCTATCTCTATCTCCTCTTTTATATCTCCAAAGGCATCTATCCAGATTTCCCCTTTATGAATATCTCCAACGTTCATTGATTTTTCTGCTTCATCTCCAGTAGATATGATTACAGCAAGCCCTTTTGGATGTTCTTCATTTCCTTTTCTTACCCATCCGATTACATTTTCGTGGTCAAAATAATCATCCTGATCTCCATATGAATGATTTATCCTTAGAGCTATTAGCTTGTCTAATGCTTCTTTTATTGAATCTATAGGATGCTCTGAATCTGAGCCATAGTAATCACCGTAAAATACACAAGGATATCCGTCTTTTCTAAGAAGAATTAGACTATATGCTATAGATTTGAACCAAGGCTCTATAAAGGATTCTAAGGACTGCCCTGTCTGAGAATCATGATTATCTACGAAGGTTACTGCAAGGGCTGGATGGTCTTTTACTAAAGTGCCTTCAAATATTTTTCTCATATCAAACTCTTTTCCACTTTTTGAAGCCTCAAAGAGCTTGTAGTGAAGAGGCACATCAAATAAATCAAGCTTATAGTCTACCTCTTCTAAATATTTATCAATTATATCTTTTCTTCCTTCCCAGTATTCTCCCACTCTATAAAAATCCTCACCAAATTCTGCAGTTATGTGCTCTAGTAGTTCTTTAATAAACCAGTCATTTATATGTTTTATGGCATCTAGCCTTATCCCATCAATATTTGTTTCCTTAATGAACCAGCTTATCCAGTTTTTTGTCTCTTTTTGGACATCGGGATGTTTATAGTCAATATTTGAAAACATAAGATAGTCATAGTTTCCAAACTCCTTATCTACTCCATCTCCCCAACTTTTTCCCTCTCCTTGAATCAAATATATTGCAGTTTTTTCATTTTCATTATTGTAATCTGTGCCGTTAAAATGCTCCCATGACCACTTAAAGTCAGAATATTTTCCTTCCCTTGCATCAAAATTGAATTTTGTCCATCCTTCTATTTCATGGGGATCACTTATACTTTCCTCTCTGTTTTCAGGGTCAACTTCAACTGCCATAAACTTTTGAGTCTCATCTGCTCCTGCTTTATGATTCAGTACAACATCAGCATATACCCGTATTCCTTGATTTTTCAGCTCATTTATAGCCTCTAAAAGCTCCTCTTTTGTACCATATTTAGTAGGAATATCCCCTTTTTGGTCAAATTCTCCAAGGTCATACATGTCATATACTCCATATCCTGGATCATCTTTGCTAGTGCCTTTATAGCAAGGGGGTATCCAAACCGATGTAATGCCTAGTTCCTTTAGATGCCTTGCATCCTCTTTAAGTCTTTTCCAGTGATTTGAATCAGGCTTTATATACCATTCAAAATACTGCATCATAACTCCATTAACACTCACTTAGATTTCCTCCTCTAATGAATCAGTATTTTTATAATTATTCTATATCTATGATTTTCAATTAATCTCTTCTAATTATTGTTTCCCTTTTTTTTAAAAACGAAACAAAGAGAAAAGACCCCCATAAATGAGAGTCTTATCATATTTCTATGGAGCCTTAACTTTTAATACAAGGCTTTATTTTTTAGTTATAATATCTGCTCCCATATAAGTTCTTAGTACCTCTGGGATTACTACACTTCCATCTTTTTGCTGGAAGTTTTCAAGGATAGCTGCAAGAGCCCTTCCTATTGCAACTCCTGAGCCGTTTAATGTATGAACAAACTCAGGCTTAGAAGCTTTATCTCTTTTGAATCTTACATTTGCTCTTCTAGCTTGGAAATCTTCAAAGTTTGAACATGAAGAAATCTCCACATATCTATTATAGCTTGGCATCCATACCTCAAGGTCATATTTGTATGCAGCCGTGAACCCTAAGTCTCCAGAGCATATTCTTACCACTCTATATGGTACACCTAGCATCTGTAAAACCTTCTCTGCATTTGCAGTTAGTTTTTCAAGCTCATCATAAGAATCTTCTGGTTTTGTGAATTTTACAAGCTCTACTTTGTTAAACTGATGCTGTCTTATTAATCCTCTTGTGTCTCTACCTGCAGAACCAGCCTCTGCTCTAAAGCATGGGGTGTATGCACAGTAGTTTATAGTAAGGTCATCTCCTGATAGTATTTCATTTTGGTGGATGTTTGTAACAGGTACCTCTGCCGTTGGAACTAGGAAGTAGTCATACCCTTCTAGCTTGAACATATCTTCCTCAAATTTTGGAAGCTGCCCTGTACCTACAAAGCTAGTTCTATTAGCTATAAATGGAGGAAGCACTTCTGTATATCCATGATCCCTAGTATGAGTATCAAGGAAGAAGTTTATAAGAGATCTCTCTAGTCTAGCTCCAAGGTCTTTGTAAAGAGTGAACCTAGAGCCTGTAATCTTTCCTGCTGCCTCAAAATCAAGTATTCCAAGGTCAGTACCTATATCCCAGTGAGCTTTAGGCTCAAAGTCAAATACAGTTGGCTCTCCCCATTTTCGAACCTCTTCATTGTCATCATCTGTATCTCCAGTCGGAACCTTTGGATTTGGAACGTTTGGTATTCTAAGAAGCTTTTGGAACAGGTCTTCTTCAACAACCTTCACCTGATCATCAAGCTCTTTTATTTTATCTGAAAGCTCTTTAAGTCTTGTCATTAGCTCTGCTGTGTCTTTTCCTTCTTTTTTGTACTGAGGTATCAGCTTTGAGTCTACATTTTGCTCATTTTTAAGTACCTCAACCTCCTTAAGGAGTTCTATTCTCTTGTCATCAAGGTCTATTACCTCTTCTAAGCTAAAGTCCTTTTCTCCTCTTTTAGCCATTAGGGGCTTGATTTCTTCTAGGTCTCTTTTAATCCTTTTAATATCCAGCATGATAAATCCTCCTTTATCTTCTTCAAAAATTGACACCTGATTATCTACTAAAAATACTTTAAAATACACACTCAAATACCAACTTTTTACTAAAATCAAAAAAGCTTCCGT
This sequence comes from Acetoanaerobium pronyense, assembly GCF_017874355.1. Taxonomy (GTDB): domain Bacteria; phylum Bacillota; class Clostridia; order Peptostreptococcales; family Filifactoraceae; genus Acetoanaerobium; species Acetoanaerobium pronyense. The sequence goes on from NZ_JAGGLI010000011.1 coordinate 53,822, forward strand.
CCCAGTAAAGGGACGAAAGCTAGCTTCCGCGGTACCACCCAAATTGTCTAATAAAGACCACTTGAACCTTTAACGAAAAGGTTACGCCGCATCCTACTATCTTCAGATGCAGAGCTCAGAAACGGATTCAAAAGTGATATATATAGGCTCTCACCAACCGCCTATTCTCTGAATTATATCTGCTTTTTACTACTTTTCTTCATAGCTTAATTTTAAATTATTATTAAAGATTATAGCACCAAAGAAGATTTTGTTCAATTATTTTATTAAAATATTAGAACTTTTCACAGTGAAGTTTGAAGAAAGCCTGAGGCTGCTTACAGACTGGGCATATGCTTGGAGCTGCTGAACCATCAAATATATATCCACAGCACATACATTTCCAAAGGTCTTTTTCTTCTCTTTTGAATACTGTTTCAGCTTTTACATGCTCTGCAAGTGTACGATATCTCTCTTCATGATCTTTTTCTATATCAACTATCATTCTAAATGAAGCTGCTACTTTTGGGAATCCTTCTTCATCAGCTATCTTTGCAAATTCTGGATAAAGCTCAGTCCACTCTTCGTTTTCTCCCATAGCTGCTGCTACTAGATTAGTATATGTATTTCCCATAACTACAGGATAGTCAGCATCTACATGAAGCGCTACTGGAAACTCTTCTCCCTCTAAGCCAGCTACTGCATGATCATAGAATATCTTTGCGTGTATACGCTCGTTGTCAGCAGTTTCGTTAAAAACCTCTGCTATTCTCATGAATCCTTCTTTTTCAGCTACCTCGGCAAACATGTTGTATCTACCTCTAGCTTGAGACTCTCCAGCAAAAGCCTTGATAAGGTTTCCTAAAGTCTTTGTTCCTTTTAATGATTTTCCTGCCATGATTGAACCTCCTGAATTTTTATTTTGGGTCTAATCCCTTGATTCTCATTTACCCAATTTGCCAGCAGTTTAACAACTGCTTTATACATTATACTATAAATTTAGCGAATTTGTAATGATTTCAATATAATTTTCTAATTAAAAAGACCTATACTCAATTTCTACAAAAACAAAAAATGAAAATAAAATAACAAATTTTTCCTGTTATTGATTTTTTTTATAATAATTATTAAATATTTAAATAGTTGAAAACACTGAGTTTCATATAATATAAGGGTTTTTCATGTTAAAATGTAAACGAAATTATTTTTTATATTAAAAAAGTTTCTAGTTTTATATTTCGAAAAAATTAATTTAGTATTAATGAACTTTAGGAGGGTAAACATGAATAAAATACTTCAAAAGCTTCCACTTCCAGTTTCAGGGCTTATGCTTGGTCTTGCAGCTCTTGGAAATTTACTTGGAGGATACAGTCCTTTAATTAGGTCTATGTTTGGGGCAGTTTCTTTTATAATCTTTTTAATGCTTGTTGCAAAGTTTATAAAATATCCTGCATGTATTAAGGAGGGGCTTGATAACCCTGTAGTAGGTGGTGTAATGGCTACATTTCCTATGTCTATGATGATTTTATCTACATACATAAAGCCATATTCTTCTCCACTTGCATTAGGGTTTTGGATTATAGGAATAGTTCTTCATCTTTCCCTTATTGCAGTCTTTACAAAAACACATATATTAAAGTTTAATATTAAAAAGGTATTTCCTACATATTTTATAGTATATGCGGGGATTGTAGCTGCAAGTGTGGCAGCTCCAGTCCATCAAATGCAAAGTATTGGGCAGATTCTTTTCTGGGTAGGATTTTTGCCATATATGGTTATTCTTCCAATTGTAACTTATCGCGCCTTTGTAGTAAAAGAGATTCCTGAGATGGCTCTTCCTACACTTGCAATCTTTGCTGCTCCAGGAAGCCTTTGTCTTGCTGGATATATGAACTCTTTCCCAGAAAAAAATATTTTTATGGTTTATATTCTTGTAGCAGTTGCTAGCATTACTATACTTATAGCACTTTCTCAAATGCCAAAGCTCCTTAGACTGAAGTTTTATCCTAGTTTTTCAGCTTTCACATTTCCATTTGTAATTAGTGCAATAGCTATCAAAGGAACAAGTGGATTTTTCGCAAGCATAGGTTCCCCTTCTCCTATACTCAAGGGAGCTGCATCTTTCCTTGAAGCATTAGCAGTAATCATGGTGCTTTATGTATTAGCTCAATACAGTGCGTTTTTATTGAAAAAAGAAGCTCCAGCTCCTTCACAACAAAAGACAACTGCATAAAATATAAAAAAGGTCTCATTTTAAAAATATGAGACCTTTTTTTATATTAAGTAATCTTTTTGTTAAATGGTAAAAAGAGGATTATATTTGATAACTAAACTGTAAATTCTATAAAGAACAATTTATGCTTCTTAACGCTTATGAATAACCTGATTTTCACCTTTTACGTGAATTACGGTTTGAGGATAAGGTATCTCTATATTATTTGCATCAAATTCATCTTTAATCCTTTGCATTACTCTACCATGCACAGCCCAAAAATTTTGATTTTTTACCCAAGGAAGTGCAAAAATCCTCATCGAGTTGTCAGCAAACTCTCTAAGCACTACTACTGGCTCTGGATCATCAAATATATCTATCTCCTCTTTGAAAATAGCCTTTATAATCTCAATGGCTTTTTTATAATCAGATTCATAAGATATATCTAATGTCAAAGGCATCTTCCTATTTTCCGCTGCTGAAAAATTCGATACATTTTCAGATGTCAGTTTAGAGTTGGGTACTATTATTTTTCTATTGTCTAAAGCGTAAAGAACGGTATTCATAATAAGGATTTCATCTACAGTCCCAGATACGCCAGCAGCTTCTATAAAATCTCCTACCTTAAATGGCTTAAATATAAGAATCAGTATCCCTGATGCAAAATTTGAAAGATTATTTTGAAGGGAAAGACCTACAGCAAGCCCAAGAGCACCAATTGCTGCAACAAATGAGTTTGTAGGAACTCCTACTCTACCAAGAGCTGCAATAACAACCATTATTATTATAATAAAATAAAGTATCTGGGATATGAACCCAACTGCTGATGGGTCTACATTTGACCTTTTCATAAGTCTTTTTGAGATATTTCTTCCTTTTTTAGCTATATAGATTCCTATAACAAGTATTAAAAGTCCTATTATTATATTTCCTCCATATGCTATTAACATGGCTTTTAATGCATCCATAAAATCAAAGCCATAATTTACTGTGTTTGCAATTTCCTCTGTCACTACTTCAAGGGTAGATTCATTCAATGAAATAACATCCTTTCTTTTTGAATTTTTTGATTTAAAATACTTTAGTTTTGTATCCTTCTAAGAATCTCACCTATCTCATTTACCTTTCTTTGGTACTCCCCAAGCTCACCACTTCTAAGAGCCTCTTGTGCTTCTTCATAAAGGGTGTTTGCCCTCATAATAAGCTCTTGATAGTCTGAATCAAGTATAGGAACCTCAGCTGAAGGGTCATCTACAGGTATATCATCAACTTCTAAATCTCCAGTTACTGGAAGACTTCTATCAAATAGACGCTCTATGACCTTTTCTAGGTTGTCATCCATCACTACTCTGTCACCATAAACTCCTATAATCCTTCTTACCTCAGGTATAGCATTTTCAGAGCCTGCTCTAATATATAGAGGCTCTATATAAAGGATTGAATCTTCTATAGGAATAGTAAGGAGGTGCCCTCTTATTACCTGAGAACCTCTTGAATCCCAAAGTGCTAAATCTCTTGATATTACATCGTTATTGCTAATTCTAGCCTCTATTTGCTCAGGTCCTATTATAGTTTTATTTTTAGGGAACTCATAAAGCCTTAGCTTTCCATAGTCCTCCCCATCATTTCTTGCAATCAAAAATGCTATCATATTTTGTCTGTCTAGAGGTGTGTAAGGTATGCTAAGCACAAACTCTGGCTCCTCTTCAGATGGAAGCTTAAACGTAAAGTAAAGGGACTCCATCTCTTGTATTTCTCCTCCATAATTTTGCCTTGCTACTTGCCATCTATCTTCTCTATTATAGTAGAGCTCAGGCTGATCTATATGATAAGTTCCATACATCTGAGCCTGAATATCAAATATGTTTTGAGGATATCTTAAATGAGCTCTAAACTGCTCTGGCATCTCTTCCACGGTTTTAAAAAGGTTAGGGAATATCTTATCATAGGTCTGAACTAAAGGATCTTCACTATCTATTATATAATAATCTACATCCCCATTATAGGCATCTACTATAACCTTAAAAGAGTTTCTTATATAATTGATATTAGTATTCGCATAAGGCTCCGAGTATGGATAAAATCCTGTACTTGTATAACCATCTATTATATAAAATATCCTTCCCTCTGAAATCACTGCATAAGGGTCTTCATCATAAAGCAAGAACGGTGCTATTTTTCTTGTTCTTTCCATTATGTTTCTGTTTAAAATTATTCGACTTTCATCATTTAAGCTTCCAGAAACAAGCATATTAAGACTTTGCTCCCTTATAGAATAAAGAAGTTTATTGAAAAACGAAAGCCTTATTCCTGCACTTCCTTCATATGATGTCGTCTGAAGTGTATCTCCCATTGGGTAATCAAATTCCTGTTCATCTGTATTTACGATTACATAGTCATTTGTAAGCTCTCCAAAATATATCTGTGGTCTAGTGACTCTAAGTTCTTCAAAGTCTGAAATCGGAGGAGCATTTCTAACCACCATAAGTGGCTGTCCAGATGCTGTAAGCTGATTAACTGGAGCTACTGTAACGCCATATCCATGGGTAAATTTAAGATGCTTATTAACCCAAGTCTTTGCGCTTTCATCAAGGGCCTCCTTGTCAAGCTCTCTTACAGAAAGAAAGACCTGGGTAAGACTGCCATTTAGTGTATATCTATCTATATCAACATCATTAAAATTATAATAACCTCTAAGTCCTTGAAGCTGGTTAAAAGCTTCTCTTGTAGGCCTATAGTCGTTTAAGCTTATATTGGTTATAGTTTCCATATTATTTTCAATATCTTCAAATGTAAGATCTTGTGTAGCTTCAAAAGGAACCACATTTATATCATCGAGTCCGTATGCCTTTTTAGTATATTCAATGGTATGAGCTATATATTCTCTTTCCCTTGCAAGTTCATTTGGAGACACTATAATATTTTGAACGAATGTCTGGACTCCAAAACCTATGATATAGACTCCTGCGAGAGCTATAGGACCAAGAGCAGAAACCTTTATATTGCCGCTATATCTTGAGTAGACTAATAGTCCTGCTGAAAAAAGAGATACAAATATCTGAATTCTATATATCCAAAGAGTTACATTAATATCTGTGTATCCAGCTCCATATGTCGCTCCTGTAGGAGAGTAAAGAAGTCCAAATGCAGCTATATAGCTTCTTAAAGAAACTATAAGAAAAAATATGACTCCTATTACCATAATCTGGCCAAGGGCCAAGTCCATAGCTCTTTTTTGAATTACCTCAAAGCTGTTTTTAGTCCTAAGTGTCCTAATTTTTCCTCCAAGGTCATCCCCTGTATCCGCTGGCTGTCTTATAGATATAAGCACTATATAAAGCACAAATGTTATTATCATCAAAAAGACTACAAAACCAAGCATAAAATTAAATACTTCCCTTACTATTGGAAGGGTAAAGACATAAAAGGAAATATCTTTTAAAAATATAGGGTCTGTCTCTCCGAATCTTGTAGAGTTTAAAAATCTAAGAATCTGCATCCAAAAGGATGATGAAATGCTAAAAGAAAAAAACACTCCAAGAATCGCTGCAATGATTCCTATTATTCTATTCACAGGCTTTTCATCCTGCTTTGTTGTAAGTATATTCATATGCTTGTAGTAATTTGTTTTTATTCTGTAAAAATAAAAGTAGATAAACCCAGTAAACGCAATAAAAAATGGCACTCCTATATAGAGCTTGGCAAACACCTGTTTCAAAAATGTTGAAGTATAACCCACCTCTTTAAACCACAAATAATCTGCCATAAATCCTAAAATTTTACTAAATGAAGTAAGTATTGCAATTAATGCCATCACAGATATAATTATAGTTATTTTTTTTATATTCGATATTTCTATTGGCTTTTTTTTCTCCATTTTTTAATCCCCCAATCAATTATTGCTATCCTCATCATACCCAATTATCTAGGCTATTAATTATATATTATAGAAATACTATAATTTAAATAGTATAAAAAATTTACATCTTAAATTAATATTTTGTTTAAGCTTAAATATGGGTGGTATATATACTATAACTTCAAAAAAAGGAGCTGATTCCACCAAAATCTTAAGAGAAATTCTCAGGATTAAATGGAAATTTTTCAAAGTGACTCAAGGAGTGAGCGAGATGATTCCACCGATATAATATTGAAAGACATACCAATTGTTAATTACATTTTTAAGCAATTTCATTTAGTTTTTTCGGGAGGAAGGCTATGATTCCACCAAAGTAAATAACAGAAATAGTTTTTCAGAAACTTGATTTTTAAAAAGAAAGTTTTTTTAAAATAATTTGTTAACTCTTTTAAACTGGATATGAAATTTTATATATAAAGAGACGCTGATGCGTCTCTTTTGTTTTGAGTATATAACTATTTTTCAGTATTTTTAGAGGTCTATATATACTTTTTTCACAGAAGATGAGCTTGCAAGATAAAGCATAGCCTGATAATACATATCAAACTCCATTATATCTCCAATGTTTATATCCTTTATAGAATCTGTAATATCAACTATAAGATGGTCGCTACTGCTACCTTCTATTGTAACACCTTCATCTTTAGGAATTAAACTATCGTGATGACCTATATCCTTTTTACCGATAGCTAGTAGAGCTCTTTTTCTCATTCCCCTATCCTGATACTGGGGTCTATTTCCAAAGGCATCTATAAATATCTCTCCTATAGGATATGAAGGCTTTTCCTTTATTTCAATAACCTGAGCCTTTAGGGTAAAATTAGTATTTTCAAATCCCTTCATTTCATATCCCCACACATCTTTAAGATCCCTTGAAAGAAGTATCCCCTCTCCTACTCTAAGGTGATTTATACCTTTTGGCATCTCATTATCCATTATAAGAGGAAGGGATGATGTAGCTCCTCCTGATATTACTTCAAGCTTTCTATCAATAAGTACTTCAATTTCTTTTGAAATTTCTACAAGCTCAGTTAGATTGACCTTTGAAGGCCTTATAGAACCATAGCATCCAAGGTTAGTTCCTACTCCATATAGATGAAGTCCAGCCATATTTTTTTCTACTTCTAAAGCTGTCTTTAATATCTCTTCTTTACTAAAAAAACCTTCTCTCAAATCTCCAAGGTCCATCATAAGAATCACCTTATGTATTTTATTTTGTTTTATTGATTCTTTATTAAGAGCTAAAAGTGTATCCATCTCTGAGTTAAGGCTTATATCTGCATATCTAACTACTTCCTCAATCTCACAAAGCATAGGAAGTCTTAGAAGAAGCATCTGAGCAGTTACGCCCTCTTCCTTCATCTTAGCGATTTTTTCTATTCTAGAATCTCCTATTGATTTGCAGCCTGCCTTAGTTAATGTATTTGCAACTTTGGATGAGGAATCACTTCCTTTTACAACTGCACATATCTCTATGGAGTTTTCTTCGCACATATGCATAACTTTTTTTCCATTGTGAAATATTTTTTTCAAGTCCACTTCAAGCATTGGATAATCTGTGTTTTTCATTATTTTGCCACCCCTTAGTATAGTCTTTTTTTCTACTATATCATTTTTGGGTATTTACTTCTTTAAATTTTTTGGTAAAATTCTATTCATAGTACATTTTTGCAGTATTACTTTTTATCTTTATTATAAGGAGTGATACGAATGAAAAAAAACCACGATCTACTTCCTCTTATGGATGCCATAAAGGAGTACGATGAGAAAGACGTCATCCCATTTGACGTACCTGGCCACAAGCATGGCAAGGGAACCAAGGAGTTGGTGGACTTCTTCGGTGAAAGAGTCATGCGGATTGACGTAAATTCAATGAAATGCCTAGACAATATAGGTAATCCCGTAAGTGTAATCAAAGAAGCTCAAGACCTTCTTGCAGATGCTTATGGTGCAGACCATGCTTTTTTCCTTACAAATGGAACTTCGTCTGGAGTTCAGGCTATGATAATGAGCGCTTGTCAGGCTGGAGATAAGGTGATTCTCCCAAGAAATGCCCATAAGTCAGCTATTAATGCCCTTATATTAGGAGGGATAACTCCTGTATACGTGCAGCCTGAAATGGATGAAAATCTAGGAATAGCAATGGGAGTAACACTAGATAAAATCAGAGAAGCTATAGCTATAAACCCTGAGGCAAAGGCTGTTTTTTTAATAAACCCTACTTATTACGGGGCAAGTTCTAACCTTAAGGCTATAGTAGAGCTTTGTCATAAAAACGATATGGCAGTCCTTGTGGATGAGGCACATGGAGCACACCTTCATTTTCATGAAGAGCTTCCTATGTCTGCTATGGAAGCTGGAGCAGATATGTCTGCTGTGAGCCTTCATAAAACAGGCGGTTCACTTACCCAAAGCTCAGGCCTGCTTCTTAAAGAAGGAATAATAGATAAAAACAGAGTAAAGACTATCATCAACCTAACTACAAGCACTAGCGCATCATACCTGCTTATGGCAAGCCTTGATGGAGCTAGAAAAATCCTTGCAACAAGAGGAAGAGAAATCCTCTGTGAAAAGCTGGAGCTTGTAAGATGGGCTAGAAAAGAAATTAATGCTATAGATGGAATGTATGCATTTTCCACAGAGCTTGTAGATAAAGAAGGTGTCTTTTCCTTTGATGAAACTAAGCTTGGAATTAACGTATCAAAACTTGGACTTACAGGTTTTCAAGCTTATGACATCCTAAGAGATGAATATAATATACAAATGGAACTAGGAGATATATACAACGTACTTGGAATTGTGAGCCTTGGAGATTCTAAAGATGCTATAGAAGCACTTGTAGATGCCCTTAAAGACATAAGCCTGAAATATAAAAAAGAAGAGTTTAAGTGTGATTTACTAGCTCTTGAAAATCCAGAAGTTGTAATAATCCCAAGAGATGCGTTTTATATGGAAAAGAAAATACTCCCTCTTACTGACTCTGTAGGAGAAATCAGCGGAGAATATATAATGGCTTACCCTCCTGGAATACCAATACTTAGTCCAGGGGAAAGAATAACAAAGAGTATAATCGACTATATAGAAGTCCTTAAAACTCAAAAGAGTGTCCTTACAGACAATCATGACCCATCGGGAGAATATATTAAAGTATTAAAGCACAATAATGTAAGATCTATTGCTATATAAACAAAAGCTATAAAGAGAAATCTCTTTATAGCTTTTTTGTTGTGAATAAACTAATACTTTGCTAAAAAATTCCAAAGATTTATCATATCTATGGACAGAATTTTTGCTTAAAACATCTTGAATTATAATTTTTCTAATTTTGTCTCCAGTTTTGAAAATTCATATCTTCCTAGTTCCCTTAATTAAATATATTTTTATGTTTTTATAATCTCGCTTAAATCCTTCTATTCTAACTCTTCTTCTCATCTCTTTCTAAACCTAGATTTGACAACCTATACACCATTTTGAAGTTTTTGTTTTTGCTATAAAAAAATATTAAAAATATTTTATTTTATGTGTTGACAGAAGAACAAAAATGTTGTATCTTTGTTTAGTATTGATAAATAAAAAGTTTACCAATAAGAAACCACAGTAGGGGTAAACCTCAGGTTTCTTCATAGGAAACCCATATTAATTAATAAATATGTTTATCTGAAGGAAACCACCAGTCCTCAGATTCATAACATAAAACAGATTAACGTAAGTGTTATGCTGCAAATATCTGTACTATAAACTAATAATTCTTATATAGAAAAGGAGTGATACGCGTGAAAATTGAACAACTAGGAAGACACATACTTGTTGAATTTTATAACTGTGATAAAGAGGTGTTAAAGGATCATTCATTAATAGAGAAGCTTATGAACGAAGCAGCTATAAAATCAAAGGCTACTATTGTTCAAAGTGCATTCCATACATTTAACCCATGGGGAGTAAGTGGAGCTGTAATAATACAGGAATCTCACCTTACTATACACACATGGCCAGAATTCGGATATGCAGCGGTTGATCTCTTTACTTGTGGCGACACTGTTAATCCATGGATTGGTTTTGAATACCTTAGCGAAACTTTAAAAGCAGAAAAGTGGGAAACTAGCGAAGTGCCTAGAGGACCAGTTGATAAAATAAAAACATTTGCAAAAGAAGATCTTGGAGATATCCATTTCAAGCCTCAAACAGACGATGAAATAGCATCATAAGGAGGTATAGTCATGGAACTTTGGTACACAGAAGAGCAAACAGATAATGTAAGACTTTCTATCAAGGTAAAAGAGCATCTATATACTGGAAAAAGTGATTTTCAAGATGTAGACGTATTTGAAAGTGAAGAGTTTGGAAAATTCCTTACCCTTGATGGACTTATGATGGTTACTGAAAAAGATGAGTTTATATATCATGATATGATTACTCATGTGGCTATGGCTACAAATCCAAATGTAAAAAATGTTCTTGTAATAGGTGGAGGAGACGGCGGCACTGTAAGAGAGCTGACTAGATACCCTTTCATAGAAAAAATAGATATGGTTGAAATAGACAAGCTTGTTGTAGATGTCTCTATTGAATACCTTCCTATTACTTCTTCAAAGCTTTCAGATCCAAGAGTTAATCTCTACTTTGAAGATGGAATAGAGTTTGTAAAAAATGCAAAGCACAAGTATGACCTTATTCTTGTGGACTCAACAGACCCAATAGGACCTGGAGAGGGACTTTTTACAAATGAGTTTTATACAAACTGCTACAACATACTTTCAGAAGATGGAATACTTGTAAATCAAAGCGAAAGCCCTTACTATGACCAGTTCTCCCATGAAATGAAGAGAGCTCATAGCAAGATTAAAAATATATTTCCTATATCAAAAGTATATCAGTTCCATATGCCTACATATCCTTCTGGGCACTGGCTGTTTGGCTTTGCGTCAAAGAAGCTTGACCCTATAAAGGATGCAGATTTTGAAAAGTGGACATCACTTGGAATCAAAACGAAATACTACAACCCTCAGATACACGTAGGATCATTTTCCCTTCCTACTTATGTACAGGAGATGCTTGATAATGAATAAAAATATATTTAACTTCATCGGTTTTGACAATGAATTTGAAGAGTCTCAAATTGTTCTATTTGGGGCTCCTTTTGACGGAACTACTTCTTTTAGACCTGGAACAAGATTTGCACCAAACATAATGAGAAATGACTCTTTCGGACTTGAAACCTATAGTCCATATCTTGATAAGGATATGGAGGACTATAAGATGTTTGATATGGGAGATCTTGACTTTCCATTTGGAAATCCTGAAAAAGTCATAGATATGATTGAAGAGGCTGCAGATGAGATTGTAAGCTCTTCTAAGATTCCATTTATGATTGGCGGAGAGCATCTTGTAACCCTGGGCTCTGTAAAAAGCGTATATAAGAAATATCCTGACCTTCATATCATTCATCTTGATGCTCATGCGGATCTTAGGGAAGACTATATGGGCCAAAAGCTTTCCCATGCCACTGTTCTTAGAAGATGTCATGATTTTCTTGGCGACGGCAAAATCTACCAGTTTGGAATAAGATCTGGAACTAAAGAAGAGTTTCACTGGGCAAAGGACCATGTTTCTATGAATCCATTTAATCTAGATGGATTAAATGAAATTGTAGAAAAGCTTAAGGACAAGCCTGTATATATCACTATAGATCTTGATGTACTTGACCCTTCTGCATTTCCTGGTACAGGAACTATAGAGCCTGGCGGGATTAGCTTTAAGGATTTAATAGAAGCATTTAAGTTATTTAATAACCTAAACAACATAGTAGGAATGGATGCTGTCGAGCTTTCTCCTCATTATGACCAAAGCGGTATGTCTACTGCAGTGGCATGTAAGGTTATTAGAGAAATGGCACTTATTGCTGTAAAATAAGCAATTACTCTATTAATTCAAGGTTGATCAGTCAAGCGTAAATCCCTTGTTTAAAATATGTTAATTAAAAAATCCTAGACTGAATTCATCTCCATAAGGTTGATGCTTCATAGTCTAGGATTTGTATTATCTTAAATTTGTTCTTATAGGATCTATGATATACTTTTATATTTTTTTATTAATATTTTAGAGATTAAATTTTTAGTTATAATATCCAATCTGGCTTTTCCATTTTGCTTTCATTTTTTCCAATTGATTTTGCTGGAAACCCTTCAAGTATTTCATTTTCTCCAAATTCACTTCTTTGCTTTACAAGGCTTCCTGATTTTACTAAAGTATTTTTTCCAAGTTTGCTATAATCACATATTATGGACCCTGCCTCTATGACAGTATTTTCACCAACTACAGTCCCATGTACTATACATGATGGACCTATGCTTACATTATCTTCAATAATAAGCTGATTGTCAGGAAGAAGGTGAAGTACAGTATTTTCAAGTATATTTACGTTTTTTCCTATTCTTACAGGACCATGAGAGTCTCCTATTATCTTTACTCCAGAGCCTATCTTTGAGTTTTCTCCTACAATCACATCTCCTGTTAGCTCAGCACTTTGATGTATGAAAGCAGAATCTGCAATAGATGGATACTTATCTTTAAATCTATGTAATGTTCCCATATTTACTTCCCCCTCTTTTTCAAATATATTCTCCTTAAATTCCTTTAAAGATATGTCGTTTCCCCTCATCCTCTTTATCATGTTTTTATCATCTTCAGTGAGTTTTCTAATCACCTTTGCTGGTCTTCCAACTACCACAGATTCATCAGGAATGACAGTGCCTTTTGGTATTATAGTTCCCTCTCCAAATATACACATATTTCCTATCTTAGAGCCAGGAAGCATAGTTACACCATTTCCTATCTCACAGAGGTTTCCTATTTCAGCCCCTATTATTACGCATTTATGGCCAAATACGGTTTTGCTCCCCACTTTTACAGGATTATCCTTTGTACCTATTATCACGCTATTTTCTAGCACCATAGATGAATTTCCAATAGATATAGAATCATCCTTTGACCTTAGCACTGCCCCTTGTGATATATATACATTCTCCCCACATCTTATCTTTCCAATGATTACCGAAGACTCTGCAAATTTTATATTATCCATACGATTCCCCCACTTTTATAGAGCTTTGTCCAAATTTATCCTTACTTTAACATATTAATTAGACTAAAAGCCCCGAAAACTATATTCAGGGCTTTTTATTGTGAATAAAGCAAGATTCCCATACCAAATTAGCAATCTTTGATTACTCAAATGGGTGGCTCTTATTTATGATGCTTTTCTCTACATAATATATTTTATTTTTCAAGTAGCTTTAGGAACTCTTCCATATATCTTGGAAGGTCTCCTGGTTTTCTGCTTGATACGAGATTTCCATCAACTACTACCTCTTCGTCACTCCAGTTTGCTCCTGCATGCTTCAAATCATCTTTTATTGCAGGTGTACTAGTGACATTCTTGCCTTTTACAATATCAGCAGATACAAGCACCCACCCTGCGTGACAAATCTGTCCTATAGGCTTTTTCTGGTCGTTCATTTTTCTAACTAAATTCAAAACTTCATCTGACCTTCTAATTCTATCTGGTGCCCATCCTCCAGGAATCAGAAGTCCTACATAATCATCTGGATTCATTTCTTCAAAAGATATATCGCTTTTTGCTGGAACTCCATACTTTCCAATATATTCCTTATCTTTTTCTGTTCCTGCTATATCAAGGCTGTACCCTGCTTCTTGAACTCTTAGAGCTGGATACCAAAATTCTAGATCTTCAAATTCCTTTTCTACAAGTATTAGTATTTTTCCCTTTTCCACGGTATCACCTCATCATCATTAATATAACTAAATAACATAAAGAAAAAAATCTACCTAAAGCTTCTATATGTTAAAAATTACCACATTTTTAGTGATACCCAATTAGGAAAAAAATAATCTTAGGTCAAAAATATAGGAGGTACTTTGCATGGCGTTACCTCAATCTTTTCCCATACCTTTTCAACTACATAAGGCTCTATTTCAAGCCATTTATCAAGCTCTTCCCTTGACTCAAACTGCACTATCATAACAGACCCTGCCATATTTCCTTCTTCATTAAGTATAGCCGCTGCATAAAGGTCATTTCCCTTTTCTTTCATCTCCTGAACAAGTACCATATGTTTTTCCCTAGCTGCAAGTCTTCTCTCAAGTGCCTTTTCATCCTTGGCATCATAACCTGTAACAATAAACTGCATCATATAAAAACCCTCCTCTAAATTATATATTTATTTTCAAAACAAGATTCCCAAGCTCCATAACTTAGCTATACGGCTAGTAAAATATTTTATTTATTTTTAGAATCCTGCTCCTCGTAATATTTCTTTAAATCATTATGTGCTTTTTCTAAACGTAGTGCAAGACCCTCTTCATAAATATCACTATATAAAAAATTTGAAGTATCTATTGACTCTGTTTCCCTATTTGGAGACCCATCTTCCATTCGAGGCTTTTCTAAAATAAAATCAATGGCGTAAAATGGCACATCTTCACTATCTAAAGTCTCTTTTAGAATCAAAAGTAGTTCACTTGCTTTTTCATATGATATTTCATCATCTTGCGCATAAAAAATAATATGCCCATATTTTTCTCCAAGTACCTTTATATCATATTCCTTATCAAGCTCTAGCTCCCTTATATCGAGTCCATAATTTGGCTCATCAAAGCGATTAGTCCTATATTTTTCATCTATATATTCTAGTTTCCCATAATCAATATCACTTTTCAGTGGAAATTCTTCTGAAGAAAAAATCTCACCTACCATTTCATTGTATTTTTTGTCAATTCTTCTATAAGTATTCCATCCAGATAATACACTTTCATATGAGTCGTAGTTAATTTCTCCAGTCATTAAAATTCTAAAATCAAAGTAACTGTCTTGGCTAGAAGGTGATTTTACCCTTGCATAGTAATCTCCATCTTTAAAATTATATACAATCTCTTCTATAAAAAAATCTGTATCACTATAATTATTAGCCATATATTCATCTGCTGCCTGTTCTGCAATTGATTTTGAAATAGGATTTCCATAAATGCCATTTAGAATTAATAATATTATGCTCAGAAGTATAACTATTATTAAAGAAACTATAATCTTGAATTTACTTATTTTTATCATTTTTATTTCCTCTCAATAACCTATTTTTTACTTTTAGGTTTAATGTTCATATATCATCTTCCTGGTCATACCTCCATCTATGACTAGATTGGTTCCATTTACAAAATTGTTTTCTGGATTTGTAAGGTATATACATGCTCTTGCTATATCTTCAGGTTTTCCAACTCTTTTGGAAAGATGCTGGTCATGATCAATCTCTCTAAGGTCTTCATAATTTTCTGTTTCAATCCATCCAGGACTTATGGCATTAACATTAATATTGTATTTTGATAAAGAAGCTGCAAGGGCGTGAGTTAGAGCAAGTATTCCACCTTTAGTTGCTGCATATGCCTCGGAGTCGCTTTCTGACATGATTGCCCTAGTCGACGCTATATTCACGATTGAGCCACCACTTTTCATAAGCTTTGCCCCTTCTTTTGAGCAAATAAATACTGATCTTAGATTTGTATTTATGATTTCATCCCACTCAGACACTTCAAGTTCAAAAATTGGTTTTTTTCTAGATAATCCAGCGTTATTTATTATTATATCTAGTGTGCCGTAAGTATCTTTTATATTTTCCATTAAACTTTTTATATCTTCTTCTTTTGATACGTCTGTATTTACAAATATACCATTTGATATATTTTTTATTTCTTCTAAGGTTTTTAGGCCTTTCTCTTCATTAATTTCAGCTACAACTACATCATACCCTTCTTTTGCATATCCTATGGCAACTGCTTTTCCTATTCCTTGACCGCTTCCAGTCACAAGGACCACCTTATTTTGGTTTTCCATAAATATCTCCTTCCTAAGCATATCTCTCTGGGAGAGTAGTCGTAAAAAATTCTATAAATTCTTCCTCAGTTTTTATATAAGTTGGAGGAAAAACTAGAACTAATCCCATATTTTTTATATTTACTTTTAATTCTAATATACTATTTCAAAAACGCAAGCTACATTAATGTCACTATAACTCTCTACAAAAAAGCATAGCCTAATGATTATGCCTTCTAATTCCGTGTCCGGATTAAAAGGTATCGTCATACGGCTATGCTTTTTATAACTTCCTAACTAATTTTTATATTACCTATTTTTTATTATCCTTTCATCTTCATAAGAAGCTCTCCGGTTTTTACCTGCTGGTTTTCCTTTACTAGGATAGATTCTATTATAGACTCTTCTTTAGCTACTATGTTTGTCTCCATCTTCATAGCTTCTATTATCATAAGACTTTGGCCAGCTTCAACTTTATCCCCCTCTTTTACTAAGACTTTTAGGACTGTTCCCGGGATGCTAGCCCCTATTTCCTTTTCGTTTTCTGGGTCTGCCATTTTAGTGAAGACTACATTGTTTTCCTTGCCGCTATCCTTATCGTGAATTTTTATCTCTCTTCTGTTTCCATTTACTTCAAATGCAAGAGCTCTGTTTCCTTCCCCATCTAGCTTTCCTATCTCAAGAAGCTTTATGATTATCGTTTTTCCTTCTGCGATTTCAACTTCGCAGGTTTCTCCTTCTGAAAGTCCATGGAAGAATATATCGCTCCCCATCCTGCTAAGGTCTCCATACTCTCCTATATACTTTAGATAATCTTCAAATACCTTTGGATAAAGTGCATAGCTTAGAGCATCCTTCATAGTAGGCTCTATAGAATACTTTTCCTTAAGATAAGAAATTATTTTGCCAAAGTCTTCATCCTCCAAAAGAAGTCCTGGTCTTACGTCTATAGGTTTTTCTCCCTTTAACACAAGCTCCTGAATATCCTCTGGAAATCCTCCCATAGGTTGTCCCATCATACCTTTAAAGTATGTGACAACTGAGTCTGGATATGTCAGATCTTTCCCTTTAGCCACTATAGTTTCTGGGGTTAGGTCATTTTGCACCATAAATATTGCAAAGTCTCCCACCATCTTGGATGAAGGTGTAACCTTTACTATATCTCCCACCATGTCGTTTACGGATTTGTACATCTCCTTTACTTCTTTGAATCTATGACCAAGTCCAAAGCTCTCAACCTGAGGCTTAAGGTTAGAATACTGCCCTCCTGGTATCTCGTACTTATAGACTTCAGTGGTTCCTGATTTAAGGTCAGATTCAAATTTTCCATAAACAGGTCTTACTGCTTCCCAGTATTTTGATATTTCTTCTATCTTCTCTAAATCTATCTTAGTATCTCTTGAAGTGTTCTCAAGTGCTGCTACAACTGAGTTGAGTGCTGGCTGACTTGTAAGTCCAGACATACTGTTAAATGCTGTATCAGCTATATCAACTCCTGCTTCTGCTGCCATCAGAACTGTAGCAACTCCATTTCCGCTGGTATCGTGGGTATGAAGATGGATTGGAATTGATATCTCATTTTTTAATGCTTTAATTAGTTTTTCAGCTGCATAGGGCTTTAGTAGTGCCGACATATCTTTAATAGCAAGAATGTGGGCTCCGGCTTTTTCAAGTTCTTTTGCCATATCTACATAATACTTTAAGGTATATTTATCTCTTTTTTCATCTAGTATATCACCAGTGTAGCATATGGTCCCTTCTGCAATTTTGCCCTGCTGCACTACTTCATCTATGGCAAGTCTCATCCCGTCTAGAGAGTTAAGAGAGTCAAATATTCTAAATACATCTATTCCTGATATTGAAGCCTGTTTAATAAATTCCTTTACTACGTTGTCTGGATAGTTTTTGTATCCGACTGCATTACTTCCCCTTAGCAGCATCTGAAGCAGCACGTTTGGAACTCTTTTTCTTATCTTTTCTAGTCTTTCCCAAGGAGATTCATTTAAGAATCTGTAGGCTACGTCAAATGTAGCTCCACCCCACATCTCAAGGGAAAATAGGTCTTCTCCAAGTACTGACACAGCCTTTGATATTCTTATCATATCTCTTGTTCTCACTCTAGTTGCCATAAGAGACTGATGAGCATCTCTCATTGTAGTATCTGTAAGAAGAAGCTTGTCTTGAGACTTTATCCATTTTATTAGTCCCTCTGGTCCCTGCTCATCAAGAATCTGCTTTGTACCTCTTTGGAATGGTGGTCTATCTAGCTTTGGAATTACAGGAACGTCAAAGTCTTTTTTGATTCCCTTAGTTTCATTGACCACCTTTTCTCCTAAAAATCTCAGTACTTTAAGCTCTTTGTCAGTTTTTGGAGATATATCAAACAGTGATGGATTGTCTGCTATAAAATGAGTGTCACAAATACCATTTTTAAATTCTTCTCTATTTAATACATTAATTAAAAATCCTGTGTTTGTTTTTACTCCTGATATAGATAGCTCCTTTATTGACCTTATGGATTTTCTAATAGCATCCTCAAAGGTTCTTGAGTGAGATGTAACCTTTACTAAAAGGCTGTCATAATAAGGGCTTATAACAGAGCCTGTAAATCCGTTTCCTCCATCTAGTCTTATACCAAATCCAGAGCCTGTTCTATATATATCTATTCTTCCTGTATCTGGTGCAAACTGGTTTGACGGATCTTCTGTAGTCACTCTGCACTGTATTGCATACCCTCTAGGCTTTATATCTTCTTGGGATTTTATTCCGATTTCATCAGAGCTAAGAGGATATCCTTGGGCTATGAGTATCTGACTTTGTACTATATCGTATCCAGTGACCATCTCAGTTACAGTATGCTCTACCTGTATTCTTGGGTTCATCTCTATAAAATAGTGATTTCCCTCTTTGTCAACGAGAAACTCAACAGTCCCTGCGTTCATATAGTCTACTGCCTTTGCAATCTTTATTGCATCTTCACATATCGCTTTTCTTTGGCTTTCTGATATAGATATTGCAGGGGTGAACTCTATAAGCTTTTGATGTCTTCTTTGAATTGAGCAGTCTCTTTCAAACAAGTGAACTATATTGCCATGTGCATCTCCAAGTATCTGAACTTCAATATGCTTTGGCTTTTCTAGATATTTTTCTATGAAAACATCTTCTATTCCAAAGGCTTTTTTCGCTTCACTCTTAGCGCTTCTAAAGGACTCTACAAGCTCATCCTCACTTCTTACTATCCTCATGCCCCTGCCTCCACCTCCAGCAGATGCCTTTAGCATAATAGGATATCCAAAGCGATTTGCAAATTCCACTACCTCTTCATCGCTTTCTATTGGTTTTTCTACTCCCGGTATCGTTGGAACGTTGGCTTTTTTTGAAACTATCTTAGATGTTATCTTATCTCCTAGGCTATCTATCATCTTAGAATTTGGCCCAATAAATACTATCCCTGCTTCCTGACATTTTCTTGCAAACTCAGAGTTTTCAGCAAGAAATCCATATCCTGGATGAATAGCATCTACCCCTTTTTTTAGGGCAAGTCCTATTATCTCATCTATGCTAAGGTATGCATCTATAGGTCCTTTGTTTTTTCCTATCAAATATGATTCGTCTGCTTTTGTCCTAAAAAGGGATGTCTTATCTTCATTTGAATATATGGCTACCGATCTGATTCCAAGTTCCTTACACGCTCTAAATATTCTAATTGCAATCTCTCCTCTGTTTGCAACAAGAATTCTTTTAAACTTTTTCATAAAGCTCATTCTCCTTTTTAATAGTTTCAAAAGCTTAAACTTATTCTAGGTAAAACTTTTCTATAAGTTCCTTGATTATATCTTGAGCTAATTTTGGACTTGCCTTGCCCTTTGTCTTTTTCATAAGTGATCCAACTATTGATTGAAGAGCTTTTTCCCTTCCTGAAAGATAAGATTTTACAGCCTCTTCCTCTTCTTTGATTACACTGTGCCCTATTTCTTCAAGAAGGTCTTTATCTGTTATCTGTCTTAGGTCATCTTTTTCTATGATCTCATCTGGAGAAAGGTTTGATTTGAACATTTTTTCTATCACTTTTTTTGCCATGGACTGGCTTATAATGTCTTCATCAATTCGCTTTGCTAGTATAGCTAGGTTTTTTGGAGAAAAAGGTATGGTTTCATCCTCTTCTTTTCCAAGAAGTTTAAATATGTCTGTCATTATAAGGTTTGCAATTAGCTTAGGATTTTTATAGGCTTTTACTGCCTCTTCAAAGTAGTTTGCTATCTCTTTTTCTGAAACTATTTGATCTGCTTCATAGCTAGTTAGGTTATATTCCTTCATATATAAAAGCTTTCTTTCATCTGGAAGGGCTGGCAGGCTTTTTCCTATATCGTGAATCATTTTTTCGCTTATTAGTATTGGCGGAAGGTCTGGGTCTGGAAAATATCTATAGTCATGGGCATCCTCTTTTGTTCTCATGCTAAAGGATTTTCCCTTGCCTTCATCCCATCTTCTAGTTTCTTGAACCACCTTTTCTCCTGATTCAATAACCTCTACCTGTCTTTTAAACTCACTTTCTATTGCCTTTACTATAAAGGAAAAGGAGTTTAGGTTTTTCATCTCTGTCCTAGTGCCAAGCTCCTCTTTCCCTTTTTCCCTTACTGAAAGATTGACGTCGCATCTAAATGACCCTTCATTCATTTTGCAGTCAGATATTTCGCTGTATTTTAAAACTGACCTTAGCTTTGAAAGATATTCTTTTGCTTCTTGGGCAGATCTGATGTCTGGCTCTGATACTATTTCAATCAGAGGCACTCCAGCTCTGTTATAGTCTATCAAAGAGCCTCCACTTTCCGTATGGATTAGTTTTCCTGCGTCTTCTTCTATGTGTATCCTATTAATCCTGATTTTTTTAGAGCCTGTTTCAGTTTCAATCTCTATAAACCCTTCTTCACATAGTGGCAGGTCATATTGAGATACCTGATATGCCTTGGCTAAGTCTGGGTAAAAGTAGTTTTTTCTGTCCTGCTTAGAGTACCTTGTAATCTTGCAGTTTGTGGCTATTCCTGCCGCCACAGCATAGTCCACCACTTTTTTATTAAGTACAGGAAGACTTCCAGGAAGCCCCATACAAACAGGGCAAGTCTGAGCGTTTTCTAGTGCTCCAAATTCTGTGGAGCATGAGCAAAATATCTTTGTCTTTGTGGCAAGCTCGACATGAACTTCAAGGCCGATGACCATCTCGTAGGTTTTTCCCATTATATTAGCCTTCCTTTCTTAATGATTTTCTCTTTATATTCCTGCTCGTAGGAATATGCCGCCCTTAATATCTTGTCTTCTCCAAAGGCCTTTCCTATAAGCTGCATCCCAATTGGAAGGGAGTTTGAGTCAAATCCACAGTTCATGGAAAGTGCTGGAAGACCTGCTATATTAACTGGCACTGTGTATATATCTCCCATATAAGCCTCTGTTGGGTCTGATTTTTTTTCTCCGATTTTATAGGCTGTAGTTGGTGCCACAGGAGAAAGTATCACATCATATGTCTTAAATATCTTATCGTATGAATCCTTTATAAGCCTTCTTATTTGAAGGGCTTTTTTATAGTATGCATCATAGTATCCTGAGCTAAGGGCATATGTTCCAAGGAGTATTCTTCTTTTTACTTCTTTTCCAAATCCCTCACTTCTTGATTTTTTATAAAGTTCTTCAAGGGTGCTATATTCATCTGTCCTATAACCATACTGGACAGAGTCAAATCTAGCTAGATTGGATGAGGCTTCTGCCGAGGATATAATATAGTATGCTGGAAGTGCATTTTTTATATTTTCTATTTCAACTTCCTCCACTATAGCTCCCATTTTTTCATAGTTCTTGGCAGCCTTTAGTATTGCCTCCTTTACCTCGTCGTTTATTCCTTCTTCGAAAAATGCTCTTGGAAGTCCTATTTTAAGACCTTTTATATCTTTTTTCATCTCACTTAAATAATCAGGTTTTTCAAACTTGAATGAGGTTGCATCCTTGCTATCATATCCTGATATCACATCAAGTCCTATAGCTACATCCTCTACAGTCCTTCCCATAGGCCCTATTTGGTCTAGGGATGATGCAAATGCTATCAGTCCATTTCTTGATACTGTGCCGTAAGTTGGTTTGATGCCCACCACTCCGCAAAAGCTTGCAGGTTGCCTTATAGAGCCTCCTGTATCTGACCCTAGAGAAAGTATAGCTTGGTGAGCTGCAACTGATGATGCAGAACCTCCTGAGCTTCCTCCTGGAACTCTAGTAAGGTCATGGGGGTTTTTAGTTTTTTGAAAATATGAGTTTTCAGTGGAGCCTCCCATAGCAAATTCATCCAGGTTTAGCTTTCCTAGTAAAAGAGCTCCTTCATCTTTTAATCTTTTTACTACAGTGGCATCAAATGGAGACATATATTCATCCATCATCTTAGATGCACAGGTTGTTGGCATATCAATTGTACACATATTGTCTTTAATCCCCACAGGAATCCCTCCAAGAATCCCTGTATCTTCTCCTTTTAACCTTTTTTTATCTATCTCCCTTGCCTCTTTAACTATATTTTCATTTAAATAAAGATATGACCCTATTTTTTTATCTGTTTTTTCTATTTGCTCTTTATATGCTACTGCTATATCTTCGCTTGATATTTCTTTTTTATCCATAGAGTCTTTAAGCTCTTTTATGGACATATCTAAAATCTGATCTAATTTTTCCATTTTTCACCTCTACGTGCTTTATTTATAAGAAAGTAGTATAATTTGTTTTTGCTATAATCTATTTTCAATCTAATCGTAATTTTTAGTTATTTGGATTTATAGTGGTTTATTGTATATTTTATAAATTACCTATATTATCTTTGGTACATAAAAGCACCCTTTTTCCTTTGTCTTTGCATTTTTTAGAAGCTCTTCTCTGTCAAAGCTTTCCTGTACTTCATCCTCTCTAAGGACGTTGTTTACAGGAAGTATGTGCATCATAGGCTCTACATTTTCAGTATCCACTGAAAGGAGTGCATCTGCAAAATCTATGATGTTTGAAAGGTCAGCTCCAAGCTCCTTCTTTTCTTTTTCGCTAAGCTCTATCATTGCAAGGTCTGCTATTTTTTCTATTTTTCCAGTGCTTATTTTTTCTTCCCCTGCTTTTTTCGACTCTTCTGACTTTTCCATAAACAGTGAAAGCTCTTTAATCTGATCCTCGCTAACGCCTGAAGGAGTCCTTAGCATTGCACATGAGCCGTCTTTCATCTTTGGAAAAGCTATTACCTCTCTTATAGATGATGAACCAGTAAGAAGCATCACCAGTCTATCAACTCCAAATGCAAATCCTCCATGAGGTGGCGTTCCGTATTCAAATGCATCTAGCATAAATCCAAATCTATCTCTCATTTCCTCATCGCTAAATCCAAGAAGAGAAAACATCTTACCTTGTACCTCTTTTTGGTGTATCCTTATACTTCCACTTCCAAGCTCCACACCATTTAGTACTATGTCATAGGATTTTGCCCTTACTTTTTCAGGTGCAGACTCCATTAGCCTTAAATCTTCATCCTTTGGCATTGTAAATGGATGGTGCATAGCTACATATCTCTTTTCTTCTTCAGACCACTCAAGTAGAGGGAAATCTGTAACTACAAGGTACTCAAATTTATTTTTATCCCTAAGACCCATCATATCTCCTATATCCAGTCTTAGGCTTCCTAAGATCTTGTTTACATTAGCCTCTGTATCAGCGCAGAATATGATTAAATCTTCAGCTTTACCTTTTAGAGTTTTAATTATTTCATCCATTTCATCTTTTTTGAAAAACTTGGTAAGAACTGATTTAAGCTCACCATCTTTTCCTATTGCTATCCAGGCCATTCCCTTACCGCCGTAAGAAACTGCTTTTTCTGTAAGCTCTTCTATTTGGGTTCTAGTAAAGCAATCTCCACCTTTTACATTGATTGCCTTTACAATTCCCCCTTTTTTTACAACATTTGCAAAAACCTCAAAGCTACATGTCCTTGCTATCTCTGTAATATTTACCATCTTCATGTCAAATCTAGTATCTGGTTTATCTGAGCCATAAAAATCCATAGCCTCTGCATAGGTCATCCTTTTAAAGGGAACTGGAATTTCCTTTTTCAAAATTTCCTTTGAAAGTTTACTAAAAAGTCCTTCAAGTTCAGCTATTACATCCTCTTCATCCACAAATGATAGCTCCATATCAAGCTGTGTAAATTCTGGCTGTCTATCAGCTCTAAGATCTTCATCTCTAAAACACTTTGCAACTTGGAAATACCTATCTATTCCCCCTACCATAAGTAGCTGCTTGTAAATTTGAGGCGATTGAGGAAGTGCATAAAATGACCCTTTTTTCATTCTGCTTGGAACGAGAAAATCTCTGGCTCCCTCTGGTGTACTTTTAGTAAGTATTGGAGTCTCTACCTCAAGAAAATCTTTTTCAATAAGATGATTTCTCACAGATTGTATTAGATTTTGTCTAAGCCTTAGGTTTTCAAGCATCATAGGTCTTCTAATATCCAGATATCTGTAAGTCAGTCTGGTTTCTTCTCTTACCGGCTTATCCTCTATGGCAAAAGGTGTTGTTTTTGCTTTAGAAAGTATCCTAAGCTCCCTTGCCCTTATATCTATTTTTCCTGTTTCTATATTTGGGTTTACTGTGTCTTCATCCCTTAGCTCCAGTATTCCTTTTACTGCTATTACAAACTCATTTCTTATTCCTTCAGCTTTTTTAAAATCTATAGGGCTTACATCTTCTGCATCTATTACGATTTGTATTATCCCTTTTTTATCTCTAAGGTCTAGAAATATTACTCCACCTAGATCTCTTCTTCTTTGGACCCAACCCATTACTACTACTTCTTCACCTACTTTATCTTCTCTAAGCTCTCCGCAGTATGATGTTCTTTTTAAACCCTTTATAGTCTCCATAGCTTCCTCCTTAATTTCATAAGCATTATCTTATTTTTATTTGTATTTGTTTATATTCATAACGTATATATTTTTTAAGCTCTATATTTTAAAAAAGCATCTAGTGTATTTATGGCAATAAAAAAACCCCCATCCCTTAGTATTAAAAGGGACGAAGGTATATCTCCGCGTTGCCACCCAAATTGGTTCTAAAAAAGAACCCTCTTCGTTTTCGATACGGGCAATATGCCTATATCTATTGGATGTAACGGTCCAATCCCGGCTAAGTCTACTCCCATAAGGTTTCGGTTAGCAACTCAGAGATGTTCTTCAATCAAAAATCCGTACCGGTCTCTCACCAACGCCGGTTCTCTGTAACTACCATTTCGATTTACTCTTCTCTTCACAGTCTTTAATTATATTGAGATTTATTATATGGGAAGTTTTCATATAAGTCAATTTATAAAATTTTATTTTTTTATATAGATTCTTCTCCAAGGTATGCTGATTTTACCCTTTCGTCATGTAAAAGAGCCTTTCCTTCTCCTTCTAGAACTATGTTTCCAGTTTCTAGAACGTAGCCGTAGTCAGCTATTTCAAGGGCAGCTTTCGCATTTTGCTCTATTAAAAGTATCGTAACTCCCTCTGAGTGAATATCTTTTATTATATTGAATATATCTTTTACTATAAGAGGTGCTAGTCCTAGTGAAGGCTCGTCCATCATTAAAAGCTTAGGTCTTGACATAAGGGCTCTCCCAATTGCAAGCATTTGCTGCTCTCCACCTGACATAGTTCCGCCTTTTTGTTCTTTTCTCTCTTTTAGTCTTGGAAAAATCTCATATATGCTATTAATATCCTTTTGTATCTCTTTATCTTTTCTTGAGTATGCTCCTAGTAACAAATTTTCATAAACCGTAAGGTTAGAAAAAACTCTTCTCCCTTCAGGTACCAATGTAAAACCTTCTTTTACAATATCCTTCGTCTTCATTGAAGAGAGTTTTTTTCCTGAAAAATCTATATTTCCATTATACTTAGTCATATTCATTATAGCTTTAAGGGTAGTGCTTTTTCCTGCTCCATTTGCTCCAATAAGACTGACTATAGAATTTTCTTTAACCTTAAGGTTAATACCTTTAAGAGCATGGATTCCAGAATAATATACATTTAAATCCTTTATATCGAGCATCTAATCCACCCCCAGATATGCTTCTATTACTGCTTTATTTCCCTGAACTTCTTTTGGGAGGCCCTTTGCAATTTCTTTTCCATAATCAAGTACCCATATTTTTTCGCAAATCCCCATTACTAGCTGCATATGATGCTCAATCATCAAAACCGAAATCTTATGCTTTCTTTTTAGTTCCTCTATAAAACTTATAAACTGCATAGTTTCTGATTGATTCATCCCTGCTGCTGGTTCATCTAAAAGCAGTAGTTTTGGTCTTGTAGCAAGTGCTCTAGCTATTTCTAGCTTCCTTTGCTTTCCATATGGAAGGGATGATGCCTTGTCTTTTATATTATCTAAAAGGTCTACCTCTTCTAGTAGAGAGATAGCCCTTTCATGCATTTCCTTCTCCTCATTTTTGTAAGATGAAAAACCAAGGATAGCAGATGGAAGGCTTGATTTAATCCTAAGATGCTCAGCTATTTGAATATTTTCAAGTACCGTCAAATCTTTGAATAACCTTATATTCTGAAATGTCCTTGCTATACCAAACTTTGTTATTTCATTAGGTTTTTTTCCACTTATATCATTTTCTTCAAAATATACTTTTCCAGATGTGGGCTTATAGACCCCTGTAATCACATTAAAGGCTGTGGTCTTTCCTGCACCATTTGGCCCTATAAGACCAACAACCTGATTTTCTTCAACCTCTATATTAAGTTTTGAAAGTGCTGTAAGTCCTCCAAACTGTATAGTTACGTCCTTTGTTTTAAGCATTTTTTTTCACATCCTTTTGCTGAGCTCTATGATGTATTTTTCTTGCCTTTACTGATTTTCCAAACTCTTTTAAAGAATCTATTGATAGTTCCTTTTTCCCCATAAGCCCTTCGCTATAAAAAATTACTACTATCATAAGTATCAAAGAAAATACTACCATCCTAAGACCAGGAATTCCCTCTATGATATATCCCCCTATCTTTACACTCTCATCTAAAAATCTAAGTGCTTCCATCATGACAGTAACTATTACGGCAGATATTACACTTCCTGAAATACTTCCCATACCACCTATTACAACTATAAGTAAAATATTGAATGTAAGGGTAAATCTAAAAAGAGCAGGGTCTATTGTTCCTATAAGATTCCCTAATAAGGCTCCTCCAAGACCTGCAAAAGCAGAGCCAATTACAAATGTCAAAAGCTTTGTTTTGAATAAATCAACTCCCATAGCTTCTGCCGCTACTTCATCTTCCCTAATTGCTTTTACAGCTCGTCCAAATGAGCTTTGTGAAAATGAAAACATAAATATAATTACAATTACAGCACTTCCCCAAGACCACCATATATTTGTAAAAATAGGAATCATTTTAAGACCCAATGCTCCATTTGTAACAGAATAAGTATTAGTAAAAACAACTCTGATAATCTCACTAAAACCAAGAGTTGCAATTGCAAGATAATCATCTCTAAGTCTAAGTGCTGGAATTCCTATCAAAAGAGCTATAAGACCAGACACAATCATAGCAATCACTAATGCAACCACAAAAGGAGCATTAGCTTCAACTAGAAATCCATTCATTGGCTTCATAAAAAAATTTACCACTTTTACATTCTCAGGCATTGTCAATATCGCTGATGTATAGGCTCCTATTGCCATAAACCCTGCATGTCCCAAAGAAAAAAGTCCTGTAAAGCCATTTATAAGATTAAGACCAAGTGCTAATATAATATAAATTCCACAAAGGTTAATTATTCTAACTGCATATGAATCCATTGTCTTTTGTAAGTAAAATAAAGACAAAAATAATAGCCCAATAAAAAATACTCTATACAACATATCTTGTCTGTTTTTCATAGTCTACACCTTCTCTGATACGTTTTCTCCAAGCAATCCCTGAGGTTTTACTAAGAGTATAAGAATTAAAAGAACAAAAGCAAAAGCATCTCTATATCCAGTCATAGATGGCAAAAATGCTACTATTAGTATTTCTCCAATCCCAAGCATAAACCCGCCAAGCACTGCTCCTTTAATGTTTCCAATTCCTCCTATTACAGCTGCTATAAAGCATTTTAGACCTGGTATTACACCCATAAAAGGAGATATTTGAGGATATTTAAGCCCCCACATAATTCCACCTATTGCTGCAAGTGCAGAGCCTATACCAAATGTAAGCATTATAATAAAATCCACATCTATAGCCATCAGCCTCGAAGCCTCATAATCTCTTGATACAGCCCTCATAGCCATACCTGTTTTAGTATGATTAATAAAATTAAGAAGTACTAAAAGGAAAAAAATAGTCATCACAGGAATAAAAAAAGTTACTGATGTAATGGATATCCCTGAAAAATTATATATCCTTGAAAAAAATTCTGGAACTGGATATGCTTTTGGTCTTCCTCCAAACACAACTGTTGCTAGATTTTGAAGAAAAAAAGAAACTCCTATTGCAGATATTAGTATTGATATTTTTGATGAATTTCTAAGTGGTCTATATGCAGTCTTCTCTATAGAAATACCAAGAAAAACAGTTATTACTATTGATAAAACAACAGCTACTGGCCAAGGTATTGCAAACACCGCAACTCCATAAAAAACTGAATATATGGATATCATAAATATATCACCATGGGCAAAATTTATTAATCTCAGTATTCCATATACCATAGTGTATCCAATTGCTATAAGTGCATATAATGATCCAAGTGATATTCCATTTGATAGATGCTGAAAAAAACTTTCAACAGACATCCCTGTGATACTTAAAAAAAAGCTTTGTAACATTTCCATAATTCACCGCCTGCTAAAATATATATATTTTATAAAGCCTCTGCAGTTGCAGAGGCTTTGATACTTAATCGTGCTTTACTGTAGTCTTATATACAAAATTTCTATTATCAACAGTTTTTATAATTACATCCTTGATTGCATCTCCATTTTCATCAAGAGTAATACTTCCTGTAGCTCCCTGAAAATTATTTGTTTTTGCTATCTCATCTTTAATCTTATCAGTATCATTTGGATCTCCTGCTCTTTCTATAGCCTCTCTTATAACAAGGTATGCATCAAATCCTAGTGCTGCAACGGCGCTTGGCTCTCTATTAAATTTTTCTCTATATTTTTCAATAAATTCTTTAGATAAATCATTAAGAGGTACTTCTGTTGCAAAGAATGTTGTAAGCATAGCTCCTTCTACAGCATCTTGTCCCACTTCTATAAATTCTGGAGTTTCCCAAGTATCGCCACCTAAGAAGGGAACATCTATTCCCAGTTCTTTAGCCTGTTTCATTATAAGAGCTGATTCTGTAAAGTTACCCGGAGCAAATATAACATCTGGATTTTTTGCTTTTATATTTGTAAGCTGAGCAGTAAAATCTTGGTCTCCTGTATTATAGTTTGCAACCTCAACTATAGAGCCATCATCAGATGTAAGACCTTTGAACTCATTTGAGAAAAACTGAGCTAGTCCTACAGAGTAGTCATTATTTACCTCTTGAATTATAGCTACTTTTTTTGCACCTAGCTCTTCATATGCTAGCTGTGCAAGAACCTTACCCTGAAATGTGTCTATAAAGCAAACTCTAAAATAATAGTCATTATCCAGAGTAACAAGAGGATTTGTTGCAGATGGTGCTACGGCAGGTATACCAGCATTTTTTAGAGTTTCTCCAGCAGCCATAGAAAATCCAGAACCCCATGAACCTATTACTGCAGTTACCTTATCTCTCTCTACTAATCTTGCTACTGCATTACCAGCTTCCACTCTATCTGACTTGTTATCTACAATAACAAGCTCAATTTTTTTTCCTAAAACCTCTGGAAACATTTCGTTAGCAAGCTTCGTACCTTCAAGCTCCATTTCTCCTCCAGCAGCATTTGCTCCTGTAAGAGGCTGAAATACACCTATTTTTATAACATCACTTTCGCTTGTATCTTGTGCATCACTTACCTGAGATTCCTCGACTTTTTGCACACACCCAGCCATAGAAATCATTAGAGCTAAAACTAAAACAAAAACCCTATACATTTTTTTCATGTCTTTTTCCTCCTTATAGTCGTTCTTCCAGAAACATATGTATGTCATTGGTGAACGTTAAAAATCTGTTCTTATATTATCACCATTAATCTTCTGTTACAATGTATATTGATAAATTTTTATATAAAATTATATATTGCTGTATTATAGTTATATCAACGTATACAGGAATTCCTTTTCTTTTAGAAATAGTGTTTATATAAAGGACATATTAATTTTTTATATTATAATTGTTAGTTTTATATCAAAGAAATCTCCAGCTCCTAGAAAATATATCTTCTAAGAGATGGAGATTTTTCACCAATCTATTTTATTTGATTTTTCAAGTATTTATTTTTCAGATCTTCATAGATTTCTTAATCTATTTTTTTTTCCATTCTAAGAGTTCTCGGAGTATATCCTTTTTTTTCATAAAGAGATATTGCAGACTTGCTAAAAAGGTGTACTGCAAGCTCTACTCTGTCTACACCAATAGTTTTTCCATAGCCTTCGACATATTCAAGAAGCTTAGATGCTACTCCATTTTTTCTATATTGTTTATCTACAGCAATATCATGGATATAAATATATTTTCTTTTTTGCATCATTGGGACATTTACTCTAATGATTTCCACAAAAGCGTATCCAGCGACGTTATTATTTGATTTGGCTACAAATATTCTATTTTCAGTGTTTGCTTTAAAAAACTTAGATAAAAAATTTTCTGTATAAAGCACATCGCTTTCTTTGTATACATGGGGAAGATTTTCTATAAATTCGTTGTGAATACTCTTTTTTATATCTATTATGGATCTTATTTCTTCTTTATTTATAGACTCGATTACTATATCTCTCAATTATATCTTCTCCTCTGTAAAAGTTTTTTATAGTATTATAAATTAGATATACCCCAATTTTATAGAATATTCTAAAATTAATTTATCTATTTAGTTATTAATTTTTAATACATACAAAAAAGCCACAGCAAAAGCTGAGGCTTTAATTAATTCGCTGCGTCCTACTCTCCCAGGACCCTGCGGTCCAAGTACCATTGGCGATGAAGAGCTTAACTTCTGTGTTCGGAATGGGAACAGGTGTATCCTCT
>NZ_JAGGLI010000012.1 GCF_017874355.1 Acetoanaerobium pronyense
TACTTTTTTAAAGTCATTGACTAGGTTATACTAGTTTTATAGAGGGGGTCAAATTTATTCGTAATTGGGGGTCAATATTAAGTGTAAATCAACACCAGTTTTAAAATTTGGGTAGTTTTTTATATATTTATAGTTTTTTAAGTTTTTAAAGAACCTTCTAAATGATTTTCTATTATCCTATTGACCTGATCAGCTACCTTCATATCATTGATTTTGTATGCAAGTCTAAAATTCAGCATAAGTATATTATATTGATAATGAATAGTTAACTCTCCCATATCCTTTTCCACTTTTTTTACTTCACGCCAATTGAAGGCCAATTTGTCACTTACAATTCCCTTTGTTGTGATTCTTTCCTTTGATAAATAGGACAGACCTATCAATACCATAATCAAAAGTGGTGCAAGGTTTAAAAAAAGCTTTAGAAACAAATAGCTTTTCTGTATATCATAATAACCATAAAAAACAGCCTTTGTTATTTGAAATTTTATATCTATGATTATTGTAACAAGATAAGCAGATGCAATAATTAGATTAATAAAAAAAAATAATTTAGAGTATTTTTTTTGAAATGTTTTTTCCCTTATATAGATTATGGGATTGCCAAAAAATAGTATTCTGTATATTTGTTTTATTATTAAAATTATTATAGTTGTATAAAAAATTATAAGGATAAGACTAAGAAAAATATCTCCAAACTTAAAGTTCTCCATTAATTCCTCCACGGACATTCATCCAAAATAATATTTCAAACTTTAGTTTCTCCATATATTAGATTACAATCTATGAATATCAAAAGAACCAACCCGATTAAGTTCGAGTTGGTCCCCTCTTTGATAAATCCCGATCAAAGATCCCCCTGGTGAATTCTCTATCTTACCCCATTAAAAACCTTAAAAATCAACTCTTTCGCTATAAATTCTAGGTATGTCCTCAGGTGCTGCAAAGCCTATTGCTGGATTAAGTAAAATTATAGAGCATGCTAATAAAAGTGTCAGAACGGTAACCTTAAACGATTTTTTGACCATTTCTCATCACTCCCTTACATTTATTTATAGTTTAATGGATAATATGAAAATATAAAAGCCGCATGAATGTCGCATTAATGAATATTGACTTTTTGATATTTTTTATTTCTAAAATGATATAATATATCAAAAGGAGGTGCTTCATGGATGCTTATATTATAATACAGAGGCTTTCATATGCATTTTTGTTTGGACTTATAATAGGATTAGAAAGGCAGTTTAGACATAGAATGTCAGCTGTAATAACTAATGTCCTTGTAGCACTTGGTGCCTGCCTTTTTCTTATGTTTGGATTTAATGAGGGTGCAAACGAAAGGGCAAGACTAGCTTCTCAGGTAATCTCAGGAATAGGATTTCTTGGCGGAGGAGTAATAATTAGAGACGGCTTTACAATAAGGGGATTAAATACAGCTGCAACTCTTTGGTGCTCTGCTGCTGTTGGAGTCCTTACAAGTCAAGGCTATATAGTTTGGGCTTTTATAGGTAGTCTTTTTATAGTTGGAACAAATCTTCTTTTAAAGCCCTTGGCTCTTAGGGTAGAACATAGTAAATATGGAAATAGAGATACAGAGTATAATTACAAAATAAAACTAGTATGTTCGATTGACCAAGAGGATATAATTGTACAGGGTTTTAGAGATGCTATTAGTAATAAGACTATAACTATCAAAGGTCTTGAAAGCAGATCGTCTGATGAAAAGGATACTGCAAATATCAAAATATATATAATAACCTTTGGTCAAAAAGAAGAGGATATTGGAAAAATATTGGGAAGCCTTAAAAGCCAGTTCCATATAACCTCATATAGCTACGATCTTGAAAACTAAGGAGATAATATGTTAAAACTAACTGCTGTTTTACTTATGCTTATAGACCATATAGGTGCAAGTCTTTATCCTGAAATCTTTTGGCTGAGGCTAATAGGGCGACTTTCTTTTCCTATATTTGCTTTTCTTATAGCCCAAGGAGCAAAAAAAACCAGAGACATATCAAAGTACCAAAATAGACTTCTTATATTTTCAATAGTTTCCCAGCCTCCGTTTGTATATTTTTCAAGACGAGTATCTTTAACGACTGTAGGTAATCTTGAATTTATCTTAAAATCCTACATTCCAAATATAGATATGCTCGCTGAATATTCCTTACAGGGACATCCAGGATTTAATGTTGGATTTACTTTTTTATTTGCGCTTATCTCCATCAGACTTTTAAAAACTGTATATGGAGAAAAAGGCTCTTCAAACTCAGGTTCAAACATACTTGCTCATTTATTTATATTTCTATTAATGGCTTTTTCTATTATAGTTAACACCGATTACTCAGCTTATGGCATTGCTATGGTTATAATATTTTATGTGACAGATATTTATAACAATAAAATATTTTTAAGACTTCTTGGGATTCTATTATTTTTATTAAACCCGTTTTCAATGATAATTCAAAGCCTCACGATTTTTTCTGTTTTAATAATTCGTAAGATAAAAGATAAGAAGCCATTCATTCTTCCCAAATTCTTTTTTTATGGCTTCTATCCGATACACCTTCTGATTTTGGGCTATATCATGAGGCTTTAAAACTTAAAGAAAATATAAAAAGTCCCTAATGATAAATAAAATGAATCCTATATAAAGGACATTTTAAATATCTCTTGGGACTTTTTTTGAAAATGGTAGTAGTTATTTTATTAATCTTCCATCTGTAGTTACTGTTATTTCACTATAAGGAACTATATTTTCTGATTTTAGCATTGCCTCTTTAACCGCATAAGTAATTCCACTACAACATGGTACTTCCATTCTTACTACAGTTATACTCTTGAAGGTGTTGATTTTGAACATTTCTGTGAGCTTTTCTATATAGTAGTTTGTATTGTCAAGCTTTGGACATCCTACAAGTACTACCCTTCCTTTAATAAAATCTTCATGAAATCTTGAGTATGCAAATGCAGTACAATCAGCTGCAACCAACAGGTCTGACCCTTCAAGATAAGGTGCTCTTGTATGCACAAGACTTAGCTGTACAGGCCATTGTCTGAGTTCTGAACCCGTATTTAGTGATATATCCTTAAACTGAGGAGGAGTATTTTTTAAATCTAATTTTTCTTTGGCAATTTCCTTCATTCTTTCTTCTACTAGCTCCTTATCAAAAGCTTTAGCCTCTCTTTCGTCCATAGTTATAGCATCTGTAGGGCATTCAGGGAGACAGTCCCCTAGTCCATCACAATATTCATCTGAAAGAAGCTTTGCCTTTCCGTCTACCATTACTATGGCTCCTTCATGACAGGCATCTACACAAAGCCCACATCCGTTGCATTTTTCTTCATCTATTGTTATTATTTTTCTTATCATTTTTTTCATC
The DNA here is from genome assembly GCF_017874355.1 of Acetoanaerobium pronyense. Taxonomy (GTDB): domain Bacteria; phylum Bacillota; class Clostridia; order Peptostreptococcales; family Filifactoraceae; genus Acetoanaerobium; species Acetoanaerobium pronyense. The sequence continues at coordinate 3,387 of NZ_JAGGLI010000012.1, forward strand.
CTTTCATTATTTAAATCTAATATAAACCTCTTATGACTCTATTTTATATTATAATCCTTTTAAATTCTGTAACCATTGTTACTTTTAAACATTTATTTCTAGATTTTCAGGATATTTCTATAAACAAAATCTATAAGTTCAATAAAAAATCCAAATACATCTTTTGTTGTTATTTTATAAAGTTCAGTATTTTGAACTACTAATCTTGTATAATTAATTTATAAAATAAAATTGGAGGGTGTTTAGATATGCTTGGTAAATTGTTCAAAAAACAAATAATTCCTAATAAAAGTACTAATAAAGATGAAATAAGTATAGAGAGAATCAAACAAATTTCAGAAAAATACTATAGAGATGGAGATTTCTTTTGCTCAGAGGCAGTTGTAAAAACCATACGAGATGAGTTTGAGCTAGATGTAAGTGATGACGCCATAGCTATGGCTTCAAGCTTTCCAGTTGGCGTAGGAGGAGCCGAATGCATCTGCGGGGCTGTTGTTGGAGGCAGCATGGCTATAGGAATGGTATTTGGGAGGACAAAGGCTAAAGACAAATCTGTTCAAAAAAGCATGAGCTTATCTAAAGAGCTTCATGATACATTTAAAGAGAGAAATAAAACTCTATGTTGCAGAATCCTAACCAAAGGCATGAAAAAAGGTGATAAGGAGCATATGAAGCAGTGCATCAGATTTACAGGAGAGGTCGCAGCTGATACTGCAAGAATAATGGCAAGGGAAATGAATCTCAAAATCATAGATTAGTACATAAAAAATCGGCTAGTAATATAGCCGATTTTTACTTATCTTCCTTTATAAAGAATTGGTGCAGCTCCAAAGAGTATTCCCGCTTCAAGGGATTTTCTTTCCATCATGATTAGCTCGTCGGCTATATGATTCATATTCCTCATATCTGTTGGCTCCATGATGTTTTCTATCTCTTCATTTGTATTTCTTTTAAGGAAGATATAATGTTTCCATAATCTATTTTTTATTTTTTCCAAGCTAGATGGTTTTCTTAAAATAAGGAGAGCTTCATTTCTTATGACTTCTGTAAAATCTCTATCAAATCCTTTAGGTGACTCTGCAATTTTTTTACCTATTTCTCTTGCTTTTATTTCATCTATTTCTTGGCATAAAAATTTTATAATATGCCACATTTCAAATAAATCATTTTTTGTATTTATCTCAACTTCTTTTAGCCATGCAAAAGCATGAAGCCTTCTTCTCCAGTCCCATCTTCTTACAGGGCTCTGAAGATCTGCAGCCGGAATCAAAAAGAATCCCTCTTCAAGAAGCATTGCTCCAAAAACCCCTGGTGGCTTTCCAAGCCTTTTATTTTTGAGAGTGGTTCTATAAACGCCACAAGAAGGACTTCCTTCCATGTAAACATATGCATATACTCCAGCTCTTTTTAGGGTATCCATACAAGAATTACATCCTGCAAGGAGACTTTCTGTAACATCCTTTCCCTCTCTGTTTTTTATTACCGCATTTTTAGTTAGTACATCTGCACCACTGTCTCCAACTACTCTTATAGGACTTCTAGGGATTCCCATTCCTGACATGGTCTCTGGACACACAGGGTGCCAAGTGAAATAAGTCTGCTCTCTACCAAAGAGATCCGCCATATTCCACCCTTTTTTATTATATCTAACTTTACATCCAAACATACATGCGCTTATGCCCAGCTGTATTTTTTCCTTCAAAATCGTCTCCATAATATTTCCCCCAATTTCATAAGTTAAATTTTTATTTTAATATTATTTCGCCCAGAAGTCTTAGCTTCATATAAAGCCTCATCAGCTTTTTTCACTAATTCCTCCAATGTGTTCTCCTGACTTAATCCTGCTATTCCAACACTTACAGTATATGTGATTTTTTTGCCATCAGACACCACTTCTTGAGACTGTACTTCTACTCTTATTCTTTCTGATACTTTACAAGCTCCTTCTAAAGAAGTATTTTCAAGTATAAGGAGAAATTCTTCACCACCTATTCTTCCTACTACATCATTTGACCTTACAGACCTTTTGAGAATTTTAGAAAAGTTTCTTAGTACATCATCTCCAGCAGCATGGCCATAAATATCATTGATGGATTTAAAATGGTCTATATCTATCATCATAGCACAGACAAGCTCTGGACTCTCGTCTTTTTTATCAATAAAAATCTTTGTGCCCTCTTCCATAGCCTTTCGCCTATTATAGACCCCGGTAAGGAAATCTGTATATGACATTTCTTCAAACTTTTTGGCTAACTCTCTTTCTTTAGTTATATCCTCTCTTATTGCAACAAAATTGATGATTTTATCCATTTCATTAAATATTGGTGATATTGAGGCTCTCTCCCAATATAGAGTGCCATCCTTTTTTTTGTTTAAAAACTCACCTTTCCATGTTAATCCAGAGTTTATTGTATCCCATAGATTTTTATAAAAAGCATCATCATGATGTCCGCTTTTAAATATTTTTCCGCTTTTGCCCTTTACCTCTTCAAAATCATATCCTGTAACCCTAGTAAAAGCTGGATTTACTTTTTCTATAAGTCCATTTACATCAGTAATTAGGACCACAAAATTGCTAGCTTCAAAGGCACTTTTATATTTTTTTAGCTCAGTTGTTAGAGTATATTTTTCAGTAACGTTGTTTATTGATATCAAGTGATCTTTGGATTTTGTTTTCTCAGATTCCCTTGTAGTATTTCCTATTTCAATAATCATTTCCCTGCCTGATTTTCCTTCAATCTTATAAATTGCAGATTTGTCAGTAATATTTTCAATATTTCCTGATGGAAAATATGTTGAAATTGTCTTTTCTATATCTTTGCCAATAACATTACAATCACTTCCACCTATTTCATTAAATATAGAAATTGCAGTCTTATTTAAATCAAGTATTCTTCCTTTCACGCTTACGGAAATAATTCCATAATCCACAAGGTCCATAATTTTGTCTCTATCCGAAGGAAGTATATTTAAAATGTCATATTTTTTAACTCCAAATAAAAAAAATATATTCGCTAAAAGGAGTAAATAAGCCATAAGATCTATATACATTAAAAAAGGTGAAATTTTTAAGGTTTCAAATACTATGAAAAAGCTCCCTACAAAGGGACTAAGTACCATAAGGAGTACAAGTAATACCCCTTTTCTCTCCTCATCTCTTGATTTGAAAATTTTGGGTAATAAAATCAGCATCCCAGAAATAGCAAATATATAGTTTATAAAATACGTTATATTAAGCAATAAACCTGGACGGACTGCATAAAAACTATATCCGTTTATTTTTAATAAACTATATTCCCTAAAAACAAGGTTAGGATTTATTTTTAACCACATTACAAATCCTATATTTATTATTGGCCAAATTATTAAAAATTTCAAAAGATGTTTATGAGTCCAATCGATGGAGTCTGTATATTTTACTATGTATAAAAATATCCCAACTATAATAATACTAATAGCAAGATATTTCATTGCTCCGAAAAAAAGCCCCACGCTTATTGTATTTGACCGAATTTCAAAATAATAAAAAACTGCCCAAAGAAATTGTCCAATTATAGCTATTGATATCTCAGGAATCTGTATGTTTTTAATATTTTTATATATATAGTTGCCCACATATATACTTATACTAATGGATAGAAAAAGTATAAAGAAAATTATATTCGTTATTTCCAAGCTAATTCCTCTTCTTTCTTCATTAAATCATAGTTCGCTTTGTAGAATATTATTTATTTAAAAATTATTTACTTTTATATTATATCCGATAATTTGAATTTATAAATACTAAATTAGTGTTTTTTTAAAAAAGCATCCTGTTATTTTAAGACAGGATGCTTTTTCTTAATTGTCCCCAAATTTGGCACTTTCTAATTCCTTATCCAAAAGTTGTTGTATTTTAACTAATTTTTTATGCATAGGGCATTTTTCAGACGCATCTCTTGTACATCCACTTTTATCCGCTATACATTTATTTAAATATATATCTCCTTCTATTGCTACAATTACATCCTTATATGAAATAGTTTCAGGTTTTTTTGCCAAAGAATACCCTCCGGATACTCCTCTATAAGCTTTTGTAATCCCTGCAGCATTTAATTTTCTTAATATTTTAAGTGCAAATCTTAGTGGAACCTTTTGCTTCTCAGCGATTATTGATGCTCCTACTGTACTTTCTTCACTAATAGATAAAAATTGAATTATTCTAAGTGCATAATCCGATTCTTGAGTTATTTTCATATATTCTCCTCCTATATTACTCCTTTAGGACTTTGGCTAGACTTTATAATTACATTACTGGAGATAAAAGCCTACATATAGATTCTCCTGCTTTTTGTAAAAATCCTCTTCTCATAAATTCATCATACTTTATTTCGTCAGATAATTCCATGTCTTTTCTAAAAATTTCTCCGTACTTTCTAGAAGATTCAGTATCGTATATAAAAGCATTCACTTCAAAATTAAGGCTAAAGCTTCTTATATCTATATTTGTTGTTCCAATAGAAAGTACTGCATCATCTATAACTAAAGTTTTGGCATGTAAAAATCCTCTATAGGTGTATACTTTAATTCCACATTTAAGTAAATATTCAACATAGGAAATACTACCCATATAAACAAATTTTTTGTCTGGTATTTTAGGTATCATTATTCTAACATCCACACCTGACATAGCTGATATTTTTAATGCCTCTAAAAAGGCGTCATCCGGTATAAAATATGGTGTTTGAATATATACATAATCCCTTGCTTCATTTATCATCTTAATATATCCATATTTCACCTGTTCATCTAATGAATCTGGTCCACTTGAAACTATTTGGACTCCAATATCACCTGCTGGTTTTTTTATTTCAGGATAGTGTCTTTCTAGGGAGTAATCTGCCCCCTTAAAGGAATGCCTAAAATCCATCATAAATCTAAGCTCTAGAGCATAAACACTACTGCCTTCAAGTTTAAGGTGTGTATCTCTCCATGGGCTCATTTTTTTGTTTTTTCCAAGATATTCATCACCTATATTAATCCCACCTACATATCCTATATTTCCATCTATAACAACTATTTTCCTATGATTTCTATAGTTGGCTCTCCATATCTTTCCTTGAAAAAATCTGCTTACATTTCCTCCAGAGTCTATTAATGGCTGAAATATTTTATATGAGGTTCCAAAGCTTCCAATTGGGTCATAAAGAAGATTGACCTCTACTCCTTCCTTAGCTTTTTGAGATAGCGCTTTTATTATTTCATTGGAAATTTCGTCATTTCTTATTATAAAATACGCAATATGTATATATTTCTTTGCATTTTTTATATCATTTAATAAGTTCTCGAATTTGGTTTTAGCATCTGTAAATATTTTTATTTTATTGTCTTGGCTAAAAGGAGCATTATCAGAAACCAAATTCATAGTAACAATACTTTTGTATTTTTCAATATTTTTATCTTTAAACTTTATTTCCTTATTTTCAAGACTTTTCCTTTGACTTGATACAAATTCTCTAAGCTTTCTATCCTCATCTTCTTTTAACTCGAAGAGTTTTTTTCTGCTGAGATTTTGACCTAACAGAAGATATAATAAAAATCCTACTACAGGTAAAAATGTAACTGCAAAAATCCATGCTATTGTATTGATTGGTCTTTTTCGTTCAATAAAAATAAGTGTAATTATTAGAATCATGTTTATAATAAGTGCAATATTGATTTCAAATGCCATAGCTTCTTCTCTCCTTTCTTTATTTAAGCAATGTAGTATATATATTATCCTCTAATATTTATTATTACTCAATATATTTAGAAACTTAAGCAATTTTTCATTTTATTCTAATTTAAAATATAATATTTCAGAAAAAAAAATCGGGCAAATGCCCGATTTTTATATATTTAAGTTATTTAAATGTATGTTTAGTTTCTATGCTGCTTTGTTAGAAACAGCAGAAGCATTTTGTTTTTTGAATATTCCCATAGGCTTTCCAAGTGGAAGGAACTCTCTTCCAAAGTGACCATTTGCTAAATGAGCTATCGCACCGTAAAATCCTAGTATTGATATTATAAGCTCTGTCCATGCAGCCATCATGTGCATAGTATGAGTCATAATCCCAAGTGTAGATAATGTAAGTCCTAAAAATAGGAAATCTATAAAAACAAGTATTATAAATAAGTGCTTATTTGTTTCTGTCGCTACGAGTGTAGCGCCAAGACTGAATATCAAATACCCTAAAAATGCAAATCCAAGCTGGCGTACGTCAGCGTTTTTAGCCATAGCTTCGCCAAACATTCCGTTTTGTATCATCCATGTCATAGCAACTGATAACCAAAAGAGTCCATAAGCTCCAAAGACTGTAGTACCAAAAACATTATTTTTTTGAGCATCCTTTACAGCTGCAAAAAGCTGTGCGATTGCTCCAAGAAAAATAGCCCAAGGTATAATTAGTGCAGACCCTTCTGTAATTCCTAATTTTTGTGATGCCGCAACTAAGGTTACCATAGCAAGCCCAAACTGACCTAATGCAGTAGGATCCGCTGTTACAATTTTACTTTCTGACACCTGACTTGTTTCCATTTCATCCTCCAAGATTTGATAAAATAATTAAACACCCGTCTTCTAAAGTATCAAATTGTAAACTTATTGTCAACATATTTTTGATTTATTCCCCCAATTTCATATCTCCTTTTTTTATGTATCCTTTTTTCTCCATGAATCTACAGATAAAATAAGATATAATTCCTGGAAGGATAAAATGAAGGAGAGCTATACCCATTAAAGCTGAAGATCCCATAGCATCGATTGTAGAGAACTGTCCCACAAGCCCACTAGTTCCCATTCCAGCTCCAACGCTTGTTGCCCTCATCTTAAAAATTGTAGTTCCAATAGGTCCAAGTATTGCACTTGATATAATGGGTGGAATCCAAATCAGAGGATTTTTAATGATGTTTGAAATCTGAAGCATTGATGTCCCTAGCCCTTGAGAAATAAGTCCTCCCATTTTATTTTCTCTATATGACATCACAGCAAATCCAACCATCTGACTACAGCATCCTATAAGTGCTGCCCCTGCTGCTAGTCCTTCAAGTCCTAATGAGATAGATATTGCTGCAGAGCTTATAGGAAGAGTAAGTATCATTCCCATTACTATAGAAAGTACTATTCCCATAGGTATAGGTTGAAGCTCTGTTGCCAGATTGATAAACGCTCCAATATTTTTCATTATAACTGAAACAAAAGGTCCTACAATGATTCCAGCAAGTCCTCCAGCTATTATTGTAGTTGCTGGTACAAGGACTATATCAACTTTAGTCTTTCCTGCTATTCTTCTTCCTATCTCAGCTCCTGCAAGTGAAGCTATAAATGCACCTACAGGTTCACCAACAGCAAGAGTCGCTCCAACATCTGTTATCATAATGCTTCCAGCTCCTATTGCACCTGTAGCTAAAGATGCAAATACTACAAGAGGGCCTGCACCAATTGAATTTGCTACCGCTGCACCTATAGCTGGTCCCATAAGAAGCTGAGCTGTCCTTCCAAATGTTGAAAGCTGAGATATGGAGCTTATATCTCCTATTTGTTTGAGAATCAGCCCTATTATTAAAGAAGCAAATAACCCAAAAGCCATCCCATTTAATGTTTTAACAAAATAATTTTTCACTTATTCATACCTCCATAGAAGTGTATATTCAGGTGTCTTGTCACCCTAAGTGGTAGTATACTACTTTATTCTGTTTCAATCAAGTATCCTTTTTCTTTTAAATTCCTTATTATGTCATTCATATCTTCTTCGCTGTCTGCTTCTATAGTATGAAAATGAATCCCATCAGTAATTTGGGAAAGGGGCTTGGATGTACTTTTCTTGAGATTTTTCACAAGATTTTTCACTTCTTTTCTAGATGAGAGGTTTAGAATTACTTTTATATCGCCATAGACCTCATGCTCTACAATAACATCAAGGACCTTTCCGCCATTATCTATAATGATATTTAATTCTTCTTCAAGCTCTTTTAACTTTCCATGCTTTGAAGCAATTACCTTTCGATATGAATTTTGATTCTCCTCTGATATCATATATCCTTGGGGAGTAGCGATTATATTTATGCCTTTAGCTCTAAGTATAGCTATATCTTGTACTATAACCTGTCTACTCACATCAAACTCTTTTGCAAGTTCTGATCCACTAATATATTTTACTGCTTCCTTGAGTCTTTTTTCTATTTCTATTCGTCTTAGATTCGTCTGCATAAATAAACCTCCAGATTCTATATAATTAAATCAATTTTCTTATATATTATTTTTACCATATAAAACTGATTGTATACCACTATATTTCGGTAAATATTTAATAAAGGAGGGGGATTTAATGCAAAATAATTATGATGGATTAATCGTATTTCTTGGAACTATGGATCTTGAGGCAACCGACAGATTTTATAAAGAAGTCCTAGGTCTTACTTTATACAAAGACCAAGGTCTGTGTAAGATTTATGACGTTCCCGGAGGAGGAAAGATAGGTTTTTGTTCTCATCTTTCAATATGCAAATCTAGTGATGAACCTATTATTACCCTTGTGACCAAAGATGTGGACTTAGCTTATGTTAATCTTACAACAAGTGGAATGCATCCTCATGGAGAGCCTCAAGTAAATACTCAGTTCAATATTAAAAACTTTTTTACAACAGACCCTAACGGATATATCGTAGAGATTCAATCTTTTCTTGATGAAGGTGGAATAGACATTTAGAATTTAAAAAAGGGCTAAAGGAAAAATCCTATACTGACTCCCTAATATAATCATCAGTACAGGGAATTCATTTTTTTCCTTTGGCCCTTATATATTTTTATTTTTTTATTTTTTTGAAATCCTCTATTTTATTAATCAAAAGCTGAGGATCCGACCCTTTTACAAAATAACCGTCAGCCCCTTTTTCTATAGCTTCATTTTGGATTCCTTTATTGTCATTTCCTGAAATCATGAGAAATTTCAAATCTGAAAACTTATCTTTTATTTTTTCTAATAGCTCTATACCTGACATTTTATCCATTAGATAATCACTTATTATAAGATCGAACTTCTTATTTTTTAGAGCTTCAAGTCCTTTTTCTCCGTCATCAACTGCCATAGATTCATATCCTAAAGTCTGAAAAATCATCTCCAGAACTTCTATATAATCTTTATTATCATCCACTATAAGAATTCTATACTGTTCCCTCATATTTATCCTCCACAGGCAATTTTACTATTACTGTTGTCCCTACTCCCTTTTCACTCTCTATATTTATCTCTCCAGACATATTAAGAATCTCGCTATAAACAATATATAACCCTAAACCTGTTCCCTTACCTATTGGTTTTGTGGTATAAAAAGGATTAAAAATATCTTCTATAATCTCTTGGTCAATTCCTTCTCCACTATCTCTTATGCTAATAAAAATCTCTTTTTCCTCTAAAAAGAATTCTATGTCTATTTTTCCTTGTTTAGAAATAGCATACATACTGTTGTTTAATATATTATTAAATATATGGTCCAGTACATCTTCATATGCCTTTATATAAATACTTTCATCTCCACTTACATTAAATTCGATGTCTTTTTTTTCATTTCTCAAGCTATCCATACTCTTAGATTCAATCAGACTATCAAAGTAATTTTTAAGATTAATCTTCGTTTTCACAGAATCATTATTCCTAGAGAAGCTCAAAAGCTCATCAATTATTCCGCTAGCTTTATCTAGCTGTTTTTCTATTGATTCAATTGACTTTATAGTCTTAGTTTCATAGTCATTATTTAATTTCATCAAATAAGTATAATTCCTTATAACTCCAATTGGATTTCTCATTTCATGGGATATTCCAGCTGCAAGCTGTCCTATCGCCGCCATTTTTTGAGCTTGAAATATATCTTTTTCTTTTTTAAGAAGCTCATCTGTCTTTTCTCTAACCTTAAGCTGAAGCTCTTTATTATTAAAATGAATTCCATAAGCAGTTAAAATTATTAAAAGTGTAAGAAGAGCTCCTAGAAAGTATCTGTTTCCATAATAATATTTTTCTTCTGTTATTGGTGTTGATATTCCAAACCATTTTTGCTGAATTTTTTCCATGCTATTTTTTGTTTTAAGACTATAAATTCCTTTATTTATAATATTAAGAAGAGTCTCCTCACCTTTTGGAAGTGCAAGCATTACAGGATGTTCGTATACTGGTGTTTCAGCTATATTGGCTTCTAAGCTTCTCTCTTGTAGAAAATAAAAAACCACAGGCTCATCCCCTATAATTAAGTCTACCTTTCCTTCCTTCAATAGCTCTACTGATTCACCTAAATCTTTGGTATATATATAGTTTATATCTGTATAATTAGTTTTTAAGTATTCCTCTGCATAATCCCCTTTTTGAACTGCAATTGTTGAAGAACTGATGTCATCTGCACTTTCATATGCATAATCAGTATAAGCAAACACGCCTCTAAGATTATATATAGGAATCGAAAAAATAAGATTTTTTCTTCTTTCCTGACTTGAAAACATATCGCATATATCAGTTTCCTTGTTGACGAGTGCCTCTATCGCTTCTTCCCAGGGGAGAGGTCTATACTCTATTGTAGATTCGATTTCTACAGACAGAAGGTTAATATAATCTATTACTATTCCCTTATACTGATTATCTACAGGATCTACAAATCTAAGAGGCGGCGCATTTTTATCTGCTCCATATACTATACTTCCATGCTCTTGAAGATACTCTATTTCCTTTTGAGTAATTCCTTTTGAGTGTCTCATATATTCAACTATAGATACTCCCGTATTCAAAAGTCCCAAAAACATCCACAGTGTTGGTACGGAAAGAAAAAAAATAAAAGCTAATATAATAATTCTTTTTTTCAAATCAATCTTCCTTTTCTTAGCAATTAATATTAATTGCTCTAAGTCTTATTCACTATATTATAGTATATAATTAATACTTATTATCCTCTTTTTGAGAAAATACTATATATTTCTTCCCTTTCAGATTTAATCATTTCATAATCTATTCCTTTTCTCAAATTAGGCTCAATCTTATCCATAATATAGTTAACAAATTTTAATGTAATTACTCTATTCTCTTTTGAAGCTTTTTCCATAACGAATCTTAAAGATTTTAATATAGATAGAACTACTGATATATCTCCATTTCCATAATAAATTATTTGATAGAAAGTAAAGTATAGTTCTTTATTAAAATCTATCGCTTCAAAGATAGCTCTACCTTCTTTATTATCATCTTCGAATACCAAGTACCCTTTTTCTAAATCAGAAAGTTTCCCTAAAATCACCCCCAGCATAAGTATGCAATGATTAGCAGTGTTGGGGTCATTAATTCCAGGAGAAATTGCCCTTAGAGCGATTTCTACAATTTTTTGTATAGAAAAATTAAAGTCCTGTAGGTCAGTTTTTTCACTTCCAATAGTTATAAATGAGAGCACTTGATTAATATTTTTTTCTTCAAATTTAGAGATTTCTTTCACATGAATAGACATTATCTGTGTGTCATCAGTAATAAATTGTCCAATTACTTTTTCTAAAATTATAGTACTTTTTGTTTCCTGTGCAACTTCATATATACCCTCATAGTCTATAAGCTGAATATATCCATTTTCTTTACTTGTAATACTTAAAACTACTCCATATTCATAAATATCTAATTCCCTTGTGATTCCCCATTTATTTACCATGTTTTTATATTCGCTAACCTTTTCAAATGAGCTTTCATTAAGCCTTTGTATAAGGTTACTTGCCTGTATATAATTGCCCACATGGTGAACGAAAACCGCAAAATAAACCAAGCAAATTATCGCATATATTACCCCAATTGTTGCAGATATTACCATCATTTCAGAGAGAGATTGTCTCATAAACAATAATGAAAATATGGAGTATACAAAGCCTCCCATAAATACTCCTAATATCTGCATTGTAATTTTATTCGTTAAAAAATTTTCCACTGTCCGAGGAGAAAATTGTGAGGAATACATTGTAAGTACCACCATAGTTGTTGAAAAGGTAAATATGGTCATAGAAAGAAGTGCTCCTGCGATAGTAGCTAATACAGTTTCAGCTAAATCTACAGATGTAAAAAAAATTTCAGGCATATAATTTTCTATATCCAAAATCCATCTAGAATCCAGAGTTATAATAAAAATGGAAAGAATAAGAGAAGTTATACTATAAAAAATTGGATATACCCATATACTTTTTCTAAGCTTTAACAGCCATCTCATTAACCTCATATTCTCGTCCCTCCATTCATCAAGTATCTTCTCTTACTTTTATCCACAATACATAATGATTAATCACTTCTCAATATTCATTTTTCTCTTTTTCATCTTATAAATCTATGATACTATTTCATAGTAAACATTATTAGGAGGTAAGATATGAAATATAATAAACTGATTCCTGAAATCACAGTGACATCTATAGAAAAAAGCATTGAATTTTATTGTAATATACTAGGCTTTGAAAAAAAATATGTAGGAGAAGACAAAGACTTTGCCTTCATATCTTTTAATGGTTCTCAGATGCTTCTTCAGGAAAACTCGAATGAGGCTTGGAAAAAAGCTGAACTTGAGTATCCTTTTGGCCGAGGAGTAAATTTTTCAATAGAAGCCCTTTCTGTTGAAGAGCTTGTACAAAAACTAGAGGAAAAGGGTCATCCTTTACTATCAAAACTTGATGAAAAATGGTATAAAAAAGACGGGGAACTTCATGGTGAAAAGCATTTTATGTTGATGGATCCTGATGGTTATCTTCTTAGATTTATGGAAGATTTAGGAAGCAAACCTCTTTAATACACAAAAAACTTCCAAAGTAGATAATCTAATTTTTTGACTATCTATCTTTGGAATTTTTTTATTATTGTTCTAATAGAGTTATTTTTTAAGGTTTATTCTGAAAGAGTGAGGCTTTCATTTGCCATCACTTTGTTCATGGTCCTCATTGCACATATTTTTCCGCACATTGTACAGCTATCCTCATGCTCTGGTGAAGATTCCTCTCTATATCTTTTTGCTTTTTCGCTATCGAGTGCAAGATCAAACATTTTGTTCCAGTCTATTTCTTTTCTTGCCTTGCTCATTTCATTATCCCAATCTCTAGCTCCTTTTACATTCTTAGCTATATCTGCAGCATGGGCAGCTATTCTCGATGCTATAATCCCTTCTTTCATATCATCAAGTGTAGGTAGCCTAAGGTGTTCAGCTGGAGTAACATAACATAAAAAGTCTGCTCCATGTGTAGCAGCTATAGCTCCTCCAATTGCAGAGGTTATATGATCATATCCAGGAGCTATGTCTGTAACTATAGGCCCTAGTACATAAAAAGGAGCTCCATGACAAAGCTTTTTCTGAAGTATCATATTAGCTTCTATCTCATCTATAGACATATGTCCCGGTCCTTCAATTATAATCTGTACATCCTTTTCCCATGCTCTTAGGGTTAGTTCTCCAAGGGTCATCAGCTCTTTTATCTGACATATATCTGTGCTATCATTAATGCTTCCAGGTCTAAGTGCATCTCCAAGGCTAAGTGTGACATCGTACTCTCTACATATATCAAGCAGCTGATCATAATATTCATAAAATGGATTTTCCCTGTTGTTTAGCTCCATCCATGCATAAAGAAGAGATCCTCCTCTTGACACTATATTTGTAAGCCTCTTATTTCTTTTGAATATTTCAACCGTTTCTCTATTTAGCCCAGCATGGATAGTCATAAAATCCACTCCATCCTCTGCATGCTTTTTAACTACATCCAAAAACTCTTTTGGAGTGATATCCTTTATATCTCTATCATAAAAGCCCATTGCATCATAAATAGGCACAGTACCTATCATTGCTGTTGATGTCTGCACAAGCCTTTCTCTAAATTCATGGGTTTTTCCATATGAACTTAAATCCATTATTGCATGCGCCTTCATGTCTATTGCTGTCTTTACTTTCTCCATCTCCTTGTCAACATCTGCGCAGTCTCTTGATATTCCAAGATTTACATTTATTTTTGTACTAAGCCCTTTTCCTACCCCTTCTGGGTCCAGCATTTTATGATTTTTATTAGCAGGTATTGCAACTTTCCCGGTTGCAACAAGTTCCATTAAAACTTTCTCATCTATTTTCTCTTTTTCTGCCACCCTCTTGATTTCCTTTGTTACGATACCTTTTTTTGCAGCTTCCATTTGAGTACTATACATAATTTCATCTCCTAATATAATATTGTCATAGTCACTTATGACTATGCAGTCTGATTTTATTTGAAAATTTCAAAAAAGATATAACTCTACAAACTCATAAATTTTTCCACTAAGATATTTGCAGCTTCTTTTGGATTTTTATCTCTTAATATCCCAGATGATATACATATTCCATCAAGATTCAGCATTTTTACTATATGGATATTGTCTTTATTTATTCCTCCTATCCCAAGAACAGGAATATCCACACTACTTTTTATTTTTTTAATATCATCAAAGTGAATTTTTCTAGCATCTGATTTTGTATCTGTCTCAAAAATTGCTCCAACTCCTATATAATCAGCACCATTTATTTCAGCCTTAGTAGCTTCATCTATATTTCTTGTAGAAATTCCTATAAGCTTCTCAGTTCCCATAATCCTCCTTGCTATATCAAGAGGCATATCTTCTTGTCCAAGATGAATCCCTGAAGCATCTATAGCCAAAGCCACATCGATTCTATCGTTTACTATAAGTGGTATGTTGTATGAATCAGTTAATGCCTTCACTCTTTTTCCAATCTCTATATATTCTAAGGTAGAGCAGTTTTTTTCTCTAAGCTGAACTATTTTTACTCCCCCTAAAATGCTTTGCTCTATTTTATATAAAAATTCATCTAGAGATTCGTTTCTATCAGATATAAGATAGAGGGAATAATTTATTTTTTTACACATATTCCACTTTCCCCTTTGTTTTAAGTGTTCTTGAATCTATACTATGAACATAATCCATCATCCTTACTTTGAAGGTACCTATCCCTTCGTTGTTTCTAAGGCTAGATTCAGCCATCTCTCCAGCTATTCCTATTGACAAAAGTCCAAGTATAGCAGCTTCAAAGTTACTCTTTGAAATAGAGCAAAAATTCGCAATAAGTGAGGCCCCCATGCAACCTGTTCCTGTGACATCTCCCATCATAGATGTTCCATTTTTTATTTTTGCAACTCTATCTCCATCAGTTACTATATCTACATCTCCGCTTACAGCAATTACAGAGCTGTATTTTTTTGCAAGTTCTTTAGCTATGATTAGAGCCTCAGTACTTTTGTGAAGAGAGTCAACTCCCCTACCTTTCTTATCTTCCTCTATAAGACTCATTATTTCAGAGGAATTTCCTTTTATTACAGCAAACCTTACTTCTCTTAGAAGGTTATTTAAAGTATTTTTTCGAAGACTCGTTGCTCCCGCCCCAACTGGATCAAGTATTACAGGAATTCCCATCTCATTTGCCATCTTACCTGCCTTTATCATAGACTCTATAGTTCTTGAGTTTAGAGTTCCAACGTTTATGACAAGAGCCGATGCTATTGAAGCCATTTCTTCAACCTCATTTATATCATCAGCCATCACTGGACTTCCTCCAATTGCAAGAGTTATATTTGCACAATCATTTATAGTTACGCTATTTGTAATGTGATGTATTAAAGGTTTTTTCCCTCTTAGAGATTCAATCAAGTCATAAAATTCATCTGTTTCTTTCATAAAACTATCCTCCTTTGATATTTTCTCAGGACTATATGGTTTCAAAAAAAATAGAGGATTTGTAGGACCTGAGCCCTTTCCTATGTCAATACCGCTCTCTATAGCCGATGTGATAAAATCTTTTGCATCTCTTACAGCTTCAACCTTTGATTTCCCGTTGGCAAGGTTTGCTGCTATAGCTGAGGATAATGTGCATCCTGTTCCATGAGTATTTGAAGAATCTACCCTTTTAGATATAAAGCTATGTATATTTCCATCTGAATAAAATATATCAACAGCATCTTCTTTATCTAAATGTCCACCTTTTATAAGAATATCTCCCTTTGTATATTCCCTTAGTTTTTTAGCAGCTTTTTCCATGGATTCTTCATTTTTTATTTCAAACCCAACCAAAAGTTCTGCTTCTTTGATATTTGGAGTGATTATATCAGCTATTGGAAATAGCTGTTCAATCAGAGTATTTATTGCATCATCTTTAATTAGCTTATGCCCTGTTGTTGATACCATAACTGGGTCTAGAACTATATTTGTCAAATTTAGCTCTTTAAGAGTTTTAGATACGGTGAGTATAGTTTCTTTGTTTGATAGCATTCCTATTTTTACTGAATCCGCTCCAATGTCATTTACAACAGCCTCAATTTGAAGCTTTATAGACTCCATTGAAAGCTCCTCAATATGACTAACTCCTACTGTGTTTTGAGCAGTTATTGCAGTTATTGCAGTAAGAGGATATACTCCGTGGGCTACAAATGTCTTAAGATCAGTTTGTATTCCCGCTCCACACGATGAGTCTGAGCCTGCTATTGTAAGAGTTTTTTTCATTTATTTCATCTCCATTCACTTTATATTAACTTTCCAAACCCGTGCTTTTAAATGCATTAAGCATATTTGCAGACTTTAATATAAGAACGGCTATAATACTTCCCCCTGATGAACTTACAAGAAAAGGTACTACAAAAAAGAATGCCGCAGCCTGACTTCCAAGAAAAATCTTTGCAAGTGGAAACGCTACAAGTGCTCCGATTATTCCTGTTCCTATTATTTCTCCAAAGGCAGCCGAAGCAATATTTTTAGTTTTTTTATACAAAAACGACGCTAAAAGCGCTCCAAATATGCTTCCTGGAAAAGCAAGTATAGATCCTGTTCCAAGAATATTTCGAAGTAGAGAGATTGAAAAAGCGTTTAAAATTGCAAAGTAGGGACCAAGAAGCACGGCCGAGATTACATTGATTGTGTGCTGGATAGGAAAGCATTTTGCAACTCCAACTGGTATATATATAACATGTCCCAGAAGAGTTCCAATTGCTATTAGCATTGAAGAAAATACAAGTTTTTTAGTATTCATATGAAAAACCTCCCTTAAAATATTGTGTATATCAAATACCAAATGGTATGAAAACTGTTGGGAGGAAGTCTTGGAGACGAAAAAAGAGCATAATCCCGTAAAGGTTTATGCTCAATAAATTACATCAGCCTAAACTTCCCTACGCTGGCATTATCCAGATCAGGTTAAAGGGTCAAAGAATACATCTTTATCTCAGCCGATTGCTTCGGCACCCCTAGTTCGTTTATTAAGTTATGAGTTGATAATATCATGAAGCTAATTTTTTTACAAGTCAGGTTTAAGTTTCTAAAAATAATCCAAAAATGAACTATACTTATTATAAGTTAAAGCTTCGAGGATCTTTACTTTATCATTATCTCCCTTTACTTTTCCAGCATCCTTCAAAAAACTGATTTTTTGAAATCCTAAAAGAACCACTGTAAGAGTATTGATATCAGTTAGGATTTCTTTATTAAAATCAATATCCTCTTCCCTTATCTCATCATATTGCTCAAATTTTATTTCATTATTTAAAAGCTCATATCTCCCTTGATTCCAAAGGGCCTTATCATCTTTAACCCATATTACGATTTTTTCCTCAAACTTTTTATTTTTAAAATATTTTTCTAAAAAAGCTTTTAAAAGTATAATTCTTCCCATAAAATATGGAATTATTTCTGTCTTTACAGATGGATTGTCAAATAAAAAATACATATTTTCATCATCTGTTGTCATTATGTCTGCTTTTTTAACCATCGAATCATGATTAGATATAAAATTAAAAAGTCCCTTTCTTGATTCTTCATCAAGGTATATATATTCAGCTATCTCCATTACATCTTCTGTGATTTTATAAAATATATATCCTCTTGGAATTTTATTTTCATCGTAATATATAGCTGGACAGTAATTTTCGTCATACTTTGTTTCAATCCACCACTGTTTAGCTCTTGTCATCATTGCATTATAGTTTTTTATATAAGCATTATAAATATCATCTATGTCTGAAAGTCTCTCAAATCCTTCAGGTCTTACAACCTCTCCCTTAATAGTCTTGTCATAAGAAAAGTCTATAGCCTCAACAGTAGTCTTCTTTAAGTTAGATATAAGCTCCCATCCATACTTTCTATAAAAGCCTATATCAAAGGGGTGAAGATAACTAACTAAATGACCCTTTTCTTTCATAAACTCTAATGACATATCCATAAGCTTATTAACTATACCTTTTCTTCGATACTCAGGGTAAGTAGCAACACCATATATTCCACCCATATCATATTTTTCGTCATTTATGATTATTTCAAATGGAATAATATGTGTCTTTGCTATCATCTTATCTTTTTCAAAAACACCTATTATATCGTGTCTAGTCATAAAATCAGCTCTTTTTTCTCTTTCTTCCCCTTTAAGTATATATTTAAAAGAGTATTCAGATAATTTTATGGCATCATCTATTTCATTATGATTTATTAATCTAAAATTAATCATCTCATCCCTCCATTTTTTTGTATCTTTTTAATAAAAGTATATTCAATTTGTTTAAAAATCTTAAAAAAATTTGCTACAGAATAATCTCCATGAAATCGTTGTCTTAAATTATTGTACCATTTTCAAATAATTTAAGTAAATGTATAGGAAAATTTATCTGAAAAAAGTATATTGACTTATTATTCTGAATATATTAAACTTACTGAAAATGAATGTTAAAAATATACGCTTAGATGGAGACAAAGATATCTTTAAAGGTTATGTACAGAGAGCCGGGGTTGGTGAGAGCCGGACTTAACTTGATATGTAATGATCACTCCTGAGCTTTTCCTTCAAAAAATCCTTTGATTCAGTAGATGGAAACGACTGCCCTCGTTAGCGGGCTAAGGTTGAATGACCTGATAAGTGATGGCAATTGCCATAAATAGGGTGGTACCGCGAATCCTTCGTCCCTATAAGTTTACCTATCTTAGGTGAGTTTATAGAGATGAAGGATTTTTTTATTTCAATCAAAAATATATGGAGGTAATGATTATGAAAAAAACAGTTAATGCTAGACTAACTTCTGGAATGGATTCTTTTTTAAGAGCTATGGGAGTAATAAGAAGAAAAGAAATATACCTTCATGGAATATCTATGTCAGACGATTTTTTGACGATTACCGTAAGGGAAGAAGATTTAGATAACGTTTTAGCTCATCTTTCTAAACTTGCTGATATTTCAGTCTCAGCATAATTGCCTTGAAATTTTATCGCTAAAGTAAAAAACTTATAATCTTTTAAAAAAATTACTATAAAAGGGGAGAATATATATGTTTTATGAAAATGATGGAAATCTAGATTTTTTTAAAAATAAGAAAGTGGCGGTTCTTGGATATGGAAGCCAAGGCCATGCCCATGCTCTTAACCTTAGAGACTCAGGAGTAGAAGTACTAGTAGGACTTGAATCTCAAAGTAAGAGTAGAGTTAGAGCAGAAAAAGAAGGATTTACTGTAAAAACAGCCAGCGAATGCGCAAAAGAGGCAGATGTACTTATGATGCTAATACCAGATGAAAAACAAAAAATGGTATTCGAAAATGATATAAGAGAAAATCTAAAAAAGGGTCAGGCCCTCGGCTTTGCCCATGGATTTAATATCAATTACTGTCAAATTACGCCCCCGGATTTTGTGGATGTATTTATGGTGGCACCAAAAGGGCCAGGTCATTTAGTAAGACGAGTCTATGAAGATGGTAAAGGTGTTCCTGCACTTTTCGCAGTTGAACAGGATTTTAGTGGGAATGCTCAGACTCTTGCCCTCTCATATGCAAAGGCTCTTGGTGCTTTAAGAGCTGGTGTTATAAAAACTACCTTTAAAGAAGAGACAGAAACAGACTTGTTTGGTGAACAGGCTGTACTTTGCGGTGGAATCACTGAGCTTATAAAGGCTGGATTTGATACTCTTGTAGAAAGCGGATATCAAAAGGAAATAGCATATTTTGAGTGTCTTCACGAAATGAAGCTTATAGTCGACCTTTTGTATGAAGGTGGCTTTGAAAATATGAGATATAGCGTTAGTGATACAGCAGAATTTGGAGATTACAAGGTGGGAAAAAGAATTGTAACCGAAAACACTCGAATGGAGATGAAAAAAGTTTTAAAGGAAGTCCAAGATGGTACTTTCGCAAAGGAGTGGATAGAAGAAAATCAAAATGGAAGACCTTTTTATTCTAAAGTCAAAGAGGAGGAGCTTAATCATCCTTTAGTTGAAACTGGAAAAAAACTAAGAAGTATGATGAGCTTTGTAGGTGAATAATTATGAAAAGCGACAATATAAAATCAGGCTATAAAAGAGCGCCCCATAGATCTCTTCTAAAATCTCTAGGGCTTGACAATGAAGACCTTAAAAAGCCATTTATTGGAGTTGTAAACTCCTTTAACGAAATCGTACCTGGTCATATCCACCTTAGAGGAATTTGTGATGAGGTAAAAAAAGGAATTCTAATGGAAGGAGGAATTCCATTTGAATTCCCTACAATTGCAGTGTGTGATGGCCTTGCTATGAATCATGAAGGAATGCATTACTCTCTCCCAAGTAGAGAGCTTATTGTAGATACTATAGAGGTTATGGTAAAGGCTCATAGCTTTGATGCTCTTGTGCTTATTCCCAATTGTGATAAATCTGTTCCAGCTATGATGATGGCGGCGGCAAGACTCAATATCCCTTCCATAATAGTAAGTGGGGGCCCTATGCTAAAAGGTAATCTTATGGGCAAATCACTTGACCTTATAAGTGCCTTTGAAGCTGTTGGTAGCTATAAAAATAATCTTTTAAGGGAAAATGAGTTTAATGAAATAGAAGAAAACTCCTGCCCTACCTGTGGTAGTTGTGCTGGTATGTTTACAGCAAATTCTATGAACTGCCTTAGTGAAGCATTAGGACTAGCTCTTGAAGGAAATGGAACTATTCCAGCAGTATATTCAAAACGAAAAACACTGGCAAAGCAATCAGGCAAGCAGATAATGAATCTTCTAAAAAATAATATACTTCCTAGAGATATCCTTACAAAAAAATCATTTGAAAATGCTCTAGCTGTGGACATGGCTCTAGGATGCTCCACAAATACAGTGCTTCATCTTACAGCAATCGCCAAAGAAGCAAAAATAAACCTGGACCTTAACCTAATTGATGATGTAAGTAAGAAAACACCCCAACTTTGTAAACTCTCTCCAGGTGGAGATTATCATATTGAAGATCTCTATTTTAGCGGTGGTATATATGCAGTTATGGAGGAGCTTGCAAAAAATGATTTAATTCATAAAGACTCTATCACTGTTGGTGGGAAATTAGGACCTTTAATAGAAGGAAAAATAAAAGATGGTATTATTCGTCCTATATCTAACCCTTACTCTAAGACTGGTGGAATTAAAGTTCTTTATGGTAATCTCGCTCCCCTTGGGTGCGTAGTAAAAAAATCTGCAGTATCAGAAGCTATGATGAAAAAAACACTAATATCTAGAGTATTCAACAGTGAAGAGGATGCATCAGAGGCTATTCTTTCTGGAAAAATAAAAATGGATGAAGCTGTAGTCATAAGATACGAAGGCCCAAAAGGTGGACCAGGGATGAGAGAGATGCTCACCCCAACATCTTCCCTTTGTGGAATGGGACTTGATGAAAGTGTTTCTCTAATTACAGACGGAAGATTTTCCGGGGGAAGCAGAGGCGCTGCTATAGGTCATGTATCCCCAGAAGCTGCACAGGGAGGACCTATTGCAATTGTAGAGGATGGAGATATTATTGAAATTGATATAGATGCTGGGCTCATAGATTTAAAGGTTTCTGATGAAGAAATCAGTTTAAGACTTTCAAAGCTTGAGCCATTAAAGAAAGATACAGCTAACTATCTAACAAGATATTCACATTTTATTTCTTCATCAAACGAAGGAGCAATATATAAATAAATATATGTAGGAAGGGAGGTAATTTTTATTAACGGAGCTGAATTTCTTTTGAAATGTTTAAAAGAAGAAGGGGTTGATACTCTATTTGGATACCCCGGTGGAGCAGTAATCCCACTTTATGATGCACTTTATGACTGTGATGATTTTTTAAATATAAGAACATGTCATGAGCAAGGGGCTGTCCATAGTGCAGATGGATATGCAAGAAGCAGCGGAAAAGTAGGAGTATGCATTGCAACCTCTGGACCAGGTGCTACAAATACAATAACAGGGATAGCCACAGCATATATGGACTCCATACCCCTTATTGTAATTACAGGACAGGTAGGTACATCTCTTTTAGGAAAAGACTCCTTTCAAGAGATTGATGTAACAGGACTTACAATGGGAATCACAAAACACAACTATCTTGTAAAAAAATCATCAGATATTGGAAAAGTAATTAGTGAAGCTTTTTTTGTAGCAAAAGACAAAAGACCTGGCCCAGTTCTTATAGACATATCAAAGGACGCATTTTTAGAAGAGATTCATGACACTACCTATGAAAAATTATATCAAACTGAGGATTTACGTCATTTTAATTATGAAGCTGAAATTGAAAGTCTAGCAACAGCAATAAAAAAATCAAAAAACCCTGTAATATACGCAGGTGGTGGAGTCTTAAAAAGCTCTGCTTCTTATAATCTTAGACTTTTTGCAAAAAAACTTAACATACCAGTTGTAAATTCTATAATGGGATTAGGTTCATTTGATAGAAACTCCCCTCTTTCTTATGGAATAGTTGGAATGCATGGAGACAGTAATGCTAATCTACTATGTTATGAAAGTGACCTCATTATAGCAATTGGAGTCAGATTTTCTGACCGTGCAATAGGAAATAGAAATGGTTTCTGTAGAAATGGTGATATAGCACATATAGACGTTGATGCTACTGAACTTAAGAAAAATATAGATAGTAAATATAATATACTTGGAGACTTTAACCTTATCCTTGAGTCTCTTATGAAAAAGCTTAAAAATCACAAGCCTTATAAAAATTTAGAGGAAAATAGTGATACAAAAGAATTTATGGGATTTCATCCTAAAAAAATACTTGAAACTATTCAAGAAAATTTGCCTCAAAATACAATTGTGGCAACCGATGTAGGTCAGCATCAGATATGGACCTCAAAATATTGGAAATTTCATAGCCCTTTGACATTCATTACATCTGGTGGCCTTGGTACCATGGGTTTTGGGATGGGAGGAGCATTAGGAGCTAAAGTAGCAAACCCAGATTCTAATGTAGTATTAATAACTGGAGACGGCTCTTTTAGAATGAATCACAACGAACTTTTGACATTGAGGCATTATAATATTCCTGTTACAGTTGTTTTATTCAACAACAGCTCACTTGGTATGGTAAGGCAGTGGCAAGGTTTATTTTGCAATAAAAAATATTCAAGTACATCAATAAATGATGCCTTAGACGTTGAAAGCCTATGCAAGGCTTACGGCGTTAATTATCATAGGGCAGATGATCTAGATTCTCTAAAAACATCTCTATCAGGTATAAATCCAATGAAAGATATAAACTTGATAGAGTGCATAATAGACAAAGACACAGGAGTATACCCTATAGTTCCTCCTGGAAAGAGTATTGATAATGTCATAGAATGCTGATTAGACTTATAATTTTATGTTCTTTATAATAAAAATACTAAAAAGCTCGATTTAAAGGAAATTGACATCCAATAAATCGAGCTTTTTTTATCTTAAAGAATTAAGACCTTGTATTCCACCTGCAATAACCTTTGAATCTATATTGTATTTTTTAAGATACGAAGAGGCTATTGTCGCTCTTTCTCCCGAGCCACAAAGAATCACTATATTCTCCTTGCCCTTTAGTTTGCCCATATTTTCATTTAGTAGCTGAAGAGGAATATGAATTCTATTTTCCACTGGATCCTCATCTAAAAGTTCTTCATCTTTACGAACATCAAGCACTGTAATATTAGTTTGTTGACAAAGCTCAAAATAATCCTTTGCACTAATCTCATCTATAGAGGCTAAAGCTTGTCCAGAATTCTCAAGCTTATCAATTGTTCCACTCCCTAAAACTCCTCCTATATTTTCAAAGCCTATTCTCCTCGTAGTTAAATATGCGAATTTGACTATATCATCAGGTAAATTGTCAGCCATAAAATATATAGTTTCTTCGGTTCCAATAAGCCAACCTAAATATGCACTTAGATTATCTACCCCGAAATATATACTATTTGGCATATGCTTACCTACAAATGCAGCATTATCCCTTATATCTATTATAGTTTTATCTTTTATATCAGATAAAGACTCTATGGTAAAAGGGTTGAGAATTATTTCATTTAAATCTTCATACCCTTTAACATTATAAATTTCCATTTTTTCAAAATAAGGAGGCTTTAACCTCATGTAACCGTGTTTTTTTATAAATTCTTCCTTTGAACTCACATTTAAAGCTTGATTTGTCAGTCTTTCATAACCAAGTGTAGAAAACTCTCTTTCTTCTATAGAACCTCCACAGGCTGAGCCTGCTCCATGGGCTGGAAATAAAAGCACATGATTTCCAAGGGGAAAAAGCTTTTCAAATATGCTATCATAAAGTTTTCCTGTCATCTCTTCAAGATTTTCTTCTCCATAGAAGTCAGTCCTTCCAATATCTCCAAAAAATAATGCATCTCCTGTAAAAAACATGTAATTTTCATCTTTTAGAGTTACTAGAAAGGCTAAATGCCCTTTGGTATGACCTGGTGTATGGATAGGTTTTATTTTTATATCCCCTATCTCAAAAATATCTTCTTCTCCTATTTTCGTTCCATATTCATATCCCAAATTTTCATATTTGGAAATATATATATCTGCATTTGTTTTTTTAGAAAGATTGAGAGAGCCTACAATATAATCTTCATTTCTATGGGTCTCAAAGATATGGGTGATCTTCATATTTGCTTTTCTCGCTTGCTCTACATAAATACTTACATCTGTCATAGGATCTATAACGACTAGACTGTCGCCATCACCTATCATATATGAATAATGGGCAAGTCCTTTTGTAAAAAACCTTTTAAAAAACATAAAATCCCCCCTCAAATTCTAGTTTCCTATTCCTTTTATATAAACTTTTGTATAATATACCCATTTTCCTTTATATTTTTTATATTCCTCCAAAGATTTTTGGAAAATACTATTCATAATCTCAGCTTCATCCTCATCTATAGGTTTTTGAGAATATGCAATTTTATTAATATATTCACCTAGGTTATATTCAGAAAGACTATAATAATAATTTATATTGTTCATTTTCCCCATAGGAGACATGTTTTTCAAGTCAGGCCTTATCTCATAAAAAAGCTCCATAGCTTCTTTATACTTTAATAGCAGACCTCTTCTTGTTTTATCCTCTTCTAAAAGTCTTAGCTTCATTTTAATATTTTTATATCTAAGTGAAGCAATCAATATTCCTGCAAATAAACCTGCTATTATAAAAATAAAAAATCGGTTTTTTGTTTTTGTATCAGGATATATATTACCTCCACCATCCTCTATATTTGCAATTAAAATATCTTCTCCCTGCTCCTCTGCCTCATATTGTATATCCATATAAACCTCATCATCTAAAACCCCTTGGTTTAGATAAAAGCTATCTTGAGATTCTTCTCCATTTGACGCTCCACCTGATGAGCTCCCTGTAGGCTCAAATGTAAGCCAACCGCTTCCAGGTACAAACGCCTCTACCCAAGCATGTGCTCTATCCTCTCTTACTACGTAAGCACCAGTTTCATCCTTTTCGCTGTTCATTCTAAATCCTTCTACATATCTGGTTGCTATCCCAAGACTTCTCCCCATTACAGCCATCGCAGATGCATAATAGGTACAATACCCTTGTTGTTCCTCAAATAGGAAATAATCTACAAAATCTCTTCCCTGCGGCAGTGTGCTAGTCTGAAGAGTATATGGATATGTGGTTTTTAGATAACTCTCTATGGCCTTTAGCTTCTGATGTACCCCATTTGCTCCTTCAGTAATTTGCTGTGCAAGCTCTATTGTTCTTTCGGTTATAGAATCTGGAAGCTCTAAATAAGGCTCTATATAGATGATTTCATCACTTGTATACTCTCTTTCCCATACAAAAGATGGTTCAAAGGTGTGAAGAGTATATGATGTCTTTTGATTACCAGAACCAGAATCCTTCTCTACCTGTATTGAGTCATCATAGATAAGCTTGCCATTAAAACCTTCAAATTCATAGGTAAAATAAGGATGAAATATGGTTCTTGTATTAATATAGGTAGGATATATCGTGACTTTACTGCTTTCATATCCTAATGTCTCAGGATTTATATCAAATCTATTATCTCTCATAAAATATCTTTGGATATCCCCTTTTTCCCAACTTTCACCTGTATATATTTCTTTAATTATACCTCTTAGGTATTTGGGACTATCTGCCTGCACATAAAAAAGCTTTTGATCAGAAAGCTCTACACTTCCTCCAAGTCTTTTTGTTGAAGGCTGGTATGGCATACTTGAAAACCTAAACTCGCTTCCACCCATAGAATCCTCTAAAGTACTTCTCATGGATTCAAGGACTGGAAATCTGTCTGTAAGCTCTCTAGATACTCCATCAAGCTCAATCACAGGTAAAGAAAATGGTATCATAAGACCATTTAATGCTATTACTCCAGCCAGAATCGGACCATAGCTTCCAAGGTGCATGTTTCCTGTTGCATCTTTAACCCTTTCATTATTTGAAGATATAAAATACATCATTATTCCAAGGGTATAAATCAATGAATTTCCATAAGCACTCTCTACATAAAGATGCCACTGAAAAATAAAGAAACTATATATTAATAAAAGTAGCTTTGTGTTTTTTCTAATTAAAAATATGCTTATAATCGAACTAGATAATATTAAGCCCAAGTATTTATTTGCATTTTCATATGCATTTGATTCAGTAATAAAGCTTCCATTTATTCTTTCTCCTAGCCAGTAAAAGTAATTATTAGTAGAATCAAAACCAAAATATAAAATAATAGAAATTAAAACCCCATAAAGCAGTATTTCCTTTTGAATAAGACTAAGTTTCGATAAAAAATTATATACAATTACCCTTCCCATTAAAAATGAGTTCCACAATATATACGGTATTGTGGATATTCCAATAAACAGTAGCCTGTTAAAAAATGGAGCCTCAATTGCAAGAGAGTCCATTAGCATAGTAAACAAACTAAAGTTCAATAAAAATAAAGCCAATATTTCATAAAATAACCCTTTTTTATAACTCAATATTATCACCTTCTATTGCTAAACACTTCAGAAACCGGTTGATTAAGCCCTATATTTATAGGCCATATACTTTCCTTTATAAGCATGCTTTCATATTTTGCTCTATTTTCATAATCTCCTACTGTGACTGGAATTATCTTGTATCCCTTTTTTTTGAGAATAAAAAATCTGCTTATCTTTTCTTTGTCTAATTCTTTAGAAAAAATAAAAATGACTTTTCTATCTAAAAAATCCTTGGATGCAATTTCCAAAACTCGACTCGAATGAAGGTCTCCATCTGGGTTAAACCCTGCTAATTCTTTTAAAAGACCTTTAAAATCATATTCATTTTTCATTTCAAGATATCTCTTTTTAGATGTAGAGTCCATATATAATAAGGGGATTTTTTTGATTAAAAAAAGCTTGGTCATTGAAGCAATAAGCTCAATAAGCTTATCTTCTCCTTTTCTTCCTTCATCATTTGAATACTCTAACTTAAAACCATCCATAAAAAAAACCGCACTTGCTCTTGAAGAGCTTTCAAATTCATTTATAAAAATTTCTGAAAACCTAGCTGTAAGCTTATGGTTTATCTTTTTGTGAGAATCTCCTACTACATATTTGCGAATCTTGTCGATATTTGTATAGTCTTCTGAAAAAGAAATCTTATTTGCCTCTGAGCCAAAGCTTTCTGAGGGAAGCAAAGCTACTTCTTTAATATCAACTACTTTAGGAAAAACAATCAATTTCTTTTGTGGATCAAAGCGTCTTTGGATTTCAAAAATTCCAAATATATCCCGTGTCTTCAGTACACACTTTCCTAAGTCATAAATACCCCTCCTTTTTACATTAACTTCTTTTTCAAAAAGATATTCATCTAAAGGGGGTATCGATACGATCTTTGGATTATTGTCTTTTTTAGTATCTAAATCATTTAACTCAATAATTTCCGCATAATTCGCAGGAATAGCCTTGCTGTGATTGAAAAATCTATGTCTCATTTTTATAGATTCTTCCGATTTTATCTCTTCTTTGTCTACATAAAACGTATATTTTATTTTAAAAGTATAGGATAAGAGTGTTGCAATAGCTAAAGCTCCAGCTACTACCCATATCCTAAAAAGCATATTTGGAATATCTCCGCCCAAAACAAGAGAAAATAGAAATGCAAAAATTCCTATCAAAAAATATTTTGAAGAAATAATTTTTATCATTATTAATCACCAACTGGCACTGGAGTAGAGTTTAATATGTCTTTGAGTATCGCTTTTCCATCTCTTCCTTGATATCTTGTTTCCGCAGTTACAAATATCCTATGGGATAAAGTATCTATATAGAGAAACTGTATATCTTCTGGAGTTACAAAATCTCTTCCTTTTATATACCCTAGAGCCTTAGTTGCACTATATAGAGCTAAAGTTGCCCTTGGGCTAGCTCCAAGCTCTATCCCAGAATGATTTCTAGTTTTTCTACAAAGCTTAACTATATAGCTTTTGATAGCTTCTGATACATACACTTTTTCAACTTCTTTTCTTGCGTTTATTATATCCTCTCCACTCAATACAGGCTTTAAACTATTATTTTCAAAATCTTCATTAAGTAGGAGAAGCTCTTCATTTTCATTGGGATAGCCTAGAGAAAGTTTCATAAAAAATCTGTCTAACTGAGATTCTGGGAGTGGAAAAGTACCTTCGTGCTCTATGGGATTTTGAGTAGCTATAACCATAAATGGGTCATTCAATTTATATGTATGATTATCCACTGTAATTTGCTGTTCCTGCATTACTTCTAAAAGACTAGATTGAGTCTTTGGAGATGTCCTATTTATTTCATCAGCTAATACTATTTGAGAGTGAAGAGGCCCTTTTTGGAAATGAAATTTCCCATCTTTAGGGTTAAAAATAGATACTCCAAGCAAATCTGCTGGAAGTAAATCTGGAGTGAACTGTATTCTACTAAAACTGACATCTATGGATCTAGCAATTGCTCTTACTAGAGTAGTTTTTCCGACTCCAGGTACATCCTCAAGAAGTATATGCCCCTTACAAAGCAGGGCTATAATAACCTTCTCTATTATCTCTCTTTTTCCTATGACTTCTTTTTCTATATTTTTAAGTAATTTGTCCATCATAATTAATCACCGCCTATATTTAATTCTCTTAAATTATATCATATATATATTTACATTTTTTGGAGAAAATGCTACTTTAATATTAATTTTCATTTACAATACTACAAGGGATTTATTTCTGAAAATTAGAACTTTAAAATTGGGTAATTAAAACTTAAAAATAGGGGTATATAACTTTTAGAAAATAATAAACATATTGAGAGGAGTTTTTTCAATGAAAACTGTTGTAGTTTACACAAGCAGTACTTGCCCACATTGCCATACTGCAAAGGATTATCTTAAAGGCAAAGGAGTAGAGTACTCTGAAAAAAATGTGAGTGAGGACCCAGAAGCAAGAAAAGAACTAATACAGAAAAAAATAATGGGAGTACCTGCCATATTTATAGATGAAGAAGTTGTGGTAGGTTTTGATAAAGAAAGAATCGACCAGCTTTTAGGTTTATAAACCAAAAGAGTCCATGCTCTGAGCATAGACTCTTTTTTAGTTTTACTGTTCTTTTAAAGCACAGCATTTTTTATATTTTTTCCCACTTCCACAGATACATGGGTCATTTCTTCCTACTTTATCGTCTTTTACTATAGTCTTACTTTTTTTATACTCTTTTGTGATTTCTGCAATTTTTTCTTCTGATAATATGCTTTCCCACTGAGGAAGATTATAAAGCCAGTCTGCCTTAGCCTCAAGCATATTGAAGTATAGCTTTTCCATATCAAGTTCAAGAGTTATCACAGTATCTTCTTTAAGCTCTTCTACCTCATATTGGTTTGTAAGGCTAGTATTAATTCCATCCATAAAACCCACAAAGGTAACCATATCTAACTCAAATTTTTCAGATAGATCCTTTACAGTTCCTGATACTACCTCATCTTTATTATCTAAAAGATATTCGTAAATTTTTTGCTCCTTTGGAAGATACTCCTTCCAAAAAGCTTCATATTCAGCCTCTGAAGCTGGTTCATAGGCATCAGTTTTCCATGATTCATAAAGTGACATCTATTATTTCATCCTTTCTTTACCAAGTTATTTTAGCCAAGGTATATCATTGCTTCTTGGCTTTTAATCATCCATTTAAATATTATATATGATATACCATAATAATGAAACAAAAAAATAAGGCTAGAGCTATTAGCCTTATTTAAAAATATCTTTTATATTGCTGGAGATGCTTTTTGAAGTGGTGCATAAAGCACGCTTACAATTAATACGGATATAAAAAGCTCTGGAAGAAGGTATCCTGCATTATAAGCCGCAGAATATACAAACGGATTCATATTCTCTGGCGCATATATTCCAAAAACTATTGCTCCAGATATAAAATGTCCTATAAATCTTAAAAATACCGCCAAGGAGGTTCCAATGATACTTCCAGTTCTTGTATTTTTAAATAATCCTGCAAGTCCTAATACTCCGAATGCAAATAAATAATCAAAAAATATGGATAGTATATGATAGCTGTATTTTGGTCCTAAAACAAACTGCAATATACCATATGCTATGGCTGCAACAAGTCCATGCTTATACCCCCATCTTAATGAAAATATTATTATGGGAACCATACTCCCCGCTGTTACAGATCCGCCGTATGGAGCTTCAAAAATTTTCACATAGCTTAATATTTGGGCAAGAGCTATCATTATCCCAGCTTCAACCATTATCCTTGTGCTCATTTTTCTTTTGTTTTCCATGAAATTTCATCCTCCAATTCCCTATAGATAAATTCTAGTTATAGCTAGAATCGAATATTATGGCATAAAAAATACTGCATATATAATGCAGTAGTAGGTTCTTTTATATATAAGAAAAATATATATGGGCAAATACACTACGCTGGCATTATCCAGAATCAGTTTTCGGGTCGAAATTTTAGTAATTTCCTCTCAGCCTAGCTCACCAAGCTCCCCCACTGCCTAACATTCAATTTTTTAAAGTATACCATAATACTAAGGATTTTGCAATAGACTCTAGTCCTACTAGTTTCCAATTATTTTAACTGCACCTACTATAGCTCCTAATATTACCATGCTCAAACTAGCAAGCTTTATAAGCTCTATTACAACCTGTTGCCATGAATCTACTGCCTGACTTCTTCCGCTAGCTTCTCCCCTTGTTTTAATTTCCCTTATATTTTGCCTTATATCCCGAATATCCTCTTGTATCATCTTTACATATGCTTTTGTCTCTGCCTGTTCTTTTTCAAGCTCTCTAAGTCTTTCATCTCTTTGTATTAAATTTGCTTCCATATCTTTATCCCCCTTTCCACTAAATTGTTTGTATTTTATTGATAAAAAGTATTTAAATATTTATATGGTGATATTAAGAAAAAAGATAGGTTTTTACTAGAAAAATCACAATTGCTTTTATCGTTATTTTTATATCAAACCCTAGTTTTCATCACGTTTTCATCTTGTGAACATTTTTACATATAAATAAAATAAAAGACTTGATTTTTCTAGTAAATACCCTTATTATTATAATATTCTAAAAATTCCATACATTGGACTAGTTTTAGAAAAAATTTAACAAAAGGAGATGATGCAATGAGTTCCAACAACGAAGTTAAGCCAAGAGACCAGTGGGGGTCAAAAATTGGATTTATACTAGCCGCATCTGGTTCTGCAGTTGGATTGGGTAATTTATGGAAATTCCCTTTCATGGCAGGACAAAACGGCGGGGGAGCATTTGTTTTAATTTATTTTGCAATCTTATTTATAGTTGGTTTTACCCTGATGCTGGCTGAGCTTACTATCGGTAGAAAGACTCAACTTAGCCCTGTAGGTGCTTACCGTTCACTAGACAAGAGATTTACATGGGTTGGAGCAATAGGTGTTTTAGCAGGATTTTTGATACTTTCATTCTATAGTGTAGTTGGTGGTTGGGTAATCAGATATATAGTAAAGGCTGTAACAGGCGCATTTACTATAGCTGATCCTGAAGTCTTAGGTGGACTGTTTGTAAGCTTTATTACAAATCCAATTGAACCTATAATATATCATCTTATATTCATGATTTTAACTCTTGGTATAGTAATAGGAGGTATCAGTGGTGGTATTGAAAAATACTCAAAAATCCTTATGCCTTCTCTATTTGTAATGATGATTCTTATAATGATAAGATCTCTTACTCTTCCAAATGCAATGGAGGGAGTTAGATTCTTACTTGTACCTGATTTTTCTAAGATTACTGGGGATGTAGTGCTTGCTGCTCTTGGACAGGTATTTTTCTCTCTAAGTCTTGGTATGGGTGCTATGATTACCTATGGTAGTTACTTAAGCAAGGATGAAGACCTAATTAGCAGTTCTGTACAGATTCCTCTTATAGATACTGCTATAGCACTAATAGCTGGTCTTGCTATACTTCCTGCAGTATTTTCTTTCGGATTTGACCCTGAGGGAGGTCCTGGACTTCTATTTATTACTCTACCTGCAGTATTCTCTCAAATGCCACTTGGTTCTGTATTTGGGGTTATATTCTTTACTCTTGTACTATTTGCAGCCCTTACTTCATCGATTTCACTTCTTGAGGTTGTTGTTTCTTACGTGGTTGATGAATGGAAATGGAATCGTAAAATGGCAAGTATTGTTCTAGGTGGAATAATATTCCTAATGGGCGTTCCTTCATCACTTGGAATGGGCTTATGGTCAGATATTAGACCAATAATGGGTAAAGATATCTTTGATTCTGTAGATTTCATTGCAAGTAATGTGTTCCTTCCTCTAGGAGGAATGATGCTTTGTATATTCATTGGATGGTTCTGGGGGATTGATAAAGCACTTGCAGAAATCACAAATAACGGAAAGCTTAATTTTGCACTTGCGGGAGCTTGGAGCTTCCTAATTAAATTTATTGCTCCTGTAGCTATACTAGTAGTATTTATCCAAGGTCTTGGAATATTTTAACTAATGAAATCTAGACATAAGAAATTTTCTTATGAATTCTAAGTACTTTGCTTAATTTAAATTAATCATTAAAAATCCTCTAAAGATTCTTTAGAGGATTTTTAACGCTCATATATATAAACTTTATCTATCACCTGTCTAAATTTAGATATGCAATCTTCTAAAAATTAGTTATAATCTTAGATGTATAAATAAAATTATATCGAGGAGGGATATTTTTGAAAAAAGGAGATTTATATTGGGCTATTGTAATAGCTCTTTTTACTGGATTTGTAGTTTTTCCAGCAACTCATGAGATATTTGTAAACCTAACTACTAATCATCCCTATATAGGTGGATTTGTAAAGTTTGCACTTCTTGCTACTATGGGTGAGCTTCTTGCGATAAGGATTTCTACAGGCGACTGGAAAATGCCAAGTGGAGTGCCTTATAGAGCATTTATTTGGGGATTTTTAGGTATTATAATAACTCTTATGTTTCAGGTATTTGCAGTGGGAGTTGGCGGTGCCTTAAAAAGCGGATATCTACCAGGAGGAGATTCCAGTTTCTTATTTGCATTTTTCGTAAGTTCAATTATGAACCTTACCTTTGCACCAACTTTTATGGCTTTTCATAGATATACTGATACATACATAGATATGTACTACGAAGGAAAAAGAAATATACGAGCTACAGACGTTGTTTCTCGTATAGACTGGAATGGATTTGTTTCATTTGTACTTATAAAGACGATTCCTTTATTTTGGATTCCAGCCCATACTATAACATTTCTTCTCCCACCCCAATACAGAGTACTTGTTGCAGCATACTTATCAGTAGCACTTGGTATTCTTCTTGCCTTAGGAAAGAGAAAAAAGAAATAAAATTTAAAAAATGCACTGTTATCAATCCTTTATATCCAAATAAAAAGGTTATTGATAACAGTGCATTTTATATTTTATAAAAGTCATAGACTTATTAACTATTATAATATAAGCTCTCTGTAGCAAACTCTGGATCAGATGTCACATCTATTCCAAGCTGTCTAAATATCTGTTCGTCGTTGAGGCTAAGCATAGCAGTAGAGTGTGCCTGACAGTTTTTAAGATACTGAAGCTTTTCCATAGCTACCTGAGCCATCGGGTTTGTAGCAGCACAAATACTAAGAGCTATTAGTATTTCTTCACAGTTTAGAGATGAGTTATGTCCTCCAAGTGTATCTGTCTTAAGGCTTCTTATAGGGTCAAGTATCACTGGAGAAATAAGATGTATTTCATCTGAGATATTTGCAAGATGCTTTACTGCATTGAGTATAGCAGCAGCCGCAGCATCCATAACTTCTGAGGTCTTGCCAGTATGAATACTTCCATCATGGAGCTGAATAGCCATAGCCGGACGTATTTCATTGTTTTCAGATAGCTCTCTTAATTTTATAGACTTTTCTCTGGAAGGTCTTACAACCTTTCTATCCTCTTCTTTTAGTCCTAATTCCTCCATTATAAGCTTGGATCTTTCAAGAGAATCAATTTCGCAATAACCTTTTTTGTATTCACATGCAGTTTTGAAGTATCTTCTTATAATCTCTTGTTTAGAAGCTTCCTTGATTACTTCATCATCTATTATTCCAAACTTTATCCTGTTTACCCCCATATCTGTAGGAGATTTAAACACTGATTCTGCTTTTGTAATCTTCTCTATTATTCTCTTTAAAAGAGGAAAGGACTCTATATCTCTGTTGTAATTTACAGCTATATCTCCATATGCGTCTACATGAAATGAGTCTATCATATTGCTATCTTTAAGGTCTACAGTAGCTGCCTCATATGCAATATTTAGAGGGTGCTTCAGTGGTACATTCCAAACCGGAAATGTTTCAAACTTAGAATACCCTGCCAGATTCCCTCTTTTGTATTCGTGATATAGCTGACTTAGGCAAGTAGCAAGTTTACCACTTCCAGGACCTGGACCTGTAACTACAACTATAGGTTTAGTTGTCTCTATATATGGGTTTTTTCCATATCCTTCATCACTCACTATAGTATCTACATCTGTAGGGTAGCCTTTTGTAGCTCTATGGGTGTATACTTTTATATCTCTTCTTTTTAACTTATTTATAAATAAATTAGTAGAAGGCTGGTCTTCATATCTAGTTATTACTACACTATTTACATCAAGTCCGCTAGCCCTAAGGTCATCAATAAGTCTTAGAGTATCAAGGTCATATGTGATTCCAAAATCTCCTCTTATCTTGTTTCTTTCTATATCTCCTGAGTAAAGACAAATCACCACTTCCACCTTGTCTTTAAGCTTTTGAAGAAGTTTTACTTTTGCATTTTCATCAAATCCAGGAAGTACTCTTTTGGCATGAAGGTCAAAAAGTAATTTACCTCCAAATTCCAAATACAGCTTATCATAATCGTTTACCCTTTCTAATATGTACTTGGATTGCTCTTCAAGATATTTTTTAGAATCAAAACCAATTTTCATATATCCACCTCATTTCATTTTTTTAATTGCTAAGCTATAACTCTTATTTTCCCACTTGAAAGATTGCTGCTTCTTATTACATTTTTTTCAAGGATATTGTTTTTTATTATAAAATCTATAAGCTCCCTGCTTATCTCCTCCCCCGGAAGTATAATTGGAACCCCTGGAGGATATGGAACTATTGTTTCAGCGCAGATAGTACCTTCACTAGCTTCAAGATTTATATCTATAGTTTCTTTAAAGTCTATTTCTCTTTGAGTCAGCTTTACAATTGGAGGAATATTATATAGCTTTATTTTTTCAGTTGCCGTGGTATCACTACCCTTAAAACCAGAAAAAATTTCCCTAAGTGCTACTTTTAGTCTCTCATACACTTCCTTTAGATCCAATGGGCTTCCAATAAGCACAATATTATTAGAGTAAGACATCTCTATCTGTATTTGGTATTTTTCTCTAAGAATATCACTAAGCTTTTCTCCATCTACTGGGGTATTTATTACTATCCTTGTAGGATCTATTCTTTCTTCATTAATATCATTTTCTTCTAAAAATCTGATTTGTTTAATATCTTTAAGACTTTCTTTTAAATCATTTACCATATTTACAAGATTTCCTATGAGGCGCTCTCCATCTTTATCCATTATGTATCTTGCCATATCCATAGATGCTAGAAAAAGATATGATGGACTTGTGGTTTGGAAAATCTTCATCCTCTCTTCAATTTTAGCTATCTGCTTATCTGATAGACTCTTAGATACATTTAGCACTGCGGTTTGAGTAAGGCTAGGCAGTGTTTTATGAAAGCTAGTTACACTCACATCTGCTCCTAATGAAATTGCTGAATATGGCAGCATTTTGCTAAATGAAAAATGAGCTCCATGGGCTTCATCCACTAAAAGAAGCATATCATTTTTTTTACATAGCTTTGAAATCTTTTCTATATCACTACAGGTCCCAAAATAGCTTGGTGAAGTTATTACAAGCCCCTTAGCATCCTTGTTTTTTTCCACAATCTTTTTTAAATCATTATAATTTATGCCTGATAAAATTTCAAAGTTATCAATTACCTTTGGATATATATATTCGGCTGTTAAATCTCCAAGCTCTAGGGCACTATATACAGATTTGTGGCAGTTTCTTTGAATTATTACCTTATCTCCCCTATTAAAAAGACCCAGCATCATTGAATATACTCCGCTTGTACTTCCATTTACAAGATAATAGCTTTTCTTTGACTTCATGGATTTTGCTAGAAGCTCCATCCCTTCTTTTATAATTCCATCAGGAGAATGAAGGTTGTCCGAGCCTTCTATTTCTGTAATATCAAAATCATATAAATTTTCCCTTATATATTCCAGTTCCTCTATTAAACCCTTGTTTTGCTTGTGCCCTGGCATATGAAATACAGCCATATTTCTTTCTTTATAGCTTTTAAGGCCACTTACTATAGGGATTTTGTCAAAATCTATCATAGAATCGGCTCCAGGTCTTCCTTTTCAAGCATTACCTTTGCTTCAACCATAAGAGCACACTCTACTCTCTTTTTCTGCATTTCACACCCTAGTTCATAAGGCTTAAGAATATCATCATTAAAGTTATATGCATTGGCGTGACAACCTCCAGAACAGTAAAATCTAGCCCAGCATTTGCTGCATTCCTCTTTGGAATAAACATGAGCATTTCTAAAAGTTTGTCTCATATCTTCAGGAAGATTAATCTCTTTTTCAAGGATATTTCCCATCTTAAACTCTTCCTGCCCTACAAACTGATGGCATGGATATATATCTCCCTCTGGAGTTACAGCAAGGTACTCAGTCCCAGCACCACATCCTGTAAGTCTTTTTATAGCACATGGCCCTTGGGCAAGGTCTACCATAAAATGAAAGAATCTAAACTCTTCATCATTAACCCTCATATCAGCGTATTTTATGGCTAAGTCTTCATATTCCTTTAATATCTTTGGAATATCTTCATCTCTAAGGGCATATGGGTTTGACTCATCTCCCACAACAGGCTCTACAGAAGTAAGATCGAATCCTAAATCTTTAAAATGAAGTACATCTTTTCCAAAATCCATATTATCTCTTGTAAATGTACCTCTTAGGTAGTAATATTTATTCTTTCTTTCCTTTACAAGCTTTTGAAATTTTGGAACTATAATATCATAGCTACCCTTGTCATTAAGTGTAGGTCTCATATCATCATTGATATCTTTTCTTCCGTCAAGGCTAAGAACAACGTTATGCATATGTTCATTTATGTAAGCTATCTTTTCATCATCAAGTAAGACTCCATTTGTAGTTATTGTAAATCTAAAGTTCTTTCCCTTTTGAGGAGCTATCTCATTTCCATAGGAAACAAGCTGTTTTACAACCTCAAAATTCATAAGAGGCTCCCCTCCAAAGAAGTCAACTTCAAGATTTCTTCTGCTGCCTGAGTTTGCAACAAGATAATCAAGTGCTTTTTTTCCAACCTCAAGACTCATATGGGATTTTTGTCCTCCAAAATCTCCTTGAGAAGCAAAGCAATATTTGCACTTTAGGTTACAATCATGAGCTATATGAAGACACATAGCCTTAACCACAGGTTCTCTGTTTTTGAACCCTTCAATATCAAGATAATTGTCCTGTGAATATAAAAGTCCATTCTCTTCAAGTTCTAAAATCTCTTTGTAGGCTTCTTCTATTTCATCTGATGAAAAATTAGTCAGATTTTCTTTAATAAAATCTATGTCCTTTTCTTTATAGAAATCAAGTACTTCATATGTAACCTTATCGACAACATGAACTGCCCCAGAGTTGACATCAAGGACTATATTAAGGCCGTTCATAGCAAATTTATGTATCAAAATTTTTCCTCCTAAATTATATCTCCATAGCTTTAAATGAAACTTAGCAATTAGAAAAGGGAAAGAAAGTTTCGCACTTTCATTTCCCCTCTAGTCCAGCTCTTTTTCGAAATATTATTTTTCTCTTTCGCACTCTTGATTAGCTACTGTACAAGAAGTCTTGCAAGCAGATTGACAAGAAGTTTGGCATTCTCCGCATCCGCCTTTTTCAGCGCTTTTTTTAAGCGTGCTTCCAGAAAGAGTTTTTATATGCTTTTTCATGGTATCCCTCCATCAAAATTTATGTATTCAACTATAGTATTATATCATAGTTGAAGTATTTCCAGAAGATAGGTTTTTATAAAAGATATTTAAAAATGTTTTCCATTTTCATAGTAATCATTTTCATTTAGATTGGTAAAGAATATGTCCGTATTATCGTACCCTTCACTCTTTAATGCATCATCTATAGATTTTGCTACTTTATCCTTGACCTCTTGTCCTCTATCAAACCATTTCACCTCAATAAAAGGATAGCCCGGCACTTCTCTTTCATCAAATATATTTAAGGACTCTATATACTCAAGAGTAAAATAATCCCTTGGACACTCTACTATAGCCTCTAAATCATCTACAAGTTTTGTACTTATCTTTTTTATATCCTCTATTTCTACCCCTCTAAATATTAGCTGTGGCATTATATCATCTCCTTATCATATTTTTCATATCAATATTATACTCCTCATATCCATGTTTTTCTACAATAGAAAAGCTCTTCCATGTGATATTCTAATAATCACCAAAAGAAAGAGCTTTAAATCAACTTATTAACTTTATTATCTCTTTTTTAGTAGGTTTATTATAGTCAAGAGGACTATAGCTCCAATCACAGCCACAAATAAACTGTAAATATTAAACCCAGTAACTCCGCTACCACCTGTTAGTCCAAATATGAATCCACCTATTGAAGCTCCAACTATTCCCACTACAATATTAGCGAGAGCTCCCATCTGTGCATCATTTCCTGTAAATTTGCTTGCTATCCAGCCAGCAAGTGCTCCAAAAATAATCCAAGTAATTATTCCCATAATAGCCTCCTTTAAGCTTTATTTTAGACATTAGAAAATATCTAAGATTTTCAAGAATTAAAACTTATAATATTATTCTAATACATATATACCTTTTTTTATGAAGCTTAAACTTGAATCAGATGGGGTTTCAAAGCCTACTGGATACTTAGTTATGCATAGGATAAAATATATTTTTTTAATTTAAATATTCTTAATCGCAACAGCTCTTACAGGAGAGCCATCTGCCTCTTTTGTCTTGAGAGGAAGAACGCTAAGTACAAATTCATTATCTCCCACTTCACCTAGATTAGTGAGGTTTTCAATGATTAAAAGACCTTTATTCATCAATATATGATGCACATCAAATGATGGATTTTCCATATAATCAATAGATATTGCATCTATTCCAATCCCTTTAAGATCCATTTCACATAGCCATTTTGCACTATCAATAGTTAATGCTGGGAATCCGCCAAAATATTCTTCATGTCCCCAGAATTTACTATGACCTGTATTTAGAATTACAAATTCAGAGTTTTTTATTTTAGATTCATAGGGCTTTAATATATCAATATCAATTTTTGACAAACCTTTTACGTCTATTATAATAGCTCTACCTACAAAATTAGACACATCCATATCATCTAAATTTTTCCCCTCTTTTAACATATGAGATGGTGCATCTATATGAGTTCCGGTATGTGAATACATATTCATTATATGCTCAGCAAATCCATCAGCTTCTATTGTATTAGCCCTCTTAAAAATTGGTTTTTCAGTTCCTGGAAATACAGGCATTTCTTCATGTAATTCATGGGATAAATCTATAATATTCATCTTTTCCCCCTTGTTATACTAAAAGTATTAGAAGTTTTTATAAAAACTTATTATAATATCTCAGCTCAAATAAACTTCATTAATAATTATAACCTAAGGGAATCTATCTAAAACATATCATTAGCATTTTTATAAACTGCTTTTATATCTTGATCATTTAAAAAAGTATTTACAATAGCTGCTATTATAAATATTCCAACCATACTTGCTGCAAGTCTTGTCATCGCAAATCTTATACCAAGTGAGTTTATTTCAAAAAGTACCATTGGTATCTTCGTAGTTGACCATGCTCCAATAAAAAGAACTATATTTGAAAATTTTACCCCTTTTTTCATAAAAACTCCAGCTACTGGAAAAGCACCATAAAGAGGTCCTGCGGCTGCAGATCCAAGAAATATTGCAAGTATCTTACCTTTTAGCCCAGAATCCTCCCCCAAGTATTTGACCATAGTTTCTTTTGGAACCCAAATATCAAGAAGTCCTAGTAAAATAAAGACAGGTGGAATTATCAAAATCATTTCTTTAAAACTAAATAAAGTCACATCAACGGCCTTCATCCCAATTTCTACTTTTATAAGAAACAATACTCCCATAACTATAAGAGTGCCTATAAACAATCTATATCTTTTTAATTGAAGTAAACTTCCTCTAATATTTTTATTCATTATCTCCCTACCACCTTTCCAATAAGAAGGGCCACTGCAAAAGAAAATACAAAGGCAGCAATATTCCTAATTATAGTTGCTTTTTTACCAAAATACTGAATTTCTACAGGTGTAGTCACAAGCCCCACCATCATAAGTGAAGATACAAATCCCCCTATTTGCATATATCCTGCCCCATTATCTAAGAGCATTGCTGCTGTTGGAAAAGCAATAAACCCTGGGATTAAAGTAATAGCTCCAACTGAAGTAGCCAAAATAACTCCAAGCCAACCTGAAGAGCTTCCTATAAGACTGCTTATCATTTGGGGATTAAGTATCCCAAGCATTATTCCCACCAATGTTATTATTCCAAGCATCTGAGGAAGAATATTATCAAATGCTTTCCAAGCTTTTTTTAGAGCCATTTTTGTTTTTTTCTTGTCTTTGGTAAATGATAAAATCATCAATATAAAAGTTAGTGAATATAATATTACGTTTTGCATTTTAATCCTCCCATATAAATAGTTTAATAATCAGAAATAATTATATCACAATATCTAGATATGTAAATATATCATTATTGATAGACTCTGGGTATTTATTATTTGTATAATGAAGACTAAGGATATTAAGGCATTTATTAAGTATTT
Source organism: Acetoanaerobium pronyense (assembly GCF_017874355.1). GTDB lineage: Bacteria > Bacillota > Clostridia > Peptostreptococcales > Filifactoraceae > Acetoanaerobium > Acetoanaerobium pronyense. The sequence continues at coordinate 45,176 of NZ_JAGGLI010000012.1, forward strand.
ACTGGGAGGTATTTCATTTGGAAAATCAAAATAATAATTCAAATTTTGAGATTGCAATTTTTGCTGGTGGTTGCTTTTGGTGCATGGTTTCTCCTTTTCATGTGCTTGATGGAATAATAGAAGTAAAATCAGGATATATTGGCGGAAATTTAGATAATCCTACTTATGAAGATGTTAAAGCTCAGACTTCTGGCCACTATGAAGCAGTAAAAATAGTATATAATCCTTCTTTAATTACCTATGAAAAGCTTTTAAAGGCATTTTGGGTACAGATAGACCCTACAGATGATAACGGACAATTTCACGATAGAGGCCCATCCTATAGAAGTGCTATATTTTATACTACAGATGAACAAAAAGCTCTGGCAGAAAAATCAAAGAAAGAGCTTGCTGATTCAAAAAGATTTGAAGATGATATAGTGACTGAAATATTGCCTGCATCTACGTTTTATGATGCTGAAGAATACCATCAAGACTTTTATAAAAAAAGTCCTGTCAAATATAAGGAAGACAGAAAGATATCAGGAAGAGATGAATTTATAAAAAAATACTGGGGAGAAGAATACTGGAATATATTTGACTAAAAAATCTATTTAGTGAGTTAAAGAGAGTGATTATCCATTATAATTGGATAACCACTCTCTTTTTAAATACAAGCTATAGAATTTTTTTATTTTTATTATAAGTAATATCAATCATAAAAAGAAATTTATATTTTGCTTATTTGATATTAAGTTTGTATAATTATCCGGTAGAGCTATATATATTGGCTTATAAACTTAATATAAGGAGTGTTAAAATGAAAAAAAGCTTTAAGATATCAATATTTGCCATTCTAACTCTAGTGCTTTCAAGTGTTTTGTTCGCTGGATGCACCACTCAAAATGAGGAATCTCAGCCAAGTAATTCAGAGATAGAGACTTCCAGCAATTTTGAAGTAATTAGCACAGAGGATTTAAAAGCTGCACTTGAGGATGATAGCTATGTTATCGTAGATACTCGACTAAACGACGCCTTTAATGGATGGGCTTTAGACGGAGTATCAAGAGGTGGTCATATCAAAGGAGCTGTAGATTTTTCTGCAAACTGGCTTAATGTAGACGTTGAAAATAAAGAATCAATTTTAGAAGAGGCATTAAAAACAAAAGGGATAGCTTCAGAAAAAAATATTGTTTTATATGATGCTAATGATGAGGATGCAAAAGCTGTAGCTAAATACTTATCTGAAAAAGGTTATGAAAATATACTTATATACAATGTAAGAGAATGGGCCGATGATTCTAGCCTTCCTATGGTTAAATACGAAAACTATCATCTAATAGTTCCAGCATCTATAGTAAATGATGTACTTGATGGTAAAAAGCCTGAGACATTTGAAAGTGCAAGTAATATAAAAATAGTTGAAGCAAGCTGGGGAGAAGAAGATTCTTCTTATGCAAACGGACATATTCCAACTGCATTTCATATAAATACAGACCTAGTTGAGCCACCTCCAACTTGGATGCTTGGTTCTTCTGAAGAGCTAACCGAGTTTGCCTTAACTCATGGATTTACAAAAGATGATACAGTAATAGTAACAAGCGAATACCAAATGCCAGCATATAGAGTTGCTGTAGTACTTAGATATATGGGAGTGAAAGATGTTAGAGTTCTTAACGGAGGACTTGATGCTTGGAAAGCAGCTGGATACGAAGTCGAGACTACTAGCAATGCTCCAGTTCCTGTAGAGGATTTTGGTATAGCTATCCCTGCAAACCCTCAAATAATAACAACTTTGGATCAGGTTAAACAAAATCTTGAAAACCCAAGCTTTACTCTTGTAGACAATAGAACTTGGGATGAACATATAGGAGTTTCTTCAGGATATTCTTACCACGATGCAAAAGGAAGAATTCCTGGTTCAAAATTCGGCCATGCCGGTCTTTCAGATTCAAATTCATTGGATTTCTTTAGGAACATTGACAACACTATGAGGAATCAAAATGAAATAATGTCTCTTTGGAAAGAGCAAAATATAGATTTAGATAGTCCTCTTGCATTTATGTGCGGAAGCGGATGGAGAGCTGCAGAAGTACTTACCTATGCTCAGGTTATGGGACTTGAAAACACTTCCCTTTATAGTGATGGATGGATTGGTTGGACTCTTGAAGAAGGAAACCCTATAGAAACTGGGGAACCTACTAACTAAGATGTCTGAAAAACTTATCTACAAGATATTTTATGGTTTAATGCTTATGATCCAGGGATTGCTAATCTCTGGATCTTTTATGCTAAGCCATCTTGCAAAATCAAAAGCTGGAGTAATGCGCCATATTTATACTAAAAGATTGGTTTATGAAACAGGATTTCTGTATTCTGACATTTTCAATCTTTTTATATATGTGTTTTTGTTCATCAGCATTTTGATTTTAACTATATATCTATATAATAAAAAAACAACCAATCTTTTTGAAAAATTTCAAGCTTTCATTTACTTTATTACCTCTTTATTTACTTTATCAGTAATGAAAAATGACTTTTTTATATCATTTCTCTCCCATCCATATATATTAATTGCTTGTTTTTTATCATGTGTTATTCAATTTTTATTTCTAATTCTTTTGTTGTTTGAACAAAAGAAGTCTCCTCAAAAATAAATATATTCATTTCATAAATACCTATCTATAAAGGTCTGCTGAGAGGCTTCTAAGTTTATCTTCATCTAAGATAAAGAAGGAGCCTTTTCTTTTTTCTAAAATCTTTTCTTTGGAAAATTTTTCAAAAGTTCTAAGTAAATGCCTATAGCTTGTACCTAATAATTCAGATACTTCCATAAGATTGCCACTAAACTCTAAGCTATCATTAGTCCTCTTTGATGCCATAATTATGTAGCTTGCTAACCTATCTTCAAGTGGATAAAGAAGATTTATGGTACTGTTGTTAGAAGACTGCCTTAGCTTTTCACTCAGTGAATTGCATATATATCTTAAAAAAACTGAATCATCCATAAAGTTTTTTTGTATCTCATTAAATGATATTCCTATGCAAAGAGAATCTTCCAAAACCTGTACATTTGTGGACGCTGGACTATCTGTCGTAAGCTCAAGATCACCAAGTATCTTGAACCTGTCATAAAATCCTATGAGAAGAGATTTTCCATTTTTTAAGGTTATATAAACTTTAGCTTTTCCTGATACAAAAAAATATATTTCATCTATATTTTCACCATCTCTGTATATTAGGTCATTTTTTTTAAACTCTACAAGCCTCATCTTTGGAGCTGTATTTTTAGAAAAAATTTCCTTAATTCTATGTTTTTCAATATAATAATTTTTCAGTCCTTCATTCACTATCTCAATCATCATATTTTCCTTTCTCTTTTGATTAGAACTCATATTTTATTATTCAAAAAAACTTATACAACATAATAACAAAATTGCTGTATTTATAATATATCCTTGTTTTAATATGACATATGTCATATTTACTTTCAAGTATTTGTGATAAAATTTAAGCCGATAAGGAGGTCTTTATATGAATAACTTAATATCAGTATTAATAGGAGCCCTTATAGCTCTTATGGTTCTTTTCAATGGAAGCTTATCAAGCTTTTTTGGAAATTACCAAGCAGGAGTTATAATTCATTTCGTTGGACTTGTAGCCACATGTTTATTTATGTTTACTCGTAAAATAAAACTAAAAACAAAGAAAAACATACCATTTTATATGTATATGGCTGGTGTGATAGGAGTCATTACAGTAATGTTTAACAATATTGGCTTCGTGAATTTAGGAGCATCCTTGACTTTAGCAATAGGTCTACTTGGGCAAACTATTGCATCAATAGTTTGTGATCACTTTGGTCTACTTGGGACAAACAAATTCAAGTTCGAAAAGAAAAAATTTATTGGCCTTGCATTTATAGTAATAGGAATAGGGATTATGAATTATTTCTAGTTTTATCTGAAAAGGAGGTTTTCTATGTTTTATTTTATATTTCCGGCTATCGCAGGAATTTCTATAGTTATAGCAAGAATATTGAATTCCAATCTTGCAAAAATAATAGGGATTTTCCCTGGAACTTTTTTTAACTTTTTAACTGGACTTACAGTTTCATCAATGCTTCTTCTATTTAGTGGTCAAAGTTTTTTTGAAAACACATCTTCATTTAATCAAATCCCAGTTTGGGTATATTTTGGTGGTATCCTAGGATTATTTATTGTATCCCTTTCAAATTATATCACCCCCAAAATTTCAGCATTTTATCTAACAATACTTATGTTTATCGGTCAGCTTTTTACTGGAATCATAATTGATTTTATTTCCATGGGAAGCCTTTCAGTTGGAAAAATCGCTGGAGGGTTATTCGTATTATTTGGTCTTTCATTTAATCTATATATGGACAAAAAGAAAGAGGCTCAAAATGTTACTAATCCTGCCTATTCCCCTTTAGATTAATATTTTAATGAAAAAAACCTCTTATATCTGTTAAAATCATAGTTAAAAGAATAGATTGGAGGAATATTATGTTAGAACTGTTAAAATCTAGAAGAAGCATAAGAAAATACGAGAACAAATCTATTGAAAAGAATCAAATTGAAGAGCTCATGAAATGTGCCCTTCTTTCTCCTACTTCTAAAAACTCAAGACCTTGGGAGTTTATAGTTGTACAGGACAAAGACACTCTTGAAAAACTTTCACATTCAAAAGGTCATGGAGGTGCTTTTTTAAAGGATGCTCCCCTTGGGATTGTAGTTTTAGCCGACCCTTCAAAGAGCGAGGTTTGGATTGAAGATGCATCTATTGCTTCGACTATAATTCATATTTCAGCCCACTCTATGGGTCTTGGCTCTTGCTGGATTCAGATAAGAGGCCGAAATCACAGTGATAGCCTAACTGCAAGTGAATATGTAAAAGAGACACTAAATATCCCTTCTAACCTAGAAGTAGACGCAATAATAGCAATCGGATATCCTGCTGAAGAAAAGAGAAGCAGAAATGAAGATGAGCTTCTATCTGAAAAAATTCATTATGAAGTATATTAATTGAAAATAAGGATGGAGCTTATGAAAGCTCCATCCTTATTTTAATTCTGACAAATTTTTTATTCTACATGGGAAAACCAAATAGAAATTTCTCTTTCTGCATTTTCCATCAGAAATCTCCTCACTCTTATAAATATTTACATCTTAAGCCTTAACCTAGTTTAAAATTCAGTAGCTTTTTTATATAAAAATACCCTTTCATTAATAAGGATATACCCCTAATTATGAAACCTAGCTATATTAAATTAAACTTTATACTATATTTAAGACCTATGTGGATATATATATTATAAGTATCTATATTTTTTGAATTATTCTAGGAGAATTTTTGCATAATTTTTTTAGTACGTAGGAGGGATTTTAATGAAAAGAATCATCAACCTGATTTTTATTGTATTTGTCATAATATCTCTTGTATTTGTAGGTTGTAATAGTGCACCTGACTCTCCTCAGCCTGCTCCAGAATCTCAATCTGAGGACCAATCTCCTGATGAAGTTGAGACAGATGAAGAACCGTCTGAGTCTATAAGCAATTTGGAAATGCTATTTATGAGAACTCAAAACTATATGGACGAGGGTATATCATATGACCAGACTATGACGATGGGTGATGAAATTCACGTAATGAGAATATGGATGAAAAATGATTTTTATAAGACTCAGTCTACCTTTGAAGGGCTGGAAATGGTGAGCCTTGTTAATGTAGAAGATGATGAATTTATAGTATATTATCCTCAGCAAAAAAGAGGTACTGTATTTGGCTCTTCATATCATAGTACTCCAATGATGGAAGACTCCCTTGGCGCCGACGCCTTTGAAGATCAAGTAGATAATGAAGATTTCGAATATCTCGGAAAAGAAACAATAAATGGAGAATCATGTCATGTTGTAATTACAACAGATAGAGAAACCTCAAATACAATCAAAATGTGGATTAGCGAGACATATGGAATTCCAATGAGAATAGAAATGAGGGATTTGGAATTTGGAGAAGATGTGATTATAGAAGTAAGCAATATAAATACAGATATATCTGATAGAGAGTTTGAAGTTCCATCTGATATAGTTCTTGAAATCATTGGTGGATAGTATATCTGTTTAATTCTCTTAGACTCTAAAAGTTTAGGGCTACGTGAAATCAAGTAAATATAATAATTTTAAATTAGAGATATTATATTTTATTTCAGGCTTTCAGGGTAGCCCATTTCTTTTTTTAATTAGCTTTCCCTTTTGAATTTACTTTTTCCATAAATCTATCTTTTTGGATAATAAACCTTTCATGAGTTCCTTCTCCAATTTTTCCAGATTCATCATGAGCCTCAACTTCAAATGTAAGTTTTTTGCCTTCTATTTTAATTAATTTAGCAAGTGCATAGGCTTTCATTCCAAGTGGAGTAGCTCCGATGTGGCTGACATTTAGATGGGTGCCTACAGTGCTATATCCCTCTGGCAAATATTCCTCAACTGCCTTTAAAGCAGCCCCTTCCATCAATGCTATCATCATAGGTGTTGCAAAAACCTTTACTCCTCCGCTTCCAAGAGTCTCTGCAGTATGTTTTTGCTCTACAGTGATTTCAATTTTAAAATCCATTCCCTCTTTTAAATTAAACTCCATTTTTATCTCTCCTCTTATAATAAATTTATTTTTAATCTCTTTTGCAAACATCTATCCATTTTCCTGAAACTAAATCTGCAAGGCTCGAAGGACTTATTTTCACTGAGGAATTAGTAGAGCCAGCAGCTGGATATACATATTCATATTTTTTTAATCCTTCATCCATATATACTTCCATTTCCTCATTTAGAGCAAAAGGACATACTCCTCCAACTGGATGGCCTGTAACTGATTGGACATCATCAAATTTCACCATCTGGCACTTTGCCTTGAAAATTTCTTTAAATTTTTTATTGTCTATTTTAGATGTTCCATCGGTTACAATAAGTATATTTTTTTCTGGAAGTGTAATTGCCATTGTCTTAGCTATAAGAGATGGCTCTACATTATGAGCCTTGGCTGCAAGCTCTACAGTAGCTGTACTTTCTTGCATTTCGAATATCTGAAAATCTATATTTTTTTCCTTGAAATATTTTCTTACCCTCTCTGTTGACATTGTTTTTCCCCCTTTAAATTTATATTTTTATAATTAAGAACTATCATTCCTGTGACCACAAGTAAAAGACCCATAATAGTCTCTATAGTAAATTTGTCCTCAGGTAAAAAGATTGCTGAAAGAATCGTCCCAAATACAGGAATAAAGAATCTATAAAGGCTAATTTCCCCAGGTTTGTTGTAAGTAAGGAGCATATACCAAATCAAAAATGCTACAGCTGATATGAAAATAGCGTAAATAAGCAAATAAAGAGCCGCCCCTTCAAATCTAAGGCTTCTCCCATTACTTCCATATCTTCCTATCCCTAAAAGAATAAGAGAACCAACTAACATCTGGCTACCAGTAAGCATAAGAGGGTTTATCGATTTTGCAATCTTTCTCACTATAATAGTGGCTATAGCACTAATTATTGCAGATATAAGCAAAAATCCTTCTCCTGTAATATTAAATGCAAGGTCAAAATCCGAGTTTATATTAATCACAATTATACCTAAGAAACCAAAAAACATACTTATTATTTTTTGCCTACTCATTTTATCGTCTATAAAGATAAAATGAGAAAAAATAACTATAAAAAAAGCCCCACTAGATTGAAGTATTGAGCTTTTGATTCCAGAGGTATTTCCTACTCCAACATAAAAAAAGAAATACTGAACTGCAGTTTGTAAAAATCCAAGAACAACAATTGGTATTAAATCTTCTCTTTTTAGTGATATCTTCACATTAAAAATAAATCTTGATATTAAAAATACTAGTATTGATGCCCAAAAGAACCTAATCCCAGCAAAGTATATCTTGGGATACACCTCAAAAGATTCTATTTGCAATAGTTCATAGCTAAGCTTTAATACAGGAAAAGCACTCCCCCATAAAAACATAGCACAAATAGAAAGGAAAAACACATTGATTTTTTTTGTCAAAAACTTTTCCAAGCTGTTCATCTCCCTAATATGTTAATCAAACTAACCTAAAGTTTTTAATTCATCCTCTATAAATAATCTAACATAACTCTCAAAAAAACACCAATCATTAAGCCTGATTGGTGTTTTTAATAGATTCTTTAATTTAGATATTTATTTTAATAAACTGATATATTTACTTTGGAAAGATTTTTCATGGAGTTAATATCTGTAGCCATTATCCAGTTGTTAGATATAGTATATATAGTATCTCCAATATAAATTACTCTTCTTATTTCGTTATTATAAAGATAGTTATATGGATTGAAGTTTTCTATATGAGTTATGGTTCCTCTAAGGTCTATTCCATTTTCAGCAGATATATTATATATATATGCCCCTTGAAATACCTGCTCTCCATAAGGAGGGAAACCATGGATATCTGACTTTGCATTCACAGGTAGTCTTGCAAGGGTCACTGGGAACCCCATAAGACTTCTGTTTTTATCATACATAAGAGCCTTATGATTATATAAAAGTTCAGATTCTGTCCCTCTATCGCCTATTATCTCTACGTCTTTTTCCACTGGATTGGCAAAATCAGTAACATCAAATAAGGATATTTTCATACCTAGCTGAAACGCATTTCCTCCCATTTCCATAGTATCTTTACCAAACCCTATTATATGATTTTCGTCAAATGGGTGCAGATAATCACTATAGCCTGGAATCTTAAGATATCCTAGCATCTTTGGCTCACTTGGACGGCTCATATCCATAACAAAAAATGGATCTATGGTTTTGAATGTAACCATATATGCTCTATCTCCCATAAATCTCACAGAATATATTCTCTCTCCCTTTGCTATTCCATCGATTGAACCTACTCTATTCATGTCCTTGTCAAATACAGTGATTGAAGATCCGTTTTCAAAGTTCCAGTTATCTCTTGTATAAGCTACTCTAAAGTAACCATTGTGTTCATCCATTGAAAACTGATTTAGTACATTTCCCTGTATTTTATTTTGGGCTTTAAAAACTATACTTTCATTTTCTATAGCAAACTTTTTGATATTTGTAGTTATCTTAGGGTTATAAGGCATTATAGGTCTGCCTGGTGGCCATATGTCAGGAGCTATCTTGGACTCTATTTCTTGATTTTCAATGTCTTCTTCACTCATAGGTTGCTCTGGTCCATCAATTATTGGCATAGGAAATGGCATTATATAATATGGCATTTCTTGGTATGTCAGATACATACTATCTGATGTCATATATACATTATCTGCATTTCCAACAAAGGAAGTTACTTTAGTCTCCTTATTATCCAAAATATCTGTACTAGATATAAGCACTATTGAGCTTGAAGGATATCTTGGGTATATCATTATTTTTCCTGGATCGATAGTTTTATATTCTTCACCTGCAATACTATCTTTATATCTTGGAAATGGAACCCCTTCCCATGGATAATAAACATAATGACTGCTTATTATATGAATATCAGAGCCTATCTTTCTTGATGATACATAGTTTCCTTCTTGCTCAATCACTCTTTTTAAAACTGGTTTTTGTCTATCTGTCACATCATATATTACGGCTTTTGCAAAGCTGCCCTTAGGTCCATAGGAATTTCCAAGGACCACTAAAGTATCTTTATCAATGTATAGCTCTGTAGGATAAAGGGCTTCATGAAGGTATCCTATTGTAGACATTAACTTCATACTTTCCTTTGCTGCACTTACTATTACTACTTGATTGTCCTTTAGATAGTATATATACTGACCGTCTGTCTTTACTATATCAGATTCATCTACTCCTTCAACTTGAACATTTGTATTACTCATGCCTCCCATATCAGAGCCATTTCCTGATCCTTTTGCAGCTTCATCTGCAACTGTCATCTCAGGAACTGCCTCTCTATAATATGAGCCCTGAATTTGAGAAATCCTCTTTAGATTTTCCTCTGAGTTTAAAAACAGTTCTCCACTATATTTTGATAACTCATAGGTTCCAAGATTAGTCTTGATACTAACCTTTGTTTCACTCAAGTCGTAAAGAGGAATAATAACTGCCTCACGCTTAGTCTTTAGATTTATGAGAATCGGTATCTCGTTGCTTTTCTCATCATATACCTTGATGTCTGTGTAGATGCTCTGTTCATTAATGTCTTTCGAAAACTTCATTAATAAAGGTTCACTAAAATCGATACTATCCTGTGCATATGACGTATACCTATAAGAGCCTATAAGTACAAGCATCATACAGCTTACCAGAAAAAGACTAACAAGCCTTTTCATTTTCCATTCCTCCTTTTAATTGACCTATTATATTTATATCACTTTTTTAGTTAAACGTATCACAGTGTTACCACACTGTAAACTTTGTTATCAAAATTTAACACTCTGGGATATATATGCGCAAAAAACCTCTGCACTAGTTTGTGCAGAGGTCTCTTTTTAATAGTTTTTCATTTCTCTTTGCATTCTTCTTTCAGCATCTTTTTTTGCAAGGGATTGTCTCTTATCATAGGTCTTCTTACCCTTTGCAAGAGCCAGTTGAAGCTTAACCTTCCCTCTTTTGAGATACATAGAAAGAGGAATTAAGGAATATCCCTTTTGAGTAGTCTCTCCTATAAGCTTTCTGATTTCATATTTATGAAGAAGTAATCTTCTAACTCTAAGAGGATCAACATTAAAGATGTTTCCTTGCTCATAAGGACTTATATGAACCTGTTTTAAAAAAACCTCTCCATTGTCAACAGAAGCATATCCTTCAGAAAGATTTACTTTTCCAGCTCTTATGGATTTTACCTCTGTTCCTTTGAGCTCTATTCCAACCTCATAGGTTTCTATTATCTCATAATTAAAACGAGCTTTTCTATTTCGTGCTACAGTCTTTGTCTCTTCCATCTTACCACCTTTTATCTTTAGGCTTTAAGTCTCTTGGCCATCTCCTTAGCTATTTCTGCACACTTATCTAAATCTTCTACAGTCGGAGAGCATTTAGCTTCTACAACATTTTCTATGAAGTCATATTCGCATGTTTCTGCAAATCCTCTCAGGCTCTTCACGGCTCCACCGCTCCAGCTATATGATCCAAATACTCCAAGTATATGATTTCTCATATTATTCATTTGGATTACATTCACAAGGTGCTTCATTGGAGGGAATAATCCATTATTATATGTGCAGCTTCCTAGTATTAAACCTTTATACTTCCAAACCTCATTTATTATATGTGAAACATGAGTTTTAGATACATCATACATCTTTATATTTTTTATTCCCTCTTCAGCAAGGACTCTAGCTATGGTTTCTGCCATTATAGACGTATTTCCGTACATTGTTCCGTAAACAATTACAACACCTTCATCAGTGTCATATTTGCTCCACTTGTCGTAAAGCTCTATTATCTTTTCAGGTTTTGATCTCCAAACTGGACCGTGAACCGGACAAATCATTGATATTTCAAGCTTTTCTAGTTTTTTAATTGCCATTTGAACCTGCTTGCTGTGTTTTCCAACTATATTGGAGTAATATCTTCTTGTCTCAGATTCGTAAAAATCCCAGTTTATTTCATCATCAAATATAGGACCATCAAGTGCTCCAAATCCTCCAAAAGCATCCTGAGAGAATAATATTTTGTCTTTATCATCAAAGCTTACCATAGATTCTGGCCAGTGAACCATTGGAGTCATATAGAAGGTTAATTTTCTATCTCCAAGATCAAGAGAATCCCCTTCTTTTACCTCTAAAAAGTTCCCAGTAATACCATAGAAAGCTTCAAGAAAATCTTGAGTTTTTTTGTTTCCAACAAGTGTAACCTCTGGATACATGTCTACAACCGATTTTATGGACCCTGAGTGATCAGGCTCCATATGATGTATTACAAGATAATCAAGCTTTCTATCCCCTAATATTCCAGTTAGTTTTGAAAGAAGATTATCAACTTTAGTGATTTTTACAGTATCTAAAAGAGCAGTTTTTTCTCCATCAATAAGATATGAATTGTATGAAATTCCATTATCTAGAGGCCACATATTTTCAAATAAATGTGTCTCTCTATCATTCACCCCTATATAATGCAGATTATCTGTAATTTTGACAGACAAGGTATTCATAAATATTTAATCCCCTTTCAAATTTTAATATTGATTATTTAATTTTATATATCATCTTCATATTATAATTTTCACAATAATATATTATCATATTTTTTCAACGAGGGTGAAGTTAATTTCCCTCATACTAAGGTTTACATTATCAACTTTTATTTTTACCCTGTCTCCAATTTTAAATGTCTTTTTCGTATGCTCTCCCATTAAGGTTAGATTCTTTTCGTCATATATATAATAGTCATCTGAAAGGTCATGGAGTCTTATAAGACCTTCTATAGTATTGTAAAGCTCTATAAACATTCCAAAGGATGTTATAGAGGATATTATACCTTCAAACTCTTCTCCTATATGCTGAACCATATACTCAGCTTTTCTCAGATCCTCTATCTGTCTTTGGGCTTCATCAGCTTCTCTTTCTCTAATTGAAGACTGCTCTGCTGCCTTTTCAACTATAACCTTTAGATTTTCTAGCCTTTGCTCTACTATCTTTCCTTTTAGATATTCCTTTATAATCCTGTGAATCTGAAGATCAGGATATCTTCTTATAGGAGATGTAAAGTGACAGTAGTATTTTGCCGCAAGTCCAAAATGGCCTGTTCCTTGGGGTGAGTATCTCGCCTGTTTAAGAGATCTAAGCATTATAGTAGATATTACAAGCTCTTCCTTTGTTCCTTCTATATCTTCAAGTAGTTTTTGGAGTTCCTTTGGATGCATATCTTCAATCTCACCCTTTAGGCTATAACCAAAGGCAGAAATAAATGAAGCGAGATTTTGCATTTTTTCTGGGTCAGGATTTTCATGTACTCTATATACAAAAGGTATTTGAGCCCAGTGAAACTGTTCTGCTACAGTCTCATTTGCAATAAGCATGAACTCTTCTATTATTTTATTGGCTATTCTTCTATCATATTTTTTAATATCAACAACATTTCCTGCCTCATCCATTATTATCTTACTTTCAGGGAAATCAAAATCCATAGCTCCCCTTGAAAATCTTCTTTCCATAAGGATTCTAGCAAGTTCTTCTGAAAGCCTAAGCTCGTCAAGTACACCCGAAAACTCTTTAGCTTTTTCTTTATCGTCATTTTCTAATATGTCTGATACATCTTCGTAGATAAGCCTAGCTTTAGAGTTTATTACACTTTCTACAATCTGATGGTCCAAGACCTTTCCTTTTGGGCTGATTTCCATTATACAGGAAAGGGTTAGTCTATCTACATCTGGATGGAGTGAACATACTCCATTTGAAAGCTTAGGTGGAAGCATAGGTATTACAGTATCTACTAAATATACTGATGTTCCTCTTTTTATTGCTTCTTTGTCAAGAGGTTGACCCTCTCTCACATAATGAGATACATCGGCTATATGAACACCTAGTTTATAGTTCCCATTTTCAAGCTTTTCAATAGAAATTGCATCGTCAAGATCCTTTGCATCTGCTCCATCTATAGTATATATATTGTGAGATCTAAGGTCTAATCTTTTTTCTATCTCATTTTTATCTATACTATCACTTATATCTTCTGCTTCTCTTAATACTTTTTTAGGAAATTCTTCTGGCAAGCCATTTTGCTTGATTATAGAAAGTACATCTACTCCCTTTTCCCCTTCTTTTCCAAGAATCTCAATTATCTTTCCTTCTGGATTTCTTCCCTTTTGAGGGAACTTAGTTATTCTGCAAACTACTATATGACCCGTCTTTGCATCCATTGAATCTTTTTTAGGAATGAATACATCAGCGGTTATTCTCTTATTTTCCGAAACTACAAATCCAAAGTTTTTGGAACCTTCATATCTTCCTACAACCTCGGTAGTTCCCCTTTCAATTATTTTGATTACTTCACCCTCTACCCTGCTTTGAGCTGTTTCGCTAGCTACCTTTCTAGCAATTACTTTATCTCCGTGCATTGCACCGTTAAGGCCATTTGCAGGAACGAAAATATCTCGTTCACCCTCTACACCTATATCTAAAAATCCAAAGCCTCTTGGATGGACAGAGAGTCTCCCAACATACATATTCATTTTTTCAGGAACTCCGTATTTTTCTTTTTTGGTCTTGTAAATAAGACCTTCTTCTTCCATTTCTTTTAATACATCATAAAAAATCTCCTTGTCCTTTTTCCCTATCTCAAAAATCTGAACAAGCTCTTGTTTCGATAGAGGCCTATAGGCTTCTTCTTTCATAAGCATGAGTACTTTATCTTTTATATTCATAGCTATCTCCTTTACAGACCCATATTTTTTTGATTATACCCTAATAATTAAAATATATACAAAATTCTCTCAAACCATGCTTTCACAAAGAGAATTTATATAATTGCCTTTTATTGACATCCACCTTGGTTCCATATAGAATAAAATGATTGATACAAACTAAATATTTCAATTTAATTAAGGAAGGTAAAAAAATTAATGCATACTACAGATTTCATAGAAAAGGTTAAAAAAAGAAGGACTTTTGCTATTATATCCCATCCTGATGCTGGAAAAACAACTCTTACAGAAAAATTCTTACTATACGGAGGAGCAATAAGACTTGCAGGTTCCGTAAAATCAAGAAGATCTCAAAAGCATGCGGTTTCTGACTGGATGGAAATAGAAAAACAAAGAGGTATATCCGTAACATCAAGTGTACTTCAGTTTAATTATAACGATTATTGCATCAATATACTAGATACCCCTGGCCACCAGGATTTTAGTGAGGATACATATAGAACACTTATGGCTGCAGATAGCGCAGTAATGGTAATAGACTGTGCAAAAGGTGTAGAGGATCAGACAAAAAAGCTGTTTCAGGTTTGTAAGATGAGGGGAATACCTATATTTACCTTCGTTAACAAAATGGATAGAATGGGTAAAGACCCTTTTGAACTAATGGAAGAAGTGGAGAGTGTACTTGGAATTCGCTCTTACCCTATGAACTGGCCAGTGGGACAAGGAAGAGATTTTAAAGGTGTATTTAACCGTCAAAAAAGTCAGGTTGAGCTTTTTGAAGGAAGCAACCATGGTCAAAATCTAGGAGAAATAGTTACTGGAAGCCTTGGCGATTCCAAGTTCAACGAGCTTTTAGGTTCGTCCCTTCATAATCAGCTTATAAATGACATAGAGCTTCTTGATATGGCTGGTGATGAATTTGACATGGACAAAATACTAAGTGGAGATCTTACTCCAGTATTTTTCGGAAGTGCTCTTACAAATTTTGGAGTACAGCCATTCTTGGAGTCATTCTTAGATTTGACCCCTCCTCCAGCTCCAAGAATTAGTAATAATGGACCAATAGATCCTGCTTCTGAAAATTTTTCAGGCTTTATCTTTAAGATTCAAGCAAACATGAACCCTACCCATAGAGATAGAATAGCATTTTTGAGAATTTGCTCAGGAAAATTCGAAAAGGGTATGAGTGTAAATCATGTACAAGAAAATAAGAAGGTAAGACTTGCTCAACCTCAGCAGTTTATGGCTCAAGATAGAGTTATAGTCGAAGAAGCATACCCTGGAGATATAATTGGTATACACGATCCTGGGATATTTAGAATTGGCGATACCCTATGTCAGGACAACTCTAAGGTCAAGTTTGAAGGCATACCATCATTTGCTCCAGAGCATTTTGCAAAAATATACGCTAAAAACTCTCTGAAGAGAAAACAATTTCAAAAAGGTATTACTCAGCTTGCTGAAGAGGGAAGTATACAGGTATTCAAAAGACCTAATATAGGAATAGAAGAGCTTATAGTTGGAGTAGTAGGATCTCTACAGTTTGAAGTACTTGAATATAGACTTAAAAATGAGTATGGAGTAGACATCCTGATGGAGAGACTTCCATATAGATATATCAGATGGGTAGATATGGAAGGTTTTGATCCAAAAAACTTTAGCATCACCATGGATACTATGATTGTTGTGGATGAAGATGAGGATCCTGTACTTATATTCCAAAACGAATGGTCTATTAATATGGTTAAAGAACGAAATCCAAAGGCTATTCTTAAAGAAATATCTCTTAGAAAGTAATCTCTTAAATTTATATTAAAGGGCTATCAGGAAGATTTTTACTCCTTCCTAATAGCCCTTTATTTGCTAAGAAAGCAATAATAGTTCATTTTTTTTGTTCATTTTTCATTCTGTTGTGATATTCATAAAGCTCACTTTCATTTTTGAAAAGAGGATATCCTAGGTTTTTATGGATTTTAACTAGCCATGGTTCATTAAGTCCAGAGCTTTTTAATAAATCGTTTTTTAAAAATATATCTTCCACTTTGCCTTCTCCTATTATCTGCCCTTGATTTAGAACATATACGTACTCACACACATTGTATATCAGGTCCATATCATGACTGGAGACAACAACTGTTTTTTCCTGTTTGTTAGAGAGTGATAAAAGTATATCCTCTACAGATTTTGTAACAAGGGGGTCAAGTCCTGCAGTAGGCTCATCAAAAAACAATACCTTATTGTCCATAGATATTACTCCTGCAATAGCTACTCTTTTTTTCTGGCCATGACTTAAAAAATGAACAGGTTTATTAGAAAATTCAGCCGCTTCTACCCTTTTTAGCGCATCTTCTACTCTTATCTTTATTTCATCTTCAGAAACACCTAGATTTCTTAATCCAAAAGCAATATCATCATATACATTTGAAAAAAATATCTGCCTTTCTGGATCTTGAAAAACTATACCTACTTCTTTTCTAAACTCCCTCAAAGATGGCTTACTATAGCTTAAAGGCTTTCCTCTAAATAGTATTTGACCTGACTTTGGCTTTAATACTCCTGTGAAATTTAAAAATAAAGTTGATTTTCCTGCTCCATTTGAGCCGATAATTCCTATACTCTTGCTTTTAGAAAGATCTATAGATATATCCTTTAGGGCAACTGTACCATCTTCATATATAGAGGTCACATTTTTCATCTCAAGCATTTTCTTGGCCTCCTGCTCCCTTTCCTATATGAAACTCTCCATCAAAAAGTTTCATATCAAGCACTATTTGCATATCCTTATATCTCCTCATAACCCTCACAAAAAGAGTCTTAATAAGTATCGAAAGGGACAAGTAAGAGTTTTTCATGTTGATATATCCAAACCTTAGTTCTTGGGCTCTGTATATTTCTAAAGACTCTTCTAACAATATAAAAATAAACCTGTATATAAGACTGTAAATTTCTAAAAACAGACTTGGAATTCTGAGTTTTTGCATTGTATATATCTGCTGATCCATTGGAGTAGTGAGTGTCAAAAAATAAAGTGATACAAGTGAAGACATTGACCTCAAAAAAAGTAGCAAGGCATTTTTCAGACCTATAAGTGTAACGCCTCCATAAAAAAACTTCAAGTCTATGCTATACAAAAACACATCAGAATCTGAAGAAAAAGATACAAGTATAGCAATCATACTAGTTAATAGAAATGCAAAAGGAATCAGTATCATCTTCATATAATTTTTCAAAGGTATTCCTGCTAAAAAAACTGTTGCATAAAATCCCCCACAGATTATTCCAATAAAGAAATACATATTTTTATTTATTAAAGCTAAAGCTATAAATGTTAAAGATAACCCTATTTTGAGTCTAGGATTGATACTCTTTAGTTTATTCGTATACGCAAATTTATCTATTATTAGCATTTTTTACCTTCTTAAAAAATATTTTAATGTATTTCTCAGATTCCTAAGTTGAAATTTCTATTATAATCTAACATAATATTTTTTATTTGTTTTCAATTTGATTCTTATATGATCTTTTCCCTTTCATAAAACCAAAAAAATATCCTATCGCTCCTGCCCCAATCGCAGCTTGAAGAGAAAATATCAAAGTTTCTATTTCTCCGCTCTGAGGCTCAAAAAAGCTTGAGAACCAAGGTTCATAGTCCTCGTTAATCTCTGTAATAGCCTCCTCAGCCATTCCATCTGCACCCTCAAACGGAGCATCCTTCATAAATATAATAGGAAATGAAAATAAAACTATAACAAGTGCAAAGAGAGCTAAGTTTTTAGCCGATTTTCTCAATTTCAAAACCCCCTTCACTTTGATATTCTAATAGCATATTGAAAATTATAACTGTAAGTATACCTTCTCCTATTGCTAAAGGAATTTGAGTAAAGGCAAATATTCCCACAAATTTTACAAAGGATCCTAAAACACCATTTACAGAATCTGGATGAGCCAGTGCAAGCTGAGCCGATGTGATTATATAGGTTCCAAGGTTTGCTAATGCCGCTCCTAAAAATACAGCTAAAGATCTGTTTTTATCTTTAAGGACTATATATATACCATAAGCTATAAAGGGTCCCACGATTCCCATCGAAAATACATTTGCTCCAAGTGTAGTTATTCCTCCATGTGTAAGAAGGAGTGCTTGAAATATAAGTACTATAAAACCAATTACTGCCATTGGCATAGGGCCAAAAACCATGGCTCCAAGACCAATTCCCGTTGGATGCGATGTACTTCCAGTAACTGAAGGAAGCTTTAGAGCCGAAAGAATAAATACAAAGGCTCCAACAAGTCCTAGTAAAAGCTTCTTATTTGGATTTTCATCTGTAATTTTTTTTATTCTAGAAAATCCAATCACTATAAACGGTAGACTCACAACAGACCATAGACCTGCCCAAAAGGGGTCTAAAAAACCTTCCATAATATGCATCCCATTTGAATAAAGTGGAGTCAATAAAACAAGATAAAGAAGTACAAATATAATTTTTTTGATTTTTTTCATATCTAACTAATCCCCTTTCTGCTTTTCTTGTATTAGTTAATAGGACAATTATTTTAGTATATTCCCCCTTTTTTTAACAAGAAAAAACCTTGAACAAAAGTCAAGGCTGAGTTTGAGGAATTATATTATTTTAAGAAAAAATCTTTTTTCTAAGTTTTGTATAATTTCCTTCGCCCCCTATAACTCGTAGAGTAATGGCTCTTAAAAAAACAGGCAGGTATTCTGACTCAAGAATCTACGCTTTTTTGGCCTTCCCAGTTTCCCAGTGGCATATTCAAAAAAACTCCCCTTTTACAGCGGCGAGACCGTGTGGGATTTTCACCCATCTTCCCTTTTACTACAATTAAGTTACCTAGTTTTTCTTGTTATGTACTTGTCAACTTTAATGATATACCACACTTGAAAAATATGCAACTGTATTATATTTGAGCTTTGATTAAGGTCCTTTAAATTAATTTTTTGTTACTTCTTATTCTTCCATTGAAAATAGAGCTATAATTTAATTAAATGTATTAAAACATAGTTTATCCTCAAGTTACTTTTTATTTTATTTAACTTGAAATAATACTGGGGATAAAAAGGAGATGGCTTTATTGATAAAAAAATTCTTAGTATCTATTACGGGTCTAATCCTTATTTTAGGAGGAGTTTTTTCTGGTTTTATATTTATTGAGGGACATATGTTATACAGCTCAGCTATCAAAGAAATTCCTATAAAAGATAAGGTGATAGAAATACAAAACACTTCTTCCTATATATCATCAGAAGAAATATCGGAATATTTTTTAAATGCAATTGTTTCAATTGAAGATAGAAGATTCACAGACCATAGGGGATTTGATCGTCGTTCTTTTTTAAGAGCAATACTATCAAATATAGAATCAAAATCATTCGCAGAGGGTGGTAGCACAATAACTCAGCAGCTAGCAAAGAACATGTATTTTTCCCATGAAAAAAAACTCTCTCGAAAGGTAGCAGAACTACTTGTTGCACTTGATATCGAAAGACTCTATAAGAAAGATGAGATTTTAGAGCTTTATGTAAATATAATCTATTATGGAGATGGATATTATGGAGTAAAAGATGCAACCTATGGCTACTTTAATATTTCTCCAAAGGATATGAACCTTGACCAAGCTACCCTCTTAGCTGGAATTCCAAATGCTCCAAGTGCCCTTGCGCTAAGCAATCACATAGGCAGAGCAAGGGTAAGACAAAGAGAGGTAGTCGAGTCTATGGTAGAAAATGGCTATATTTCAATGACAGAGGCGTCTTCGATACTTAATCAGTAATATAATGGATTGATATATCTAAAATGTTAATATTGATGCTAAAATTTCCTTAACTTATAAAAAAGGTGTAGCTAAAGAGAAAGTCTTTAGTACACCTTTTTTATTTCAAATCTCTAAACCCTTAAATCTTAAAGCTAAATTCTGACTGAGACGAGATTTATTTGCTCATTAACTTAAATACATCATTAGCGTATTCAACTGGGTCATTTATAGTAAGTCCTTCAATTAAAAGAGCCTGATTATATAGCACTCTTGCATAAATTTTTACTTTTTCTTTATCTGTTTCAAATGCTTCTTTAATCCCTTTGAAAATCTCATGATTTATATTGATTTCAAGGATTCTTTCTGCCTTCACCTCATTGCCATTTGGCATTGCACTAAGAACCTTCTCCATCTCTATAGAAAGCTCTCCCTCACTTGTAATACATACTGGATGGCTTTTTAATCTTTTAGAAGCTCTTATATCCTTTACTTTTCCAGAAAGCTCCTCTTTCATCATCGAGAAAATATCTTGATTTTCTTCCTTTTCTTCTGGAGTTTCATCAATCTTTTCATTTTCGATTCCCAAGTCTCCTGATGATACTGACTTGAATTCTTTGTCCATATAATTCATCATCATTTTTACAGCAAACTCATCTACATCATCTGTAAAGTAAAGAATTTCATAGCCTTCATCAGATACAAGCTCTGTTTGAGGAAGTTTATCAATTTTTTCTACACTCTCTCCAGATGCATAGTATATGAACTTCTGGTCTTCCTTCATTCTTGTTACATACTCCTCAAGAGTAACCATTTTCTTTTCTGTTGAAGAATAAAACATTATAAGGTCCTGAAGTGTTTCTTTATCTTGACCAAAATCACTGTATACTCCAAATTTTAGCTGTCTTCCAAAGTTTTTATAAAACTCTTCATATTTTTCTCTGTCATTTTTAAGAATGTTCAAAAGTTCGCTCTTCACTTTTTCTTTTATTCTTTTAGCTATTATTTTAAGCTGCCTGTCATGCTGAAGTAGCTCTCTTGATATATTGAGTGAAAGGTCTTCAGAATCCACCATACCTTTTACAAAGCTAAAATAATCAGGCAATAAGTCAGCACACTTATTCATTATCATAACTCCGCTAGAATATAACTCAAGACCCTTTTCATATTCTTTTGTATAAAAATCAAATGGAGTTTTTTCAGGAATGAATAGTATTGACTGATATCTCACTGCACCATCTGCACTGATATGAATATGTCTAAGAGGCTTATCAAATCCATAATGCTTCTCTGAATAGAAGTTATTATAATCCTCTTCTTTTAATTCACTTTTATTTTTTCTCCAGATCGGTACCATGCTGTTGATTATTTTTTCTTCTTTATAATCCTCATACTCATCCTCTGACCCATCCTTTAATCTGCTAGATGATATATCCATCTTGATTGGGTACCTTATAAAATCAGAGTACTTTTTCACGATAGATTTCAATCTGTACTCCTCAAGATAATCATCGTAGTTTTCATCCTCTGTATTTTCCTTTAGCTTTAATATAATCTTAGTTCCCACTTCTTCTTTTTCGCAAGCCTCTATGGTATACCCTTCTGCTCCTTCAGATTCCCACCTATATGCCTGTTCGCTCCCAAGGGCCTTAGTAATCACCGTTACATGCTCTGCTACCATAAAAGCTGAGTAAAAGCCTACTCCAAACTGTCCTATGATATCAAATCCATCTTTTAGTTCGTTTTCCTTTTTAAAAGCAAATGACCCACTATTTGCTATGACCCCAAGATTTGCTTCAAGCTCATCCTGAGTCATCCCTATTCCAGTATCTATTATGGTTAGAGTTCTGCTTTCCTTGTCTGCCTCTAGTTTTATATAGTAATCATCTTGATTAAATGTAAGATTTTCATCAGTAAGGGCTTTGTAATAGATTTTGTCTATAGCATCACTGGAATTTGAAATAAGCTCCCTTAAAAATATTTCCCTATGTGTATAAATTGAGTTAATCATAAGATCAAGAAGTCTTTTGGATTCTGCTTTAAATTCTTTTTTCATCGATTATGTTGCTCCTTTCTTATTTTTCAAAAAAATAATTAGCACTCTATATTATCGAGTGCTAATTATAATTTATCAAATTGAGTGTATTTGTCAATATTTTTTATGGAAATATATTGAGTTCTTATTTTATTTTATTGTTTTTTTACCTAAAAATAACTTTCATATTTGTTATTTAATCAATAAATTTAGTTATTCTTTTTATTTTTATTGCTAAAAACATATACAAATATTCCTGCAACAGCAAAAACCCCAATTATTACAGGGAGCTTGGATATATTTTTTTCTGTAGCACCCTCTTGGTATTCTGCCCTATGGCCCATTCCATCATCAGCTACTGCTTTATGTATATTTAGATTTTCATCAAAATGAAATTTTCCATCCTCATCCACAGGTCCTTTTGCAAGTTCATTTCCATTTTCGTCATAAATTGTAATTTCAGTCCTAGGAGAAAATCCCCCTCCCTCATACTCAACCCTAAGTACTCCAGATTCTTCCAAAATCAAGTCCATCCCATGTGCAAAAGAAACTCCTGGAAGTAATAAAGCTACTATTAGAAATATAAATATACTGCTTTTTTTAAAAATATTAATCATAAAATTGCCCCCACGCTTATATGTTTTAAGAAATTATAGTCTCCCTTAAATCTTTATATTCAATTAATGACTATGTCCGTGAGCCTCATGCTCGGCAGTTGGAAGCATCTCTACTCTATTTGAGTCAAATATTTGCATATTGCTCTCCTGAGGGAAATGCTCTGTTACAATTGCATATAGGCCTGCTTCTTCAATAGTGAAATAAATATGTCCATGGTCCTCATTCATTTCAAGGGTATATGCAAAATCTGGCTTTGCATCAAATGTGCTATCTTGCTCTATCATATCTTTATCAGTGACCATTAAATGTGATGCATGATGATCTAAATCAGTTATATTATCACCCAGTTTTATAAAACCTATATCCATAGTCTCATCTTCACTCGCACCAAAATGAAGCATGTACTTTCCTTTTTCTAATTCAAACTCTCCAATCCATTCATACTCTCCATGAGCATGCTCTTCTACTTTACTAGCTATTTCCTCTTCTGCCTTTTCAGACTCAGCTGCTACCTGCGTTTCACTTTCCTGAGCTGGCTGAGAGCAACCCACAAATCCAAAACCTACTCCTAAGGCTAATACTAAAGCTAACAATTTTTTTCTTTTCATCTCAATTCCTCCTATTTTGTCAATATCAATATATATTTCAATGGCTTATTAAAAAAAGCAAGTTCAGTCATTTTGGAAAATAAAACCAATTCCACTAATATAAGAGCAACCAAAGCAATATATTTTATTATCTTTTTATGTTCACTAGGTCTTATAGGACAGGCTCTTATTATTAATGGCTTTGAAGAAGGCAAAGTGGTAGCTTCTGTGATTGGGTTCGGATTTATCATAGCAACAACGGTTTTTTTATTAAGTATAAAAAAAATCCTTCCTGATATAATAGTTGCAGTAATAATGCCCCTTATCCCTGCACTTATAGCAATGTATCTTTTATATCTTCAAAAGGGCACATTTAGAATTTTTTTAGGTTTTCCAGTTACAATAGCCCTTTCAGGGCTTTATTTTAAAAAAAATGTAGTATTAACTTTTAGTCTTATTTTAAATATACTCTTGATTATATTTTATATATTAATGCCTCAATATGTCATAGGGAGTGAAAGTGATATTGGGGAGTTCATAGTGCGAATGATACTTATAAACGCTACTGTAATTTCACTTTATTTTATTACTAAATGGGGAAATCAGCTTATAGATATGGCAACAGAAAGCAAATCTCAGGCAGAGAGTCTTTTAAAAAACCTGCAAAGTACTCTAGATAATATAAAAATATATTCAAATACACTAAATGAAGACATGAAAAAAGGAAATGAGGATATTTCAACTGTAAAAGAAATAAGCGAATCTATTACTATAGCTATTCAAGAAGTTGCAAAAGGCGTAGAGGAAGAAGCAATAAGTATTAATGATATAAATAGCTCAATGCTTGATGCTACTAATATGGCATTAGATGCTCAAGACTCTTCTAAGCTAATATACTCATCTTCACAAAATATGAACATCATGGTAAAAGACGGAATTAAAAACATGAACATGATGAATGAGCATACAAAACTAGTAAGTAATGCAATTAGCTCTGCTGTAAGTACCGTAACTAATCTGGATGAACAAGTCAATAAGATAAACAGTTTTTTATCATCGATTACTCGTATCTCTCAGCAGACAAATCTTCTAGCTTTAAACGCAGCGATTGAAGCTGCAAGGGCAGGTGAATCTGGAAAAGGGTTTGCGGTTGTGGCCGATGAAGTAAGAAAGCTTGCTGAAGAAAGCGGAAAAATGGCTAAAGAAATTGCAAATGTTACTGGTGAAATAAATAATGTAAAAGATGAAGCCTTAAAAGAAGTGACTAAGGGTGATGAGGCTGTAAGAGAAAGTAACAAGATTATCGAAGGAGTAAATCATTCTTTTATGGAAATGGCTCAATCCTTTGAGGTGATGAATCAAAATATAAATAAAGAAACACAGCAAATAACAAGTGTCACAGAGGTATTTAAAGATATATTAGATAAAATAGAAAATATTGCAAGTATTACCCAGGAACACTCTTCAACAAGCGAAGAAATTGCTTCGGCTGTAGAAGAACAAAACAGCAGAATAAAGGATCTTCACACTGAGCTAGATAAGGTTGTAAAGGTGAGTGAAGATTTGTATTCTCTAACAATCTAAAATAATATAAAAAATGGGCATATGACTAGGTCACATGTCCATTTTTATAGTTTATATATTTAATTAAAGCTTAGCTCCTAGCGATTTGCACTTTTCAATTCCTTCAGCATCAGGCTCAAGATTTATAATAAGGCCATCATCTACTAGATTTGCTCCATAGCCTTCCATTCTTTGTTGCCAATCTTGCATCCACTCACCATTTCCCCAATCGTAAGAACCAAAAAGGGCAAGTTTTTTTCCTGAGATTACGCTTTGAATAGAATCTACAAAAGGCTCCATTTCAGATTCTTCTAAAACTTCGGCTCCCATAGACGGGCAACCAAGGGCTACACCCTCTGCCTCCTCAATATCTGAAGGTGATGCTTTGTCAACACTTAAAAGCTTTACTTCATTTCCACCTTCTCTAGCTCCATCAGCAATTGCATTTGCCATTGCCTCTGTATTACCTGTGCCACTCCAATATACTATAGTAATTTTTTTCATTCTAATTTCCTCCTTGTGGTTATTTTGGTGGTACATCCACAAGTTCCAGTCTCATCACATTTACAGTCTATACAATTACATTTATGTAGTTTTTCTTCCTTAATTTTATCAACTTTTTTATCTTCTTCTAAAATTATTTTTTCATTATGCATAATAATCTCCTTTCGTTTTGAAAACGATTTTCATTATCGACTATATATTAACATTTAGATTTTTAAATGTCAATATACTTACTTTATTTCAAAGCTATTGTTTTTAGGTATTAAAAAAACCTGAAATCACTGAAGAATCTTGTGTCTCAGGTTTTGATTATAATATTTTATTAATTCCTTACTTGAATAAAAAATTAGCTATTTTCTATAAAATCTCTTACGCTAACTATACCGCCCTGCTCAAAATCAGACTCTGTATAAAGAAGGTCATATAAAACCTGTGCAACTACCTTTGGCTCAAGAAGCTTCCCCTCTGATTTATATTCTTTGAATTTTTCAAGGTCTTCAAAGTCATTCTCATCTGCACTTCTTATTGTCTCTTGCATAGCAGTATCCATTATGCCTGGTCCAAATGAGAGACATTTAGCTCCATTTTCTCCTTGCTCTAGTGCAATCACTCTAGTCATCATATCAACTCCACATTTTGAAACACAGTAGCTTCCCCAGCCCTTGATTGGAGACTTCCCAGCACCTGAGGATACTGTAATTATTCTCTTATCCCCTTCAAAAGCAGCAGTTTTTCTTAAAAAGCTAGATGCAAGTATAAGGGGAGCCGTAAGATTTACATTAATATTTTGTATTATTTCAACATCCTTTACTTTATCCATAGGCTTTATAGGCTCTACCATCCCGGCATTATTTATAAGAGCAATTTTTTTAGCATTTGAAAAATCTATGCTCTCAAATATTTCATCTATAGTATTTTCTATTTCGAATAGATTATCTAGATTTAGCGAAAAATGAGCCACATTGTCCGTGTCCAAAAGTTTTTCAACCTCATCGTTTTTATTTCTTGAAATTAAAAATACTTTATTATCAGCTTCTGAAAGTATTTTAGAAAGCTCAAGCCCAAGACCTTTTGATGCTCCAGTTACTATAAAATAATTCAATATCCTATCTCCCTTCTGCATTTGGTTTGATTATAATTTTTTTAATATTTATAATTTTAATTAATTATATCATTTTTTCAGTCTATAAACTTCTTCTTCAATCCTGCTTTTCTCAATTCTTTCAAATAACACCTTTACATTTTCTATTTCAGTATTGCTATCCACTTCAAAAAACTCCCATTTAATATCCTTTATTTTTAGGATATTGTGAACCTCAGCTGAAGAAAATGGTAAAAAAGGTTCTAAAAGTACCGACAAATTAGCAATAATCTGTACGCAGGTATAAATCCTATCTTTGCAATTTGATATATCATTTTTTACTGTAAGCCACGGTTGTTTCTCGTCAAAATATTTATTTGCAGATCTTATAAATAAAAATATCTTCTCTAAAGCCTCCTTAAAACATCCTTCTTCTATTAGTCTTCCCGTATTTTCATAAAGCTCAATAAGCTCATTTTTTATTAATATATCTAGCTTTCCCTGTGGAACCTTTCCTTCAAAGGATTTTTCAATAAATACAAGAGTTCTGTTTACGAAATTTCCATATGCTCCAAGAAGCTCTCCATTATGGCTATTAATAAGCTCTCTAAATGAAAAATCTCCATCCCTTTTTTCCGGTCCATTACCTATAAAAAAGTAACGCAAAGTATCGCTTTGATATCTACTCAATAAATCCAAAACCCATACTGCCCAGTTTTGGCTTGTGGATATTTTTTTCCCTTCTAAAGTCAGATATTCGCTTGAAATTATCCTATCTGGAAGATGAAGATTTCCATGGGCTTTTAGTAGTGCAGGGAGTATTATGCTATGAAATGGAATATTGTCCTTGCCATGAATATAATAGTGAAGTGCTTTGTCTGACCATAGCTCTTCCCAGCTTAGACCTCTTTCTTCTGAGTATTTTTTACTTGCAGATAGATACCCAAGGACTGCCTCAACCCATACATATATTCTTTTATCTTCAAATCCTTCTAAAGGAACTGGAACTCCCCACTTAAGATCCCTAGTTATAGCCCTATCTCTAAGCCCTTCATTCACATAGCGTTTAGAAAGATTTATAGCATTTTCTCTCCACCCTGTAGAAGAATCAATATATTCTCTTATAAACTCTTCAAAACTTGATAAAGATAAATAAAAATGCTCTGAAAGTCTAAACTCTGGCTCATTACCACAAAGCGTGCATTTTGGCTCATTTAAAATTGAAGGCTCAAGTAAATCTGAACATATATCACACTGATATCCCCTTGCTACGCTACTGCAGTTTGGACAGACTCCAATTACAAATCTATCAGGAAGAAACTGGTCACAGCTACTGCAATATGCCTGTAGCTCAGTTTTTTTGTATATATATCCGCTCTCTAAAAGTCTTTTAAAAAATTCCTGTACAAAGTCAATATGATACTCATCGCTTGTCTTATTATACAGGTCATATGAAAATCCTAGCCTTTCAAAACACTCTTTAAACTCATTATGAAATCTATCTGCAATCGCATTTGGGCTAACACCCTCTTTACTCGCTCTTATTTGAATAGGAGTGCCATGACAATCACTTCCAGATACATAACATACATTTTCCCCTTTTAATCTAAAATATCTAGCTAAAATATCCCCAGGAAGTAGTGCTGCTATATGTCCTATGTGTAGAGAACCGTTGGCATATGGCCATGCCCCTGCAATCAATATATTCATATCCACACCTCCGTAAACTTTATATTAGAATTTAAAAAATACATAAAAAAACTCTCACCTCCAGGTATTATCCTGGGGACGAGAGTATAGACTTCGTGGTACCACCCCGGTTCGCCAGTGCCTTGCAGCATTAGCCTCAAAAGGTACGTCAGATTCATCTGATTATACCCTGGTGCTGTAACGGGCACTCCCGTCGCCGCCTAAGCTCTAAGACTTTCGGGGCAAAGCTCCAAGACCATATTCAGCTATCTACTTCTCTCTCCTTCTCAGCTTTACGGAGTTCTCTGTATGAGTTATAGGTAACCTACTCTTCTTTTCATAGCAGTTTTATGTTAATTTTTTTAAAATTTTAGCATAGATATATTTTAAAAGCAATGAAAATATCATTATAAAAAAATATATGTCTAGAGAATTTTATTAAATAAAAAATCATATCCTTTTTATTATTTAAGTTATTTTAAATCACAAAACCTAAAATTATAGAAATAAGCACTATAACTGGTGCTGGTATTTTTTTTGTAATTAATAAAGCTACTGTAACTAAAGTAACCAAAATATTATCTAAAGTAAAGCCACTTCTTTGCATTAGTATTACAGCTGCAATAGTAATTAGGCCACCTGCCACTGCTGTAACTCCTTTAAGTGAAACCTTAATCCCCTTTATACTTCTTATCTTCTCCCACATAGGATAGATAAAATAAATAAGAAGAAGTCCAGGCAAAAATATCCCAAGACCAGAGACAAACGCTCCCATCACCTGATAAAAAGCCCATTGTCCCCTTGCCGCCATTCCTCCTGCATAGGCACTAAAGCTAAACATAGGTCCCGGAAGACCCTGCACAAGTCCAAACCCTGTCAGAAATTCCTGACTGGTCATATAGCTGTTTATATCTACAAGCTCAGTGTACATCAGAGGTATTACAACCTGCCCTCCGCCAATCACAAGATATCCATAACGGTAAAAACTTTCGAACAAATCTATAATTCTACTTTCAAATAAAAATCTAAAAGCAATTCCAAAAATAGCAAAGCCTGCAAAGGCTATTAAATATTTCCATGGAGGATTTAGCTTCACATGAGTCCAAAGATTTTCCTCTTTTGAAGTAAATATACTAGCTAATCCACCTATAATTAAAACTAGGGGAAATATCCAAGTTTCCCTAATAAAATAGGTGGTTATAGCTCCAAAAATAAGTAATGAAAAAGTCAAAGAGTCTTTAACTACTTTTTTGCCTATTCTATATGCCGCAACTATTATAAATCCAACAGCCATAGGCCCAATATATCTTAAGACATCATTTGAAAAATTAAATTCCTCTAAAAACTGGCTCAAAAAAGAAAGAACTGTCATTATAATAATTACAGGAATAGCCCACACCATCATAGTCCAAAACGCTAAGGACGGCCCTCCCACTTTATGACCTATGGCCACAATTGTTTGAGTGCTACTTGGTCCTGGCAGTATTCCAGTGAGCGCAATAAGTTCCACAAGCTCCTCTTCTGTCAGATACTTCTTTTTAGTAACTAGTTGATCTGTAAATACTCCATAATGAGCTTCAGGTCCTCCATAAGCTCCAAGAGAGCAAATTAGTACATCTTTCAAAAAATCTAAAGTCTTAGGCTTTTCAAATATATTGTTATTTTCCATAAAACCTCCAATTTTTGTCTCTCTAAATCAAGTCTTATCTACCTAAATACAGATATAAATCCTGAAATTAAAAGAATAGTCCATATTATAATAGTTATTAATGATATATTTTTATGAAGGTTAATAGCCTCTTTGCTCAGTTCAGGTTCATTATTATACATCCATCTTTTTCCCATCATATAGCTATCTTCAGGTTCTTTGTATGCATAAATACCAAAACCATATACTGGAATTGAAAAAATTAATAGTATAAACAGTTCTCCTCCCGTCATTATATACCTCCAGACTTTAATTTTATATTATTTAAAGAATCGTTTTGTTAAGTGTAGGTTAAAATCCCTATCTATATTGATATCATAAGATTTCAATGTATAAACATGGAATAATAATAGAATTTCATAATTCCCTTAATAGGTTATCTAATTTATGTTAATAAATAATTAACCATTTAGGATATTGTAATGGAAATGAAATACATTTTTTTACAAAAAATACTTGTAATTTATTTCCAAAAAAAATATAATTAACTTAGTTAAAATATAAAAATAACAAGGAGGTGCTATCAAATGATCATCGTAGTATGTAAAGGAAACCAGAAAAACAAAAATCTAAAAACTAAATCTATTGATAGTACTGTAGCTTCTAATTTATAAAAGTATATTTCAAATTAATGCATCTTGGAATACAAGTATCCAACGCTTTAATTAATTTACTATATTTATAAACACTGAGGTCACAGTACAAATGCTGTGGCCTTTTTATGTCCATTTAACATAAGATTTAAATTACAAACATACGAATAAAAGCATTAGTATTTGGTTGCTTTACCTTTTGCGAAGTATAAGTACGCAGAATATAACCTTCCCTAATTCTTTTTATTTAAAAAGTCTTTTGACTTAGTTTGTAAAATTATTTATTATGTAGGATACCTTACTCGTTATACTAAGAGGTCGAGCTGAAAAGCATCGACCTCTTTTTGTATATAAAAAACATTAAAAATTTTAGAAAGGAGAGAAAAAAATGATTAAAGGTAGTGTAGAGGTAAAAAAGGTGAGTCTAAGATGAAAACTCTAAATCAATTAAGGGATTTGGAAAAATGCACAAAGTGCAACGATTGTTTTAAAGTAAAAAATAATTTTAACAGTAAAAATATGAGGAGGAATACTACATGTCACTTATGAACGTAGCGTTTTCAGTTAGTACATTTACATTTAATCTCGAAATAAAGAAACAGCCTAAAATAGAAAAGGAATCTTCAATAGAAAAGATATATAATTATGAACGTTCTTTAAAATCTATAGAAAATGCCAAGAGATTGGCTCAGGCTGAATTTTCTACTTTTAGATATTAATATTTCTAGATTAATTTAAATGGCAAGAGAAGAGGAAAACCAATGACAAATTATAAAATAAAAGATATGAAATTTAAGTATATAGAGGGTTTTGAAGTATTTGAAAAATCAGATATTATGTTTTTATCTATTACCGCATTATGGTTCTTAGGTTTGATAATACTTGGATATATCCTTTAGATAGTATATTTTAAAAAAGAGTTAAGCATACATCGCTTAACTCTTTTCTTTTTAATTGATCTCAGATTCTTTACTTAGGGTCTGAAAACTTACAACTACCTTAAAAAGATCTCCGTCTACAGATATACTAAGGCTTCCTCCTTGAAGCTCAGAAAAGCTTCTTGCTATAGAAAGCCCAAGTCCTGAACCATCTGTATTTCGAGACTTATCTCCTCTTGTAAATCTCTCAAGCATATCTTCAGGATTAAAGTTCATTTCATAGGCTGAAATATTTTTAAAAATCAAATCCACCCTATCATCATATACATCTGTTTCTATATATACTCTTGAATTTGAAAGAGAATATTTTAAGATGTTACTAATTAGATTATCAAATATTCTAAAAGTTCTTTTTCCATCCAGATTACATATTATTTTTTCTTCTTTAATATCCATTCTAAATATAAGCCCGCTTGCATTTATATCCCCTTCTCTTTCTCCTATAGTTTGCCTTAAAAGAGAAACAATATCTATAGGCTCAAGATTAAGGCTTATGTTTCCGCTTGCTGCTTTACTGGCTTCAAACAAATCCTCTATAAGCAAAGATAATCTTTGTGATTTTTTATCAAGAATATCAATATATTCTTCTTGGATATCTGAGGATTTTGGTTCTTTTTTTAGCAAATCCACATATGAAATTATAGAAGTTAGTGGAGTTTTGAGGTCGTGAGACACATTGGAAATAAGCTCAGTTTTTAAATTCTGCCCCTTTATTTCTCTATCTACTGCTAATTTGAATCCACTTCTAATCTTTCCTAAATTTTCTACTATTGGAGTAAACATTCCTAAATCATAATCAAGTTCTTGGTCAAACTCTCCATAAGAAAGCTCTTCTGTCACTAAATAAAGCTTGTTTATATCTCTTAACTTGTTTTTCAAATATTTAAACAAGAATACTGTATAGACTACTGCTAGTATCATTCCAAGTGCACCTGCATATGCTATGAAAAAGAGTACAATGAGATTGATTCCAAGAGCCATAATCATCTTCCTATTCTCTGTGTTTTTTATATCAAAAGAAAAAATACTATTCAAAGTGTTTTTCATATATCCGCCGCAACCTATAAATATTCTCCCAACTATACTATTTTCCATACAAGTCTTGTATATTCCTTGTCTGTATATATTTTTAGTATCTGCAATAAAAATATATATAAACGTATATAGCAAAAATGTAAGGGGAATTCCTATTATATAAAAGAACATATTCGCATCTACAATTATATTTTCAAAAATTAAATCAGTTGTATAGTAATCAAGACTCCCATTCGCTGTAACTGCTATACTAAAATAAAATAATGAAACAAAGGCAAAAATCATTAAGGATTTAATTTCTATAGGGATTTTATTTGTTCCTTTTATTAAATTATTGCTCTGTTGCTTGGAAGAATCTGTAAATCCTGACCATAGAAGTATTCCAAGCATGAATACTGCACCTATCCCTACTATTAGCATAAGATATCTTTCCAAATAAAAATCTCTGATTCTATCTGAGATAGAGCCTCCTAATCTCAGCGTTTCATCATTAATTACATATATCATTGTAATAGGTATATTTTCAATTTCTTCATCCTGATTTTTTATTATATATTCAAGTCTATTTGTGGCATTATTCTCCCATGATATGTCCATAGAGGATTCTATATTTGCAAGATCTTTATTTTCATCATATTCAAGATTTAGATAGAAGCTGTCAGCTCTTTGAGCATTATCTATAATATCTTCTTTTGTAGACCAATTTGTTACTATATCATCTCCATATGCAAAATAATAAGCCATATCGTCAAACCAAAATCTCTGGTTTTCCCTATCTTCATTTCTACTTTCATCTAGCAGATTCCATGTGATACTTTCAAGTGTATTTATAAAATCCGAGCTTTCCAAATACCTATTCATCTTTGATTCCCCTTGAAAAACTACACTTCTAAGAGGTACAAAAAGACCTACCGAAATTGATGCTAGTAAAAATAATATGATTACAAGCACTGAGCCTGATTTGGAAAACTTAAACTTTTTAGATATATCTATTTCTTCGATTTCATCATTCTGATTCAAATTTGTATCCAATTCCCCACACCACCTTCAAATATTTTGGTTCTTTAGGATTTATCTCTAGTTTTTCCCTTATCCTTCTAATATGAACAGCTACTGTATCGGGATTATACGCAGGTTCATTCCATACCTTTTCATATATCTCTTCTATGGAAAACACCCTTCCAGCATTGGACATTAATAGATGTATTATTTTATACTCAATGGGAGTTATTTTTACTGGACTTCCCATAACTGTTATTTCCTTTCGTTTATCATCAAGAACTATATCCTTAATCACAATAATGCCGCTTGATGAGTTACTTTCCTTGCTTTTAGTATAGTTCACATATCTTCTTAAATTAGAATTGACACGTGCAATAAGCTCAAGAGGGTTAAAAGGCTTAGTTACATAGTCATCTGCCCCAATATTAAGACCAGATATTTTGTCCATATCTTCCGATTTTGCAGAAAGTATTATTATTGGCACTGTACTCTTGTTTCTTATTTTCATTATAGCTTCACTACCATCCATCTTTGGCATCATCATATCCATGATTATAAGATGAATTTCTTCTTTATTGAAAATTTCTAAAGCATCAAAACCATTATGAGCTTTAAAAACACCGTAATTTTGATTTTTCATATATATTTCTATGGCATCTGCAATTTCCTTATCGTCCTCTACTACTAAAATATTATATGTACGCATACATTTCCTCCAAATAAGATATCTTAAATTAATAATATCATAGAGTCTTTAAGATTCTTTTACTATAATTCTTACAAATTTCTTAAGAAAAGTAAAATTCATCATAAATTTTCCCTAAATACCAAAATAATGGTCTAATAAGCTCAAGATTTTTAATAAAGTGCAAAAAAAAAGACCTAAAGGCCTTTTAAAGTTTGATATCTATAGTATTTCCAAGATGAGGATTTACTGATTGCTCCATCACCCTTGTATTTGTGTCCATCATTTGAGTTAGATCTGCCATCTGTCCTTTTGCTGTATCCATAGCCATCTTCATTACAGACACACTTGCCTGTTGAGATACTTTCATTTGGCTCAGTCCCATAGATAACGCTGCTATATCCATATTTAAATCTCCTCTCAACTATCAAAACTACATATTTAAAAATTTTAAATGTAAATAAAATTTATCTTCATTGTAATTTAAGTATATATTATCTTCTAATAGCAGTCAAATCCAAAGTAAGTAAAACTTTATATTATAATTTTTTTATATAAATAGACTCTTTTGTTTTTATTTATTTTTTTAGGGAATAAGTATTATGAAAAATAACATAAAATAAAAGGAGGAAGCAAAGATGCTAATCCGCTCTATATTGACCCCAAAAGAAAAACTTATAACCTTAAAATTAGACGATACAATCAAAGAAGCTATAGGTAGTATAAGTGATAATGGCTTTTTGTCCTTGCCTGTAGTTGATGACAAGAAATTCATAGGTTTTCTCTCAAAACAATATGTTTATGAAAAGTTCCTAGAGTCAGAAGAAAAAGATTTTGAAGCTTTTTCCGAGAAGCCAGTTAGAGATTTTGTATATATGAAGATAGAACCTGTTAAAGATAATATTTTTATTGAGGAAGCTGCTGATATGTTTGCTAATAATCAGGTTAGATTCCTTCCTGTAGTTGATAGCTATGGTTATTTTTTAGGAATTCTAACTCAAAAATCCCTTTTTGAAATAATCACCAAGGTATATGGACTCAAAGATGCCAAAATCGTAATTCATTCTGATGATTTTGCTGGGACATTGTCCAAAATAGCAGATATAATCTATAAACACGGAGCCAATATCACTAATATAGCCCAAATGGATACAAAAGTAATGGGAATTCAGGAAATATCCATAAGACTTGATGGGAACAATCTTGATAAGCTTGTAACAAAGCTACAAGATAAAGGAATCAAGGTTAAGGAATATATTCCAGCAAAAAAATAGAGGATTTTTTGTATAAAAGAGTTTGGAGAATATCCAAGCTCTTTTATACAAAACTATATAATAATACTTTCCAGTCTATTCTCATATAAAAAGTTCCTTACTATTAAAGAGTGGCTCATCTCTATCAAAATTAGTTCGTCATATTGTGAATCCATTTCCCTGATTTAAAACGTCTTCTAATAAATATATATTTTACTATTTCCTCCATACCAGTTAATGCTACTACATAATATACCTCTAAATTCAAAATAAACGCTCCTATAAACGCCATAGGAATACCTATAGTCCAAAGTGTGATACCTTGTATTTTAACTGCATACTTTGAATCTCCTGCTCCTCTTAAAACTCCAACTACCATTATAAAAGTGTAGCTTTTTATAAGAAGAAGTATAGCATTTACATACAAAATTCTCTTAGTATCATTAAGAACTATTTCTGACATTTTGAAAAAATATACAAAATCCTTTGCCGTCAAGAAAATAACTGCTGCTATAACTATAGCTATAAGTAGTGCACACTTATAAAGCCTCTTTGCATATAGCTCACCTAAATCTTCTCTTTTTGCACCTATTTCTTTACCCACAATAATCATTGCCGAATTTCCAAGTCCAATTATAACTATCATAAGAAGATTCATAACAGTACTCGTAACCTGTATTGCAGCTGCCGTTCCTATTCCCATTCTGGCATATATTACATTATAAGTAAGATTCCCAACGCCCCAAACAAACTCATTTATAAGTACCGGAAGCATACCAGCATAAACTATTTTTATAAATTTAAAATCTAGCATTTTAATATGCGAGAAATTAATATTCAGTAAATTACTTTTTTTATATACATATATTAGGATTATCATAGTTTCTATTATTCTTGCAATAACAGTTGCTATGGCTGCTCCTTTAACTCCCAAAGCAGGGAACCCTAGCTTTCCAAATATCAAAATATAATTAAGTAATACATTTACAATTAATGCGGCTATACTTCCTACCATAGGTATAAAAGTATTTTCTGTACTTCTTAATGAAAATGCAAAAGCTATTGTTATTGCTGTAAATATATAACTAAAGGCAACTATCTTTAAATAATCCCCTCCAGTTGCTAAAACTGCTTTGTCCGAGTTGAATATAGATATTATTCCATCTGAAAAATAAATCCCAACAATCATAAACAAAGTTCCTACTACAAAACTAAAACTAAGTGCAAGTGAAGTGGTTTTTTTGATACTCAGTTCATCCTGTTTGCCCCAAAACTGAGATATGAAAATGGAGCATCCTGCATTTACTCCAAATAACATTAATGTAAAAAAGAAAAAATATTGATTTGCAATTCCAACTGAAGCTAGATATAGCTCCCCTAATCTACCTATCATTACTGTATCCATAAGATTGAGTAGTGATGCTATAAGGTTTTGTACTACTATAGGTATAGTTAGCATCATCACTCTTCTATAAAAT
Source organism: Acetoanaerobium pronyense (assembly GCF_017874355.1). GTDB lineage: Bacteria > Bacillota > Clostridia > Peptostreptococcales > Filifactoraceae > Acetoanaerobium > Acetoanaerobium pronyense. The sequence continues at coordinate 82,082 of NZ_JAGGLI010000012.1, forward strand.
ACTTTCTGTTCACTATTAATCTGTAGTTTTTCTAACATTGTTTCCCTCCACAAAAAAAAGCAACCCATTTGAAGTTTTTTCAAAGTGGTTGCTTCTTCACCTATTATATAAGTTTTAGATATAAAATTTTATATGTCTAGAAGTTATTATATTATGAGACTGTAAAATGTCAAGAAAAATTTGGGATAAAGTAAGAGTTTTTTATTTTCCTCGACTTTCATAATCCCTTTCAATACGGTCTTTCCAACTTGAAGATACTTTTTTATTTTTACGAAGTGAGCTTACAGTGTCACTTATAACTTCATAATTCAAAAGTGTTCCTTTGCTATCTGCTTTGTAATCAGCCGCTCTATCTTTGTCTATCCCAAAATGTTCTGCTGTAGCAACACTGTCTATATTTGCTCCAAGAAATATAAATTCCCATCCATATTTGTTTTTTTGATGTTCAATCATATTCTTTATTTTGTCATAATTATATTCATAACTGGAATTTTCCATGCCATCAGTTATTATTACAAACATAATATTTTCCGCTTTTTCATTCTCTGCAGTATTCCTCTGAACGTTTATTATCTTGTTTAAAGTTTTTCCTATTGCATCAAGAAGAGCTGTAGTTCCTCTTACGAAGTATTCCTTATCCGTTATGGAATCTACCCCTTTAATACTTATGCGGTCATGAAGAAGTTCATACTCATCATCAAATAGTACAGTAGTGATTATAGCTTCTCCCTCTTCCTTCTTTTGTTTACTCAGCATAGAGTTATATCCACCAATAGTGTCACTTTCAAGTCCGCTCATCGATCCACTTCTATCAAGGATAAATACAAGTTCAGTTAGATTTTTTTTCATTATATTACCCTCCAATCATTTATTTGATTTAAGGATAACATTTTAATAGTTTGAAAAGGTCGCACTAGAAGCGACAAATTTCTATTTATACTTTGATTTTGTATCAACCTCTTAAAATACTTTGATCAAATGCAAATAAAGCTTCATTTATTTCAAAAATATTATAGTTTCCTTCCTCAATAAAATATTCTACTATGATATCAAACTTACTGCTATGGGAAAGTCCATATCCCGCTCTAAGAAGCAAATCTTTTGTTTCATCTAAATTAAGCTCAAGGGCTATAGCAAATGCAATAACTGTAGTCTTTTTAGGTTTATAATTCATATCATTTCGAATTTTTGAAAATAGTTTTCTATCTATATTGGCTTTTTTATATGTTTCAGGATCTGTCATTTCCTTCCCATCTATCAGTCTAAGAAGACTTTGAGAAAAAGTTTCCTCCATTTGACTAAGAGCATCATCAAGCTTCCTCTTTTTCTTTTTAGTTTCAGTTTTTTGAATGGAATAATCATATGATTCTTGAGAATAAATTTGTCTAGATTCATTCATCTCTTCATATATATCTCTTCTGCTCGAATGTCTCAGCTCTACATATTTATTATCAATGTACTGCTTTATAGATGAAAAAAGCTTTTCCGATATTCTAAATGCTTCACTGTCAAATACAACCAAAAATACATCCATGTCATTTTCTAGCAAAAAATCTCCTATTGTAGAAATAGCAATTTTTAAAGCCCTATCCTTTGGATAGCCAAACGCCCCTGAAGATAGCAAAGGAAATGCAATACTCTTTAAACCATATTCTTTGGCTAATTTTAGAGAGTTTGAATAACAATTTGATAAAAGCTTTTCCTCATCATTTTCTCCGCCCTGCCATATAGGACCTACGGTATGAATTACATATTTAGCTGGAAGGTTATACCCCTTAGTTAATTTAGCCTCACCTATTTCACATCCATTTAGCTTTATACATTCTTTAAACAGTTCATCCCCAGCCGCTTTATGAATAGCACCATCAAGACCTCCTCCTCCAAGTAAAGAAGAGTTTGCAGAATTTACAATTGCATCAATTTTAATTTTAGTTAAATCATCCCTTATTATATCAAGTGGCATTAATCATTCATCTCCTAATCTTTATAAACATCCACTTTTATCTTAATCTATCTATAAATGATTTATATCCTTTATCTTCCTCTACAAAGCTAATTTTTTTGAGTTCTTAGACAATATATTTTTTCATCCTCACTAAAACAAGTATCAAGACTATTAAATATATAAGGGAAATTATTTTATAGTCTTTATGATATTCTTATATCTCTAAGGGTAGATATCACAAAAGGAATGTAATTTTAAATATATATTTACTACATAGGAGGAAAATAAATGGCTATAATAAAAAAAGGAAAGTTCGAACATCAAATGCCTACCCAAAACCCATTTGTAATATGTATGCATCATCTAGACTATTTCCCTGAAGGTGATGAAAATTCAAATCCAAAGGAAATAAAAAAAGAAAACCAAGGCTTCAACCAAGATGGAGATTGGAGAATGTATTATGGAAAAAACGTTCCAGGCTTTCCTGCACATCCTCACAGAGGTTTTGAAACAGTCACTGTTGTAATGGAAGGTGTTGTGGATCATACAGATGGTATGGGTTCTAGAGGAAGATACGGTAATGGAGATGTACAGTGGATGACAGCAGGAAGTGGACTTCAGCACTGCGAGATGTTTCCCCTTGTTCACGATGACAAACCAAATACATTAGAGCTTTTTGGATAGGTTAAACTAATTTAGACAGAAAATACTCGGACATGATAAAATAAATTAAATTAATTTGGAGGTTTATCATGTCTAATACAAATAAAAG
>NZ_JAGGLI010000013.1 GCF_017874355.1 Acetoanaerobium pronyense
GTGGCATTAATTTGCTGCCTTTTTTTATATTTTTTTAAGAATTAAAAAAAGCGACAAAGTCGCTTTTTAGAAAGGGGCTATTTCCCGACAGCCCCATTTTTTTAATAAGATACTTTGATTAGAGCTAAGCCTTTGGATTCGACCATTGGGCCAGCTATACTTCTATCTTTAGTTGTTAATATATTTGTTATTTCTTGAGGACTTAGGTCTTTTCTTGCGGCTCTAAGTAGAGTTCCTGTTATTATTCTTATCATATTGTGAAGAAATCCGTCTCCAGTGTAATCAATAAAAATAAAGTTATTTTGCTGAGAAATTTGAATATCTGATATTGTTCTAACGCAATTTTTCTTTTTTGACTTCATAGTAGTGAATCCTTCGAAATCATGGGTGCCTATAAAGTTTTTAGATGCGATTTTCATTAACTCTATATCTAAAGATTCAGGGATATGAGAGGAATATTTTCTCGAAAAAACATCTGCATATTTGTTATTATCTATAGTGTATCTATAAAGCTTGGACTTCGCATTATATCTAGCGTGGAATCTTTCAGACGCTTCACTAGCTTTTATAACTCTGATATCTTCAGGAAGATATTTATTAGAGTAGTCTATTATTTCTTTTGGGGATAGTTCTGAGTTTGTAATAAAATTACATACGTATCCCTTTGCATGCACGCCTTTATCTGTTCTTGAGCAACCGATTACATTAGTTTTTTCGTTTGACATTAAGGAAAGCATATCTTCCATCTTTCCCTGAATTGTTATATCTTTCTCATTGAGTCTTTGCCATCCAAGGTAACGAGAACCATCGTACTGTAATTCCAATCTTATATTTTTCATTTTTTCTCCATTCTTGAAATTATTTTAAAAAACTATTCCTGTATTTATATTTCTTTTTTGTTTTCAAGGCCATTTACAATATCATTTATTTTTTCTATATTTTCCTTTGTCCATATTTTTTCCAAAAAAGGGCCTCTTCCAGAAAATTGCTTATAGGTTTTATAATGTATTTTATTACTATTATAATACCTATGATGATATTGTTCGGCTTCAAAAAATTCTGTTGCTGAAATAAGCTTTACAGCTACAGGACTATCAAATATTTGAGATCTATCTAATAGATTAATAAACTCTGAAGCTAATTTCTTTTGAGTCTCATTAGTATAAAAAATTGCCCCTTCATATTGAGTTCCTCTATCTGCAAACTGACCACTGGAATCTGTAGGATTAATATTTTGGAAAAAAATAGAAAGTAACTTTACATATGATATTTTTTCATCATTGTACCATATTTTCACTGCTTCTAAGTGTCCAGTTATACCACTAGAAACATCATTATAGGTAGGATTAGAGGTATTACCGCCTATATATCCAGGCTTTAGGTCCAATACTCCTTCGACATTGTCAAATGCTGCCTCTATACACCAAAAACATCCACCTGCAAACACAGCTTCAAGTTTACTCATGATTACGCCTCCTTAAATACATATCATTATAACATCTTAATACCGACTTAATTTATTATATTTATTAAAAATGACTTTTTTAAAAAATATAATACAGTTTTGATATAATGAAAACATCGTTTATAATGAAATAATTAATATGGGTTATTTTTATAAACTTATTTTATAAGAAAGGATAGATAAATATGGTAAATATAGGAAATGAATGGGACGATATTTTAAAAAATGAATTTAAAAAAGATTATTATTTAAATCTTCGTGAAATATTAAAAAAAGAGTATGCTACATACACTATATACCCAGATATGTTTGATATTTTCACTGCATTTAAAGAAACATCATATAGTGATATAAATGTTGTAATTCTTGGACAAGACCCCTATCATGGTCCAAACCAGGCCCATGGATTAGCTTTTTCAGTGCAAAAAGGAGTAAAAATTCCCCCTTCACTTTTAAATATATATAAAGAAATTGATAACGATTATAATTATGGAATACCCAACAATGGATATCTCATTCCTTGGGCTAGACAAGGAGTTTTTCTTTTAAATACTGTTCTTACAGTAAGAAAAGGAGAAGCTAACTCACATAAGGGAATAGGCTGGGAAACATTTACAGATAGAGTAATAGAGGTTTTAGGTGAAAGGGAAAAACCAATGGTTTTTATGCTTTGGGGGAATCAGGCCAGAGAAAAAGAAAATCTAATTAAAAATGACAAGCATTTAATTTTAAAAAGTCCTCACCCTAGCCCCTTTTCGGCCCATAGAGGGTTTCTTGGAAGCGGACAATTCTCTAAGGTCAATAACTTTTTAAAAAAACAGGAGATAAATGAAATAAATTGGAAAATTCCTAATATATAGCTGAGATGACATCAAAGCATAATTATATTTATGTTTTGAATAAAAAGGCACATCCACTGAAAAATTAGGATGTGCCTTTTTTAAGTTTTATATTTTTTGTCTTGTCATTTCAAGGTGTTCTTCATAAACCTCTTTAATCAAGTCTGCGAATACCCAATCCTTATTTATTTTTGTAAGTGTTGAAGTAACAGGTCTATTTATATTTGCTTCTTTGAATAAAGTAACTAAAGTTTTAATTTCAGCACCATCAAAACCACTGATCATCATAAATTCTATCTCAGGGGCAGCATTCTTTGGAGTATGGTTTTCTTTTTCATATCCATCTAGGGAGTGAAGATATCCAACTAGAAGATTTCCAGATTCTTTTTCTAAAAAATCTATATCAGTAAATCCGTTATTTGTTAATAAGTCATTGATTTCATCTTTTCTTTCAGAGTTTAGTCCATAAAGCAGTATTTTTCCCATAGTATTTTCCTCGCTTTTTTAGTTTATTTATTATAGTATACATAAATAATCTAATCTAAACAAATTTAAAAAGGAAATTTTCAAATGAATCTATTAGGGTATATCATGTATAGAGTAATTATTTAAATAAAATGTTATTTAAGAGAGGGATGAACCATTTCATGGATTATGAAAAAGTTTTGAAGGATGCAATTCAATATGCAAACGAAGCTGGTGAATATCTATTAAAACAGTTTTATGAGGATTTTAAGATTGATTTAAAAGGGTCAAAAGATTTGGTGACAGAAGTGGATTATGCATGCGAAAAACTAATCATTGAAAATATAAAAAAAACCTACAAAAACCATAATATAATTGCTGAAGAATCAGGAAAACATGAAACAGATTCTGAATATACTTGGATTATAGATCCTCTAGATGGAACAATAAATTTCACAAGAGGAATTCCGATCTTTGGGGTTATAATATCATTTGAAAAAAATGGTGAAACAATAATTGGAGTACATCATCTTCCTGCTATTAATCAGACATACTATGCTCTAAAAGGAAAAGGTGCCTTTTTAAACGATAAGCCAATTTCTGTATCTAACAATGATAATCTTTCAAATTTTATTATAGGAACAGGAGATTTTAATATTGGAAAAAACAACTCAGAAAGAGACCTTGATAATAAACTATTAAGTACCATAACTAGTTCCTTATCGCCTATGACTATGAGAACTAAAATACTTGGAGCTGCATGTGCGGACTTAGCTTTTGTAGCATCTGGAAAGATTGATGTGCTATTTTACGCTTTTTCCAACCCATGGGATGTTAAAGCAGGAATACTTCTAATTGAAGAGGCTGGAGGCAAAGTAGTTCAAATTGGAGATATGACAATTTTTTCAAATGGACAAAACCTCGATGAAATAAAGAACGTTTTTATTTGAAAATATTGGCTTAAAAACTAATATAATGTTTAATTTTTTAAAATATTAATAACTCAAATTTTTATTAAATGAATAATTCAAAATCTACAAGGGTATAACTCAAACTGTAGAAAAAATATTTTAGGGGGGATTTTTTATGTCAGGAAATTATCATGAACCTGTAGAGCTATTAGACGAAAAAACTAGAAATATAAGTAGGGCTATTAATAGTTTAAAAGAAGAGGTAGAAGCTGTTGATTGGTATAACCAAAGAGTAGCTACTACAAAAGATCCAGAGCTTAAAGCTATAATGGCTCATAATAGAGATGAAGAAATAGAACATGCATGTATGACTCTTGAATGGCTTAGAAGAAATATGGATAAATGGGATGAAGAATTAAAGACATATTTATTTCAAGAAGGACCAATAACTTCTATAGAAGAAGGAACTTCAGCACATAAAGGTAATAGCGGTTTGAATATTGGCGGGATGAAATAAAAAGGGAGGTTATCTGATGAGCATTCTAAAAAGAGAAATGGCTCCTATTTCTGAAAAGGTATGGGACGAAATTGATGAAAGAGCTAAAGAAGTTTTAAAAAATATACTGTCTGCAAGAAAAGTAGTAAATGTAAAAGGACCTATGGGTTGGGATTATCCAGTAGTGCCAGAGGGCAGATTAGAGATAATTGATGAATGCAGTGAAAGCGGAGTATGTGCAGGAAAATACAAAGTAAAAACTTTAGTAGAATCGAGAATAAATTTTGAACTTGATAGATGGGAAATGGATAATATAATAAGAGGAGCAAAGGATATTAATTTAGAGCCATTGGAAATAGCAGCAAAAAAGATAGCTTTATTTGAAGAAGAAGCTGTATATAATGGTTATGAAAAGGGTGATATCTTAGGCCTTTCAAGTGTTGCAAAACATAACTTGAATTTAGGGGAAGACGCATCTAGTATATTGGCGGCAATGTCCGATGCTAGATTTATACTACTTGATTCATTCTCTGAAGGACCTTTTTCATTGGTAGTTGGAAAAAATGTTTATAGAAAACTAAACTCTATATTTGAAGGATACCCACTTATAAAAATAATAAAGGATATGATTGGTGGAGATGTAATTTTAAGTGAATCAATTGATTGCGCTTTTATGATTCCATATAATCATGAAGATATTGAATTTACAATAGGTCAAGACTTTTCAATAGGTTATGAAAGTCATGATGACAAGAAAGTGAAGTTCTTTATTGCCGAATCCTTTACTTTTAGAGTATTAGATGAAAGCTTAGTTGTTAAATTTAATATTTAGAAGAGATTTATATAACAAAATAAGAGGGCGTACGCCCTCTTATTTTGTTATTATTAATATGATTTCTTCTAAAGTTGAGTTTTGAGGAATCTGAAAAGAACCAGCCTTTATATTTCTTTCTAATCCCATGCTTTGTAATTTATTTAAAAAATCATTTGTAGAATCAATAAGGCTATTTTCATATAAAGCTCTTGCAATAGACTGAGAGCTCGTTCCAGGAGCTATTGCAATATTTCTAATTATTACTTCTTCAGTTTCAGAATTATCATCCTCATTTGAATTACTTTGAACTTCAGGTTCTACACTTTCTACAGAAACCACAGGAGATATATCTTCATCGTTTTCTTCGTCCCTCAAAACAGCTTTAGGAACATTTGTAGTAATACTTTCGCCAAAAGCAAGGGGATTGCCAATATTAAACCATCCATAAAGCTGATGACTAGTAATAAAGATTACACTAGCTAAAATAAATACTCCAAATAGTATATCGCTAATTTCGTATATCCAATCTTGTATTTTTTCCATATGTACACCTCGAGTAAATTTTAAAATAGTCAACTAATACATTATATTATATTATATAATAAAATAGAAAGTTTTAGTAGACAATTCAATAACAAAAGGATGACAAGTATATTATGACTAAAAATTTTGTAGGAAACTTAGAAATTAGAGAGATTGAAATTCACGATGCATCGGCAGTTTCAAACATAATAAAAATATTAAGTGATGAAACTGAAAATTTCCCTTTTTCATCAGAAGATTATGGTGTTGATATTAAAAGGCAAGAATTATTCATAGACCATCTCTCAAAAAAAGAAAATTGTATTTTATTGGGAGCATTTGATAAAACTTCACTATGTGGTTTAATATATCTTGAAGGGGGAACGAAAGATAGGACCTATCACTGTTGTAATTTGGGGATGGGGGTTTTAAAAAAATATTGGGGACAGTCTATAGGAACTATGCTTATTAAAAGAACACTCGATTACGCATATAATACAGAGTGTATTGCCAAAATTGATATACAGGTCAATTCCTGCAATGAAAGAGCAATAGGTCTTTATAAAAAATTTGGTTTTCAAGTAGAAGGAAAAAATAAAAGAGCACTTTTTATAAACGGAGAATTTTACGATTACTTATTAATGGGAAAAATAATAGATTAATATATAAAGGAGAACAATAAGAATGAGTGAATCAATAAAAAAAGAAATATTTGAATGGGGAAAAACAATAATAATAGCTATAATCATGGCATTGATTATAACCACATTTGTAAGACCTACACTTGTTAGAGGAATTTCAATGTATCCAACTCTTGAAGAAAATGATTATCTTCTAATTTATAGACAAGCCTATAGAAATGAAGTTGCAGAACATGGAGATGTTATTGTATTTAAGTCTCATCTCTTACAGCCCAATGGAAAAGAAAAGGATTTAGTAAAAAGAGTTATAGGTACTGAAGGGGATCTTATTCAGGTTGTAGATGGTAAGGTTTATGTAAACTCTGAGGAAATTGATGAGGATTACATAAATGGAGATTATACAGATGGATACGTAGATGCAGTAGTGCCAGAAGGTCATATTTTTGCAATGGGAGACAATAGACCAAATTCTTTAGACAGTAGAGACTCTTCTGTAGGCTTTATTCCAATGGATGATGTGATAGGAAGAGTGTTTATAAGATTATTTCCTTTTAATAAAATTAAAACTTTTTAGGAGATATATTATGATTGGAACTAGTGCTTTATGGTTTGATTTAGATGAAAAGCTTGAATTTATACAACAAACTACACATCTAAAGCTTTTGGAATATGGAATTGACAATTTAGAGGACTTGGATTTTTTTATATCAAAGACGAAAAATCAACAACTAGATAAAGGGTTTCATCTTCCTCTTAAAACCAATCCTATAGAAGATATAAAGATTCTTAGAGATGCGAACTTTTATTATGTTGAACAAATTGTAAGAGAGGCTTTAAAATTAAAACCTCTCTATTTTAATATGCACCTTGGATACGTTTTCTTATGGAAGCTAGCTCAAAAAAGAGAATATTATATAGATTTGGCATGCGAATACCTCAATCATTTGTTGAACTTAGATGAGGAATTTACTCTTTATATTGAAAATGTATATACATTTATTACAAAAAAATCTGGAGATTTATCGTCTTTTGGCTGTTATGAAAGAGATTTTCTAGAAATTATTGAGAAGGTGGGATCGGACAGATTAAAATTTTGTCACGATACAGGTCATTCAATGATTCAAAAAACTTCTTTTGACAAGTCTTCATTAATAAGTTCTTCATTACTTCATCTAAATTTTAATGATTCTACATTAGATGAGCATTTAGGCATTTATATTTTAGGAGACGAAGGAAAAAAATATTACAACTCAATATTAGAAAACAATCTATATAAACATATAATCTTTGAAATGCCATTAAATGAACTTCAAAAATCCATATCTTTCTTAAATTCATAAAATATCTAGGAGGTTATTATGAGTCTTATAACTGTAAGAATAGGTGAAAATGACATGAAATTTAACTCAGGGATTACCTTAGAAGAAATATTAGAATATGATGAAATTAAATTGAATTTGGATTATCCTGTAACATTAGCTTTAGTTGACAATAACCTTAGAGAGTTAAGATATCGTCTAGAACATGACTGTGAAGTGAAGTTTATAGATATATCAGACAAAGATGGAAGAAGAACTTATATGAGGAGTCTTACTTTTCTTTTTATAAGAGCAATTGAAGAACTCTATCCAAACTCAAATGTTAAAATACAACACTCTTTAAGTAATGGTTTTTATTGTGAAGTAGATTCGAGTAAAAAATTCACAATTTTAGATGTAAATAAAGTAGAAAACAGGATGAGAGATTTTATTGACCAAGATGAAAAAATAATTAGATTTAAAACTTCCAAAAAAGATGCAATTGATATATATAAAAAACAAAATAGAGTTGGAAAAGCGGATTTATTAAAATACAAAAATACTGAAGATTTGCACTTATACAGATGTGGATGGCTTGAAGATTATTTTTATGGATATATGGTTCCTTCGTCTAATATGCTTAAAGTTTTCTCTCTCAGACTTTATAATGAAGGGATAGTTTTATTGGGTCCAGATATAAAAAATCCCAAGACAGTAACCAAATTTATTCATCAGCCAAATTTGTTTAAAATTTATAAAGAAGCAAAAAGCTGGGCAGATGTACTGAGCATTCCGAATGCAGCCTCGTTAAATGACGCTATAGAAAATGGTTCAATTCCTGAGGTCATAAGACTTGCAGAGGCTTATCATGAAAAGAAAATCTGTGACATCTCAAACATGATTAATAATGATAAAGAAAAAGGAAAGCTAATATTAATTGCTGGACCATCTTCTTCTGGAAAAACGAGCTTTGCTCAAAGATTAAAACTTCAGCTTATGGTAAACAAAATGAGGCCAGTTTCAATATCTGTAGATGACTATTTTGTAAATAGAGAAGATACTCCACTTGATGAGTTCGGAGAAAAGGATTACGAATCAGTATATGCCATAGATTTAAATACCTTTAATGAAGATCTCGAAAAGCTAATTTCAGGATATGAAATTAATCTTCCAACATTTAACTTTAAAACAGGAGCAAGGGAGTATACAAAAGACAAAAGAATTTCTATAGAAGAAAATCAACCTATAATAATAGAAGGTATTCATGGGCTTAATCCAGTCCTTACTCAATCAATTCCAGAAGGGAATAAATTTAAAATATATATCAGTGCCCTCACTCAGCTAAATCTGGATGAGCATAATAAAATATCTACTACAGATATAAGGCTTATAAGGAGAATTGTTAGAGATTTCGAACATAGATCTTATACTGCAAATGATACTATCAGAATGTGGAAGAGCGTAAATAGAGGGGAAGAAAAAAATATATTTCCGTTCCAAGAAAACTCTGACATAATGTTTAATTCTGCTCTTATTTATGAAATTGGAGTTTTAAAAAAGTATGTAGAGCCATTATTAAATAAAATTTCTATAAAAGATGAAGAATATAGAGAGGCTAAAAGGTTATTAAAATTTCTCCAGTATTTCCTTAGCATAGATGACGAATCTGATATTCCAAATACATCTTTACTTAGAGAATTCATTGGCGGAAGCAAAATAGTACATTAATGGAGGTGTCCAACTTGAATGACATATTGAATCAAGCAATTCAAATAGCAAAACCAAATTTATCGAAAGGAAAGCTCGCTGACTACATTCCTGAGCTTACAAAATCTAATCCCCAAAATATAGGTATATGCATAGTGGATTTGGAAAAGAACATTTATGAAGCTGGTGATAGTAATGTGAAATTTACTATTCAAAGTGTATCAAAACCAATAATGCTTGCTCTTGCATTACTAGAGTATGACGAAGAAAAAATATTTAGTAAAGTAGGAAAAGAACCTTCTGGAGATCCATTTAATTCTTATATGAAATTAGAGATAGTTAAGCCATCTAAACCTTATAATCCCTTTATAAATGCAGGAGCTATAGCAATAGCTTCTATAATCAAGGGAGAGAATCTTCAAGAGAAAGAAAATAAAATCTTGGATTTTTTCAGAAAAATGGCATGTAATCCTGATATATCAATAAATGACTCTGTATATAAATCAGAGAAAGAAACGGGTCACAGGAATAGAGCAATTGGCCACATCTTAAAAAATGAAGGAATAATCGAAGGTGATGTAGAGGAGACCCTTGATTTATATTTTAAACAATGCTCAATTGAAGTGACTGTAAAAGACTTAGCTTTAATGGGTCTTTGCTTAGCTCAAAATGGTATAAATTATAATGGCGAAAGAATTCTTGATGAAAAAATAAGCAAAATAGTAAAAGCTTTTATGTTTACATGTGGGATGTATGATGAATCTGGAGAATATGCAATAAATGTTGGAATACCTTCAAAATCAGGGGTAGGTGGAGGTATAATGGCAAGCGTGCCTTTCAAGTACGGAATAGGGACTTATTCTCCTTCTCTGGACTGTAAAGGAAACAGTATTGGAGGCCTTGATATGCTGAAATTTATTTCAGAAAAATTGAATTTATCAATACTATAAAAAAATTATAATATGTTCAATAAAGAAAAGTTATAAAAATTGTTTATTTTATAGAATACTTTGACAATTATATGATAAAAGAATATAATATATAAAAAAGTATTGTTGTCTTTTGGACTTTTGTTACATTCATTGCTTTTAATTTCCGATATTTACAAATTTAATAGAACGAGGGGAAGGGCACTTATAATGAAGGATATACTTGTTTTAAGAGAACTAGAAGAGATAAAAGCTGTATCTCACCCTTATAGGGTAGAAATTTTAGAGGCTTTTGGACAGGATGCATTATCTGCAAAACAGCTTTCTGAAATTTTAGGCGAACCACATGCAAAAATAAATTATCATATAAAAATTCTTGTTTCCGCCGGGATTCTTGAACTTGTGGAAGAGAGGGTTAAATCAGGAATTATAGAAAAATATTATATGCCTAAGGCAAAAATGGTAGTAATAGATAAAAGTATACTGAATTTTCCAGGAAATGACTCAGTAGCACAAACTTTAAACCAAGTTTCTATATCTTTATTTGAAAAAATAAGTGAAGATTATTATAGAGCTGCTGAAAATAACGAAATAAGTTCTAGACACTTAAGGCACTACAATGAGTATTACATAACAGAAGGAGAAGCTAAAGAAATAATGGATTTAGTAGAATCAAAATTAATAGATATACTTAATAGCAGAAGTTCAAAAGAAATGGATGAATCTAAAAGGCCTTATAACTTTAGCTTAATAGCACTTCCAGATGTAAGAAGAGAGAAAAAAAATAAAAAATAATAAAATAAGAGCCTCGTTTATACTAACGATTACAAATCATTAATATAAACGAGGCTTTTATATTTCAATAAACAAATTTTGGTTCATATTTAATGAATAAATAATATTTAATATATATGTTAATAAATAACAGGATTTATACTATAATATACATATTAATAAATTAATAGGACAATATTAGGAGTGATACTATTGAAAATTGCATTAGATGCTATGGGAGGAGATAATGCTCCTTTATCGAATATTCAAGGTGCGTTTGAAGCTATAAATGCCATGGATGTAGAAGTAATTCTTTTAGGAGATGAAAATATTATAAAAAAGCATTTGGAAAAAGAAAATATCGATACTCCAAAGATTACAATCAAACATTGTGAAGAAATGATATCTAACGACGAAAAGCCAGTAAAGGCTGTAAGAACTAAAAAAAATTCATCTTTAGTGGTTGGTTTAAATCTTTTAAAAAATAAAGAAGTTGATGCATTTGTTTCCGCTGGAAGTACAGGCGCTATTTTAGCAGGAGGATTATTTGTTTTAGGAAGAATAAAAGGAATAGACAGACCTGCTCTTACTGGAGTTTATCCAAATGAAAGTGGTGGAAGTGTTTTATTAGATATAGGTGCAAATGCAGATTGCAAACCAAAAAACTTGGATCAGTTTGCATTAATGGGATCTATTTATGCATCAAGCATCCTTAATATATCAAATCCAAAAGTTGGTCTTATAAATATAGGAGCAGAAGAAGAAAAAGGAAGCGACCTTTATAAATCTTCCTTTGAACTTATGAAAAATAATGCTGAATATAATTTTGTTGGAAATATAGAGGCTCGAGATATACCAAAAGGAACAGTAGATGTCATGGTATGTGATGGATTCACTGGAAACATAATACTAAAATTAACAGAAGGTGTGGCTTCTACTATATTTGGGTTAATAAAAAAGACTATTATGTCTAGTCTTAAAAGCAAAATAGGAGGAATAATGCTCAAAAATTCCTTTGGAGAATTGAAAAAATCTTTAGATTCTGATGAGTACGGAGGAGCTCCATTATTAGGAGTTAATGGTATTGTGATAAAGGCTCATGGAAGTTCTGAGGGAAAAGCAATAAAAAACGCAATAAAACAAGCAAAAACCTTTTATGACAGTAAATCAATTGAAAAAATAATTTCCTATGCAGAAAAAAATAATAAAGTGTCCGAAGAAAAAAGCATCTAATTCAATAAAAATATGATTTTGGCGAATAAATTTGATATAATTTACTTATAACATCAGACATGGAGGTGCAAAATGGAAAATAAAGAATTTGGTCAAATAAAAATTTCTGAAGATGTAATATCTATTATAGCAAGCCTAGCAACCAGTGAAGTAGAAGGGGTTGCACAAATGATTGGAAGTATTACCGGAAATATCGGAGAAATCCTAGGCAAAAAGAATTTTTCAAAAGGAGTAAAAGTTCAAGTTTTAGACGGAAAGGCTGATATAGATGCCTATGTTTATATTGAATATGGAAGCATAATTCCTGATACCGCAAAAAAAATTCAAGAAAATATTAAAACTACTGTAGAGACGATGACTGGACTTGAAGTTAAAACTGTCAATGTCTATATTCAAGGAATTACAACAAAACAAGAAAAGCCTCCAGAAGCAAAATAATGGAATTTTCTTTTAAAAAAATATACTTTGGAGGAAAAATGAAAAGAAAAAATCAAAGAGAACTTTTAATAAAAATGTTCTATGAAATGGAAATGAATAAAGATTTCGGAAATCAGATATATAAAAGCTTCTTAGAAAATAATTCTATAAATAATTTAGAGGATAAATATTTTTATTCCTTATATGAGCTTTATATTAAAAATAAAGAAGCTATTGATGAAAGCATTAAAAGCCTTATAAGCCTTTCATGGGATATGTCAAGAATTGCCAAGGTGGATTTAAGCATACTCAGAGTGGCAGTTACAGAGATAGTTCATATGGAAGATATACCTTATAAAGTCTCTATTAATGAAGCAATAAATTTAGCGAAAGATTATGGAGATGAAAGTTCATACAAATTCATAAATGGAATACTTGGGAATCTTATGAAGCAAATCCAATAAATAACTAGAACCTATTTCAAAAAATAGTGACAGGTGTGAAACTTATGAGAATTAAAACCCTTACTGTTACAGAGCTAAATAATTATATATCAAAACTTTTAAACACTAATCCTCTCCTTCATAATGTTTCTGTGTCTGGAGAGGTATTTAATTTTAAAAAAACTTCTTATGGATATAGTTTTTTTTCCTTAAAGGATTCGTCCTCAAAAATAAATTGTATTATTTTTAAATCTACTGAGGAGAATTTGGAAAAAGAAATTATTAATGGAATAAGTTTAAAAGTAAATGGTCAAATTAAGGTTTACGAAAAAGCTGGAACTTACTCTCTTATTGTAAAGGAGTACATTAAAGTTGGAGATGGAGAACTCTATCTTGAATTTTTAAAAATAAAAGATAATTTACAAAAAAAGGGGTATTTTGATGTCAAACACAAAAAAAATATTTTAAAATATCCTGTGAGCATTGGAATTATAACATCTATAGAGGGGGCAGCTATAGGTGACATAATAAATACCATAAACAGGAGATACCCTCTTGTAAATATAAAGGTTTATGATTCTAAAGTTCAAGGAAAAGACAGTATTTTTGATATAATTAAGGGTATAAATTATTTTGACTCTAAAGAAAATGTGGATACCCTTATTATTGCTAGAGGTGGTGGAGCATTTGATGATCTGAGTATTTTCAATGATGAATCTCTGGCAAAAGCAATATTTTCATCCAATACTCCTATAGTTTCAGCTATAGGTCATGAAACAGATTTTTTTATAAGCGATCTTGTAGCAGACGCAAGAGCATCAACCCCAACTGCAGCAGCAGAAATAACAACCCCTAATATCATCGATATATTAGAAGAGTTGGATAAAAAGAAAAAAGCACTAGATAAAGCAATAAATGAAAATTTATTAAAAAATTTAAGTCTTTTAAATACATCAAAATTAACTTTAGAAAAAAATAACCCTGTTCTTAAGATGGAGGAAAGAAAAGCTCGCATTTCAGGATTGCTAAAAACACTAATTTATTCTCAAAATAAAATACTTCAAAATAAAAAGTTTAATTTGGAAAATATAGGACTTAAGCTCAATTTGCTAAATCCTTTAAATATACTCGAACAAGGATATGCAGTAGTTCAAAAAGAAAAAAAACAGATATCAAGCATCAAAGATATCTCAATAAATGATCATATTATAGTAAAACTTCATGATGGAGATATAAAGGCAAATATAACTCATATTAAAAAGAAAAATTCATAATTTTATTGGCTTACTTCGACAGATCGGAGATGATTATAATGGCACCAAAAAAACTAGGATTAGATGAATCCATAAAAAAACTGGATAAAATAGTGAGCGAACTGGAGATTGGAAATCTTGATCTAGAAAATTCTTTAAAAAAATATGAAGAAGGCATAAATATATATAGAAAATGTTATGAAATGATAAAAGAAGCTGAGCTTCAAATAGAATATCTGAATAAAAATTTAAATGAAGATGGGATGGGAAACAATGACATTTAAAGAACTTATAAAGAAAGATCAGCTAATAGTTGAAGAACATCTGATGAAATTTTTAGATAAAGATTTGACCTACCAAAAAGATATCTTAAAATCAATGAAATATAGTATAAAATCTGGTGGCAAAAGATTGAGGCCAGTATTATTCATGGAGACCATAAAATTATTTGGAAAGAATCCACTAGATTATATGGCATATGCCTGTGCTATTGAAATGATACACACTTACTCATTAATTCATGATGATTTGCCTGCTATGGATGATGATTCATTAAGGAGAGGTCAGCCCACCAATCATATCGTTTTTGGAGAAGCTATGGCAATTTTAGCAGGTGATTCTTTGCTTAATTATGCATTTGAGCTTCTTTTTGAAGATATGAAAGATAGTATAAATCAAAACAAAGCTGAAGCATCATATGAAATTGCGAAAGCAGCAGGAATGTTTGGAATGATTGGCGGTCAAGTAGTTGATATAGATTCTGAAGGAAAAAACATAGATATAGAAACTATGGAGTTCATCCACAGACATAAGACTGGAGCATTAATTGAAGCCTCTATTGTTTCTGCAGCAATACTTTGTGGTGCAAATAGTGATGAACTATCTAATTTGAAAAGATATTCAAAATCAATTGGGCTAAACTTTCAGATAACCGATGATATTTTAGATATCATAGGAGATGAAAGTGTTTTAGGAAAACCAATTGGTAGCGATGAAGAAAATAATAAAGCTACATACCCTAAATTTTATGGACTGGAAAAGAGTATTGAACTTTCTAAACAAATTCGTGATGAAAGCTTAAAATATCTTGAAATTTTTGATGAAGATAAGGTTTTTTTCTTTAAAGAATTGTCAAATTATATTCTTGAAAGAAAAAGCTAGATAGGGGGTAGATTTTGGATTTTATTAATGGATTAATTAGAAACGATGTATTTTTAGCATGTTTTTTAGCTTGGTTTATTGCTCAATTAATAAAAGTTATATTAACCTTCTTTTTTGAAAATAAGTTTGATGCTTCTAGATTTGTTGGCTCTGGTGGAATGCCTAGCTCTCATTCTTCGTTTGTAACTAGTTTAGCAACTGCTGTTGGACTAAAAAGAGGATATGATTCTCCTGAGTTTGCACTTGCTCTTGTATTTGCTCTTATAGTAATGTATGATGCTGCTGGAGTAAGAATGGCCGTTGGAAAACAAGCAAAAATACTGAATTCCATAATAGATGATTTTCAACACCATAAAAAACATCCAATCACTGAAAAAAGACTCAAGGAATTAATAGGACATACACCTATTGAAGTTTTGGCAGGTGCGATTTTAGGAATAATTGTTGCTCAAATATTGATTTAATGCAGATAATATCTGGAAAGCGAGTATAGATGATGTATAAAATTTTAGATAAAATAAATTCTCCAAAAGATTTAAAAAATCTTAAAGAAGAAGAAATATTTTTATTGGCTAAGGAAATCAGGAAATTTTTAATAAAAAACATATCAAAGAGTGGAGGTCATCTAGCTTCAAATCTTGGAGTTGTAGAATTGACATTGGCTTTGCACTCAGTATTTGATACAAAAAAAGATAAGATTGTATTTGATGTGGGACACCAGTCTTATGTTCATAAAATACTCACAGGAAGAAGAGAAAAATTTGGTACTATTAGACAATATGAAGGTTTAAGTGGATTTCCTAAAAGAAACGAGAGTGAACATGACTGCTTTGAAACAGGTCATAGCTCTACGTCTATATCTGCGGCACTTGGAATGGCATTTGCAGGGGACATAAAAGGGGATTCAAATGAAATTATAGCACTTATAGGAGATGGAGCTTTAACAGGAGGCCTAGCCCTTGAAGGCCTAAATCACCTCGGAAGCTCTGATGCCAACTTATTAGTAGTCCTTAATGACAATGAAATGTCTATTTGTGAAAATGTGGGTGGACTTTCTGATTATTTATGTAATATCAGAATTAATACTGTATACAGGAAGCTTTCAAAGCATATGATTGATTTAGTAAGTTCTGTCCCAATCGTAGGGGTAAAAGCCTCTCAAACAGCAGTAAAAATAAAAGACGGTTTAAAACATATAGTAATGCCCGGAGCTCTTTTTGATGAGATGGGTGTAAAATATTTTGGACCAATTGATGGACATGATTACAAAACTCTTGTAAGAGCTCTTGAAGAACTTAAAAAAATAAAAGGTCCCAAATTGCTTCATGTAATTACAAAAAAAGGTAAAGGATATAAATTTGCAGAAGAAGACCCAAGTTCATATCATGGAGTTGGAAAATTTGAAATAGATAAGGGTGTAATGAAGGTAAAAAGTGAAAACTATTCCCAAACTGTTGGCGAAACTCTAGAAGATATATTCAATGATGATACAGAGTGTTTGGCTATTACCGCTGCTATGGCAAATGGTACAGGTCTTGAGAATTTAAAAATCAAGTATCCTAAAAGAGTGATTGATGTAGGTATTGCAGAAGGTCATGCAACTACACTAGCAGCAGGAATAGCATCAACTGGAACTAAAGCATATTTTGCAGTTTACTCTACTTTTTTACAAAGAGGATTTGATGAAATAATTCATGATGTTGCACTACAAAATTTACCAGTGACACTATTAATAGATAGAGCTGGTCTTGTTGGAGAAGATGGAGAAACTCATCATGGAATGTTTGATCTTAGCTACCTAAACTTGATACCAAATCTTACTATATTTGCCCCTAAAGATAAATCTGAGTTACGCAGGATTATAAAACAAACACATAGTCTAAAAACTCCAGTAGCTATAAGATATCCTAGAGGAAATGACTTGGATATTGAGTCTTCAAAAGAAGATGATATTTTCAAATGGGAAACTCTAAAAAAAGGGACTAAAATAGCGATTTTGGCTACAGGAAAAATGGTTCATAATGCTCTTAAAGCATCTAGAGAACTTGAAACTGAGTATAATATAAGATGTGAAGTAGTAAATTCTCGAATAATAAAACCCCTTGATATTCAGACGCTTGAAGATATAGCTAGGGATTTTACGCATATTTTCACTTTAGAGGATAATTCTATTGCAGGTGGCTTTGGTCAAATTGTCTTAAGTGAGTTAAACAAATTAAATTTCAGTGGCAAAGCTGTAAATATAGCTTTACCAGATTCTTTTATAGAACACGGGTCTGTAGATATCTTATACGACAAGTATGGGCTTTCAAGTAATAAAATAAAAATGAAGGTTTTAGATACAATAGGTAAAACCAATCTATTTGAGGAGATATCATGAAGAAAAGGTTAGATATTTTGCTTGTAGAGTTAGGCTTCTTTGACAGTAGAGAAAAAGCTAAAAGAAATATAATGGCAGGAAATGTAATTGTAGGAAATTTTATGGTAGATAAGGCTGGTACCTTAGTTGATGAAGAAGAAATAATAAAAATTAAAAATGACTCACTTCCTTATGTAAGTAGAGGGGGGTTAAAGTTAGAAAAAGCTTTAAAGTATTTTTCAATAGAATTGGATAATAAAATTTGTTTTGACATAGGTGCTTCAACCGGTGGCTTTACAGATTGTATGCTACAAAATAATGCAAAAAAGGTATATTCAATAGATGTCGGATATGGACAGCTTGATTGGAAGCTTAGACAACATCCTCAAGTGATTTCTATGGAGCGTACCAATATAAGGCATTTAGATCCCTCATCTATTGAAGATAAAGGAGAGTTTGCCACCATAGATGTTTCATTTATATCTTTAAGGCTCGTACTTCCTGTAGTCAAAAATCTTTTAACCTCTGATGGAGAAATTATAGCATTAATCAAACCTCAGTTTGAAGCAGGAAGAGAAGAGGTAAAAAAACATGGAGTTGTAAAAGATTTAAAAGTCCATAAAAGAGTAATCGAAGAAATCTTGAATTTCGCACAGCAAAATGATTTATCTATAAAAGGACTCACATATTCTCCAATAACTGGTCCAAAAGGAAATATAGAGTTTTTAGCTTACTTTTCTCTTAATAAAGATTTAAATCAAAGTTTAAATATCATAGAATACATCGGAGAAATTGTAGACAAAGCTCACAATGATTTCTCATCTAAAGATACAAATTCATAACTATAAAAAGGGGGAGCATTTTTGAAACAATCAAGACATTCCAGAATAATAGAAATAATAGAGCAGAAGGAAATCGATACCCAAGATGAGCTCGTATATGAGCTAGGTAAAGCAGGTATACAAGTGACCCAAGCTACAATATCAAGAGATATAAAAGAATTAAAACTAGTGAAGGTTTTAGGGAATAATGGTAATTATAAATATGCCATCTTAAAGGATTCTGACAAAAGCTCTTTTGACAAGCTAATAAGATTTGTAAAAGATGTACTTATATCTATTGACTATTCTGGGAATATAATATGTCTCAAAACTGTTGATGGCGCTGCTAATTTAGTAGCAAAAGTAATAGATTCCCTTGAAGAAAAAGAGATACTAGGAACTATCGGTGGAACAGATACAGTTTTTGTTTTAATGAAAAATATGGATGATATACCTGTTTTTGTAGAAAGATTTGAAAAACTTCTGTAGGAGGTTTTATGTTAAAAGAAATAAGTATAAAGGACTTTGCTCTTATTGATGATTTGAAAATAAACCTTAAAAAAGGGTTTAATGTTTTTACAGGAGAGACTGGCTCTGGTAAATCAATCATAATTGATGCTCTTTCTTTTGCTCTTGGGAAAAGATCTGATAAAAGCTATGTACGAACTGGAAAAGATAAATCCATAATTGAAGCTATATTTTTCATTTCACAAAATACAAGGCTTAAAATAAGTCCTCTTTTAGAAGCAGAGGGTATAGATTTAAATGAGGATGTAATTTTTTTACGTAGAGAATTGTTTAGTGATGGACGAAGCACTTGCAGAATAAATGGAACTCTTGTAACAATAAACTTTTTAAAAAAATTATCAACGTTTTTGATTGCAATTCACGGTCAAAATGAGTTTGATACCCTCCTTGAAAAGGAAAAACAAATAGAAATAGTAGATGAATATGGTGGAATTAGAAAAAACCAAGAATATAAAGATTATACA
Organism: Acetoanaerobium pronyense; assembly: GCF_017874355.1. Taxonomy (GTDB): domain Bacteria; phylum Bacillota; class Clostridia; order Peptostreptococcales; family Filifactoraceae; genus Acetoanaerobium; species Acetoanaerobium pronyense. Next base: position 19,541 of record NZ_JAGGLI010000013.1, read on the forward strand.
GAGCTTTATATAGAATATAAAGAAATCCAAAATTCAATAAAAAAACTTTCTAAGGAAAGTAGCGAGTTTGAAATTGCCCGAGAGATAGATTTACTTCAATATCAAATTAATGAGATTCAGGATGCAAAGCTTTCTAAAACTGAAATTGAAGAAATACAAGGAAAATTAGACTTTTGGGAAAATTCAGAGGAAATTTCCTTAGCTGTAAATAAAAGCTATAATTTGCTTTATTCAGATAAAGAAAATATATTAAAATCTTTAAATGATATATTAAGAGATTTTGAAAAATATAAAAATATGGACTCAAGTATAGCAAGTTGGACTACTATTTTGGAAGATATTTACTATAAATTAGAAGATTTAGCTTTCTCTGTAAGAGATGAATTAGGTAAATTTGAATATGATTCAGAAATTTTAAATCAGACTAAAGCTAGATTTGATACTATAAACAAAATCCTAACAAAATATGGAAAAACCTATGAAGAAGTAATGGAATTTCTAGAAAAATCACTCCTTAGAACAGAGTATCTGGAAAATATATCTATAAATAGTGAAAAACTTAAATATAAGCTTGGAGAAATTGAAAATGAAATGAATTTTTTATCAAAAAATCTCTATATGATGAGAATTAAGGCTGCAAAAGAATTTGAAAAAGAAATAATCCTTGAACTTGAATCTTTAGGAATGATAAATACTAGATTTAAAGTTGAAATTTTAGAAAGTGATACATTTAATGAAATCGGGAAGGACTCTCTGGAATTTTTAATAACCTTTAATAAAGGAGAAAACCTTAAGCCTTTTAAAAAGGTGGCTTCTGGAGGAGAAATTTCCAGATTTATGTTAGCCCTTAAAAAAATCATTTCTGGTGTTGGGGATGTTGACTCCATGATTTTCGATGAGATAGATACAGGAATAAGCGGAGTTGCTTCACAAATGGTTGGAAACAAAATGAATGAGATATCAAAAACAAGTCAAGTAATATGCATCACCCATCTCCCTCAAATAGCATCAAAAGGAACTAGTCATTATTTAGTTGAAAAAATCGAAGTGGGAGATATGACAAAAACAGTAGTTGAAACCCTAGATAAAGAAGAAAGAGTTAAGGAAATTGCAAAGATGCTAGGTGGTCAGAATATAACAAACTACTCTTTAAAATACGCTAAGGAATTAATTTCAAATAATAATTAATCTATAGAGGTTAAAATGAAAAAAATCAAATTAATGATAGCAGATGACAACAAGGAATTTTGTAATATTATATCTGAAGTTTTAAGCTATGAAAGTGATATAGATTTAGTTGCCACTGCATATGACGGTGCATCAGCGCTGGAAAAATTAAAAAAATACTCTCCTGATATTCTTCTCCTTGATATTATAATGCCTATTTTAGATGGTATAGGTGTACTTGAAAAAATAGAGGAGCTAGACATCAAAGATACTAAAATTATAATTTTATCATCTGTAGGACAAGAAAAGATTACTTCTTATGCACTTTTAAAGGGTGCGTCTTATTATATGATGAAGCCCTTTGATTTTGAACTTTTTCCTAAAAGAATAAGAGAAGTATATTTTGGAATGGATTCAAAACCTTTAAGCAATGAAAAAAAGATTAATGATATAGAGGAATTTGTTTCAAAAATTCTTTTAGATATTGGAATAATGCCTCATATAAAAGGTTTTAGCTATATAAATGATGCACTTATAGAAGCTTACGGAAATCCTGAAATTTTGAAGAAAATAACCAAGGAGCTCTATCCTAAAATCGCTGAAAAAAATAAAACAACTTCAAGTAGAGTTGAAAGAGCTATTAGACATAGCATAGAATTAGCCTCTCAAAATATTGAAAACAGTAATTTGAGTCATTCAATATATATAAATTCCTTATTTAAAAAGAAAAAGCCTACAAACCTAGAATTCTTAGCTGGAATATTCCAGGAGATAAAGTTTAAATTCTAACACAAAGAAACTCGCAAAGAGTTTCTTTTTTTGTAAATCCTCTGTATTAATTTAAATTTTGTTATGTGATATAATGTGAATGCTCATATACATATATTACATCAGAATAATGCTTTGGAGGATAAAATGTTGATAAGAGGCCCAGTAGCCATCGATAAAAGAACTAAAGATTTGGCTAAAAGAATAAAGCCAGGTGAGATAGCTATAATAGATCATATAGATATAGATGAAGTGGCTGCCAATTCACTTGTAGCTGCGAAAATAAAGGCTGTTATAAATATGTCTAAGTCAATAAGCGGGAAGTATCCTAATAGTGGTCCTCAGATTCTCAACGATAATGGAATTACTATCATTGAGATACAGGAAAAAAATTTCTTAGATAAAATAAAGGAAACTGAACTTATTGAAATTGATTTCGATGGAAAAATATATAAAGAAGATAAATTAATTGCAGAAGGTATTGTTTTAGAAAAAAAGATAATTGAAAGCCAAATGATGATGGCACATGAAAATTTATCACAAGAATTAGATAAGTTTATTGATAATACTATAGAATATGCAAAAAAAGAAAAGGGTATGATTTTAGGGGATTTTAAAATTCCTAATCTTAAAACAGAATTTGAAAATAGACATGTACTTATAGTAGTTAGAGGCAAAAATTATAAAGAAGATTTGCTCACAATAAAATCTTATATTGATGAAGTGAAACCAATAATGATTGGCGTTGATGGCGGAGGAGATGCCTTGCTTGAATTTGGACTTACTCCTGATATAATAGTTGGCGATATGGATAGTGTGAGCGATTTGTGTCTTAAAAAAGCTAAGGAGATTGTAGTTCATGCTTATCAAGACGGAAAGGCTCCTGGGCTGGAAAGAATAAACTCCCTAGGACTTGAATCCATAATAATGCCATCACCAGGTACAAGCGAAGATATAGCAATGCTTATTGCATATGAAAATAAAGCAGAATTAATTGTAGCCGTTGGAACACACTCTAATTTGATAGACTTTCTAGAAAAAGGCAGAAAAGGCATGGGAAGTACATTTTTAGTGAGACTTAAAATTGGATATAAGCTTATAGATGCAAAAGGAGTTAGCTTGCTTTATAAAGGAAGCTTAAAAATCAAACATATATGGTGGCTAATTGTATCTGCTTTTTTCCCGATAGGAATTCTTATATACCTTTCTCAGCCTATGCAACATTTATTGAGGGTTTTAGAAATTAGAATAAAAATGATGCTCAACTAAAGGAGAATAATATGGTTTTAAATATAAAATATTTAGTAGTTACGATTGGTGCGGTTTTTCTTTCATTAGGGATTGGGATAATGATAGGTTTTAATCTGAATAATTCCGAGATTTTTAGCTCACAACAATTAAGGCTTGTAGAAGATATGGATAGCAAATTAACTGAAATTAGAACTGAAAACGAAAGCTTAAACCTAGAGCTGAGAGAAAGTGCATCAAGAGAAGAAAAGCTAAAATCTGATTTTGAAGATTTTTTAAAGGCTTCCAATGATATTATAGTAGGGAATAAATTATTTGGAAAAAATGTAGCTCTTATACAAACTACAGAAGATTATTTTTTTCATGACCTTGGAATAAGATTAGAAAAAGCGGGAGCTCAAATCGGGCCGCATATTTTAATCAGCAGTGATATTTTACAAATTCCTTATGATGAAGCAATTACAATGGATATATTTTTAAATGAAGTTATATCAGTTGAAAAAATTTCAAACCTTATTATAGAAAGCCTTAAAAATGGAGATTTAGAAATTCTAAAAAATCTTGAAAATCTTAGAGTTATTTCAATAATTAATAACGGAAAGACTCAAGCTGTAGATAATATCGTATTACTAGGCGGTTCATTAAAAGAGGAAAATGAAAGATTTGAAAATATAGATACAAATATTGTAAAAAGTTCTAAATCCAGCGGAATCTTTGTTGTAGGAGCAGAGCATACAAACGCAATATATTCTGACATAAAAAAATATGAATCTCTTGGTATTTCCACGATTGACAATGTTGATCAAACTATAGGTATTATATCTTTAGTATATATACTTGATGGAGAAAAAGGAAATTTTGGAACTAAATCAACCGCTGATAGATTGTTCCCTAATTTAAGATAGGAGGAAATATGGAAATTGCTATTTTAGCACCAGTTTATAACGAAGAAAAATATATAAATGATACAATAAAAGGCCTAAAAGCTATAACTTATAATCCTGATATATTTATAGTTGATGACTGCTCTACCGACAATACACTTAATATATTAAAGGATATAGAAAATATAAATGTTATTTCCTTGAAAGAAAATAAAGGAAAAGGGAATGCCCTTCAAAAGGGTCTCGAAACTATAATAGATAGATATGATGCTATAGGATTTGTAGATGGTGATGTAGGACTTACATCAAGAGAAATGGAAAAACTAATTTCTCCTATATTAGAAAGAAAAGCTGATGTCACCATAGCTAAGTTTCCTCCTCCAAAGAAAAAAGGAGGATTTGGAATGGTAAAAAAACTTTCTTTCTATGGGATTAAATTTTTCACTGGAAAAGAGATATATAGTGGTCTTTCAGGCCAAAGAGTATTTAAAACTGAGGTCTTAAAAGACTTTAAGACTATACCATTTGGCTATGGAGTTGAAGTCGGTATGACCATTGATATACTTAGAAGAGGTTATAATGTAATTGAAATCCCAGTGGAAATGTCCCATGATGAAACAGGAAGGGATATTGGTGGAATAAAACACAGACTGAAGCAGTTTGTGCATATTGGAATAATACTTATTAGAAAAATATTTGAAAGGTAATACAAAATGTGGATTTTACTGATTTTAATAACTTTACTTTTATCATTACTATTTAAAAAACAAATGTTCAACACATTAACAGATATGAACAAAACCGAATTAAATTACAAAGGTATAGAAATTCCCATTGGAATGGGTTTAATGTTTATTCCTCCTATAATATTTTTTAGTGGATTTTTAAAGTATTTTTTTATATATAATATTTCGGACTTATTGATAATTGCTATATTAATGATGGCTTTTGTTGGCTTTTTAGATGATATGACAAAGGATAAAAAAAATAAAGGTCTAAAAGGGCATATAAAAGCACTTGTAGAATTCAATATAACAACAGGCATGCTCAAGGCAATGTCAGGGTTTGTTATAGCTCTTTATGTTTCTTTAGAAATATCAAATGGTGCTATAGAAATCATTGTGAATTTATTTTTAATTTCTTTGTTTACAAACTTTATGAATCTTTGGGATTTAAGGCCTGGAAGAGCATCTAAGATTTTTTTAATTACTTCACTTATACTAATGCCCTTCATGGCATCTCAAGGTATTATGTATATGATATTAATTATAACTGTACTTTTAGTCTATATTAAGGGAGACTTAAACGCATCATATATGATGGGAGATTGTGGCTCGAATCTTTTAGGAGTATATTTAGGGATTATCTGTGCAACGAGCCTAAGCATTTGGTTTAAAATAGGTATTTTAATTGTACTAGTCTTAATTCATGTTATAGCAGAAAAAATTTCATTTTCAAGCATTATAGAAAATAATAAATTTCTTAAATATCTAGATATGTTAGGAAGGTAACTATGAATAGTATAGGGCTTAAAAAAGGATATGTAAGTGAAATAATTAAGGATTATGATGATATCCAAGAAATTATTGTAGAAATTGATAAAGAAAAATATGGGGCAATAAATTATAAGATGTTTACTGGAACTTGTTCTTGTATGGATGAAGTACTACTAAATACATCTGCCATAGACCTAAAATTGGGAACAGGCGGGTATCATTTTGTTTATTTTAATTACAACAACGATAACAGTGAAATTAAAGGCTCTGGGCATATTATGAAACTAAGGTATACCCCTTTACAGTTCAAATGTTTTTCTGTTGAAGAGCAAGAAAGTCCTTTTCATAAAGAAATTAATGAATTTGAAAGTTTATTTGGTCATCCTATAGCTGTAGGTACTTTGCATAGTCAAGTTTCAGTATTTTTTGAGGCGTTTAAAAAATTCTCCCCTCAGTCAAAAACTGTTTATATTATGACAGATGGAGCAGCATTACCTATTTCCTTAAGCAATAATATTAGAAAGTTAAAGGAAGAAAATATTATTGATTATACTATAACAACAGGAAACAGCTTTGGAGGAGACTTTGAAGCAGTAAATGTATATACAGCCATTATAATGGCAAGAGAAGTATTAAAGGCTGGAGCAATAATGATTTGTATGGGCCCAGGAATAGTAGGCACAGGAACAAAATATGGTTTTACGGGTATTGAACAAGGGTATATTTTAGACAGCATAGCATCTTTAGGAGGGACTCCGGTAGCGATTCCAAGGGTGAGTTTTAAGGATTTTAGGAGTAGGCATCATGGATTAAGCCATCATACCCTTACAATTTTAAAAGATATAGTCAAAACACAATGTATCGTCCCTTTTGCAATTGACGATGAAAATTCATATAGTTTGATAGAAAATACTATAAATACTGAAAGTCTCCTTAATAAACACAACTTCATCAATTATAAAAAAAGCATTTACTCTGATTTAGTAGCAGACTTTGTTATAAGACCTAAGTCAATGGGAAGAAGCTATAAAGATGACCCTTATCTTTTCAATTGTAGTATTGCAGCGGCAGAGTATATATCTGAAAGGATTGATTAAATGAATCTACCTGAAAAAACAATTTCCTCTAGAGAGATTTATACAGGAAAAGTACTTTCTTTAAAGGTTCTAACTGTAGAAATAGAAGATCAAAAGTACTCCCAAAGAGAAATCATAAATCATCCAGGGGGAACTTGTATAGTTGCAGTAAATCCATCTGGAAAGCTAATTCTAGTAAAGCAATATAGAAAAGCAATAGACTCATATATAATTGAACTTCCCGCTGGAAAATTAGAAAGCAAAGAAAATCCTGAGGACTCTATAAAAAGAGAGTTAATTGAAGAAACAGGATATATAGTAGAGGATGTTGAGTTTATAACATCCATGTACACATCTCCAGGGTATAGTGATGAAAAATTATATTTATATTATGGAAAAACCAAAGATTGGACAGAGCCAAGGCCTGATGGGGATGAAGCCATAGAGGTAATTGAGATTGACATTGATGAAGCTATAAAAATGATAAAAAACAAAGAGATTATAGATACTAAAACCTTAGTAGGAATCCAATGGTTTTTAATAAATAAAAGCCATTTAGAGTAGTTTTTTAAATTGATTTTAATTTAATTCATATTGCTTTTTAAAAAAATAAAAGAGGTGTTAATTTTGAAAGCTATAGACATTATTAAAAAAAAGAGAGATGGTCAAGAATTATCAAGAGCAGAAATAGATTTTTTTATTAATGAATACACTGCTGGAAATATGCCGGATTATCAAGCCGCAGCTTTACTTATGGCTATTTATTTCCAGAAAATGACAAAAAATGAGACTGTAAGTCTCACCCAAGCAATAATCAACTCTGGGGATAAAATAAATTTAGCTGAAATAAATGGCATTAAGGTTGATAAGCATTCAACAGGCGGAGTGGGAGATAAAACTACAATTGCTCTTGCTCCAATTGTTGCATCCTTGGGAGCACCCGTGGCTAAAATGTCTGGAAGGGGGCTTGGACATACTGGTGGTACTCTAGATAAGCTTGAGGCTATTCCTGGTTTCAAAATAGATTTAGAAAAATCCCAATTTATTTCAAATGTAAATAACCATAAAATCGCTATATCCGGACAAACTGCTAAGATAACTCCTGCCGATAAAAAACTATATTCTCTAAGGGATGTTACTGCTACGGTAGATAATATCTCCCTTATAGCGAGCAGTATTATGAGCAAAAAGCTAGCCTCCGGTGCTGATGCAATAGTTTTAGATGTAAAAACTGGAAGTGGAGCTTTTATGAAGAGCTTACATGAATCTTTTTCTCTAGCCAAAGAAATGGTTGACATTGGAAATGCAATGGGCAAAAATACTGTTGCTTTAATCACTGATATGGATCAACCTTTAGGAAATGCTGTGGGAAATTCATTAGAAGTAATAGAGGCAATAGAAACATTAAAAGGAAATGGTCCAGCTGACTTTTATGAGTTATGTTTGGAGCTTGGATCTCAGATGCTTATACTTGCTAAAATAGCTTCAGATGAAAAAGAGGCAAAAGAGATGATTAAAAGCTCAATTGAAAATAGATCAGCTTTAAACAAACTTAAGGAGCTAATTGAAATTCAAGGTGGAGACTCCAGAGTAATAGATGATTATAGCTTGCTTCCACAAGCAAAATATAAAAAGGAAATAAAACTTAAGCATACAGGATATGTAAAGTCAATAAATGCAGAGTTTGTCGGAAGAGCAGCCCTAGCTCTGGGTGCAGGAAGAGATACAATGGAAAGTAAGATAGACCTTTCAGCCGGAATAATACTCAATAAAAAAGTTGGAGATAAATTCACTGAAAATGACTCAATAGCTACTTTATTTTACAATGATGAGACAAAATTCGAAGAGGCAGAAGAATTAATAATAAAGGCATATTCTCTTTCTGATGATGAATGCCATCCAAAAAAATTGATGCATGGTCTAATTGTAAAAGATGATATAGTTCGATTTTAAACTAAAAGCTTTCGGGCTTTTAGTTTTTTTATAAGCTTATTTTCAATCACGACTATATAAATAAAGAAATTTATATTATAATAAATAATTGAAGATAAAGGAGGATTTTATGAAAACTTTGTTAAAAGCTATAGTAGTTGTAATACTTCTTATTGGAATCGCTATAGTGGGAACTTTATTTTATTATAATTCTATGATCAGTCCTGTAGATGAAACATCTACAGAAGGGTTAATCGTTGAAATACCTCAAGGCTCATCACTTAGAAAGGCTTCTAGCATTCTTCATTCCAATAATTTAATTAAAAATGAAAGAGTTTTTTTGCTTTATGCTAAGTTAAATGAAAAGGAAAGCATAAAAGCTGGAAGATATAGTATAAGTAAAAGCAACTCTACCCATGAAATACTTGATATTCTCAACAAAGGTGCTATAGCCATAGACAATAAAATTACAATTCCTGAAGGCTATGAAGTAAGAAATATAGCCCAAACATTGGAAGCTGCAGGAATTTTATCAGCAGATGAATTTATAGAAACCGCAAATAACGTTGAGTTATTTAAAAAAGATTATAACTTTTTATCCAGTGAATCAATATTGAGCTTAGAAGGCTATCTTTTTCCTGACACCTACTATATAAATAATGATATGGACTCAGAGGATATTATTAGATTGATGCTAAATAGATTTGAAAATATTTACAAATCAAATCAAGTAGAGGATAGGCTTTTAGAGAAAAATATAACTCTAAATGAGTTTATTACGATGGCTTCTATAGTGGAAAGAGAAGCAGTACTTCAAGAAGAAAGACCAGTAATAGCTGGAGTATTTTATAAAAGACTATCAATAAATATGCCCCTTCAATCTTGTGCAACGGTTCAATATATAATAAAAGAAAGAAAGCCAATATTATCAATAGCTGATACAAAGATAGAGTCTCCTTATAACACTTATATCAATAGTGGTCTACCTCCTGCTCCAATAGCCTCTCCAGGGTTAAATTCTATGCTTGCAACTTTAGAGCCTGAGGAAACTGACTTTATATTTTTTGTAGCACGGGGAGATGGTGGTCATGAATTTTCAAAAACTTATGATGAACATCTTAAGGCTAAGAAAAAATATCTAGGAGAATAAAAATATCAAAAGTTAATTTTTAGAATGGAGTATATGACTTATGAGAAGAGCAGAATTTGTTGAGCAAGAATCAATTGATTCATACATTGAAAATTTAAATTTTCAATGTAGTGACTTTTTAAAAAAACTTAGTGAATTTGCAAATATAAACAATGTACCTATAATAAAAAATGATGTTGCCAATTATTTAAAAACTCATCTAATGATACAAAAACCAAACTCCATATTGGAACTTGGAACTGCAATAGGATACTCTTCATTACTTTTTTATGAAACTTTAAATGAAAATTGTAATATTACAACCTTGGAAATCAATGATGATATGTTTAATATTGCATATGAAAACTTCAAAAAAAGGAATGCTTTAAATAATATATCCATTATAAAAGGCAATGCAATAGATTCTCTAAAAGAACTTCAAGGGAAAGAGTTATTTGATTTTGCGTTTATAGATGCTGCCAAAGGCCAGTACAAGGAATTTTTGACCCTTATCCTTCCTCTTATGAAAGAAAATGGAGTTATAATATGCGATAATATACTTTATCAGGGTATGGTTGCAATGGATTTTGATAAGGTTCCAAGAAGAAAAAGAACTATAGTAAGAAATATGAAAGGGTTTATAGAAGAGCTGATGTCACATAAAAAACTTACAAGTACAATTATCCCTGTTGGAGATGGACTTTCTATAAGTTATTTAAATAATAAATAAAATACTATCAAAATTACATTAGAGGTGAAACATTTGGAAAAAATAGAATTATTAGCTCCAGCTGGAGATCTTGAAAAGCTGAAAATGGCAATAATATATGGAGCTGATGCTGTATATATGGGTGGAGAGCAGTTTGGATTAAGAGCTGCATCTAAAAACTTTACCGAGGATGATATGAGAGAAGGTATTGAATTCGCTCACAAAAGAAATAAAAAGGTATATGTAACTTGTAATATAATCCCCCACAATGAAGATTTAAATGGAGCAGGAGAGTATTTTAAAAAACTGGAAGATTTAGGTGTAGATGCCTTAATAATTTCGGACCCAGGCTTTTTATTAATAGCAAAAGAAGCTGTTCCAAATATGGAAATACATTTGAGTACTCAAGCAAATACTACAAATTATCAAGGTGCAGCTTTTTGGCATAGTCAAGGAATTAAAAGAATAGTTGCCGCTAGAGAGCTTTCATTTCAAGAATTAAAGGAGCTATCTGGCAAGACACCAGAAACTCTAGAAATAGAAGCATTTGTTCATGGTGCTATGTGTATGTCATATTCTGGAAGATGTCTAATAAGTAATTATATGACCTCAAGAGATGCCAATCGAGGAGAGTGTGCTCAGCCTTGCCGCTGGAATTATTCTCTAGTTGAATCGACAAGACCGGGAGAGTATTTTCCAGTTGAAGAAGATGAAAGAGGCACTTACTTTTTTAATTCAAAAGATTTATGCTTAATTGAGTATATTCCCCAGTTAATTGAAAGCGGAATAAGTAGCTTTAAAATAGAAGGCCGAATTAAAACCTCATATTATGTCGCTACGGTTGTTAGGGCTTATAGAAAAGCTATCGATTCATATTATGAACTAAAAGAAAATTGGACATTTAAAGAAGAATGGCTCAATGAGCTAAAAAAAGTAAGCTATAGAGATTTTACAACTGGTTTTTTTGAAGAAAAAGCCACTGATAAAGCTCAAAATTATGGTTCTAGCTCCTATATTAGAAACTATGACTTTATAGGCCTAATCAAGGAAGTTGTATCAAATAAAAATCTTTTTTTAGTTGAGCAAAGAAATAGATTTGAAATAGGGGACGACATTGAAATTATTGGTCCAGATATAGAAGAAATAAACACAAAAATAATTAAAATATACGATGAAGATATGAAAGTTCTCGAAGTTGCAAATGTACCAAAAAAAATTTATTATATTGAACTGAGTGGGGAAAATAAATTAGATAAAGAATATATTCTCAGAAGGGTGGCAACTAAAATTGATTAAACCTATTTTAATTGGAATTACAGGAGGGACTGGCTCTGGAAAGAGTACAGTTGTAAAATCAATAATCGAAAATATACCCCCTTCAGATATAGCAATGATTGAGCAGGATGCCTATTATAAAGACCAAAGTGATTTGCCTATGGAAGAAAGAATAAAAGCTAATTATGACCATCCTTTTGCTTTTGACAATGACTTATTGATAAAACATTTAAACCTCTTGATGTGTGGTCAATCTATAGAAAAGCCTGTATATGATTTTGAAAATCATACGAGATTTCAAGATAGAACAATCACTGTACATCCAAGAAGTATCATAATATTAGAGGGAATAATGGTTTTGGAAAACGAAAAACTAAGGGATTTACTTGATATAAAGATTTTTGTAGATACTGACGCAGATATTAGAATTCTTAGAAGAATTCAAAGGGATATTCATGAAAGGGGAAGAACAGTAGATTCAGTAATCAATCAGTATATTTCTACTGTTAGACCTGCTCATTTGCAATTTATAGAGCCAAACAAAAGGTATGCAGATATAATTATACCTGAGGGTGGACAAAATGCTGTTGCTATAGATCTTGTAGTATCAAAAATAAAATCCATAATTCAGGAAACAATGGAATAAAAATAAAGCCTTAGATTAGATTTCTTATCTAATTTAAGGCTTTTATTATAGGAATTTTTTGAAATATTAATGTTTTTAAGACTGTTAAAACAAATCCAGATAACTATAATTTGAATTTAAAACTCCGTAGATAGATGCTAGATCCATAATCTTTTTTGCCCAGTTATAGTGTGGTGATATTTCATTCATTTTATTATTACTAGTGCTTTTATATACTCCTCCGTTATTAAAGTTATCTAAAATAAATTTTGCGTCCACATACTCCTCTAATGTCACACAGTACATTGCATTAACAATAGATGTTTGAGCTGGGTGAATTACGGTTTTTCCAACAAAACCATTACTTTTATCTAAAATCACTTCTCGAATAAGTCCGTCTAATGCTGGATTATTGGTTAAAGGAGTTCTTGCAAGAATTTTTTCTTCATTAAAATTTAAATTTCTCTTAGAATAATCATCTTCAAATGAGTTTTTAAATTTTGAATTAAAGTATTCCCATACTACACCACTAATTGCTACGTCGTTAATTGCAAGGTCGGAAAAGACATTAATTATATTGTAAAGACCAGAAGCAACAACTCCCAAATCATAAATACTCATAGCTACACTTCTTCTTAATCCAAAAATCGAGGATAAATCTGTTCCGCCCACTCTAATATTTAAAATTAAATCTTTTTTTTCACTTAGGAGTGCTTTAAGGTTTAAAAGCTCTTCGTTTCTTTTTTCAATTAAAATAATTTCACTAGATTCCAGTATAGGCATTCCATAGATACTATTATTGTAGGTATTTACTTCTTCTAATATAGATATATATTTATGAGCATTTAAGGTAGAAAACTTAGGAAAAACAAATCCAGATATATAATTTAAAAGATAATGTTCATTTTTTAGCTTGTTAAAAAAATTTTCAAACTGTTCTGGGTTTCTAACTCTTATAAAAAAAAGAGGTAATTCATCTAAATCTATTCTATTTTCATCTTCAGCCATTTTCAAAGTCCTTAAGGTATTCAAAACAGTTCTTTCTGCTATTTCCAAATCCTTTTCTCGAATTGAATCTTCAAAACACATTGTATATGAAGTAAGATGGGAGTATCTTTTTTCTAGAAGATATGGAGCGATATATTTTGTACCTGGCATATATAAAGTAGCTCCAAGTGCAAATCTTAAAGAATTTTTTTCAGTTTTAGAGTTAAAAAAAGAGGGTTTTAGAAAAAAAACTTCCTCTAACTTATTTTCATCTATATGCATATAATGTCTCACAAAAGTACCTCCTAGTTAATTCCTCTTTAATATATATTAGATATATACTCTTTTTTATATCACTTATAACATAATTTTATTTAATTAATCACAACATATTATTATACCAAAAAATATAAATTTTGTAGAATATTTGATATAATTAAGATAATATTTTTTAGATAGAATTTAATGGGAGGTAATTATGGAAAATATAATATATTTCGAATGGAATATTGATCAAAATTCATCTGATTCTAATGAGACTATAAACGCAGAAGAATTGGCTATGTTAGAAACAGAAAATTATATAGTATATTTAGATTTTATAGAACCTGACTACTTTAAGTACTGCTTAAGTAAAAAAATTGGTAAAGATGAAGAAGAATTTATGCTTTGCGGTGAAGGATTTGATAGTTTATCAGATAAAGAAACAACAAAAAAGCAAATGCTTGATTTTTTAAATAAAAGTATATAGATTAATTAAAAAAATAGTAAGAAAAAATCCCAGGCAATTAATAGCAGTGTCTGGGATTTTCTTTTTAAAATATATTATTTAAATTTCATTTTTTATGGATTACTATTTGGTGGGGCGGGGTTGTCAAAAATCGGCAATGGCTCAGGAACTGAATTTTCTCTATCATTATTTGTGTTATCATTTGGAGGCTGTCCATTTCCATTATTACCATTTCCATTATTACCATTTCCACTATTATCATTTCCGTTGTTGGAATTATTATTTTGCTCGTTTTCGTTATTTTGATTATTATCTTCATTATTTGAATCAGGAGTTTCATTTTCTTCGTTATCAAATATTCCCTCTTCTATAGATTCATTTTCGATAGGAGTATTGTAATCGTTGTGAATAGTGCAGTATGATTTAGGCTCAGTTCCAGCTTTAACCATTTCAGTTATTTGAGCTCCTGCCCTTAAGCATGCCTCAGTAACAAGCAGACCAGATTCCTTACAGATTGTTATTTCTACAACTCCAGAAGGTCTAGTAAATGCTTTATTTTCTAAATTTGTATGAACAGGGTCCATGACACTTTTCCATAAAAGTGCAGCCATTCTACTACTGTCGCTAAGTGGCTCGGGCATATCAGTTCCTATCCAAGTTGCAGCTGTATAGTATGGGGTATATCCCACAAACCAAACATCTTTTTTATCTGAGGTGGTTCCTGTTTTTCCAGCAGAAGTCATTGAAGAAAGCTGAGCTGATCTTCCGGTTCCATTTGAAACAGCAGTTCTTAACATATCTGTTAAAATAAATGCGTTTTGAGGATCCGTGATTTCTCTAGTTACAGGTTTGTTTTCAAACAATATGTCTCCATTTGAATTTTCAATTTTTGTAAAGAAGATTGGTTTAATATAATTCCCTTCATTTGCAAGAGACGCATATGCAGCTGTAAGTTCTAGTGGGGTAAGACCTCTTGTCATTCCACCTAAAGTAAGGGATAGATTTTCATCATTTACTCTTGAGTTTTGATTTCTATCAACCAAGGTTGTAAATCCTAATTTTTCTAAAGTATTAAACATTACTCTAATTGATGATTGTTCATCACCAGCTAATGATTCACCTAATTTGACAGCAGCTACGTTGGAAGATGTTTCTATAAGTCTTCTCATAGTAAGGTTGCCATAATAGCTACCTACGTTTTTAGGCCAATAACCGCCTTTGCCATCAGGTCTTGGAGAATCATCAATTACAGTTGATGCTGGGATACCATTCATTAATGCAGGAAGATATACTGCTAAAGGCTTTATGGATGATCCCGGCTGTCTTGGATTAATAGCTCTATTATATATCCTTCTTCCACCAATTCCTCTACCACCTACTAGACCCTTTACATGTCCATTGTGTTGGTCAATTACAACCATAGCAGCCTGTGGCTGAAGTATTCCGTTTTCATCGGTGAAAGTTCCCGGGAAATTCGAGTTATTTGCAAACTGAGATTCAATTGTTTTTTGGATATTTGTATCTAAAGTTGAATATATTCTTAAACCACCGTTATATAATATATCAGTAGCTTCATCTTCAGAATAACCTTTTTGTATAAAAGCTGTGATAACATCTTGCTTTAGCTTATCAACAAAGTAAGTAGAGATTCCCTGTTCGTTTTTTCTACCAATTTGAATATTGATTTGCTCATCTACTGCTACTCTATATTCTTCTTGAGTGATATGTCCAAGCTCTCTCATCTTGAAAAGCACAGTCTCTTGCCTTTTTTTAGCTTCCTCGTTAAGTACTGCCTTTCTAATATAAACATCCCCACGTTTTAATTGATTGTATTCAAATCTATCAATTTTCCCCGAAGCTAATGCCTTATCAAATATCAAGATATCTTCTTCAACTGGCAAAGGAGTTTCTTCAGTACTTGGTAGCAAAACAATCTCTAACTCTTCAATATTTTCTTCTGGAGAAATAGGTGCTGTGATATATGGCGAAAACCTTGAAGGCCTTTGAGTAATACCAGCAAGCATAGTAGATTCTGCTAAAGTTAATTCATTTGCGTTTTTTGAGAAATAAGTTTGAGATGCTGCTTGAACCCCAATCGCTCCTCTTCCCAAATACATTGTGTTTAAGTAAGCATGAAGAATTTGATCTTTACTTAATTGCTTTTCAATTTCAAGTGCATAGTATGCATCTTTTATTTTTCTGCTGAAGTCTTTTTCTGGAGAAGTATAGAGGTTTTTAGCAAGTTGCATAGTTATAGTAGATGCCCCTTGACCTAAGCTCTTTGTTTTAATATTATGAATTGCTGAGCCACCTATTCTACGTACATCCACCCCAGGATGAGAATAAAATCTTTCATCTTCTATTGAAATAACAGCATTTTGTAAGTCCTTTGAAATTTCATTTAAAGAAACTACAGTTCTATAATTATATCCATGAACTTTTTCTAAAATATTCCCATTCGAATCATAAATAAATGAACTTTCATCCAACATATTTTGTATATTGCTAGCATTTATTGGCTGGGCAGTCCTTATAACTGCAAATAAAAGCCCAAATACTGAAGCTGACCCAATTATAAAAAGCAAAACAAATACAAGAATCATGACTTTCCAGATACTAACTCTTTTTTTCTTCTTTTTCTTTGGTTTATTAGAAGCATTTTGAGCATTATCTGTATTTTTAGTACTCATAGATTACCTCCTTATTTTAATCTCATATATTATATCATATGTAAATCTTAAAATATAATTTTTTCAAAACTGTAACATTTAACAATTTGTTTTATTGCTATATAATAAGAATATATCAATTGATAAAATAATAATTTAAGTTAGCACTTGGAAAATTTATTTATAGAGGAGAAAAAAATGGAAAACAAATTAGATATAAATAAACCTAAAATGATACTTATGGGACTAAATGTCACGACGTATAGCAAAAGAAGCAATAAATTCAACCTAGAGGAGTCTATGGAAGAATTAGAGGAATTAGCAAAAGCAGCAGGTGGAGATGTCGTTGGAGTTATGATTCAAAATAGAGAAACATATGACGTTGCATATTATGTTGGAAAGGGTAAAGCTGAAGAAATAAGGGATTATAAAGATAAACTAGGTGCTGATATGATTGTTTTTAATGAAGAACTTTCCGGTGCTCAGATAAGAAATCTTGAAGAATTAATATCTTCTAAGGTCATTGATAGAACTACATTAATTTTAGACATATTTGCTCAAAGAGCTATTTCAAAAGAAGGAAGACTTCAAGTAGAATTGGCACAGCTAAAATATAGAATTCCACGTTTAATTGGATTTGGAGCTGAAATGTCACGAACTGGTGCTGGAATAGGTACAAGAGGCCCTGGAGAGAAAAAATTAGAAACAGATAAAAGACATATTAGAAGAAGAATCGTAGAAATAAAAAAAGAGTTAGATGAAATAAAAAGCAACAGAGCTGTTCAAAGGTCAAAGAGATTAAAATCCAGTCTTCCTATTGTTGCTCTTGTTGGTTATACAAATGCTGGAAAATCTACTATCCTTAATGAGCTTATTAAAACTCATAAGGAGTATGAAGAAGATAAAAAAGTTTTTGTAAAGGATATGTTATTTGCAACGTTAGATACATCCCTTAGGAAAGCTTCACTTCCTTCTAACAAAGAATATCTAGTTACTGATACAGTAGGGTTTGTTTCAGATTTGCCTCACGACTTAGTTGATGCTTTCAAATCAACTCTTGAAGAAGTAGTCTATGCCGATATTTTGCTTCATGTAGTAGATTCATCAAACGAGCATTTTAAACTGCAAATTGAAACTACAAAGCAAGTTCTTTCAGAGATAGGTGCTGAAAATAAAAAAACCATCTATGTTTTTAATAAGGCAGATAAGGTTAATTTTGAGATACCATTTATACCTCAAGGTGAAGAATATATTTTTATATCCGCTAAATCTGGATATAATATGGATGTCCTTCTAGAAGAAATCGAAAAATCTCTAAAAAGTAATTTAGTTAAAGTAGAACTAAAAATTCCTTTTGACAAAGGCGATATTGTAAGCTCGCTTCATAAAAAATATAAATTCACCGAAGAATATGACGAAAATGGTTTTATAATTTCTTTAGAGATAGATGAAGAGGATTTTGGAAGATATAAAGAATACTTGAATGATTAGGTGATTCTATGGATAAATCATGGTCTGAAATAAATATTATGACTCAAGAAGAAATAACATTTTTACTTTATAAGGAAGGAAAATCTCTTTCTCAAATTTCTTTAATAAGAAGGCTCCCTATTGAAGAAATTCAAAAGCAAATCATATCCCAAAAAAGAAAATTTTCAGAGCATAAGCTTACCCAATATGATAATAGCATGCTAATAGAATATCTTTCTTTAGGAAAGGAAGAAAGGCTTTCTTATTTGCTTGAAATCACAGAAAAAGAAAAGAATTCTTTTGAAGACTTATTAGAAAAGGCTCTTGATAGTAGAGACAATATCGAGGATTTAATGATATTAATATGGACAATTGGTGAAGGAAGGTTTGAAAACCTAAAGGATAAGCTAAAATATTTTAGTGCTCACCCCCATGGAAATATCAGGAGAATGTCTTTTTCTGCTATGGGAAAATTTAGCTCTGAAGAATTTTTACCTTATGTAATTCAGGGACTAAAAGACAAAAAACCACAAGTTAGACAATATGCTATAAAGGCTTTTGAAAAAATTGGGAATTATAATCATGTGGATAGGTTATTTGATATTATTATGGACCCTGAAGAAAAAGAGTATGTAAAGCGTGCTGCTAACTCTGCTATAGAAATAATTCAAAATAAAATGGAGAGTAAATAAATTGAAATCTTATAAAACGATATATAAAGAAGATAAGGAAGAATTAATAATCGAAAAATCTAGATTTATTGCTCATACAAAATCAGTAGAAACCGAAGAGGATGCTTTGGAGTTTATAAAAAAGATTAAAATAGAAAACAAAGACGCTACTCATAATGTGTGGGCATATGTAATAGGAGAGAATCAAAATATTCAAAGATATTCTGATGATGGTGAGCCTTCAGGGACTGCTGGCATTCCAACACTAGAAATATTAAAAAAAGAAAATCTCACAAATATTGTAGTGGTTGTTACTAGATATTTTGGAGGTATAAAGCTAGGAGCTGGAGGATTAGTAAGAGCATATTCAAAGGCATGTAAAGCTTCAATAATAAAAGCTAAGATAACTACTAAGATTATATATATCCCTGTAAAAATATCAGTTGATTATTCCACTATGGGTATAATAGAAAATCGATTTAAATTAAAAAATATCCCTATTTCAGATATTGAATACAAAGAAGATATTCAATTTAAAGCTTATATTCCACTAGGAGAAACCTCTAGTTTTAAAGATTATCTAGTAGAGCTTACGAATAATAGTATTGATTTTTCCTTTGGAGACCCTATATATGTTGATATGGTAGGAGAAGATATCATAATTAATTAAATATAAATATAATAATATGATGATTCAATAAAAAAAAGGGTATTAATTTGAAGAGAATATTTGTAAACAAGGAGGGCTTTAAGTGAATATAAAAGAAGAAATGCTGTCTAAAAAAAGATGGGTAGTATATGGTGTTAGCCCAGATGAATCTAAGTTTGGATACAAAATCCCCCAAAGAATGATTGATCATGGCTATGAAGTATATGGAGTGAATCCAAAATATAAAGGGGAAAAAATTGCTGGGGTAGATGTTTATGCATCAATTTCGGAAATAGCACAAGAAATAGATTGTATTGATATAGTTGTAAATCCTAAAATTGCTGTGGGGGTATTAGAAGAAGCAAAAGAAAATAATATAAAAAATATTTGGCTTCAGCCAGGTACATGGGATGAAAATGTTTTAAACAAAGCTGAAGATTTAAATCTTGAAGTAGTATATGATGACTGCGTTTATGCAATCTTAGGTCCAAAATAAAAATTCAAACTTTAGATTTGAATGCTGAATGTATTCAAATCTAAAGTTTTTTTATGGAAATTAGTATTTACATAAATATTTCAAAGTAATATTAAGAAAAGTAGATTAAAAGAGTTTATTTACCAGAAAATAAAAATATGTTAAAATTTTAAAGCGAATGAATTATAAAGGAGGTTCCTACTGTGGGACGTATTGGAAATATAATAAACCGTAAAGGTAAGCAAGATGCTCAAAGAGCAAAAATTTTCACTAAACATGCTAGGCTTATTGCTGTAGCTTCTAAAATGGGTGGTGGCGATCCAGAATATAATGCAACTTTAAAAAACGCTATTGAAAAAGCGAAAAATGATAATATGCCTAATGACAACATTGATAGGGCTATTAAAAAAGGTCTTGGTGCTGGGGAATCTGAAAACTATGAGCATATAACATATGAAGGCTATGGTCCTGGTGGAGTAGCAGTTATTGTTGAAACACTTACAGACAACAAAAATAGAACTGCTGGAAATATGAGGTATTATTTTGATAAAAATGGTGGAAATCTTGGGACAGCAGGATGCGTTTCTTTTATGTTCGATAGAAAAGGGCAAATTATAATAGAGCAAAATGAAGATATAAGCGAAGACGATTTAATGGAGACTTCACTTGAAGCAGGTGCTGAGGATTTTATTGTTGAAGAGGACTGTTATGTAGTAATAACTGATCCAGAAAATTTCATGGAAGTCAAAGAAAGTTTATTAACCTCTAAATATGAGTTTATTTCGTCTGATATTGAAATGATTCCCCAAACACACTCCTCATTAGATGCTGATCAAGAAAAAAGTATGCTTAAATTATTAGATTTACTTGAAGATGATGATGATGTACAAAATATATATCATAACTGGCAACAATAAAATAATTTATTTACTCTAAATAAGGCTTATTCAAATTAGCCTTATTTTTTTATTTAAATAGTTGCGTCCGCAACAAAAAGTCGATATAATAGTTGCATAACCAACTAAATAAGGAGGCATTCTAATGGATTCATTTTTACAAGATTTTAGGATAGGCCGTCACATATCTATACTATATAGGCATGGACAATGCTTTATGAACATGAAAATGACAAAATACGGTCTAGGAAGCGGCCAATATACTTTCTTGCTTTATTTATATGGAAATGACGGAATAAGCCAGGATGAACTGAGTAAAGCATTAGATATAGATAAAGCAACTACCGCTAGAGCAATAGCACGTCTTGAACAAGAAAAGTACGTAAAGAGAGATTCAGACCCCTCTGATAAAAGAATAAATAGGGTATTCCTAACTGATAAATCCTTGAAACTAAAAAGTGAAATAATGGAAATAACCAATGAATGGAAAAAAATCATACTTAAAGATATAGATAAAAACAGCCAAGAACAACTAAAGCTACTAATGGAACAAATGACGGAAAATGCTTCTGAGTATAAAAAAGCTATGTGCATAAGGGGAGAAAAAAATGAAAAATAAGGATGAATTGGGAACTGAAAAAATAAGTAAACTCTTAATTAAATTTTCCATTCCTGCAATAATCGGAATGGTAGTAAACGCATTATACAATGTCGTAGATAGAATATATATAGGAAGACTTGGGCATCTGGCTATGACAGGCATAGGACTTAATCTTCCTTTTATGACTATACTTATGGCCTTTGCAATGCTAGTTGGTATTGGATCCGGAGCAATAATATCTATAAGGCTTGGTCAGGGGAAAATTAAGGAAGCTGAAAAAATACTAGGAAATGCTCTTTCTCTTACCATACTAATAATGGGCTTTATAATGATTGTAGGTTATTTTTATAAGGAACAACTTCTTTATCTGTTTGGGGCCAGTGAAAATACATTCGTTTATGCTAATGACTATATGAGTATTATATTGGCAGGTTCTATATTTCAAGCTATCGGATTTGGATTAAATAATATTATAAGAGCAGAAGGAAACCCTAAAGTTGCAATGTATACTATGCTCATTGGGGCGGTTATAAATATAGTCTTAGATCCTATATTTATTTTCACCTTTGGTCTGGGAATAAAAGGGGCAGCCTATGCAACTATAATTTCCCAGTTTATATCTATGTCATGGGTGCTATACCACTTTATATCTAAAAATAGCAATCTTGTCCTTAAAATTAAAAATTTAAAATTAGAACTATCCATAGTAAAAAGTATCGTATCTATAGGGATTTCTCCATTCTCTATGCAGATTGCAGCAAGTATTGTGACTATACTTGCAAATAACTCACTCAAGGCTTATGGTGGAGATATAGCAATTGGAGCAATGACTGCTATAAATGCTATAGCAATATTCTTTTTAATGCCTATATTTGGTATTAATCAAGGTTCTCAACCTATTATAGGATATAATTATGGAGCAAAAGAATATGAACGAGTGAAAGAAGCTTTAAAATTAGCAATTTTAGCGGCTACAGTAATTTCTATAACTGGTTTTTTACTAACTCAGTTCTTTACTGTTAATCTCATAAAAATTTTTAATGATGATCCTGAATTAATTAAGGTTGCATCTGAAGGAATGAGAATATTTTTATTAATGCTTCCTGTCATAGGATTTCAAATTGTAAGCTCTAATTATTTTCAAGCTGTGGGAAAAGCACCAAAAGCTATGTTTTTAAGCCTGCTTAGACAGGTTATAGTTCTTATGCCTATGCTTATAATTCTTCCAAAGTTTTGGGGTCTGAGAGGAGTATGGCTTTCTGGACCAACTGCAGACTTTACAGCATCTATAGTAACTGCTATTTTCCTTTATAACGAAATAAAACACCTTAATCAATCAACTAAGGTAGAAAAAAATAAAGGTAATCTTGTAGAAATAAGAAGCCTTTAGATATATGATTTATGGTAATTAAATGATAAAATTATATAAGTACTAAAGTATAGAGACTGCTTAAGCAGTCTCTATTAAGTTTTATATTAAAAAAGCAGGAGGCATCATGATAGTATTAGGAATTGACCCTGGGATTGCTATAGTTGGATATGGTATTATAGAATATAAATCAAATTCTTTTAAAGTGTTAGATTATGGTACCATCCAAACAAAAGCTAAAATCCCTTACCCTGAAAGACTAGAGCATTTGTATAAAGAATTAGATAAATTGATATCTTCATATGACATAGATTCAATATCTATTGAAGAGCTTTTTTTCAATAAAAATGTGAAAACAGCTATTGAAGTAGCTCATGCACGTGGAGTTCTTGTCCTTTGTGGGCAACTCAATAAAAAAAAGATTTATGAATATACTCCTTTACAAGTAAAGCAAGGGGTATCAGGATATGGAAAAGCAGATAAGAAGCAAGTCCAGGAAATGGTAAGACTTCTTTTAGGCCTTAAAAGTGTTCCAAAGCCAGATGATGCTGCAGACGCACTAGCAGTAGCCATTTGCCACTGCCATTCAGCAAAACATAGAGAATTATTTAGAGCATAGGAGAGAAAATTATGTTTAGTTATATAAAAGGACTTGTTGTTGAAAAAAAAATAGATAAAATTATACTGGAAAATAGAGGAATAGGATATGAAATTTTAGTTTCATCACATACCCTAAGCAGTCTTAGTATAGGGTCTGAAGAAAAAATATATACTAAGTTTATTGTAAGAGAAGACGAGTTCATACTTGTTGGATTTTTCACCCATGAGGAACAGAAGCTCTTCAGTACTCTTACAAATGTTTCTAAGGTTGGTCCTAAGCTTGCCCTTAGTATCTTATCTACATATCCTCCTAAGATTATTAAAGGTCTTATTTTAAATTCAGAAATTAATATGCTCTCAAAAGTCCCAGGACTTGGGAAAAAAACTGCCGAAAGACTTGTTTTAGAATTAAAAGACAAATTTGATATTTTAGAGTCAGAAGTGCAACCTACCTTCTTTACTAATAGCCCTACTTTGGAAGTGGAAGCCATAGAAGCTCTAATTAGTTTAGGGTTTACAAAAAGGGAATCTGAAATTGTAGTCAAAAAAATAGTTACACAAAATAATACAGATAATATTGAAAATATAATAAAAAAATCTTTACTTTTATTAAATAAAAACTAGGAGAAATTATGATGTATGATGAATTTGAATCAGAAAGGCTATTAGACTCTTCTTATAAAAGAGAAGATGATAACGAAAACCCTTTAAGACCCAAAATTTTAGATGAGTATATTGGTCAGGACAAAGTAGTAAATCAGCTTAATATATTTATTGAAGCTGCAAGAAAAAGACATGAGTCCTTAGATCATGTCCTTTTATATGGACCTCCTGGTCTCGGAAAGACTACACTTTCTCATATAATAGCAAATGAAATGGGGAGTGAAATTAAAGTAACATCAGGTCCGGCTATTGAAAGATCTGGAGATTTGGCTGCACTTCTTACAAATTTGAATGAAGGGGATGTACTTTTTATTGATGAAATTCATCGCATAAATAGAAATGTGGAAGAAGTGCTATATCCCGCTATGGAAGATTATTGCTTAGATATAATAATTGGAAAAGGCCCCTCTGCTAGATCCATAAGACTAGATATTCCTAAGTTTACTTTAATTGGCGCAACAACAAGAACTGGTATGCTCACATCTCCTTTAAGAGATAGATTTGGTGTGATTTTAAATCTAGAGCTATATTGCGAAAAAGATCTTCTAGAAATAATAAAGAGATCTTCAAATATACTGTCTATACCAATTGAAGAAGAAGGGGCCATTGAAATAGCTAGAAGATCAAGAGGAACACCAAGAATCGCCAATAGACTTTTAAGAAGAGTTAGAGACTTTGCTCAGGTCAGAGGAGATGGAATAATAACTTCAAAACTTGCGGATGAGGCTCTTCAAATGTTTGAAATCGATAAAGCTGGTTTAGATAAGACGGATCAAAAGATGCTTATATCCATTGTTGAAAAATTTAATGGTGGTCCAGTAGGGTTAGATACAATAGCAGCACTTATAGGAGAAGACAGGATGACTATTGAAGAAGTTTATGAACCTTTTTTAATACAACGTGGTTTCTTGCAAAAAACTCCTCGAGGTAGAATGGCTACAGACCTTACTTATCTACATTTTAATAGAGTTAGGAGAGATTAGTTATGAAAAAAACAGTTTTCACTTTAGTTTTAATAGGTTGTTTTTTATTTTCCCATCTAACAGCCTATGGAATTTTTCAAACTAACCAAGTCCCTGAATATATAAAGATAGGTCTTTTTTTTGAATCTACGGGACGTGAAAGTGTAAATATTGGCGGACAAAATTTAAATCTAATAGATAATACCACAGGTCAAAACTTAATCTCTAGTCTACCAAATAGTATTGAAGTTGTCCCATATAGAGGAACTATATATCTTTCTGAGCAATCTTACGTATCTTTCTCTGAAGCCTATATGGAAACAGAGCTTTTAAATATGCTTTCAAGTGAAAAAGCTTTTGTTTATTTAAAAAATGGAAGATATTTTATCGCCTCTCAAAATCCAGGTATTAACTTTAACTTAGGTACTTCTACTACAGAAAATTCTATACTTCTTTTAACACATGATAAATCCCCTATCGCAGGTTATTTTGAGGCTGAAAATTTGATGATTACATCTTCAGAAGAAAAAATAAAGATTCATACATCGGATTATAGAGGAGGAGTTTCTTTTAAGATTGGAACTAATAATAGATTAACTGTTATAAATGTACTTAAATTAGAAGAGTATTTATATGGAGTGGTTCCAAATGAGATGCCTGCTTCATGGAACATCGAAGCGCTGAAAGCTCAAGCTATTTCAGCTAGAAATTTTGCTGTTAAAAATTTAAATAAATATTCTAAGCTTGGATTTAATCTATGCTCAACTACTGCATCTCAAGTATATAAGGGGCTTTCCTCAGAACATAGAAATTCAAATTCTGCTGTTGATAGTACAAAAGGTCAGCTTCTTTATTATAATAATGATATTGCTGAGGTTTATTACCATTCATCAAGTGGTGGTCAAACAGAAAATTCAGAAAATATATGGTCTGCAAGCTTTCCTTATTTAAAAGGAGTACAGGACCCTTATTCACTTGGTTCTCCTCATGACAATTGGGAAGTAGAATTTACTAAAGAACAAATAGATAAGCTTTTAAAAGATAGAAATATTCAAATAGGAAGCTTTGTAGGAATTGAGGTTAGCCAAAAATCTCAAAATAATAGAGCTATGAAGGTTGTTATTAAAGGAAGCTTAGGAAACCATTCCTTAGAAAAAGAGTCGATTCGCTCATTTTTTAGTCTAAAAAGTAATTTTTTCACACTAAATACTCAAACCAATACCTCCCAAAATATTAATGTGATCCAAACTACGAATACGGATTATTCTGAGAGGGCCTTGTTTAACGACTTAAGAAGCGTTCTATCAGGTTCTTCAGATGAGAGGGATTTTGAGAATATAGATAATTTTTATACAGATAAAATTATTTTTTCTGGAAAGGGCTGGGGTCATGGAGTTGGACTGAGCCAGTATGGGGCAAAAAAAATGGGTGAGCTAGGCTTTACTTATCAAGAAATTTTACAACATTACTTTACTGATGTTCATATCAAGTAGGAAAGGATGCTGAATTTGAGAACAAAAGATTTTTATTTCGATTTACCAGAAGAGTTGATTGCTCAAGTGCCTTTAGAGAACAGAGATGAATCTAGACTAATGATGCTAAATAAAAAAACTGGAGAAATATCTCACAATAATTTTAAAGATATATTAAATTTATTATCTGAAAATGATGTTTTAGTGCTTAATAATACTAGAGTAATTCCAGCAAGACTTATTGGAACAAAATTTGCAACTGATGGAAAAGTAGAGGCTTTGCTTTTAAATAGATTATCTATTGATACATGGGAAGCTTTAACAAAGCCAGCAAAAAGATTAAAACTTGGAACTAAAATATCCTTTGGTGAGGGTTTATTAGAAGGAGAAGTTGTTGATGTATTAGAAGAAGGAAAAAGAGTTATAAAGTTCAAATTTGAAGGAGTATTTGAAGAAATTTTGGATAAACTAGGAAAAATGCCTTTACCTCCATATATAACTTATCAGCTTGAAGACAAAGAGAGGTATCAAACTGTATACTCAAAAATAAGTGGTTCAGCTGCAGCTCCTACTGCTGGCCTTCATTTTACTGAAGAGCTTATGGAAAATCTTAAGAATAAAGGTGTTCAAATTGAGTATGTAACCCTTCATGTAGGTTTAGGAACCTTTAGACCCGTAATGACAGATGATATAAAAGAACATAATATGCATAAAGAATATTTTGCGATAGATGATGATACATTTATGCGGTTAAATGCTTCAAAAAAACAAGGGAAAAGAATAGTATGTGTAGGTACTACTAGTGTACGAACTCTTGAATCAGCCTCTGAAAACGGTTATATAGTTCATAAATCAGGGTGGACTGATATTTTTATATACCCTCCATATGATTTTAAATTCGTAGACTCTATAATCACTAATTTTCATTTGCCAGAATCTACTTTAATTATGATGATAAGTGCTTTTGCAGGAAAAGAGAATGTTTTAAACGCTTACAAAAGTGCTATTGCTGAAAAATATAGATTTTTTAGCTTTGGCGATGCCATGTATATTTTTTAGAAATTAGAAGGGAATGAAAAAATGTCAGCAATTAGATACGAACTAATAAAAACATGTAAACAAAGTGGAGCAAGGCTAGGAAAAATTCATACCCCACACGGTATAATAGATACTCCTATTTTTATGCCTGTAGGGACTCTTGCAACTGTAAAGTCTATGACACCAGAAGAGCTCAAGGAAATGGATGCTAGAATTATTTTATCAAATACATATCATCTTTATATGAGACCTGGCCATAAATTAATTGAAAAAGCAGGTGGTCTACATAAGTTTATGAATTGGGATAGGGCAATTTTAACAGACAGCGGGGGTTTTCAAGTTTTTAGTTTGGGACCTCTTAGAAAAATATCTGAAGAAGGAGTAGAGTTTAGATCACATATAGATGGATCAAAACACTTTATTAGTCCAGAAAAGGCAATTGAAATACAAAATTCTTTAGGTGCTGATATTATTATGTCTTTTGACGAATGTGCTCCTTATCCAGCAGATTATGATTATGTAAAAAAATCCTTAGAAAGAACTACAAGATGGGCAAAAAGAGGAAAAGACGCTCATAAATATCCTGAAAAACAAGCTTTATTTGGAATAGTACAAGGTGGTATGTATAAGGATTTGAGATATCAATCAGCCATGGAGCTTATGGAGATTGATTTTCCAGGATATTCAATTGGAGGTCTATCAGTTGGAGAACCAAAAGATATTATGAACGAAGTTTTAGAAAATACTACTCCACTACTTCCAAAGGATAAGCCACGATATCTTATGGGAGTTGGAAGTCCCGACGATTTATTAGAAGGTGTAATAAGAGGAGTAGATATGTTTGATTGTGTGCTTCCAACTAGGATAGCTAGAAATGGAACAGCACTTACAAGTCTTGGGAAAATAGTAGTGAGAAATGCTACTTATCAAGAAGATTTCACACCTCTAGATCCAAATTGTTCCTGCTATACCTGCAGAAATTATTCAAGAGCTTATATACGACATTTGGTAAAATGCAATGAAATATTAGCCTCAAGACTAATAACAACCCATAATCTTCATTTTCTTCTAAAGCTGATGGAGGATGTGAGAGAAGCTATAATGAATGATAGACTTCTTGATTTTAAAAATGATTTTTTTAGAAGCTATGGATTATTATAAAATTATAGAAGAAATATAAAAAATAAGTTATTATAATAATTGTATAAAAATCGCCCTTAGTAGGAGGTGAATAAAATGAACCCTCAGCAATTAAGTGGACTGCTCGTACCTTTAGTATTTGTTGTAATATTTTATTTTCTACTTATTAGACCTCAGCAAAAAAGAGAAAAAGCTCTAAAAAATATGCGCGAAAGTCTAAAAGTTGGAAATGAAGTGGTTACAATTGGAGGGATTGTTGGAAAAATAATCAAAATCAATGAAGAATCAGTTACTGTCGAAATAGGGGCAGATAAGACAAAAATAGTTTTTGAGAAATGGGGTATTGCAAAAGTAAAACCCTAAAACATAAGTCTTCCACTTATTTTATTCCTTAAAAAGGTGGAAGATTTTTTTTGGACATATAGAAGTTATTATTATATAATCGTAGATGCAAATCTAATAGAGAAAGAGGAGATTGCTGTGATAAAAGATTATAAAGGAAATAGTCCAGATATATCAAATTGTTGTTTTTTAGCTGGAAATGCAGATGTGATAGGAAACGTCTATATTGGAGAAAAAAGCAGTATTTGGTATGGAACTATATTAAGAGCTGATGAAGGAAGTATTACTATAGGAAAAGGGAGTAATATACAAGATCTATGTATTGTCCATGTTGACAAAGATTATCCTGTGGTTGTTGGAGATAATGTTACAGTGGGACATAGAGTTATTCTCCATGGCGCTGAGATATCTGACAATGTCATTGTAGGTATGGGCAGCATAATAATGGATGGTGCTAAGATTGGCAAAAATTCTATTATTGGAGCTGGATCTTTAATTCCTCAAGGCAAAGAATTTCCAGAAGGTGTTCTTATATTAGGGAGTCCTGGAAAAGTTATAAGAAATCTTTCTGAAGAAGAAATTGAAGGTATAAAAAAATCAGCTGAGCATTATACAGAGCTGGCTGAAAATCATAAATAGCTAGGAGGAAATTTATATGCAAAGTAAAAATCGGATATTATTAGTATGTAGTGTTATAGTAATTCTTTTAAGTGGCTTTATAGCTATAAATGGATTAAATATAGGCGGAGCATCTATATCACCTGCTGGAACGAATATAAAGCAAGGACTTGATTTAAGAGGTGGAGTCTTTGTAGTATATGAAGCACAATCTTCAGCTACTGGAGATGAAATGGATAGAATTATAAGCCAAACAATTGAGGTTTTTAGAAGAAGAGTAGATGGAATGGGTCTAACTGAACCTATAATTGTTAGAGAAGGAGAAAAAAGGATAAGAATCGAACTACCAGGGGTAGAGGATTCCGAGCAGGCTATAAGTACTATAGGGAAGACAGCTCAGCTTCAGTTTATTATGCCTGACGGTGAAGTAGTTGTTTCTGGTGCAGAAGTATCTAAAGCAGAGGTAATGATAGACAACAGAAATAACCAGCCTTTCATCTCCTTAGAGTTTAATGCAGAAGGAAGCAGAAAGTTTGCCGAAGCCACTAGAAAATTAGCTCCTACAAGTGAGCCTTTATTTATAGTTTTAGATGACGAGGTAATTTCAAGTCCTATAGTAAATGAAGAAATTCCTAACGGAAAAGCTCAAATAACAGGACAATTTACAGTTGAAGGAGCTTCAGAACTTGCTGGACTTATCAGAGCAGGAGCATTGCCAGTGGATTTTGAAGAGGTTCAAAGCTCAACAATCACGGCAACTCTTGGAGAGACAGCTTTAGAAAAAAGTATTCAGGGAGCTATAATAGGAATATTATTAGTTATGCTTTTTATGATTATTTATTATAGACTTCCAGGACTTGTTGCTGTTTTATCTCTTATGGCATATATGATTATTTTTACATATACCTATATATTGATGAATGCAACATTAACACTGCCTGGAATAGCTGCATTAATACTATCTGTTGGTATGGCAGTTGATGCAAATGTAATTATTTTCGAAAGAATAAAAGAGGAATTAAGTTTTGGAAAATCAGTTAGAGTATCTATAGATTCTGGTTTTGACAAAGCTATGTCAACTATTTTAGACTCTCAAGTAACTACTTTTATTGCTGGAATTGTACTTTATAATTTTGGAACTGGACCAATTAGAGGGTTTGCTATTACATTAATGATTGGACTTGTAGTATCCATGCTTACAGCAATAGTAATAACCAGATTTCTCCTTAAAATCACAGTTGGAGCAATGAATCTTAAAAATACCAAATATTTTGGAGTATAGGGGGAGAATCATGAAAATAATAGAAAATAAAAAAGTATTTTTTGCAATTTCTTTAGTAATTATTATTGTAGGTCTATCTCTTGCTGCAATAAGAGGATTTAACTATGGTATAGACTTTACAGGTGGTACTGTAATTCAGATTGAAATGGATGAATATATTCCAACTGAAGAAATAAGAGAGATTGTAGATGGTTATGATTCTAGTGCTACAATCAATCATATCGGTAATCAAAGGGAAATCATCCAGATTAGAACTACTGAAAGCTTTAATAACGAAACACGAGTGAGTTTATATAACGAATTCAAAGAAAAGTATAACCTTGATGATGCTGATAGACTTAGCTCTGGTCAATATGGACCCCAAATAGGTGCTGAGATAAGAAATAAAGCAGTTATTTCTATAATAATAGCTACAATAGGGATGCTTCTTTACATAACTTTTAGATTTCAGTTTTCCTATGGAATTTCAGCAATTGTTGCCTTGATTCACGACGTTCTTATAGTATTGGCTGT
The DNA here is from genome assembly GCF_017874355.1 of Acetoanaerobium pronyense. GTDB lineage: Bacteria > Bacillota > Clostridia > Peptostreptococcales > Filifactoraceae > Acetoanaerobium > Acetoanaerobium pronyense. Next base: position 50,997 of record NZ_JAGGLI010000013.1, read on the forward strand.
ATATTCTATATTTAGAATCCCTGTAAACAGTCCGTTTGTTGCTGCTATGCTAACTGTGGTTGGTTATTCAATAAACGATACTATCGTAGTTTTTGATAGAATAAGGGAAAATCTAAAAACAGCAAAGAGAAGTGCTTTTGCTGAAACTGCAGAGTTATCTATAAAACAAACTATTAGAAGATCCTTAAATACATCTTTTACAACTATACTTGCTATCACTGCACTTTATATACTTGGAGTAGATTCAATTAAAGAGTTTACACTGCCGCTTATTGCAGGTATATTAACAGGAACTTATTCTTCAATTTTTATAGCTAGTCCTGTTTGGGTTTTAATAAAGAGTAAAAAGGGCAATATATAAATATTGCCCTTTTCTTTTTTATTGGAAAAAGGAAAACTATGTTAGTTGAGGAGGAGTTTTCTTGAAATTTCCAACATATAAACCTAAGTACAGATATTTAAAAAGATATAAAGAAATCATACAAGTTTTTGCAAAATACGGATTTACATTTTTAGCCGAAAAATTAAATGTAGACGGAATAGTAGGAAAAATATCTGGTGCTTCAAACAAAGATATATTAAACATGTCTGTTAATGAGAGAATAAAAAATGTTCTTGAAGAATTAGGAGTTACTTTTATTAAGCTCGGTCAAATACTTTCTACAAGAATAGACATCATAGATATAGATTTAGCAGAAGAACTCTCAAAACTACAGGACAATGTAAAGTGTTTTTCTTTTGATGAGGCTAGGGAAATTTTTGAAGAAGAAATTGGATTATCACTTTCAGAAGTGTTTTATAGCTTCAATGAAGTTCCAATAGCTTCCGCTTCTATAGGTCAGGTTTATGAAGGAATATTAAGGTCTGGGGAAAAAGTCATAATAAAAATTCAAAAACCAAATATAGAAGAAGTTATAAAAACAGATATCGAGATATTAAAAGGAATTGCTAAATTATTGGATGATAATTTCAAAGATATAGGGATAAATCTCTCTGAAATAGCAGATGAATTTTCCACACAGCTTTTACGGGAGCTGGATTATACATTTGAAGGGCGAAACTGTGAAAAATTTCGTGAAATTTATATAAGTAATAAAGATATATATATACCAAGCGTAAACTGGGAATTTACAAGTGATAAAGTTCTAATGCTTGAACAAATAAATGGTATCAAAATATCTGATTTGAAAGTTCTAACAAAGCCACATTATGATAAAAAAAAGATTGCAAAACTATGGATAAAAACTTATATGGAACAAATATTTATAAATGGATTTTTCCATGGTGATCCTCACCCTGGGAATATATTTGTCTTAGAAAGAGATCGAATTGCGTTTATTGATTTTGGAATAGTTGGTATCTTGGACAGATTGACATTAGACTTTGTAACAGAGATTTTTCTAGCCTCCATTGATAGAGATGTAGAAAAAATAATAACAAATCTTTTGGAAATGGATGCTATATCTAGAGATACAGATATGCGAAAAGTAAGGGAAGACTTAACTTATTATATACATTATTACTATTCCATATCCCTAAACCAGATGAATATTTCAGAAATGCTCACCGAATTTCTAAAATTTGCAAGAGCTAACAAACTCAAGCTTCCATCTCAATTCTCTATTTTAATCAAAGCATTAATCACACTTGAGGGTGGAGTAAGAAAGTTGGATTCTGAGTTTTCTCTTTCAGAGGTTTTAAAAGAATTTTCAAAAGAATATTATAAAAATAAGATAAATCCTCAAAAGTTACTTTTAGAGTCTAGGAGGCTTACAGAAAGTCTTTTCTCGGATCTAAAGGTAATTCCAAGACAGCTCAGAGTACTTTTAAGAAATCTTGAAAAAAATAATATAAAAATGTCCATAGATGATATTTCATTTATGAATTTAGAAAAATCAGTAAATCACATGACTAATTTAATATCAATGAGCTTGATTATTTCAGCGCTCTTAATGGGATCATCTCTTGTAATCACTACAAAAATTGAGCCTACTATTTGGGGATATCCTGTCCTCGGGATTTTGGGATATCTAATAGCTATAGTAATGGGACTTGCTCTTATCATTTCTATAGTATTAAATCCAACAAAATATAAAAGGTGAGTTATGATAAAAAAAAAGTGGATAATAAAAAATAATAATAAAACATCTATAATTGAAAAATTATTGGAAAACAGAAATATTTCAGTAAAAGAAAAAGATCTTTTTTTAAACGCAAATATAGAAAACCTTTATGATCCTTATTTAATGAAGGATTTACTTTTAGCAGTTGAGAGAATATTAAGTGCAATTGAAAACCAAGAAAAGATTTGTATATATGGCGATTATGATGTCGATGGAATTTCATCTGTATCTATTTTAAAACTTGCTTTTTTAAAAATAGGATACAATGTAGATTACTATATTCCTAAAAGAGTTGAGGAAGGTTATGGACTCAATGAGGAAGCCCTTATGGATATCAAGAAAAATGGTGTTAGCTTAGTAATAACAGTTGACTGTGGAATAACCTCTATAGAAGAAACCGACTTTGCAAACTCAATTGGTATAGACATGATAATTACAGACCATCATGAGTGCAAGGATATATTACCTAAAGCTATTGCAATAATTAATCCTAAACAAAAAGAGTGCACATATCCCTATCCAAATTTATGTGGAGCTGGAATAGCTCTTAAGCTATCAGAAGGATTACTGTATAAACGTGGGATATATGATATAAATGAGCTTATTGAAATAGCATCCATTGCTACAATTGCAGATATTGTAGAACTTAAAGGTGAAAACCGTATTATAGTAAAAAAGGGGCTTGAAAAGTTAAAAAAACCAGTGAACCTAGGAATAAAAGCTTTGATATCTACATCTGGTCTAAATTTTAATAATATAAGCTCAACTGAAATTGCTTTTCTTTTGGCTCCTAGGATAAATTCTAGCGGAAGAATGGGAGATGCTGATCTTGGTGTAAGCCTCTTTTTATCTGAAAGTTATTCAAACGCCTTAGAAACCTCTAAAAAACTGGAAGCCTTAAATAAAAGAAGACAGGAAATAGAACATACAATTTATGAAGAGGCCCTAGAAATTATTAAAGAGAAAGAAAAAAATTCTACCATTTTAGTCGCTTACTCTGAAAATTGGCATAGCGGAGTTATTGGAATTGTAGCCTCAAAGATAACAGAAAAATATAATAAACCAACCTTCATAATAGCAATAGAAGATAATAATATTGGAAAAGGTTCTGGTAGAAGTATTGAGGGTTTTAATTTATTTGATGCCCTTGGTGGTGTGAGCTATTTGTTAGAAAAATATGGTGGTCATGAACAAGCTGCTGGGATTACAATAAATATGGATAATATACAAGCCTTTGAAAATGAAATTAACTCTTTGGGGGACTTTCGTATAGATAATACTATGCTTGAGCCTAAAATATTTATTGATAGTGTGGTTGATAAAGACTCTTTAAATCTAGATATTTTAAATCAAATATCTCAGCTAGAGCCTTTTGGTATGGGAAATTCAAAACCTGTTTTTTCAATATCTGAAGTGAAGCTTAATGATGTAAAATTAATAGGTAAGGGTCAGAAGCATTTTAAGGGATATATAGAGAGTTCAATAGAGACTATTTGTTTCAATAAACCAGAGCTTTACGAAAAAATAAATTTTAATAACCCTATAGATTTGGTATTCGAAATGGGACTAAATGATTATCAAGGCAAAAATAACCTTCAGCTTTTTGTTAAGGATATTAAAGAAAGTTTCGAAAAATATAGAGTGTGGGATTCGTATCAACATAGATTAAAAACATTAAGAGAAAATGATTCTGAAAGATTCATTCCTCTAAATGAAACTATATCTTGTAAAAATATTCATGGTGAATCAAATGAATTTTATATGTTGCTTGATGGTAATGAAAAAACAGGAGTGTTTGTATATGATTATGAAGTATATACCGAATTAATTAGAAACTTGTTTTATAGAAATATTAATTTCTCTTTAGATCATAGCTCAAATAATTATAAAATAGATATTATACTTATGCCAAATATTGATAAAATAGACCTTTGCATATATAATAATATTATTCTGGATGTCTCTATTAAGAAAATTTCAGAAAAACTTATAGAAACTTATTTTGAAAATATATATCTATATAATAATTATGAAAACAAAGATGTCTCTTTAAAAAATATCCCTTCAAGAGATACTATAGCAAATCTATATAAATTAGTAAAAAAACATTCAAATATTTATACAAGCATAGAGTTATTAACTAAGAGCTTGAAGACGAATCATATTTCACTTCTAAACAGTCTAGAAATTCTCAAAGAAATAGATTTAATAGAATATGATTTAATTAAAGAACATGTAAAAATATCATTTAATCAACCTGATTCTAATCAAAGATTCGATTTATCTCAAACTAAAACAATGAGATTTTTGAATAAAATTTTTAATTAAAAATAATGTAGAGAGCTTTATCTCACATGAGGAGGATAATTAATGGATTTAAAATCTAAAATAAGAGAGATTGAAAATTTCCCGAAAGAAGGTATCAGCTTTAAAGATATAACTACTCTTTTAAAGGATAGAAATGCCTTTTCATACGCTGTAAATAAGATAGTGGATGATTTAAAAGACAAGGAGATCGACTATGTAGTAGGCCCAGAAGCTAGAGGCTTCTTAATGGGAGCTGCTGTAGCATATGCTTTAGGTGTAGGCTTTATACCAGTTAGAAAGCCTGGAAAGCTTCCAAGCAAAACTACAAGACTTGACTATGAGCTTGAATATGGAACTGACTCATTAGAAATACATTCTGATGCAATAAGCCAGGGAGATAAAATTGCTATAGTGGATGACTTGCTTGCAACAGGTGGAACGGTAAGAGCTGTAGCTGAGCTAATTGAATCTCTTGGAGGAGAAATTGCTGCAATGGAATTTTTAATTGAACTTGAAGATCTTAACGGAAGAGATAAACTTGACGGGTATCATATAAACTCTTTGGTTAATTACTAATTTTTATACGTATAAATATATCTTATAAATAAAGATTCAATCTTGTTGTGTTAACAATAAGTCAATGTAATCTCCACAAAAAATAGTTGGCTTTAGCCGACTATTTTTTATAAAATATTTAATTGAGCAATAATAAATCTCAATTTTTCATCTAAAAGTTGTGATTTATTATTGCTCTTATAAGACTTTTTTATTCTCCCAAAACTGAAAACGCAGGTGATTATTATGTTAGAGAATTTATTGCTTATGATAGAACAATATAATCCTGATGCTAATTTAGAATTAGTAATCAAGGCTTATAACTATGCCTATAATTCCCATGAGGGCCAATATAGAAAATCTGGAGAAAAATATATAGTTCATCCACTTGAAGTTGCTAAAATTTTAGCAGAACTTGAAATGGATGTCCATACTATTACTGCAGGTCTACTTCATGATGTGGTAGAAGATACTAAGGCAACATTTGAAGATATAGAAAAGCAATTCGGTACAGAAGTTGCAGAATTAGTTGATGGTGTTACAAAACTTGGAAAGCTAGAATATAAATCAAAAGAAGAAACTCAGGCCGAAAATCTTCGAAAAATGTTTATGGCCATGGGAAAAGACATAAGAGTAATTCTTATAAAGCTTGCTGACAGACTTCATAATATGAGAACCTTAAAATATATGTCAGAAGAAAAAGCTAAAGAAAAAGCTACTGAAACTATAGAAATCTTCGCCCCTATAGCCCATAGACTGGGTATATCTAGGATAAAATGGGAGATGGAAGATATAGCTTTAAGATATATTGACCCTCAAGGATACTATGAACTTGTAGACAAGGTCTCTAAAAAAAGAAGGGAAAGAGAAGCTTATATAGAAGGAGTTATAAATCTCTTAAATGAAAGAATCTCGGAAGCTTCTATTGATGGAGATATAAAAGGGAGAGCTAAGCATTTTTATAGTATATATAGAAAAATGAAATACCAAAACAAGGCTTTTGAAGAAATATATGATCTGATGGCTGTAAGAATTTTAGTAGATACATTAAAGGATTGCTATGGAGTTGTAGGAATCGTTCATACCATATGGAAACCTATGCCTGGACGTTTTAAAGACTATATAGCTATGCCTAAGCCAAACATGTATCAGTCTCTTCATACCACTGTACTTGGTCCTGATGGTGAACCTCTTGAAATCCAGATAAGAACCAAAGACATGCATAGAACAGCAGAATTTGGTATAGCAGCACACTGGAAATACAAAGAAGGAAAAATTGACTCAGATGAATCTGACATGGAAAAAAAGCTATCCTGGCTAAGACAGATGATGGAGTGGCAAAAGGATGTATCAGATCCAAAAGAGTTTATGGAATCTTTAAAAATTGATCTTTTTACAAATCAAGTATTTGTATTTACTCCAAAAGGAGATGTAGTAGAACTACCTGCAGGATCTACCCCTTTGGATTTTGCTTACAAAGTCCATTCAGATGTTGGAAATAGTTGTATTGGTGCTAAAATAGATGGAAGAATAGTACCACTTGAATACTCACTAAAAAATGGAAATATAATAGAAGTCCTCACTTCTTCTAATTCAAATGGCCCTAGTAGAGATTGGATAAATATAGTCAAAAGCTCACATGCAAAAAATAAGATAAGACAGTGGTTTAAAAAAGAACGTAGAGAAGAAAATATAGAAAAAGGAAAAGAAATCCTAGAAAGAGAAACAAAAAGACAGGGATATCCCATAAGTGACTTTTTAAAGCACAAATATTTAACCCAAGTAGCAAAAGTAGTTACCCAGGGAAATGAAGATGATCTCTATGCGGCTTTAGGTTATGGAGGTATTACATTAAGCCAAGTAATGCCAAGAATAAAAGAAAAGTACGAAGTTGATCATCCAAAGGTAAAAGAAGAAAAACCTTTAGAAAAAATAAATAACACTAAAACTCAAAGAAAAAAAATAAATAATCAAGGTGTAAGAGTAAAGGAAATAGATAATATATTGATAAGATTTGCAAAATGCTGTAATCCATTACCTGGAGATGACATATTAGGTTATATAACCAAGGGCAGGGGAGTTTCAATCCATAGAGCTGATTGCCCAAATGTAAAAAGTGAGAATGATCCAATTCATGGAAGACTTGTAGAAGTAGAATGGGACAATGATAAAAATAAGGATAAGAGTTTTGAAGCTGAAGTTCAGATTAAGGCAATTGATAGGAGAGGTTTATTTACAGATGTAAGTCGAATATTTGCCGATGAAAAAATAACTGTAAATGGAATTAATGCCAAAACCTCCAAAGACGGCTCTGCTATTATGAATGTTGTTCTTGAAGTTTCAAGCAAAGAACAGCTAAAAAGCATTATGAATCAAATTAAAAGAGTAGAAGGAGTAATGGATGTGTTTAGGATATTTAACTAGGAGGAAACAATGAGAGCTGTAGTCCAAAGAGTGAAATCTTCTAGCGTAAAAATTGTGGAAAACAATGAATATAAAACTATGGGAGAAATAAAAAGTGGTTTTTTAGTTCTTCTAGGTATAAAAAATGATGATACAAGTAAAGACTTAGAATATATAGTTGATAAAATATCAGGATTGAGAATTTTTGAAGATAAAGAGGGAAAAATGAACCTATCTTTATTGGATATAAAAGGAGAGCTATTGCTTGTATCGCAGTTTACCTTGTATGGAGACTGCAGAAAAGGAAAAAGACCAAGCTTTACAGAAGCAGCAAGGCCCGAAAAAGCTATACCTTTATATGAAGAATGTATCTCTAAATTTAAAGAAAAAGGAATTAATGTTGAAACTGGAGTTTTTGGCGCTGAAATGATGGTAAGTATAGAAAACGACGGGCCTGTAACTATACTTATTGACTCAGAAAAAAATTTTTAGGAGGACTTTATGTTTTTACAAAGATTAGAAGCTGGAATATATGGAGTAAACTGCTATATTGTAGGGGATGAAAATACACAAAAGTGTATTGTTATAGATCCAGGAGGAGATTTCGAAAAAATAAACGAAATTTTGCTGGAAAATGAATTTCAATTAAAATACGTAGTTCTAACCCATGGACATGGAGATCATATAGGAGCAACTAAAAGACTTTTAACTGAGTATGACTGTAAACTAGTAGCTCATTTTTTAGAAAAAGATATATTAAACGACCCAAAACTTAACCTTTCAAATCAAATTGGAAATGAAGAAATAGTTTTAGAGGCGGACTTATATGTTCACGATAATGATAAGATTGAGCTTGGTGATTTAAATATACAAATAATTCATACTCCAGGCCATACTAAAGGATCTATTACTTTAATAATTAATGATAATCTATTTACTGGAGATACTCTTTTTTCGGGATCTATAGGAAGAACTGATTTATATAGTGGAGATTTTTCCCAAATGAAAAAATCCTTAAATAAACTTAAATCTTTAGATGATGAATTTGTAGTTTTTCCAGGACATGGACCTGCAAGTAGACTAGGAATAGAAAAGGTAACAAATCCATATCTTGTTGGAGAAGACTAATGATAGTTAAGGTTGATAAAGAGGAGTATAATTATGATTTAAAAGAACTTGCAAAATCCTTTGGAATTGATATTAAAATTGAGACTATAGACTTATTAGAATCTCATGGTGTTTCAATGGAGAATTTTATTGTTCTTCAAGGGGACTCAGAAAATAAAATAATTGGGAAATATTATAATAACTTTCTTTTAGAAAAAGAGATTTTCCAGTCAAGAGAAGACTTTCTAAGTGAAAAAAATATTTATAAAAGACTCTTTTATTCCTTACTATCAGATATTACAAAAGTTTCTTTGCCATGGGGAATCTTAACTGGGATAAGACCAGTTAAGATAGTACATAAAATGCTAAAAGAACAACTGACAAGAAATCAAATTAGGACTTCTTTAGTAAAAGAGTATTATATTCAAGAAAAAAAAGCAGATTTAATCATTGATATAGCCTTTAGACAAAATACCCTTTTAAATAAAATCAAAGACACTGTAGCTATATATATATCAATCCCTTTTTGCCCTAGCAGATGTAATTATTGTTCCTTTTTTTCATGTGATATAAAAACAGAATCTAATTTGGTAGATGATTATCTCCTTTCATTAAAATACGAAATACAGAAAGTGTTTGAGTCTGACTATCTTAAAGATAAAATAATAACTAGTATTTACATAGGAGGAGGCACCCCTAGCTCCATAAATGAAAAGCAACTTGAATTTTTAATGAATACTATTGATGAAAATATAAATAAAAATAATATCCTTGAATTTACGTTTGAGGGTGGCCGTCCCGAGACACTAAATTCAGAAAAACTAAAAATCTTAAAAACATTTAATGTTACAAGGTTGTCAATAAACCCTCAGACAATGAACGATAAAACTTTAATTAAAATTGGAAGAAATCATACATCAAAAGATATCATTGATTGTTTTAATTTAGCTAGAAAAAATGGATTCGATAATATAAATATGGATATAATATTGGGGCTTGAAGACGAAACTGCTGAAGAACTTGAAAACACTCTAAAAGAAATAAAAAAGCTTCATCCAGAAAGCTTAACCGTACATACACTATCCCTTAAAAGAGCATCTAAACTAATTGAGTCTGTAAAAAAAGATAAAACAAAATTAAATACTAATGATATATATATGTTTATGAGTATGACAGAGCAATATGCTAAGGATATGAATCTGCACCCATATTATTTATATAGGCAAAAAAATATATTATTAAACCTTGAAAATATTGGATATTCCAAATCTAGCCTAGAGTCATTTTATAACATTGGAATAATGGAAGAAAAACAAACTATTTTAGCTTTTGGTGCAGGTGCTATATCTAAGTTTTATTATGAACCAAATGATAGAATAGAGAGAATTCCAAATATAAAAGATGTACGATTATATATAAAAAGAATAGATGAGCTAATAGAGAAAAAATTGAAGGAGGTAGAAAAATGGAGTTAAGAAGACCACGTGGAACTCAAGATATACTTCCTAAAGATGCTTTAAAATGGAACTATATTGAAGGATTATTTAAGAAGGTATGTAAGAATTTTTCCTATGGAGAAATGAGAACTCCCGCTTTTGAATATACAGAACTTTTTAAAAGAGGTGTAGGAGATACAACTGATATTGTTCAAAAAGAGATGTTTACTTTTGATACAAAATCAAATGAAAGTATTACTTTAAAACCCGAAGGAACTGCACCTGTCGTAAGATCATTTATAGAAAACAAAGTATATGCAGATGTACAGCCTACTAAAATATTCTATATAACTCCATGTTTTAGATACGAAAGACCTCAAGCTGGAAGATTAAGAGCATTTCATCAGTTTGGAATTGAAGTTTTTGGAAGTGATTCTCCCGCTATAGACGCAGAAGTTATTGCACTAGCTATGGATTTTTTCGATAGATTAGGTCTTACTGATAAGTTAGAACTCAGGATTAATTCAGTTGGAAATATAAATAGCAGAAAAAATTATAACTCTATTCTTAAGGATTTCCTTTCAAAGGATTTAGAAAAACTCTGCAAAACCTGCCAAGAGAGATATGAAAAAAATCCAATGAGAATACTTGACTGTAAAATAGAATCTTGTAATCAGATTACAAAAAATGCACCTTTAATGCTTAATCATCTGGACGAAGAAAGTCGTACTCATTTTGAAAGTTTGAAAGAAAATTTAGATTCACTTAATATAAAATATACTGTCGATCCATTAATTGTAAGAGGACTAGATTATTATACAAAAACAGCCTTTGAAATAGTATCCAAAGATATTGGAAGTCAATCTACTGTTTGTGGGGGCGGAAGATATGATGGTCTTATCAATGAACTAGGAGGCCCAGATATATCAGGGGTAGGGTTTGGACTTGGAATTGAAAGACTCCTTCTCACTTTAGAAAGTCTAAATCTATCTCCTTGGCAAAAGGATGGCTTAGATGTATTTATAGCTACTCTAGGTGAAAAAGCTTCTTTAGAAGCAACTAAAATTTTGCATATTCTTAGAAAAAATGATATAAGTTGTGATAAGGACTATTTAGAAAGAAGTATAAAAGCTCAATTCAAACTAGCAAATAAAAGAAATTCTAGATTTACTATAGTAATTGGAGAGAATGAAATCATTGAAAATAAAGTGATTTTAAAAGACATGAAGAATTCTACTCAAACAGAAATCGGTATTCAAAATATAGTTGATGAGGTAATAAGGCTATCATCTGCTAAATAAGTGCTAAAATTTATGTAAAAATTAAACTATCACTATAAATTAAAACTAAAAAAAGCAGGAGGTCTTAAATGGATATAATGAGCGGAATGAAAAGAACAGGTTACTGTGGGGAATTGAGTTTAGAAGATATAGGAAAAGAAGTAGTTCTTATGGGATGGGTACAAAAATCAAGAGATTTAGGCTCAATAGTGTTTGTAGATATGAGAGATAGAGAAGGTGTTTGCCAGATAGTCTTTGATGAGACAATAAACCAAAATTTATTTGTTAAATCTCAAGAGCTTGGATCAGAGTATGTAATCGCAGTAAAGGGTATTGTTAGAGAGAGAGCATCTAAAAATCCAAATATAAAAACTGGCGATATAGAGGTATATGCTAGTGAATTAAGGATTTTAAATAAATCTGAAACCCCTCCAATATATATTAAAGATGATGATGCAGTATCTGAAAACTTGAGAATGAAATATAGATATTTAGATCTTAGAAAGCCTAAAATGCAAAATAATTTTATTCTAAGACATAAAGTTACTCAAATTGTTAGAAATTATCTTTCAGATAATGGTTTTATAGAGATAGAAACTCCAATTTTAGGAAAACCGACTCCAGAAGGAGCCAGAGATTATCTTGTTCCAAGTAGAGTAAATAAGGGAAGCTTCTATGGTCTTCCCCAGTCACCTCAGCTTTTCAAACAACTACTTATGGTATCTGGAATGGATAAATATTTCCAAATCGCTAAATGCTTTAGAGATGAAGACCTTAGAGCTGATAGACAACCAGAATTCACTCAGATAGATTGTGAAATGTCATTTGTAGAAATAAATGATGTTCTTGATATTATGGAAAATATGATTTCTAAAATTTTGTCCGAGACTTTAGATGTAAATATAAGTCTTCCAATTCCAAGAATGACATATAAAGAAGCAATGGATAGATTTGGTTCAGATAAGCCAGATACAAGGTTTGGGTTTGAGCTTGTGGATATTACAGCTGATGCTAAAACTTGTGGTTTTGGAGTATTTGAGTCAGCTGCAAACGAAGAATGTAAAAGTGTAAGAGGAATAAATCTCAAAGGATATGAAGCAAGCTTCACAAGAAAAGGAATAACTGCACTAGAAGATGTGGCTAAAACCTATGGAGCAAAAGGCCTGGCATGGATAAAAATTACAGAAGAGGGTGTAACATCTCCAATAAGCAAATTTTTCACTCAAGAAAATCTAGAAACTATCATAAATAAGCTTGAAGGAGAAAAAGGAGACTTACTTTTATTTGTAGCTGATAGGGATAAAGTTGTTTTTGATGCCTTAGGACATGTAAGGATAGATGCAGCTAAGAAATTGGATATTCTAGATGAAAATAAATATAATCTTCTTTATGTAACTGAGTTTCCTCAGTTTGAATACGATGAAGAAGAAAATAGATATGTAGCTATGCATCATCCATTTACTTCTCCTATGGATGAGGATTTAGAGCTTCTAGATACAAATCCATCTAAGGTAAGAGCTAAAGCATATGATATGGTTCTAAATGGGGTAGAGCTTGGCGGGGGAAGTATACGTATATACAACTCAGATGTCCAAGAAAAAATGTTCAATCTGTTAGGCTTTAGCAAAGAAGAAGCATGGGATAAATTCGGATTTTTATTAGAAGCATTTAAATATGGTACACCTCCACATGGGGGAATAGCATTTGGACTCGATAGACTCGTGATGCTATTAGCTAAGCAAGATAGTATTAGAGAGGTTATAGCATTTCCGAAAAATCAAAATGCTATATGCCCATTAACCAATGCACCTGGCAAGACAGATAAAAAATCTTTAGACGAGCTTAGTATAGCTATAATTGAAAAAAACTAAGCATATTGAAATTGTAGTTTTTAAACTTTAGGAGGCAGTTATGAGAGAAGTTGGTCTTGTAGTCGATACCCAAGATATTAGCGCCAATGTAAAAATAGATAGAAAAACAGCTTGTGGAAATTGCAAAGGATGCGGCCTTGGATCAAGCGATGATAAGTCAATAACTATTCAAGCACTTAATCAAGCAGGTGCAAAAAAAGGGGATTATGTAGAAGTAGATATGGAAGCTCCAAATGTGGTTAAAGCTGCTTTTATAATATATACTATCCCGTTACTCTCCCTTATTGCAGGTATTTTTCTTTCAAATCCTTTATTTGGACTTCTTGGGTTTGAATCTGAAATTGGTAGCTTGGCAGTAGGAATATTATTTATGGTTTTAGCTTTAATGCTTATAAAGCTAAATGAACCAAAAATAAAAAAATCAAATCAATATAATCCGGTTATAGTATCTATTTCGGGGAAAAATTTCCTATAAAAAACAAGGTTTCTTCTTTAATTATTTTATTAAGAAGAAACCTTGTTTTCTTTATTTATTTTAAAAATCCTTGCAAGTGAGGAGACTAAAATAATTCCCATGGCAATTGCCCCTGAATTAAAAATAGTAGATATTCCCATCTGCATTCCAGTTTCAAAATCATTTTGCAGTAGTATAAGCATAGTAGAATACATTCCGTAACCTGGAACTAGTGGAATAATACCGGGTATTACAAATGCTGTAACAGGTTTTTTTTCTATACGGGCAAATATCTCACCTAAAAGAGCCACGCAAACTGCAGATACAAGATTTGCAAAGGCAGTATTGACTTGCACACTGGTAAGTGTTGTAAATAAAGTCCAGCCTACAGCTCCTGAAAAACCCCCATATACAAGAGAACTTTTAGGAACATTAAATACAATAGCAAAACCAACTGTTGCAAAAAAAGAATATACAAAATGAATCCATAAAGACATTATAACGTTCCTCCGATATTAATCCAGATTGAAAGTGATGTACCAACTCCTACAGCTATGGATACAGCAACAAGCATAGCTTCTGAAACTCTTGACAGCCCAGAAATAAGATCTCCTGAAATAAAGTCTCTTATCCCATTTGTAAGTCCCACCCCTGGAAGTAGAGGCATTATTGACCCTACAATAATCATATCAATATTTGCAGGAGCAATTAAATATTTAAATATTATGGATACAACTCCAATAATAACCCCAGCAGCAGCATTGGCTAAAAATGAGGTTTCCGATAGCTGATTCAATTTGTCAGAAACTACCATAGCAAGCATTGAAATTAAAAAAGCTCCAACAAAATCATATAAACTTCCTCCAAACAAAAGAGCAAACATTGCAGAAGCAATACCAGACCAAATTACTTTTGTACTTATGGAATAAATTGTAGCTTTTTCGATTTTTTTTAGTTCTCTTAAACCAGTCTCTATATCCATTGAGGAGCTGACAAAATCTCTTGAAAAATCGTTAATTAACGATATTTTGTTAAGGTCAGTTTTTCTAGATCGTATAGTTTTTATAAAACTAAAACCATCAAATCTATCATCTGAGACCATAATAACTGTGGGAGTCACAAATGCACTTACGTGCTTGAGTCTTTTTGACTTACAGATTCTAATTATGGTATCTTCGACCCTATATGTTTCAGCTCCATTTTTTAACATTATTTCTCCAGCATATAACGCTAGTCTTAGTATCTTCTTTTTATTTAGTTCAGTAAGTTCATTCATTTTTGTGCCCCTTAACATATTTTCATATTTTGAATATAAATATTATACCTCTAAATATTTTGATGTATATAAAAAATTATTATTTTACTATGTGTAAACGTTACCTATTTTATGGTATTATGTATGTGAATTCAAATAATTAAGAATGGAGTGAAAAATCATGAATTTTGAGTACCTAAAAAAAGCAGATCCACAAATTTATGAAACTCTTCAAAAAGAATTTGATAGACAAAAAAGAAATATTGAATTAATAGCTTCAGAAAATATAGTAAGTGAAGCTGTTTTGGAAGCAATGGGAAGTTTCTTTACTAATAAATATGCTGAAGGATATCCACAAAAAAGATATTATGGCGGATGCGAGCATGTTGATGAAATGGAACAATTAGCAATAGATAGATTAAAAGAGCTTTTTAACGCAGAGCATGCTAATGTACAGCCTCATTCAGGTTCACAAGCAAACATGGGCGTATATTTTGCAATGCTTAAGCCAGGAGATAAGCTTTTAGGAATGAACCTTTCTCAAGGTGGACACTTAACTCATGGTTCTCCAGTTAATATATCTGGCCAATACTTTGATTTTACAGAGTATGGAGTATCAACAGAGGATGGTTTAATAGATTTTGCAGAAGTTAAAAGACTAGCACATGAAATAAAACCAAAGATGATTGTTGCAGGGGCAAGTGCATATTCTAGAGAGATTGATTTTAAAAAGTTTAGAGAAATTGCTGATGAAGTAGATGCTTATTTGATGGTAGATATGGCTCACATAGCTGGTCTTGTCGCTGCAGGACTTCATAATAACCCTTGTGAAGTTGCGGATTTTGTTACAACAACTACACATAAGACGTTAAGAGGCCCTCGTGGTGGAGCTATCCTTTGTAAGAAAGAGTTTGCAAAGCAGATAGATAAAGCTATTTTCCCTGGAATTCAAGGTGGACCACTTGAGCATGTAATTGCTGCAAAGGCAGTTAGCTTTAAAGAAGCTTTACAGCCAGAATTTAAAGAATATCAAAAAAACGTAATAAATAATGCAAAGGCACTTTCTGATGCCCTTATAAATCATGGATTTACTATATTAACAAATGGAACAGACAACCATTTAGTTCTAGTAGATTTAAGAAGTAAATCTATTACTGGAAAAGAAGCAGAAAAAATATTAGATGAAGCACATATAACGGTAAATAAAAATTCAATACCTTTTGATCCTGAAAATTTCCTTGTAACAAGTGGAGTTAGATTAGGAACTGCAGCTGTTACTACAAGAGGTATGGGTGAGAAAGAAATGAAAGAAATTGCAGATATAATAAACATTGTAATTACTGATAGAAATATTGAAAAAGCTAAAGAAATGGCTATAGCCCTTACAGATAAATTTCCTATTTATCAAGACACACAACTTTAATTATCTGATAAAATAAGGTTAGTATATACTAACCTTATTTTTGTGAATATAATAAGTTTGATACCTCTATAATAAATCATTAATTTAATAAAATTGGAGTATTTCTTATTAAATTTAAAGGAGATAATATGAAGTCTAAAGAAAAACTTTGGGTGATGCAAAAAATTTTGCATCACATAGAAGAAGGAGTTCATGTAGTTGATGATAAAGGAAACACAATAATCTATAACGAATCTATGGCAAAACTTGAAAAAATGAAGGAAGTAGATGTACTTGAAAAACCTCTTTTAGAAGTTTTTAAAGATATGAAAAACTCAGAAAGTACTTTACTTACTGCATTAAAGAATAAAACTACAATAAAAAACAAAAAACAAATATATTTAAATAAAGACGGCAAGGAAATTATTACAATCAATAATACTATGCCAATAATATTTGAAAATAAACTAATCGGAGCTTTAGAAATAGCAAAAAATATTACAGATATTCAGGAAATGTCAGATACAATCTTAGATCTCCAAAAGGAAATATATTCACCTTCTCAAAGTGAAGGTAGAATAAAAAAATACACTTTTGAAAATATTTTTGGAAAAAACAAGGATTTTCTAAAGGCTGTCAATTTAGGAAAAAAAGCATCTCAAATAGATGCTTCAGTTTTTATATATGGTGAAACTGGAACAGGAAAAGAATTATTAGCTCAAAGCATACATTACGCAAGCAAACGAAGAGATAATCCTTTTATCGCTCAAAACTGCGCAGCCCTTCCAGAGTCATTACTAGAAGGTATATTGTTTGGAACTGCAAAAGGTGGCTTTACTGGTGCAATTGATAGACCAGGGCTTTTTGAACAAGCAAGTGGAGGGACATTGTTTTTAGATGAAATAAATTCCATGCCTTATGAATTGCAGGCAAAGCTTCTTAGAGTACTGCAAGAAGGATATATAAGGCGTATAGGCGGAACTAAGGATACAGCAGTAAATGTAAGGGTTATTGCTTCATCCAACGAACCTCCAAAAGAGCTGATTGAAAAAAAGCTTTTAAGAAAAGATTTGTTTTATAGGCTCAATATAATACCTATAAATATTCCTCCACTTAGAAATAGGAAAGATGATATAGTTCCTTTAAGCGAGTTTTTCATCAAAAAGTATAATAAGCTATATGATAAAGAAATTTGGATACTTTCTGATAAAGCTAAAGAAAAGCTTTATAACCATCACTGGCCAGGAAATGCTAGAGAACTTGAAAATACTATAATGGCTGCGTTTTCTATGATTGATGATGAACATGTAATATCTGATCAGAATATAATAATCTATGGTTTAGATGAAGATTCAACCTTTGTACCAGAATATGATATAGGAAATGAAAACCTAAATGATTTTTTAGAAAAAATGGAAAAACATATTATAGTAGATACTCTAAGATTAGTAAATGGGAATATAAGCAAGGCTGCAATGAAACTTGGAATAAAGCGTCAGACTCTTCAACATAAAATAAAAAAACTTAATATATAAATTTAAAAAAAGCAAATAATTTTGCACCATGTGCAAAATTATTTGCTTTTTTATGGAATTCAGAGGAAAATTTTTACTTTTTATAGATCTATAAATCTGATTAATAGAAAAATTCAGTATTTTCATTCGCAAATTTACTATAATATAGCTATTTATAGATTTATTTTAGAATATCCTCTTATTTTTTCTATATGGCATGCAAATTGCTATTAATATTATAGTGATAAAATAATTTTATAATTTATTTAACCTTAGGAGGAGTTCAAATGAATAATGTAAAAGTTGGAATTTGGGGATTTGGAGCGATGGGAAGCGGTATGGCGGAAATGCTTCTGAAAAAAACCGGAGTAGATATTGTCTCAATATGCGATAGAAATGAACATAGAGTTGGCAAAGATATGTTTGATGTTTTAGAAATTGAAAAAGGGGATAGAGCTTCTGTTATTATTACAGCAGATCCAGAAGAAGCATTTAAAGAAAAATCCTGTGATGTAGTACTTCTAGCTACAGATTCATTTACAAGACATGCATTTGAAAAAATAAAATTTATAGCTGAAAGAAAAATGAATGTCATATCAACTGCTGAAGAAATGGCTTATCCAAAAGCTCAAGAACCAGAGCTTGCTAAAGAAATAGATAAAATAGCTAAAGAAAATAATATCACTGTACTAGGAACAGGTATTAATCCAGGATTTGTTCTTGACCTTTTAATTTTAGCCTTAACTGGAACTTGCGAAACTGTAGATCATATTAAAGCTGCTAGAGTTAATGACTTATCTCCATTTGGAAAAGCTGTAATGATAGAGCAAGGAGTTGGCGTAACTAAGGATGAATTCGAAAGCGGAGTTAAAGACAATAGTATTGCAGGACATGTAGGTTTCCCAGAATCTATTATGATGATTACAGATGGAATTGGATGGAATCTTGATAAGGTTGATGAAACAAGAGAGCCAATAATGTCAACAGTTCATAGAGAAACTAAATATGCAGAAGTAATGCCTGGAAATGTAGCAGGATGCAGACAATGTGGTTTTGGTTATGTTGATGGAGAGCTTAAAATTGAGATGGAACATCCTCAGCAGATACTTCCTCATCTAGAAGGACAAGAAACTGGAGATTATGTTTGGATTAAAGGTAATCCTAATATTAATCTAGAAATCAAGCCTGAAATCCCAGGTGGAATCGGTACAATAGCAATGGTTGTAAACTCAATACCTCATGTTATGAATGCTCATAGTGGGTTAAAAACAATGTTAGATATTCCTGTTCCAAGAGCTATAATGTCTGACATGAGAAACTTTATAGAAGAATCATCAAAAATAGTGAAATAACTCAAGGAAGTGAATTTAATGGCAAAAAAAAATGATTGGGTATTAATCCATAAAATAATTTTATCCCCTAATGAACGTGCACCTCAGGTTCCAGAGGACACTAAGCAAGTACCATTAGAAATGTGGGTAAAAGGATACTTAAAAGATAATGAAGCTGAGATAGGTGATGAGGTAACTATCATTACCCGAACCAAACGAGAAGAGATAGGAAAACTCTTGGAAGTAAATCCTACCTATAATCATGGATTTGGAAAGTTCATTCCAGAGCTTTTAAAAATTTCTGAACAGGTTAGAGAGATTACTTTTGGAGGTGATCTGGATGAATAAAGATATGACTTATTCAGGAGTAATGTCTAGGAAAAATGAAATAATGAAAAATGCTATAGGTATAGATTACGGTATTTTTGAAAGTGGAACTATAGGTTTTGATTATGAAAAAATGATGAGGGAAACTGGTTATACTCTTGAAGAGATGCAAAAGATACAATATTCTACTGGTGTTGGTAAAACACCTGTCTTAGAACTTAGAAACCTTACAGAACTATCTAGAAAACTAGCTCCAAAAGGGAAGGGCGCAAGAATATTTATTAAAGACGAAGCCGCTAATCCATCTGGAAGTTTTAAAGCTAGAAGAGCTGCAAACGCAGTTTATCATGCAAAAAAACTAGGTTATAAAGGAGTTATAGCCGCTACTAGTGGAAATTACGGTGCAGCGGTTGCTTCCCAGGCAGCTATGGCAGGACTAAAATGTATTATTGTTCAGGAGTGCTATGATTCTAAAGGAGTTGGACAACCTGAAATTATAGAAAAGGCTAGAAAATGCGAAGCTTTAGGGGCAGAAGTACTACAGCTTTCAGTTGGACCAGAGCTTTTTTATAAATTCTTGACTCTATTGGAAGAAACAGATTACTTTAACGCGTCCCTTTATACTCCTTTTGGCATTGCAGGAGTAGAGACCTTAGGTTATGAGCTAGCTATGGAGTTTCGAGAAAGAGAAGGCAAAGATCCAGATGTAATAGTATGCTCAAATGCTGGAGGTGGAAATCTTACAGGTACAGCTAGAGGTCTTATAAAAGCAGGTGCTCAGTCTCAAATAGTTGCGGCAAGCGTTAACCTAAAAGGTCTTCATATGGCATCAGATAGCCAGTTCAACAAAAAGTCCTTTACAACTAGCCACACAGGATTTGGAATGCCATTTGCCACTTGGCCTGATAGGTCTGATGTACCGAGATCAGCCGCTAGACCTCTAAGATATATGGATAGATATGTTACAGTAAATCAAGGAGAAGTTTTTTATATTACTGAAGCACTTGCTAGTCTAGAAGGACTTGAAAAAGGACCTGCTGGAAATACAGCCCTTGCTGCAGCATTTTCTATAGCTCAGGAAATGAATGAAAATGAAATAATTGTAGTTCAAGAAACTGAATATACAGGTGCTGGAAAGCATATACAGCCACAACTTTCCTTTGCAAGAGACAACGGAATAGATATAAGGTTTGGAAATCCGCAAGATGAAATCCCAGGAGAAAGTATAATTTTTCCTGAACATCCATCTTTAATAAAAGCTGTGGATTTTGATATGGATAAACTCAGAAAATCTTTGATAAAAAATGCTATAGCTCAGTTTCCTGATGTTGTTATTTCTGATTCTGATCTGGAATTTTTAGCCAAAGAAACTAAAACCAGCATAGAATTTGTAAAATCTGCATTAGATGGAATAAATAAAATATAAAAACTATTTAAATCAAATATTTTTAAAAATTCGGGAGGAAAAAATGAAAAGAGCTGACGATTTTCAAGAGAGAAGAAGACATCTAGCTAATCTTAGTGAAGAGGAATTGGAAATGAAATTCTGGGAATTAGCAGAAAAACTAGTTGATCCATTATTAGATCTTGGTAAAAAAAATACTACTCCTTCTATTGAGCGTTCTGTACTTTTAAGAATGGGATTTTCTTCTTTAGAATCTAAATCAATAGTTGATAAGACAATTGATAGAGGACTTATGGGCAAAGGTGCAGGACATATTGTTTTCAAGCTATCTAAAGAAAAAGATATGTCTATAAGAGATGCAGGTGTTGCCTTAAGTGAAGGAAAATACTGGGATGAAGTTGTAGCTATGTTTAAGGGAGGAGAGAAATAATGGATAAAGAATTCACTTTAAAACATAATGAGAAATTAGATATAGAAAATATATTAAAGGATTTAGAAAGCTATAGACCTAAAAGAAGAGGATGGACCTGGAGACAAAAAGAAGAAAATTTTAAAATGGGACCATTTATATACAAAGATGCTACTACTCCGATGGGAAATAGCGTAGGACTTCCTTCTTCTAAGTATTTTGGAGATATAGATCCTCAACCTGAACCTGTAATTACAACCGAAATAGCATCTGGTAGATTTGAAGATGATATAAGAAGAATGAGAATGGCAGCTTGGCATGGAGCAGATCATATCATGGTAATAAGAACTGCTGGTCAGTCCCATTATGATGGCCTTATTGAGGGGACACCACAAGGAATAGGTGGAGTGCCTATAACAAGAAAACAGGTTAGAGCTCAAAGAAAAGCACTGGATTTAATTGAAGAAGAAGTTGGAAGACCTATAAATTATCATTCATATGTTTCTGGGGTTGCCGGTCCTGATATTGCTGTAATGTTTGCAGAAGAAGGGGTAAATGGAGCCCATCAAGATCCACAATATAACGTACTTTATAGAAATATAAATATGATTAGATCTTTTATTGATGCATGTGAATCAAAAACAATAATGTCATGGGCTGACATCGCACAGATAGATGGCGCACATAATGCAAATGCAACGGCAAGAGAAGCTTGGAAGGTAATGCCTGAGCTGATAGTTCAGCATGCAATAAACTCTATATTCTCTGTTAAAGTAGGAATGAAAAAAGAAAATATTTGTCTTTCTACAGTTCCTCCAACTGCACCTCCAGCGCCTTGTATGTATCTGGATCTTCCATATGCAGTTGCCCTTAGAGAAATTTTTAAGGATTATAGAATGAGAGCCCAAATGAATACTAAGTATATGGAAGCTTCTACAAGAGAAGCTACAGTTACTCATGTACTTAACCTTTTAATCTCTAAGCTTACAAGAGCAGATATTCAGTCTACAATAACTCCAGATGAAGGAAGAAACGTACCTTGGCATATATACAACATAGAGGCATGTGATACTGCAAAGCAAGCTCTTGTTGGAATGGATGGCCTAATGGAAATGGTTGAGATAAAAAAAGATGGAGTTCTTAGAGATACTGTAAGAGAGCTAAAAGAAAGATCCGTTTTATTTATGGAAGAAATCATTGAAGCGGGAGGGTACTTTAAGGCAGTAGAGGAAGGATTCTTTGTGGATTCAGGATACTATCCAGAAAGAAATGGAGATGGAATAGCTAGAAAAATCGATGGAGGGATTGGTGCTGGCTCTGTATATGAGAGAGATGAAGACTATTTTGCACCTGTAACTGCACACTTCGGATACAATAATGTCGCTCAGTACAACGAGGATTCTAAGGTAAACCCATCTGACTTAATAGGCGGTTGTACTTTAGAAGATCCTGAAAAGATTATATATATAGATGAACTTGATGAAAATGACAATGTAAATCTAAGATTAGAAGAGACAAAGGAATTCAGAAACAGTTCTAAAATAAAACCAGAAGTAGAGTGGCAAGCTGATGGTACTGTTCTTTTAACTATGTTTCTTCCTACTTCAAAAAGGGTTGCAGAATTTGCAGCAATTGAATTTGCGAAAAAAATGAACCTAGAAGAAGTAGAAGTTATAAATAGAGAAGTAATGCAAGAAGCCGAAGGTACAAGAATTGAAATCAAAGGTAAAGTACCATTTACTATAGATATAAACGATTTGGTTATACCTCCAGAGCCAGAAATAATGTCAGAAGATGAAATAAGGGAAGATATTGAAAAAAATCCTCTTAAAGTTGTAGCTGGAACTGTAGGAGAAGATGAACATTCAGTTGGACTTAGAGAAATAATTGATATAAAACATGGCGGAATAGAAAAATATGGAGTAGAAGTTCACTATTTAGGCACTTCTGTTCCTGTAGAAAAGCTTGTGGATGCTGCCATAGAGATTAACGCTGATGCAATACTTGCATCTACAATAATAAGTCATGATGATATTCATTATAAAAATATGAAGAGAATCCATGAGCTTGCTGTTGAGAAGGGCGTAAGAGATAAAATTATGCTTGCAGCTGGTGGAACTCAGGTTACTCCAGAGATAGCTTTAAAACAAGGAGTAGATGCTGGATTTGGAAGAGGTTCCAAAGGTGTAAACGTAGCAACTTTCCTAGTAAAGAAGAGGAGAGAAATGAAAGAAGGTAAATAATGAAAATCGATGTTTTAGTTGCAGAGATTGGATCTACTACTACCGTAGTAAACGCTTTTAATAATATTGATTCCCTTGACCCTGTTTTTGTGGGTCAAGGGCAAGCTCCAACTTCAGTACTGCAAGGTGATGTCAATATAGGACTTAAAGAAGCAATTGATGACCTTGCAAAAAAACTAGAAGTTGAAAATATAGATTATATAGAAATGCTAGCGACTTCCAGTGCTGCAGGAGGTCTTAAAATGACAGTCCACGGTCTTGTTTATGACATGACAGCCAGAGCTGCTAAAGAGGCAGCGCTGGGTGCTGGAGCAATAATTCATCAGGTTACCGCTGGAAAATTGAGAAGAACTGATATAAAAAAAATAGAAGAGATAAAACCAAATATTATTTTACTTGCAGGAGGCGTTGATTATGGTGAAAGAGATACAGCCATATATAATGCAGAAATGCTTGCAAAATTAAACCTTGATATCCCAATAATATATGCTGGAAATATAGAAAATCAAGAAGAGATTAAATTAATTTTTGAAGACACTAAATTCAAGCTATATATTGTAGATAATGTATATCCTAAAATAGATGAGTTAAATGTAGAGCCTACAAGGAAAGTCATCCAAGATGCATTCGAAGAACATATTATTCATGCTCCAGGTATGGAGCATGTAAGAGATATGGTAAATGGTCCAATAATTCCTACTCCAGGTGCTGTAATGGAAAGCTCAAAACTCCTTTATGAAAAAATAGGCGATTTAATAGTATTTGACGTAGGAGGAGCAACTACAGATCTTCATTCAGTAACAAAAGGGTCAGAAGAGATAGAGCGAATTTTAATTAGTCCGGAGCCCCTTGCGAAAAGGACAGTTGAAGGAGATCTTGGAGTATTTGTAAATATGAAAAACCTTATAGAAAGTATTGGGAAAGATACGCTTGAAAAAGAACTAGGATTTGAAATAAGCGAAATATTAAAATCCTATAATGCTATTCCGAAAAACAAAAATGAGATTTCTTTTGTTGAAAGATTGACCAAGGAAGCAGTGTTAAAGGCTTTAGAAAGACATGCTGGAAGAATAAGGAATGTGTATGGACCATCAGGAAGATCTTCATTGGCAGAGGGAAAAGATCTTTCAGAGGTCAAATATATAATAGGAACTGGTGGAGCTCTAACAAGACTTCCACATAGAAAAGAAATAATGAAATCCATTTCCCAAAATAATCATACGGGCCTTTATCTTTATCCAACGGAAGAAACTGAGATACTTGTGGATAATGACTATATACTAGCATCTTTAGGTGTATTGTCAAAGGTTCACAAAGAAGCTTCTTTCAGCTTAATGAAAAAAAGCCTAAAACTTAACGAAAATCAACTAATTAAAAGTGAGGTTGATTAAATGTATCCTAAAATACAAGTTGATTTAGAAAAATTAAAGCATAATGCAAAAGAAATAGATAATCTTTGCAAGAAGGCAAATTGTACAACATCTTTAGTTACTAAAGCCTTTTGCGCAGATATAAATATAATAAAGGAATTAGATAAATTAAAAGTAGATTATTTTGCAGATTCACGAGTAAAAAATCTAAAAAAAATGAAAGATATGCAAACAAAAAAAATGCTCCTTAGAATCCCTATGCAAAATGAGATTGAGGATGTAATTAGATACTCAGATATAAGTTTAAACTCAGAGCTCAAGACGGTGAAATTATTAAATGAATTCGCACTAAAAGAAGAAAAGCTTCATGAAATTATCCTTATGGTAGACTTAGGTGATTTAAGAGAAGGCTATTTTTCTAAAGAGGACCTTTTCAAAGATTTGGAAGAAATACTGAATCTTAAAAATATAAAGATTATGGGATTAGGTGTCAACCTTACTTGCTACGGAGCTGTTATTCCTAAAAATGACAACCTGACTCTTCTTTGCAATATAGCTGAAGAAATAAGAAGCATGTTTAATCTAGAGCTTCCTATTATTTCTGGCGGAAATTCTAGTTCTATATATCTTATAGATAAAAATGAGCTTCCTAAGGGAGTAAGTAATCTTAGAGTAGGGGAAGCATTTTTACTAGGTAGAGAAACAGCATATGGAAATGACCTTAAAAATCTTTACCAAGATGTATTTGAGCTTCAGTGCCAAATAGTAGAAATAAAAGAAAAACCTTCTTTGCCAATTGGAGAAATTGGAGTTGATGCTTTTGGCAATGTCCCATACTACGAGGACAAGGGAGTTAGAAGAAGAGCAATTCTTGCAATAGGGCAGCAAGATACTGATATAGAGTCATTAAATCCTAAAGACCAAAATATTCTTATTTTAGGAGCAAGCTCTGATCACCTTATAATTGATATTACAGATAGTGATTATAATTATGATATAGGAGACATAATTACCTTCAAAGTAGGGTACGGAGCTCTTCTTAAAGGGTTTACCAGTGAGTATGTATATAAAGATTATATTTAAAATCCTTCTAAAACATTAAGTGATTTTTTATTAAGTTAAAGTATTATATCTATAAAATATTTCAAAAACAAAAAATCCTGGGAATTAACCCAGGATTTTTATACTGTATTTATTTAATTGCAACCACTACAGCTTGAACAAGGGCTATCATCATTTCCGCCAATAGGAGATTGGGGCTGTACAAATACGCCTGTAGCACCGTTTTGCTCAAAGTATTGAACCTCAAATGATCCAAACTGATCTTTCAAATCTTTTTCAAGCAACATCGTAAATCCATCTATTTCTTCAACTAAATCTTCTTCTTTTTGCTCATCCAGAGCAAGATTAAATGATGGGCCACTTCAGCCCATTCCAGACATAAATATTCTAACTGATGTTGATTCAATATTTTTTTCTGATAGAATTCGTTTAAGCTCAGTTGATGCTTTAGAATCCATTATTATAGCACTCATAGTTACCTCCTAATATTAATATAGAAAAATTTTATACTTTCTATATTAATATTTTATAACATAAAGTGATGTTTGTAAACGAAAAACAAAATTTTATCTATATATTACGATATAAGAATGTTTAGTTTAGATTTTAACCTTTCGTGCATTAAAAAATAGTGATATGATATCTATAGTTTGTAATTAAGAACGGGGGAGAGGAATGATTTCAAGAATTTTACTTTATATTTCATTAATGCTACTAGGATTTATGGTTGGAAGAAAAGGTAATTTAGGAAAAGCTCTAATAAAGAAGCTTGATTCAATACAGCTTGTATGTCTCTTGTTTTTGCTTTTTATAATGGGTGTAAGTATGGGGATTGACCCTAATGTAATGTCTTCTTTTTCTTTTTTAGGATTTAAAGGAATTATTTTTGCAAGTTTCTCTATAATTTTTAGTGTATTTTTTATTTTTATAATGAACAAAATTTTATTATTATTTAAAAAAGAGGACAACTATTTAGAGGGGAGGAGAAAACTTGACGCTTAAAATATTATTTTCTGTTGCTTTTGGTATTATAACAGGTAGATTTTTATCTAGCTACTCTATAGGGTTTTTAGGAACTTTAATGGATATCGGACTGTGTACCTTGCTTTTTTTTGTGGGAATAGATATAGGAAAAAACAAAGATATATTTAATCAAATAAAAGATATAGGTATTAAAGCAATTTCAACACCTTTTTTAATCGCAGCAGGGAGTATTATAGGTTCAATAGTGGCTGGTATTTTTCTAGGTTATTCAATAAATGAATCAGCAGCTATCGGCTCAGGTTTTGGGTGGTACTCACTATCAGCCATAATTATTGCTCCTTACTCTTCACAGCTTAGTGCACTTTCATTTATCACAAATGTGAGTAGAGAGATAATAGCAATAATTTGCATTCCTTTAGTAGCAAAATATATAGGATATACGGAAGCAATTGCACCAGCTGGTGCAACTGCCATGGATACTGTTTTACCGATTATCTCCAAGGCCACTGATGGCAAAACTGCTGTAATTTCTTTTATAACAGGTCTAATTTTATCAATTTTTGTTCCAATACTTGTTCCTTTTTTTATCGGCCTTTAATGAAAAAAGATTGCTAAATAACATCTAGCAATCTTTTTTCATTAAAAAATTTATAGTTTGTCTTTTATTTTCTTAGTAATATCATCCAGTAAATCATTAAGCTCTGAAAGGCTTTTTTTAGATTTTTCAAGAGTGAAATCTTTAATTTCTTTTCCTTTAGAGAAAGCAGTATCTGATGTATCGATTACTCTATCATGTATATCATCAGTTGATGCTTCAAATTCTTTCATAAGCTTATTTGCTTTTTTAGAGAGCTTTTTCTTTGTTTTTTTATATTTTTTATTGAGGTCTTTACTATATTTTTCAACAGGAGTTTCATTTTTCTTTGAAATCATAAAAGCTCCTAAAATACTACTTACTATAATCTGAAGTGCAACTAACCCAAGTAAAACTTTTTTCCAATCTACACTTTTTAAGTTTTCTTCATTTCCTAAATATGGCCTATATTCATTTTTGTATTTCATCATTCTTTTACTATATTTCATAATAACCCTCCGTTTCAAATTATTTACTTTAATTTTACCCGTAAAGATTGGTTATTATTCATTATTAATCATTATTTTCAAAAGAAAATTCAGGTTTTCAAATATTATCTTTTTATTTATTTCTATTGGTATTGTCCTTTGATTATAATAAATATATGAAATATTTTTTCCATCAGGCAATATTCCTTCTTTAAAAAATAGTTTAAATTCTAGCTTATGTTCATATATTTCAATAGAGTTTCCAAAGTCGTCATAGTATTTATATTTAGAATGCTTAGTATTATTTATTTTGTAGATTACTTTTAATTGTTGCTTTAGTTTTTTCACCTCATACATATAAACAGATAAAAAATCATCTTTGTGATTAATAACGAAAGAATCATTTTGTAATTTTTCATGTATAAGTTCCTCAAGTACTATCATATACTTAACATCTTCAAAATTATGAAGAAGGATTTTTCTTAAAATAGCTTCTTCTTTGTTTTTCTGATAATTATTATAGAGTTCAATAGATTCTTTTCCTGTAATTAAATCTTCTCTATATAAACCAAAAAACCTTTCTATTGTTTTAAGCTTTAGGTTTTCTAGTTCCCATATAATCTTTAATGGTTTTAAAAATTTAAGCATGTCATAACTTATATCTTTATTTATTTCAAAATCTATTTCGTGTAGAGATAATCTATAATTTATAAATGGAATATCAAAATTATCACCATTATAGGATTTAATTTTCTTTTTTTTACATACGTCTTTAACAAAGGATTTTAATATATCTTTTTCTTCTTTCGGAGATTCTGCAAAGTATTGCTTTATTTTAACCTTATTCTCTTCACAAAGCACTCCTATACAAATTAAAACAATTTCATTTATAGATCTATTTAATCCTAATGTTTCGATATCGAAAAAAAAGGTATCCTTATCTATAAATTGACCTTTATTTTCTATAATAAGTTCTTCTATAATCATCTTACACCTCTTTTTTAAGTTTAATGAGGAGATATCTCTATGGACCAAAATCAAATAGCCGCTGTAATGCACTTGAACGGTCCTGCCCTTGTTGTAGCAGGACCCGGTTGTGGAAAAACTAAAGTAATATCTGAGAGAATTAACTACTTAACTACAAATAAAAAAATAAGTGGAAAAAATATTGTAGCTATAAGCTTTACTCGATTTTCTTCAAGAGAATTAAAAGAAAGAACTATTCTTTTAAACAATAACCTAACATCAGTCTTTTATGGAACCTTCCATTCCTTTTTTCTAAATATACTTATAAGATATTCAAGCTTTACATATGATTGTGTTATAGATGAAAATGAAAAAAAATCCTTACTTCGAAAAATCCTTTTAAATAAACTAAACTTAAACCCTGTAAGCTCAGATTTTTTAACTTCTATAATAAGTGAGATTGAAAAAGAAATCCTAAACTCCTCTAAAAGTTATACTAAATCCTTAGAATCAGAAGCTAAGACAATCATTGACGTAATAATTAAATCTTATGCTGCATGGAAAATAAAAAACAAAAGATTAGATTTCAATGATATATTATACACCACTTATGATTTATTATATAATAACGAAGATATTTTAAAAGAGCTTAGAAAAAAGTTCAAATATTTTATTATAGATGAGTTTCAAGACATAAATGAAATCCAGTATAAAATAATTAAGCTTTTAATCCAAGGTGAAGATAATTTGTTCGTTGTAGGAGATGAAGATCAAGCAATATATTCATTTAGAGGCTCAAATCCGAAATATATAACGGATTTTTTAAATGATTTTCCTAAAGGGAAAATATATAAAATAGTATTAAGCTATAGATGTCCTCAAAGCATACTAAGGCTTTCAAACAATCTCATATCTAATAATAAATATAGAACAGAGAAAGATATAATCACCTTTAATAATTTTAAAGGAATAACAAATATTGTAGATTATGAAAATGAAACCAATCAAGCAATAAATATAGCAAAAAAAATTCTTAGAGATAACTTAATTTTAGAAAATACAATGATTCTATATAGGACAAATAGAGAAAGTTTATTTCTTATGAAAGCATTTATTGATTTTAATATAAGATTTTATGTAAAAAATTTTAGCTTTAATACACTAAATAGCTTTGTTGTTAAGGACATAATTTCATATATTGATTTTAGTTTAAATAGGAGTTTAAGTAGTCTAAAGAATATAAAGAACAAACCTAATAGGAATATCACTAATCAAGACATTATAAAGAGATTTAATAACCATCAAAAATGGAATTTTATCAGTAGTAGAAGATTGAATGATATATATAAAAAAGGAAAAATAATTAAAAATCTTAGCTTTACTAAAGCAGTGAATTTTATTTTAAATGATATTGGATATAAGAGCTATGCTATAAAATATTATGAAATTAATGGCATAGATTTAGAGTTATTAGAGGATGTAATCTCAGAATTTTTAGGATTATTTCCTGAAAACTCAACTTTAGAGGAAGGATTTAAGCAATATTACAGTTATTTATCATTAATAGACTCTATAAATTTTAAAGTAAATTCTGGAGTTTTGTTAACAACTGTCCATGGGGCTAAGGGATTAGAAAAAGATAATGTTTTTATAGTTTCCCTAAATGAAGGATATTTTCCACATAAAAGGGCTTCATTAGAAAATGAGCTAGAAGAAGAGCGAAGACTTATGTATGTAGCTCTAACTCGAAGCAAAAAAAATTTATATCTATCATATATTAAGTCAAAAACTAATGATTTAAAGCCCAGTGTATTTTTGGATGAAATGAAATATAAATAAGTTTAAATATAGAAAAAACCCCTTTAGATATCCAGATGTCTTTGATTTAGCCATCATTTTAATTCTCCTCGTATAATATGTTTAGACCCAGTTTTTATGGTCTAAGCATATTTATTTTTTTCTTTAACTTACCAATTTTTAATTGAGATATCCTAATGC
>NZ_JAGGLI010000014.1 GCF_017874355.1 Acetoanaerobium pronyense
ACACCTGTTCCCATTCCGAACACAGAAGTTAAGCTCTTCATCGCCAATGGTACTTGGACCGCAGGGTCCTGGGAGAGTAGGACGCAGCGAATTAACCTAGCCACAGCTTTTGCTGTGGCTTTTTTAGTGTATAATTTAATAAAGAAAATATCACAAAAAAGCTTAAAACAATAAAATAATGACAAATCTAAATAGCGGAGGGGAATATGCATCATCTGTTTATTGTGAATCCAGTGGCTGGCAAAGGACGAAGCTTAAAAATATTAAAATTAATTGAAGAAATTTTTGAAAATAAAAAGAATGAAACCTATGAATTTATATTTACTAAGTATCACGGCCATGCTCGTATAATCTCAAAAGAAAATTTGGTAAAAAACAAATTAAAGATATATTCTATAGGTGGAGATGGTACTGCAAGTGAAATTATAAATGGAATAATGGATTCCAGCTTAGATAATCTATTGGGTTTTGGAGTTATTCCCTGTGGTTCTGGAAATGATTTTGTAAGGACAGTATATAAAGATAATAACTATAAAAACTTCAAAGTTTTTTTAGAAGATCTCATAAATGGGCATATAGAGATTATAGATATAGGAGTATTAAATGAGTCTTATTTTTTAAACATAGCATCTATGGGCTTTGATGCAGATGTTGTATATAATGGTAAAAAAATGAAAAAGCATAAGTTATTCCCTTCAGGACTGATATATCTCTTTGGGGTAATATATACGATTAAGAATCTAAAAACCTATAGTTGTGAAATCATTATAGACGATAATGAAAAGATTAAAGGAGATTATCTCCTTATAGCTAGCGGAAATGGAAGGTATTATGGTGGAGGAATGAAGGTACTTCCTTATGCTGATTATAGAGATGGTATTTTGGATATATGTCTTATTTCCCCGGTAAAAAGAAAGAAAATGCTTAGGCTTTTGTTTACTTTTATGAAAGGAAAACATGAAAATATCAAAGAAGTAGAATTACGTAAGTGTAAAAAAATATCCATAAAGTCTTCAACAAATATTTCTATTCAGGTAGATGGAGAAGTGATGAAGGCCAAAGAAATGAAATTAAAGATAGCTGATAAAAAAATACCTCTGATAACTCCATAATAAAAAAATGTATCTAAAAGGAGAAATTTTATGGGAAAAGTCTCTGTGTATAAATGCTCTGATTATGAGTATGAAAAGATTAAACATATAGTTTTTAAGTCCTTAGAATACAGTGAAATTAGCAGAAAAATTTTTAAAAATGCAAAGATTTTTATCAAAGCGAATTTGCTTATGAAAAAAGATCCTGAGGATGCAGTAACAACTCATCCTAATTTAGTTAGAGCATTATCAGAATTTTTTATAGAGAAAGGATGTATAGTAACGATTGGTGATTCCCCTGCTGGCCCATTTACAGAAAATGCTTTGAAAGGTATATATAGCTCATGTAAAATGGATGAAGCAGCGAATTTATCTGGTGCTGTTTTAAACTATAATATAACCCATAGTGAGGTTAAAGCGGAAGAATCTTTAAGGCTTAAAAGCTTTAGGGTGATAAATGCTATATTGGAATCTGACTTTGTGATAAGTGCAGCTAAGCTTAAGACTCATGGTATGATGACATATACAGGTGGAGTAAAAAATTTATTTGGAGTAATACCTGGTCTTATAAAAGCTGAGTACCACTTTAAATTAACAAGCGAAGAGAATTTTGCACATCACCTTATAGATATTTGTGAATTTATTAAGCCAGATTACACTATAATAGATGCCATTGATTGTATGGAAGGGAATGGTCCTTCAAATGGAAAAAAAAGAAGAGTAGGCCTTATAATAGGAGGAGATAATCCCCATGAAGCAGATTATATAGCCTCTCACATAGCTTCCATACCATTTTATAAAATTCCGACTCTGAGTCTTGCAAAATCAAGAAACCTATATGATGTAAGTAGTATTGTAATAGAAGGGGATGATTATGGAGATATGGATATCAAACCATTCACCCTTCCTGAATCAACAAATATAACTTTTATATCTGATAAGATACCTGGATTTTTAAGAGAGTATCTAATAGATAGACTAAAAGCAAAACCAAAATTTATACATCAAAAATGTATTTCATGTGGGCACTGCGTAAGAAATTGCCCAGCAAAAGTGATTAAAATGGAAAACAAACTTCCTATAGTAGATTTGAAAGGTTGTATCAGCTGTTTTTGTTGTCATGAAGTCTGTCCAGCAGATGCAATCGAAATAAAAAGACCTATTCTTTCAAAGCTATTTTTAAAAATAAAATAAATTTTATCTGAGAAAACAACATTAAATTATAAAAGTTGTTTTCTTTTTTTTTAAGAAATGCTTTACAAAAAAAATATCTATGGTAATATTAAAAACATAACTATTAATGCAAACGCTTGCACAAAAAGAATATGGAGGTAATTATGAAAACCTACATCTTAGACAACGAAATAAAGATTTTTAGCTATGGTGAACCCATAGAAACAGAGGGGACAATAAAATTAAACAGAAAAGAAACCTTTTTTGAAGACGAATTAAATGTCAAATATACAAATGATAAATCTAGTTTTTCTTTTAAATTAAGAGAAGAAGACTTGGTTTATGGATTTGGTGCAAATCTAGGTGGTATAAACAAAAAAGGGAGAACCTATAAATCATATTGTACTGATGATGCATCTCATACAGAAGATAAAAACGCTCTATATGGAGCTCATAATTTTTTTATGATTATAGGGGATACATGTAAAGGATATTTCATAGACTTCCCCTCAGAAATTCTTTACGACGTTGGCTTTACAGACAATTCGATTTTTTCAGTTGATATCGATGGAGAAGATTTTGAAGTTTATATAATCGAAGGGGAAAATCCACAAGTAATTATTTCAAAATTTCATCAAATAATTGGTACTCCATATATACCACCTAAGTGGGGATTTGGATATTTTCAAAGCAGATGGGGTTATAAAAACGAAAATGAAGTGAGGGAAATTTATGAAAAATTCAAGGAAAATGAAATTCCGATAGATGGAATTTTTCTTGATTTGGATTATATGGAGGATTTTAAAGATTTTACAGTATCAGAAGAAAGATTTGGAAATCTTAAAGAACTATCAAGTGATCTAAAGAATCAAGGAGTTCATCTAGTTCCTATAATAGATGCTGGTGTGAAAATAGAAGAAGGCTATGATATTTATGAAGAGGGTATAAAAGGTGATCATTTTTGCAAAGATGAAAATGGCAAGCCATATATTGCAGCAGTATGGCCAGGAAAAGTTCATTTTCCAGATTTCATGAAGGAAGATACCCAAAGATGGTTTGGACTAAAATATAAGGTTCTTACAGATTTAGGGATTGAGGGTTTTTGGAACGATATGAATGAACCTGCGATTTTTTATGATGAAACTGCTCTTAACGATGCTATTGAAAGTGCCTATTTATCTAAGGGAGAAAACTTAGATGCGCATACCTATTTTAAGTTAAAGGATAAATTCACCCAGCTTTCAAATAAAGACCAATACTATCAGAGTTTTTATCATGAGCTAAAAGAGGGCAAAAAAAAGAACCATGATGTTCATAATCTATATGGGTACTATATGACAAAAGCAGCCTACATAGGGCTTGAAACTCTGCTTGAGAGAAAAAGATTTTTACTTATTTCTCGGGCTTCAATTATTGGAATGCACAAGTATGCAGGCATATGGACTGGAGACAATTCTTCTTGGTGGTCACATCTTGAACTAAATGTAAGAATGATGCCAAGTCTAAATATGTGCGGATTTTATTATACGGGAGCTGATACTGGAGGCTTTGGAGGAGAATGTACAGGAGAGCTTCTTGTAAGATGGATGCAGTTTAGCGTGTTTACTCCACTTCTTAGAAATCATTCTGCCATAGGCTCCAAGGTTCAGGAACCTTTTAGTTTTGAAGAAAATACCAAGGAGAGATCAAAGGAATTAATAAAATCGAGATATATGCTTATACCTTATCTTTACTCTGAATACATGAAAAGTATATCAGAAAAAAAACTTATGTTTTCTCCATTAACTTTTGAATTTCCAGACAAAAAACTTTCAGATATAGAAGATCAGCTGATTTTAGGAAGCATTATGCTTACACCAGTATACTTTAAAAATAAAAAAGGAAGATATGTTACTCTTCCTCAAGATATGCTTGAAATATCTTTTTCAGAAAATAATATAAAAACAAATCTAAAAAGAGAAGGAATTCATTATATGGATTATTCCTTAGATGAACTCAAATTTTATCTTAGAGAAAACTCTATGCTTCCATATGTAGAACCATCACAAAACGTAAAATCTATGAATATAGAAACTCTTAAAGTTATTGGATATATAAAAGATAAAGCCAGATATGATCTTTATGATGATGATGGAATTTCTCTTGATATTAAAGAAAAATATTGCACACACATAAAGGTGGAATATCAAAATACAGATTGGGTCATAGATGTAAAAAACACAAATCCGAATATTAAGGAAATAGAGTTTTATTTATATGACAGTGAAGGAAGCCTTTCTCAAAGGACAATAAAAATTAAATAGGAGAGTAAAATGAAAAAAAGATCGAGCGGAATTTTAATGCATATCTCTTCTTTACCTTCAGAATATGGTATAGGGGACTTTGGAAAAGAAGCATATAGATTTGTGGATTTTTTAAAAAAATCAAGGCAAAAAAACTGGCAAATTCTTCCTCTGGGGGTGACAGGATATGGGGATTCTCCATACCAATGCTTTTCAGCGTTTGCAGGAAATCCATATTTTATTGATTTAAATGAACTTATTGAAAAAGCCTATATAACCAAAGAAGAAATCAATAAGAAAAACCTTGGAAAAGACCCTCATAAGATTGACTATGGGATATTATACAAAAACAAAATGGCTATTTTAAGAAAAGCATATAAAAATAGTCATAAGGCTTTAAATAAGGAACTTGAAGAATTTTATAAATTAAATAAAGACTGGTTAAGGGAATTTGCACTTTATATGGCTTTAAAAACTCATCATAAAAATGAATCATGGTTAAACTGGGAACCAAAATACAAGGATATAGAATCATCAGATGTAATAAGATTTGAAAAAGAGAATCATAGAGAAATATACTTTTGGGTATTCACTCAGTATTTCTTCTATAAGCAATGGAATAAACTAAAAAAATATGCAAATGCAAATAATATCAATATAATTGGAGACCTTCCTATTTATGTTGCTGAAGACAGCTCAGATATATGGGCAAATCCGGAGTTATTTAATCTAGATAAAAATCTTAAACCAGTTACAGTGGCAGGTTGTCCACCTGATGCATTTTCAAAAAAAGGCCAGCTGTGGGGAAATCCTATATATGATTGGGACTCTATGGAAAAAGATGGATATAAATGGTGGATTAAAAGAATAAAGCATAGCTTTGAAACAGTTGATGTCCTTAGAATAGATCATTTTAGAGGATTTGAGTCATATTGGGAAGTAAAATATGGGGCAAAAGACGCTGTAAAGGGTAGATGGACAAAAGGCCCTTCTATAAAGCTTTTTAAGAAAATAAAAGAGGAGCTTGGAGAGCTTAATATCATTGCAGAAGATTTAGGTTTTTTGACAGATGAAGTTCATGAACTAATTAATGTGACTGGTTTTCCAGGAATGAAAGTGCTTCAATTTGCATTTGATACAAGGGAAGAGAGTGATTATCTTCCCCATAATTACACGAAAAATTCTGTAGTGTATACAGGAACTCACGATAATGAAACTACTACAAGCTGGATTTACAATATTCCTAAAGATGAATTTCATTTAGCGGTAAAGTATTTAAAGCTCAATTTCGATGAAGGACTTACCTGGGGAATGATAAGAGGAGCTTGGAGCTCTGTATCATACCTTGCGGTTGCTCCAATGCAGGATTTTTTAGAACTGGACAATAATGCAAGAATGAATACTCCATCAACCCTTGGAAACAATTGGATATGGAGAATGGACAAAAATGCTTTGACTGATGAGCTTGCTAATAGGATTGCAGATATGACTGAAATATATGGGAGGTAATTATGAAGCAAATTATAGAGAGAATCAAAACTCATGCTCTATTAAACTTTGGAAAACAAATTGAGTCATGTACAGAAAAAGAGAAATATGTAGCTCTTTCAAAAGCTATTATGGAAGAAGTTGTATTAGATTGGGAGGATTCAAAAAATAAATTTGAAGGGAAGAAAAAAGCATACTATTTGTCCGCAGAATTTCTTATGGGAAGAGCCCTAAGCAACAATTTAATTAATTTAAATGAAAAGGAAAAAGTAGAAGATATTCTTAGCGAAATAGGGCTTAGCTATAATGATATAGAAGAGGCTGAAGAAGATGCTGGACTTGGAAATGGAGGACTTGGAAGGCTAGCTGCTTGTTTCTTAGACTCGGCAGCAACTCTTGATTACTCTCTAACAGGATATGGAATAAGATATGAGTTTGGCATATTTAAGCAAAAGTTTATTAATGGTTTTCAGGTAGAAGAAGCAGACAATTGGCTTGAGTATGGAGATCCTTGGTCCATTAGAAAAAATTCAGAAAAAATTGTAGTATCTTTTTCAGATCAAGATGTAGTTGCTGTCCCATATGACACTCCAATAATAGGATATGGAAAAAATACAATAAATACTTTAAGACTATGGAAATCTGAACCTATTAATGTATTTGATTTTGAAAAATTTAATGATCAAAAATATGATCTTTCTGTGAAAGAAAAAAATAATGCAGAAAATATATCTAAAGTTCTTTATCCAAACGATTCAAACGAGGAAGGTAAAATATTAAGACTAAAGCAGCAGTATTTCTTTGTATCAGCATCCCTTCAAGATATGATTAGAAAGTTCAAGGTTAATAATACGGACTTTAAAAAATTCCCGGATTTTCATGCAATACAGCTAAATGATACTCATCCTGCTGTAGCGATTCCTGAAATGATGAGACTTCTTACAGAATTTGAAGGAATTAGGTGGGAAGATGCCTGGGAAATAACTGTCAATACATTTGCCTATACAAATCATACTCTCCTTGCAGAAGCCTTAGAGCAATGGCCTGTAAAGCTATACAAAAAACTGCTTCCAGATGTTTATAAGATAATAGTGAAAATAAATACTCAGCTAAAATCAGACTTAAAAAAGAAAAAAATAGATAAAAAAGATTTTGGGAAATTTGAAATTATAAGTGATAAAAATATTAAAATGGCATTTCTTTCTATTTATGGAAGCTTTTCCACCAATGGAGTGGCACAGCTCCATACGGATTTATTAATTCATAGTGAGCTTAAAGACTGGTATGATC
The DNA here is from genome assembly GCF_017874355.1 of Acetoanaerobium pronyense. GTDB lineage: Bacteria > Bacillota > Clostridia > Peptostreptococcales > Filifactoraceae > Acetoanaerobium > Acetoanaerobium pronyense. The sequence goes on from NZ_JAGGLI010000014.1 coordinate 7,325, forward strand.
TTTACCCTGAGAGGTTCAACAATAAAACCAATGGAATTACCCAAAGAAGATGGCTGCTTCAGTCAAACCCTGAGTTATCAGAATATATAACTGAGTTATTAGGCTCTGATTCATGGATCACAAGCCTTGAAAAGCTTAAAGAATTAGAAAAATTTTCTGATGACACTAAGGTATTAACAAAATTTATGGAAATAAAACAGGAAAAGAAAGATCAGCTTGCTAAGTATATAAAGGAGCATGAAGGTATTGATGTAGATCCAAGTTCTATTTTTGATATACAGATAAAAAGACTTCATGAATATAAAAGACAGATTTTAAATGCTCTTTATATTTTAGATTTATATTTTAGACTCAAAGAAGATAAAAATCTAGATATAGTTCCAAGGACATTTATATTTGGAGCTAAAGCGGCGCCTGGGTATTTTAGAGCAAAGGGAATAATTAAATTTATTAACGACATCAAAGAGCTTATAAACAATGATGAGGAAATAGATGGAAAAATAAAAATAGTATTTGTTGAAAACTATAGAGTATCATACGCCGAGAAATTATTTCCAGCAGCAGATATATCTCAGCAGATATCTACAGCAGGAAAAGAAGCATCTGGAACGGGAAATATGAAATTTATGCTAAACGGAGCCCCTACTATAGGAACCTTTGATGGAGCTAACGTAGAGATTGTTGAAGAAGCAGGAGAAGAAAATAATTTTATATTTGGCCTAAGAGTAGAAGATATAGAGGAGATTGAGGATTCCTATAATCCAAATACTGAATATAATAAAATAAAGGGTCTAAAAAGAGCCCTTGACACATTAGTAGACGGAACATTTGATGATGGCGAAACTGGAATGTATAAAGAGCTATATGATTCGATACTAAAAGGTGCAAGCTGGCATAAGTCTGATGTTTATTATGTAATGAAGGACTTTGATAGTTATAGAGACGCTCAACAAAAGGTAAATGATGAGTTTAAAAACAAGCTGGGGTGGGCAAAAAAATGTTGGATTAACATGGCTAATGCAGGTAAATTTTCTTCAGATAGAACTATTGAGCAATATTCAAAGGAAATTTGGAAAATAGAAAAAAATAAATAATATAGTGCTAACGCTTGCACTAAAACAGCGAAAGAAAACCAGAATTATTAGAAAAATTAAGAAATAAACATTGATTTTATTAAAAAACGCATATATAATTAGATTTATACAAGCGTTTTCCTAAAGAAATTTATGCAATCGAATGCACAAAAATTCATACGATTGATAGGGAATTTCTGGGTATATAAACGCTAGAATATTAAAATTTAGTTAAAAAAGAGGGAGGATTTAGAATGAAAAAAGGTATTAGTCTATTTCTTATCATGATGCTCACACTCTCGCTTGCAGCCTGCACAAGTAACACCCCAGAAGCACCGGCAGGAGAGGGAAGTGGAGAAGGCATTGCGGCAACAATTTCTGTACAGGTAGAAGATGAATGGAGAGAATACTATCAGCAAGTAGCAGACAGAGTTAAAGAGGTTCATCCAAATGCTACAATAAACTTTATCGAGAGTCCATCTTTTGATCACCTGGATGTTTTAGATTCTACTGATGTTACAAATGTAGATGTTGCGGATGTATTTGCAATCTCAGCAGACAGAATCCATGGTCTAGCAAGAAATGAAGCTCTTGCAGCACTTGATGCAAAAGAGATGGCATCAAATGTAGGGGGATTTGGCAACTACGATGAAGGTCTGGGCGGAAACTTCATGATAGATGGCGAATATCTAGCATTCCCGATGAATATAGAAACACTTATAAATTTTGCTAACTCCGCAAATGCAGCTGAAAGCGGTATTGATCTTACAAATACGATCGAATTTACAGAGCTTGAACCTCAACAAATGCTAGTTCCTGTATTTAATGCATGGTTTGCAGTTGCAATTACAAACACTGCTGATATAGAACTGCTTGGAAAAGATGATTCAGGAAATTTATTTTCTGATCTTACAAAGGATTTTTCAGATTTAGAGCCTGAAAAACAAGAAGTATTTAGAGTTTTATTTGAATATTGGCAAGCTCATGATGCAGCAGGAACAGCTCTTTGGGATGCAGATGGAGCTTGGGGATATATGGACTCAGCATTTTCAACTGGCGGAGTTACTTCTATAAGACTTGAAGGTCCGTGGTCCACAGGAAGTTTATCCAATCTTGCTGGAAATGGTGAAGATTTAGAAATACTTCCTATTCAACAAGTTACAGTAAACTCAAATCCTCTGGCACACTGGAAAGGTGGATGGGGACTTGTAATAAATTCAAGAATAGAAGAAGATGAAGATAAGATGATGCTAGCTCAGGCGTTTATTGAAGAAGTTGTAAACCCTGACTATGCAGTTGACTTCTTTAAAGCTTCAGGTAAAATTCTGGAAAATGTAGATGCTGATGTTTATATGAATTCTGATCTTTCTGATGTAGATAAAGAGATTATAGAATCTGTAATAGAATCATATCAGGATGCTCCAGCAAGACCTCTATTTACAGAGTGGGGACAGGTTTGGGACACATGGGAAAACAGTCTTCTTTCATGGTCAGCTGTTAAGCCTTCAACTGTAGAGGAAGCATATGCACAAGTAAAAGCGGCATTTGATGCAATGATGTTAAACTTCTAGATAAGAAAAGGAGGGAGGGCTGGGCCTTTCTTCCTTTTTTAACTATATAAGAAAGGGAATACTATGAATACAGATTTTAAACTCCCTAAAAAAAATCTTTATATTATATTAATATCATGTGCAGTTATAATATCTGCATCAGCTATAGAAACTATGATAATTGTTAAAGATATAGACTTATATAATCAATGGATAGCACAAATAAAAGATATAAATGCAATGGATATTGACAGCATGGATCTTCTAAACACCTACATATCCTTAAATCTAATTCAATTTTTGACAAAGATAATTATTCCTATGGCACTTGGAATCTATTCATATTTTACATTTTATTATTCGAAAATAAATAGATTATTTATTTTTATATGGACGGTTCTAGTGGTTGGAGGGTTTGCATATACTTTTCTTGATTTCAGAACTGCATCGATTTTTTATTATATTAGCATTTTAGGTCATAAGGTTTTAATTTATGGGATAATATCTATCTCTTCAAAGATAGAATCAAATTAACTCTTTTGAAGGTGGGAGTATAATGGCAAATTATAATATACATTTATATGATGACATAGGAAATAAATATGAAAGAAAAAACGATTTTTTAAAGGAAATAGCAAATCTTCAAATGAAAATTGATGAGGAGCCAGGAAGAAAAAAAGAATATCAAAATAAAATATCAGAAATCAAAAAAAATAGAAATAATCATCCTTATATTAAGAAGTTAAATAAATTTAAAATAATGGAAAAAACCTTTTTAAAAGATTTATCTCTAAAAGTAAATAAAGAAAAGAGCAAAATCTCAACTGAAAACTCTGCTAAACTAAAGAATCTAAAACTTGAACTTTATAAAAGTACTGAGAAAAGAAACTTTTATGAAAAATTTATTGATTTGACCTATGATGCTAAGTTTTTGTATGAAGAAAATAAAATGAAAACAAGGCATCTTCCTGAAATCATAAAGGAACTTGAGACAAACGAGGGAGAATTAAAAAAAGCTTTAGATTTAAAAAACAATATAAACAAAGAAAATGAAGCTAAGATAAAAATAGAATTTGATAAATATAAAAAAGAGAAAGAAGAAAAATTAAGTAAAAAGATAGAAAGTTTAAAGACTAAAAGAAAAGATGGATTAATCTCTGAAAAAGCCCTTAAAAATGGAATAATAGAACTAAAAAGAGAACATAAAGAATCCCTAAATATGAAATCTTTTGAATCAGAAGAGAAATCCAACAAAGAGTTTATAAAAAATAGAAAATATGAAATTAAAAATGGCACAAAAAGAAAGCTTCAAGTAATGTATGCTGACATTGCTGATATTAGAAGAAAGAATCCAGTGGAAACAGAAAAAACATCTCCTAAGATAGCTTATTTTACATTTTTGCTTCCAGGATTAGGCCAGCTTTTAAATAAACAATATATAAAAATGGTTCTTTTTATTTTTGCGTCATTATTTATATATTTCGCTGCAATTCCATATGCATTAGGGTATGGAAACTACCAAGGAGAGGGCGTTGCGGGTCTTATATCACTGGCAGAAGGTGGGAGAAGGCTTGATAAATCCCTGATTTTTATGATAGAGGGAATAATTGCTGTATATCTTCTTATATTTTCTTTTGGTCTTTACGTCATTTCTTTTAGAGATGTTCTGAAGGTGGAAAAGGATATCATAAAGGGAATAAGACCTAAAAATTGGTTTGAATCAAAAAACAGTATTTCAAAGGATGGTTTCCCTTATATAGTTTCAATTCCTGCTCTTATTGTAATTGTATTTATAGTACTGGTTCCTATAACCACAGCAATTTTACTCTCATTTACAGGAATGGATCCTCAGAACCAATCAAAATTTGGATGGGTTGGAATTAGAAATTACAGGCTTATAGCCTTGGGACAAGGACTGGCTGGATCAGTGTTTTGGCTGATACTTGTATGGACTATAATTTGGACATTAGTAGCTACTTCTTTGGCTATTGCTATAGGATTTTTACTTGCATTTTTAGCCAACAATGAAAGAGTAATAGGGAAGACCTTTTTTAGAATAGTATTTTTATTGCCTTGGGCAGTTCCAGGTTTTATAAGTATAATGTTTTTTAGTATAATGCTATCTCCCAATGCGGTCTTGACCGAGATTATAAGCGGGATTGCAGGAAGGACTATAGGTGTGAAAACTGACCCATTTTTATCTAGAGTAGCTCTTATAATGATACAGGGATGGCTTGGAAGTGCATATGTATTCCTTCTTTCAACAGGAGTACTTCAGTCCATTCCAGAAGATCTTTATGAGGCTGCCCAAATTGATGGAGCAACATCTTTTCAAAAACTAAAAAAGATTACTCTCCCAATAGTTTTATTTCAAACAGCTCCCCTTTTGATTGGGCAGTATACTTTCAATTTTAACAATTTTTCCATAATATATCTTTTTAATGGAGGAGGCCCGTTTAATCCTATAAGATATGGGAATCTTGCAGGTTCGACAGACCTTTTAATATCATATATATATAAGCTTACTATGGAAAACCAGTATCAAGCAATAGGTGCTGCAATAACTATAGTGATCTCATTAGGACTTATGTTTTTTGCTTTTATAGGTTTTAGAAACTCAAAGGCTTTTAGAGAGGAGAGACTATAATGAGTATATTTAAAAAGAAAAGTGACCTGTATCTTTCAGATAGACAGCCCCTTACATTTTTAGGAAAAGTAAGTCTAGGGCTTGTATATTTTGTACTGATATCCTGGTCAGTAATAGTGATATGGCCTCTTTATCAGATGGTAGTCTCAGCCTTTAATGGAAGGCAGCAACAATATCTTATAATGAATGATGCATTTGAGTTTTCATTAAGACATTTTGATTACCTTTTTAATAATACTCTATACCTTAGTTGGGTTAAAAATACTATATTTATAGCATCTTCAACGGCAATACTTACCCTTATTATGGTATCTTTTACGGGATTTGCCTACTCAAGATATAGATTCAAGGGAAGGAAAGCCTCTCTTATGGCTATCATGCTAATTCAGACTATTCCAGCTTTTGCTGGGATTACAGCTTACTTTACAATGCACTCCGTTATTTCTTCAGTTTTTCCGTATCTTACAAGACAGATGATGCTCATACTTATATATGCTGGAACAGGAATAGCGGGAAATACATTCATACTCAAAGGATATATAGATTCTATTTCTACTGAACTTGATGATGCAGCAAGAATAGATGGGTGCTCTGATATAAAAGTGTATAGATTAATAATCATGCCTATAGCAAGACCTATGCTTGCAATTATTGCTCTATGGTCTTTTATTGGACCTTTTATGGATTTTCTTATGCCAAGGGTCTTGCTTACGACTCCAAGTTCTTATACACTTGCAGCTGGACTTTTTACCCTTATAAATGATTTTAGAACTCTTAATCAGCCTGCTTTTGCAGCAGGAGGACTGCTTACAGCTGTTCCGATAGTTGCGCTGTTTATAATACTGCAAAAGCAGCTTGTATCTGGACTTGCAAAGGGAGCAGTAAAAGGCTAGAAATTATTTTGATATAGGAGGATGCCTTATGAAGGTAGTATTAAAAAATATAGGAAAAAAATATGAAGGTAGAGAAGAATTTACATTAAAAAATATAAATCTTGAGATAGAAGCAAAGGATTTTTGCGTCATACTTGGCCCATCAGGTTGCGGGAAAACAACTCTGCTAAGAATGATAGCTGGGCTCAACTCTATAACAGAGGGAGATCTTCTTTTTAATGATAAAAGAGTGAATAAGGTAGACCCTAAAGATAGAGATATAGCTATGGTGTTTCAGTCTTACGCCCTTTATCCCCATATGACTGTATATGACAACATGGCGTTTTCTTTGGCAATGAGAAAAGAGCGTAAACAAATAATCCATGAAAGAGTAATGGAAGCGGCTGAGGTACTTCAAATAAAGGAATATTTATACTCTAAACCATCAGATATATCTGGAGGACAAAGACAAAGGGTAGCTCTTGGTAGAGCGATGGTAAGAAAGCCCAAGGTTTTTCTTATGGACGAACCTTTATCTAATCTGGATGCCAAGCTAAGAGAGCATATGAGGGTTGAGCTTGTAAGACTTCATAAGAAACTTGGAACTACATCAATATATGTAACACATGATCAGACTGAAGCAATGACTATGGCGAGTAAAATAGTCCTTATGAATGAAGGGAAAATACAGCAGGCTGGAAAACCAGAGGAATTCTATAACAGCCCTTCAAATATTTTTGTTGCAAAATTCATAGGATCACCAACAATGAATATAATTAATGGTATTATAAAAGATGGAAAATTTATATCTGAAGATGAGATAATTAAAGTCACTCCTTCAGAAAAAGATTTAAAGTTTCTAAAATTATATGAAGGAAAAAGCGTATCCTTAGGAATCAGGTCAGAGCGATTTGAAAGCGGCGCCCATCATAAAGACACATTTGCATGTACTATAGATGTAGTTGAGATGCTAGGCAAAGAGAAAATCCTATATGCAAGACTAGATAGCAATAAAGAGCTTGTTATTTCTATGCCGGGGCATTATGAATATGGAGAAGGAGAAAAGCATAATTTTGGTTTTGATGTAGACGCTCTTCACTTTTTTGATTCAGAAACAGGAGAAAGAATTAACTGATTTTAGAGGATATATTGCTTTTCAAGGGGTGAGTGTTTTGAAAAAAAATGGGCATGTCACAATAAGTGATGTTGCAAAAAAAGCAGGTGTATCTCCATCAACTGTATCTAGAGTTATATCCAATAATTCTAGAATAAGCGAGGTTACGACAAAAAAAGTTCTTAAATGTATGGAAGAGATGTCTTATTATCCTAATGCTATGGCAAGGTCACTAGCCAGAAAAAAAACAGGAGTGGTAGGAGTTATAATGCCGACAACATCTGAGGATATCCTTCTTAATCCTTTCTTTCCAGAAGCTTTGAGAGGAATAGTTAAAGGGGCATCGTCAACAGAATATGATTTACTCCTTTCTACAAATACAGAAAAAGATGAAGAACTTAAAATAATCAAGAATTTTATAAGGGGCTCAAAGGTAGATGGAGTAATACTAATGTCAAGTAAGGTAAAGGATGAAGCAATAAAATATCTTACTGAAATAGACTTCCCTTTTTCTCTTATTGGTTCTCCAGAAGAACTTAGCGAGCAAATTAATCATGTGGATAACGACAACTTTATGGCAGCCTATGAAATCACATGCTATATGAGCATGAGAGGTAAAAAAAGAATAGCAATGATAGCGGGAGAAGAAAAGCTTACAGTAACAAGAAAAAGAGTTGATGGATATAAAAGAGCACTCAAGGAAAGCAATCTTCAATTTGACCCAGATCTATTATTTACAGGGCCCTTTGATGAAAAGACAGGCTATGAATATGGATCAAAAATATCTGATATGACTCAAATGCCAGACGCACTTATTGTAAGTGATGATCTAGTAACCTTTGGCGCAATGAAAATATTTGAAAATTCAGGAATAAGAGTACCAGAAGACATAGCTGTAGCTAGCTTTAATAATACAGCCTTGTCAAGATACTCAAATATTCCAATAACATCTGTAGATATCAATGCACTTGGACTTGGAAAAGAAGCTATGAACCTTTTAGTAGAAGCCATGGAAAAGGGAATTAGAGGAAAAAAGGTGATAATCCCATACGCTGTTCATAAAAGACAATCAACAGAGGGAGTAAAATAAAATTATATTGACATTCTTATTTTAATTAAATATAATCAAGCTGTAGAGAGAAAAACAATTTCCCGTCTCATTAGAGGCGGGAATATTTGTCTATAGGTATTTTCAGAAAAGTTTGAAAAGGAGGGGTGGAAAGTGATATTAAAATATTACATTGGGAAAATGAATGAAGGGTATTATGCTATAGAAAATTTATTTATGGATGCTCTAAGAGATTTTTCTTTTATAGACATAATAGATTATGATGGGGAAAATATAAATCTTATTTTTAATGATTTTCAAAAAAATTTTGCTAAAGAAAATGAACTTGTAATAAGTGAAAAAGTTAAATCTACAATTAAAACTTTGAGTCTCTGTGCATAAGCAATATATTACATAAAAAGATAAAAGACCTTATTTTGAAGGCCTTTTATTTTTTTGCTCTTAATTAAAGATATCTTTAGTATGAATTATTAAAAAAATACAGTAAATTTAAAAAATTTATATAATTTTCTTTATTTTAATCATTTAATAGATAGGAATAGAGATTTAATGGTATATATAGCAATATGAATTTTAAAAAGAAGGTATTAAGGAGGTTTATATGTTCAAAAAAGAGATGGTAGCTATGATATTAGCAGGTGGACAGGGAAGTAGACTTGGAATATTTACGAAAAATTTAGCAAAACCAGCGGTGCCATTTGGTGGTAAATATAGAATAATAGACTTTGTACTTAGTAATTGTTCAAATTCAGGGATAGACACTGTGGGTGTTTTAACTCAGTATAGACCTCTTATCTTAAACAGTCATATTGGAATAGGTAGTCCATGGGATTTAGATAGAAAAAATGGAGGAGTATCTATATTAGCTCCTTATATGAACGAGACAGAGGGAAGCTGGTATAGGGGGACTGCTCATGCTATTTATCAAAATATACATTTCCTAGATCAGTATGATCCAAAGTACGTCCTTATACTCTCTGGAGATCATATATATAAAATGAATTACAATAAGATGCTTGATTATCATAAAGAGAAAAAATCAAAAGCTACAATAGCTGTTCTTGAAGTAAGTACGGAAGAAGCAAAGCGATTTGGAATCATGAATGCTACCTCTGACAACAGGATATATGAATTTGAAGAAAAACCAAGGAAACCAAAGTCCAATCTTGCTTCAATGGGAGTGTATATATTTGATTGGGAGGTTCTTAGAAAATACCTTATTGATGGTGAAAAGGATAAAAGCTCCGATGATTTTGGGAAAGATATAATACCTAAGATGCTCAAAGACAGTGTAGATCTTTACGCATATAGATTTAATGGCTATTGGAAAGATGTAGGAACTGTAGAGAGTTTATGGGAAGCAAATATGGATCTTATAGACAGGAACAATACCTTACATTTGAATGACCCATCTTGGAGGATTTATTCTGTAAATCCTATTATGCCTCCTCAATATATCTCTAGGGAAGGAAAAGTAAACAATTCTTTAGTTGTTGAAGGATGCACTATAGCTGGAGAAGTTACGAAAAGTGTATTGTTTTATGGAGTTTCAGTGGGGAAAAATTCGAAAATTAAAGATTCTGTAATAATGCCAAATGTAAAGATAGAAGAGGATGTATATATAGAAAAAGCTATAATTGGTAAGGAAACAATAATAAGAAAAGGGACAATAATTAAGGACGAATCTGGCGGGATTTCTTTAATTGGGCAAAATCAAAATATAAGACCTGAGGATTTAAAAAGCAAGGGGGAGGGTGAGCTAGATGCTTAAAAACTGTCAAGGAATAATAAACCTAAGCGAAAATGAATATAATATAAAAAAACTTACGGAGATTAGAACTATAGCTTCGATACCAATAGCTGGAAGATATAGAATTATAGACTTTGTCCTTTCTAATATGGTGAATTCTGGTATTCAAAACATTGGAATATACTCAGACTATAGGTTTAGATCCTTGATGGATCATACAGGAAGCGGAAAGGCTTGGGATCTTGATAGAAAAATAGATGGACTCTTCTTATTTGGTCCGAATTATAACCCTATGACTACAAGTGTTCCAAGGGGAGATATGCAAAATCTTTTTTCAAATATCGAATATATAAAAGGAAGCAGACAGGAATATGTACTTATATCCGGTAGCTATATGATATGCAATATAGATTATAAAGAAGTATATGCTCAGCATATTCATGATGGCTCAGATATCACAATAGTTTATAAAAAAATAGATAATGCAAATGAAGACTTTATAAGACAATATACACTAAATATAGGGAAAACAGGAAAAGTATTGTCATGTGGAGTAAATATGGGACATAAAAAAAATGCAAATATATCAATGGAAATGTATATCATGAAAAAAGAGCTTCTTATGGATATAATTATGGATTCCATAGCTAAGGGAGAAAATTATTATCTAAATGATGCTATAAGTCAGGCTATAAAAAGTCTTAAAGTTACGGGTTACAAATATGATGGTTATTTGAGATGCATTAACAGTATCCAAAATTTTTACTTTGCAAATATGGATATACTTGATGTAAATGTATCAAAGGAGCTTTTTTATTCAGATAGAAAAATATTTACAAAGGTAAAGGACGAATCTCCAACCTATTATTCAAATGATGCTGTAGTTCAAAATTCTATGATAGCAAATGGATGCGTCATCGAAGGAGAGGTAAAAAATTCGATTCTTTTTAGAAGAGTTCATGTTGAAAAAGGGGCAAAAGTAGAAAATTCTATAGTGATGCAAAATGGAATCATAAAAAATGGAGCAAACATACAAAACGTTATTATGGACAAAGGGGTAACTATAACACAAAACAAAGAATTAAAAGGAGACAGTAATATTCCACTTGTTATAGATAAAAATAGAGTTGTTTAAATGATAGTATAGGAGGAAGTAAATTATGAAAATTCTTTTTGTAAGCTCTGAGAGCTATCCTTTTATAAAAACAGGGGGACTTGGGGACGTAGGCTTTTCTCTACCTAAAGCCTTAAGAAAACAAGGACTTGATGTTAGAGTAATGATTCCCAAATACCTTCAGATACCAGAATTTTATAAAGACCAAACCGATAAAATAGATATTTTTTCCGTACCTGTTGGATGGAGAAACCAATATTGTGGCATCGAAAAAATCGAGTATGAAGGTGTTCCCTTTTATTTTGTGGACAATGAATATTATTTTAAAAGAGAACATCCTTATGGATACTTTGATGATGCAGAAAGATTTTCATTTTTCTCAAGGGCTGTTGTAGAATTTATCAAAAGAATGGATTTTGTTCCAGACGTAATACATCTTAATGACTGGCATACAGCGCTTATTCCTGCATATATGAAAATAGAAAATTTAAATCATCTAGAAAATAAAGATATCAAAACTGTTTTTACAATCCATAATCTAAGATATCAAGGTGTTTTTTCAAAGGAAGTATTAACAGATGTAGCTGGACTTCCTTCATATATGATGCATCATGGTGGGCTTGAATTTTTTGGAGATGTCAATTTTATGAAATCTGCCATAAACTATTCCAGTGCAATAACAACAGTTAGTCCTTCATATGCAAAAGAGATAAAAACCCCATATTTTGGAGAGGGACTTGACGGCCTTTTAAATGAAAAACAGGATAAACTTTATGGTATATTAAACGGTATTGATTATGATATCTTCTGTCCTTCAAAGGACAATAATTTGTTTAAAAAATATGATATAAACTCTCTTGAAAAAAAGGTAGAAAACAAGCTTCAGCTTCAGAAAATACTAGGTCTTCCTCAGCGTAAGGATGTATTTATGATAGGCATGGTAACAAGGCTTGTATCACAAAAAGGTCTTGATCTAGTAACTCATATAATGGGAGAGCTTTTAGAAAGGGATATACAATTTGTAGTACTAGGTACAGGAGATGACCAGTACAACTCAGCGTTCAATTACTACTCGATGACATACCCAGATAAATGTGCGGCTAAAATCATGTTTGACAATACCTTAGCCCATAGAATCTATGCATCCTCAGATATATTTTTAATGCCATCTCTTTTTGAACCATGTGGCATAGGCCAGCTTATAGCTCTAAGATATGGAACCCTTCCTCTTGTTAGAGAAACTGGAGGACTTAAAGATACTGTAATACCTTACAATGAAAAAGAAAAAACAGGAAACGGATTTTCATTTTCCAATTACAATGCCCATGAAATGCTTCACATAATTGACTATGCTCACTCAGTATTTAAGGATAAGGCTTCATGGAAAATTCTTATGGAAAATGCAATGAAATCTGATTACAGCTGGGAAAGCTCTGCTCAGCAATACAAAGACCTGTATAGGAAACTTATAGAGGAGATTGTTTTATGATTATAACCAAAGAAAAGATAAAAAATGACTTAAAGGACAAGCTCATAAATCATTATGCTGTAGATATAAATGAAGCAACAAATTTTCAGGTATATTTTTCCCTAGGAAATCTAATTAGAGATTATGCCTCAAGAGGATGGATTTATACAAACAATTCCTATGTAAAGTATAAAGAAAAACAGGTTTATTATTTTTCTATTGAATTTTTGATGGGGAAGATGCTAAAAGCAAATCTTCTAAATATAGGAATTTTAAAAGAGTGTAAAGAGGCATTATCAGAGCTTGAATTTGATATCGATGACCTTGAAAAATTAGAGCCTGAGCCTGGTCTTGGAAATGGAGGACTTGGCAGACTGGCAGCATGTTTCTTAGACTCTATGGCATCTCTTGCCATCCCAGGTCATGGCTGCGGAATAAGATACAGATATGGTCTGTTTGAGCAAAGGTTTATAGATGGACATCAGATGGAAGTTCCGGAAAACTGGCTAAAAGAAGGAAATGTTTGGGAGATAAGAAAGCCTGATAAAGCAGTAATAGTTAAGTTTAGAGGAAAAATAGATTGGATTAAAGAAGATGGTGAGTTAAAGTTTGTCCACAAAAACTACGAACCAGTCCTAGCAGTGCCTTATGACACTCCTATTGTAGGATATGAAAATAGCACAGTAAACAACCTAAGGTTATTTAGCGCTGAAATCCCAGGAAGTGAATATGACCTGGCATCAGCATGCCATGGAGATTATAAAAAAATACTGGACTATAAATACTCAGTGGAAGCTATTTCTCAAGTTCTTTATCCAGATGATTCAAGTGACGAAGGAAAGATATTAAGGCTCAAGCAGGAATATTTTATGGTATCAGCAGGAATTCAAAGTATAGTGAGAAAGTTTAAAAAGCTAGGTCTTCCATTTAGTGAATTTAGTGAAAAAATAGCTATTCATATAAATGATACCCACCCGGCGTTTTGTATTCCAGAGCTTATGAGGATACTTATTGATGAAGAAAATATTTCATGGGACAAAGCGTGGGAGATAACAAAATCATCTATTTCCTACACTAACCATACTATACTTTCTGAGGCTCTTGAGGTCTGGCCTTCTCATATGGTATCAGAGCTACTGCCTAGAATCTATATGATAATTGAAGAAATAAACAGAAGGTTTTGCAATGTCCTAATGAGATTATATCCCCATAACCAAGAAAAAATTAATAAGATGGCAATTATAGCAGATTCAAAGGTAAAGATGGCTAACCTATCAATTGTTGGAAGCCAAAGCGTCAATGGAGTTGCTAAGCTTCATAGTGAAATATTAAAAAATAAGGAGCTTAAGGATTTTTACGAACTATACCCAGAAAAATTTAACAATAAAACAAATGGAATAACTCATAGAAGATGGCTGATGCTTGCGAATGAAGGACTTACAAACCTTATAGATGATACTATAGGGACAGTGTGGAAGAGGGTTCCTACCGATTTAATCAGATTAAGAGAATATAGAAATAATCCAGCTTTTTGTGAGGAAATAAGAAAAATAAAAAGAGGAAATAAGGAAAAGCTAGCAAAAATAATACTCGATAAAAATAATATAAAACTAGATCCAAGTTCTATTTTTGATGTCCAGGTAAAAAGACTGCATGCCTATAAAAGACAATTGATGAATGGCCTTCAAATCCTTGATCTTTATCATAGTATACTTGAAAATCCTAATTTAGATATCCAACCAAGAACCTTTATATTTGGGGCAAAGGCAGCACCAAGTTATTATCTTGCAAAAAATATTATTAAATTTATTAACTCTATTGCTGATATGATAAACTCAGATCCAAGGGTAAAAGGTATGATTAAGATAGTATTTATGGAAAATTACTCAGTTACTTTAGCTCAAAGTATAATACCAGGAGCTGACGTGAGTCAGCAGATTTCAACAGCATCAAAAGAAGCCTCTGGAACTGGAAATATGAAGTTTATGATGAATGGAGCTATTACATTAGCAACTCTAGATGGAGCAAATATAGAAATACTCAATGAAGTAGGAGATGAAAATATAGTAATATTTGGCCTTACATCAAAAGAGGTTTTAGATTACTACGAACATGGAGGATATAGCTCAAGAGAGATATATCATAGAAATCATAGAATAAAAAGAGTAGTAGATGACCTTATTAATGGATTTATTCCAAAGCTTAGCCAAGATGAAGGAATGGATATATATAATCATCTTATAACCTATAATGATGAGTATTTCGTTCTTAAAGATTTTGAGGCCTATATCAAGGCACAGGAAAAAATAGACATGCTGTACAAGGACAAAGACAAGTGGACGGAAATGGCTATAATAAATATAGCATCTTCAGGTCAGTTTACAAGTGACAAAACCATAACCTCGTATGCTAATGGTATCTGGAATGCAAGAATGGGAGAACATTTCTAGGAGGGCTAAAAATGAATGACGCCTCAAATATAGGATTATATTATGATTCATGGGATACTACATTCAAAGAGCCTTTTGGAGCTATAAAATATGGAGCTACGATATGCTTTAGGCTTTCATATGAAATTCCCCATCTGGAAAAAATAGAAAGAATAGATATGGAAATAATCCATGAAAATGAAAGATTTTTTGTGAATCTTAGTAAAAATCATGATTTTTTCTATACCTATCAAACATTTGAAAAACCTGGAATATACTTTTATAAATTTGTAGTATATTATGAGGGGAAAAGGTATTATCTAGCACCAGATTACTTTAATGAAGGCGGAAAGGCTCTTATATTTGAAAAGGAAGATGTACAGTCTTATCAGCTGACTGTACATTCAGATATAGAAAAGGTTCCAAACTATTATAGTGAAGGAGTAATCTATCAAATATTTGTAGATAGATTTTATAATAGCAACTCTAATGGAATGCCTCTTTGCTATAGAAAAAACTCATTTATGTATGCAAACTGGCAAGACTCTCCATTTTACATCAAGGATAGTAATGGAGGTATAGAGCGTTGGGATTTTTTTGGCGGAAATCTTAGAGGCATTATTTCAAAGCTTGATTATCTTGAGGAGCTAGGAGTCACATGTATTTATCTCAACCCTATTTTTGAAGCAAGGAGCTCCCATAAATACGATACAGCAAATTATATGAAAATAGATCCTCTTTATGGCGACGAAGAAGATTTGAAAGAACTTATAGATATTTCAGCAAAAAAAGAGATTTCTATAATTCTTGATGGAGTATTTAGCCATACTGGAAGCGACAGTATATACTTCAATAAATATGCCACATATGATACATTAGGAGCCTATCAATCCAAAGACTCTCCTTATTATAGCTGGTACAAGTTTACAAATTACCCCCATGACTATGAGTCTTGGTGGGGAATTGGAGATCTTCCTAATGTAAATGAAATGGAGCCCTCTTATCTTGAGTTTATAACAGGTGAAAACGGAGTAATTGCTAAGTGGATGAAGCTTGGAATCAAGGGTTTTAGACTTGATGTAGCTGATGAACTTCCGGAGAAGTTTATAAGAGCAATACGCCATAGAATCAAAAAAATAGATCCACAGGGAGTCTTGCTTGGAGAAGTATGGGAAGATGCAACAAATAAAATAGCCTACGGAGAGAGACGGGCATATCTTTTAGGGGATTCACTTGATTCTGTTACAGCGTATCCCTATAGAAGAGTATTAATCAATTTTTTAAATCAGGAAATTACCTCAAGTCAGTTTTATAATGCTTGTATGACATTTAGAGAAAACTATCCCGAAGAATATTATAAAAGCGCACTAAAGCTTATAGGGAGTCATGATGTAAAAAGAATAATGACTGAGCTAGGGAGCGTAGAAAAGGTAAAAATGGCAGCTACTCTTCAGCTCCTATTTTTAGGGGCAGTTCATATCTACTATGGAGATGAAGTGGGCCTTGAAGGGGGAAGTGATCCAGAAAACAGAAGCACCTACCCATGGGAAAACTATTGTCATCTTGGAATCTGCTATGATTTAAGGGATAACAATCCTAGAAATAAGAAAGAACTTCTAGAGCATTATAAAAAACTTTTAAAAATTAGAAAAGAAGAAGATACAATAAGAAAGGGAAGTGTAGAGTATATCAAGATTTCAAATGATATTATAGGATATAAAAGAATGTTAGATGAACAAGAGATAATGGTAATTGTAAATAGAGCAGATAACGAAGAGGTATTTACACTTGAAGTTACAGGAGAGGTATATCAAAGCCTATTTACATTTGAAGAGTACCATCATATAGGAGAAAAAATAGAAATAGTTATTAAAGGAAAGGATTCACTAGTAATTAAGAAAATAATTTAAAAATAGCCCTTTGTGGGCTTTTTTTCTTTGTTGTGTTATAATATGAAGTCAAAGAAATTTAGGAGGAATAAAAATGAAATCTTTTGAAAGCTTAGGAATAAATGAAATATATATAGATAAAATGAAAAATGAATATATTACAGAGCCTACAAAAATACAAGAAGAAGCTATACCCTTTATTATGAAGGGCAGAGATATTATTGGAAAAGCTCAGACTGGAACAGGAAAGACTCTTGCCTTTGCACTTCCGATACTTCAGCTTATAGATGAAGACATAGCAACAACTCAAGCACTAATACTTACTCCAACAAGAGAACTTGCCCTTCAGATTACTCAGGTATTTGAATACCTTACAGCTGATAGCAATATAGGGATAGTTCCAGTATATGGAGGACATGATGTAGATAAGCAAATCAATAGATTAAAGACAAAATCCCAGATTGTAGTAGGAACTCCAGGAAGAATACTGGATCACTTAAGAAAAGGAACCATTAATTTCAAGCATCTTAAAAGGATAGTAATTGATGAGGCTGACCAAATGATGGCTTTTGGTTTTATGGAAGATATAGATATACTTATGTCAAAAACACCTCAAAATCTTCAGAAGATGATTTTTTCTGCAACAATTCCAGATAGAATCAGAAAGCTTGGAAGAAGAATAATGAAAAACCCTATAAATATAGAGATAGATCCAGAAACTGTTGTTGTAAAAGAGATTAGACAGGTTATTATAAGGACTACAGAAGATAGAAGATTTGATTCCCTTAAAATGGCTATTGAAGAGTTTAGGCCATTTATGTCAATAATCTTCTGCAAATCAAGAGAAAGAGCAAATGAAGTTTATAATTTAATGATAAAAAAAGGACTTGATGCGGAGATACTTCATGGAGAGTTTTCTCAAACTAAGAGAGAGACTATTATGAAAAGATTTAAAGACCTTAAATTCCCATATCTAGTAACCACTGATATCTCAGCTAGGGGGATGGATATAGAAGGAGTGACCCATGTTTTCAATTATGACATTCCTAGAGAAATTGAATACTATATACACAGAATTGGAAGGACTGGAAGAGCTGGAGAAACAGGGATAGCTATATCACTAGTTTCTGATAAAGAAGTGACTCAAATGGAGAAAATACAGAAAAATGTAGGAATAACTATCCAGTCTGTATATGATAGAAGCGATTACGAAAGAGAAAGAATAGATAAGGAAAAGCTTTTAGAAGGAAAAATAAAAACCAAGGATACTGAATTTAAAAGGTCACAAAAATCAGCAAAAAAATCACTTGTCAATTCAAGGAAAAGTGGAAAGGTACGTAGAAAGCCAAGAAAAGGATCAAAAAAATAGGTTCAAATTTATAATAGCTGAGGATTGCCAAATAAAATAGGCGACCTCAGCTATTTAGATTACTCTTTTATTTTCATTGCCAAGTTTTCTGCAAGGCCAACAAATTCACAGCCATATTCAAAACAGTTCTCAGCTTGTCTTTTCCTGATTATCTTAAGTACAGTGAAAAAGTGAATGGACTCACTAAGATAGAGATTTACATCAAAGTAAAAATCCAGTGGAAGATCTACAAAAGATTTAAACCCAAGTCCTCTTCTTGATATATCAAAGGCCTCTATTTCAGTTTCAATATCATTTAAAATATCATGATTTTCCCTAAATAATGAATCTACATTAAATTTAGCATTGTATGGAATTCTTGGAGCTTTTCTTCTTTCTTGCATACAGACACCTCCTGAATTATATTTTAACATGGAAGGTTCAAAAATGTTACAATAATAGTATCATAAGTTGATTATAAAATTTTATTTTTATAGAGTATAAGGGGATGATATTATGTTTTTTAAACTTATTTTAGCATTTACAGTGATACCAGTGATAGAGCTATGGATACTGATAAGACTTGGAAGTGAAATAGGGATACTAAATACAATTTTAATAGTATTTCTTACAGGAGTAGTTGGGGCATTTTTAGCAAAAAAAGAAGGACTAGGGATAGTCAATAGAATTCGAATGGATATGTCACAAGGTAAAATGCCAGCCGATGAGCTTATAAATGGACTCTGCGTCCTTGTTGGTGGAGCTATGCTGCTTACTCCTGGTATATTTACAGATTTGATTGGACTTTCTCTTGTTATTCCAGGGACAAGAAATTTTATCAAGACTAAAATACGAGAAAAAATGAAAAAGGGAATCGAAAGTGGTACTATAATTTATTATGGACCGAAATAGAAAAAAATATAAAATGCCTATATGGATTAGAAATAGGAGTTAAAGGAGTGCTTATATTGAAAAAATATGGGATACTCTCAATAAGCATATTTATTTTATTAATATATGCATTTACGGGAGATGTTTACGCACAAAGTATAGAATATTTAAGGGGTAAGGTTATTGAAATAACCTCTGAAGATTTGGATTTGGACTTCGGGGGAGGAATGTCAGGAGACGTACAATATTTTAAGGTAGAGGTACAATCAGGAGAATTGAAAGGTCAAATACTGGAGCTTGAAAACACAAGCTTTGGAGATGAAGTATACGACCTTTGGTTTGAAGTAGGAGATAGAGTTTTTATAGAAGTCTATGAAACTGATCAAGGATTTTCAGGTCATGTTGTAGATTATCAAAGGGATATCTATTTAAGTATACTTCTGGTAGTTTTTTTGGTTATTATAATTTTAATAGGAAAAATAAAAGGAATTAAAGCAATTATTAGTTTGGGAGTTACTATAATTCTTATATTGAAGATATTAATACCTATGATTCTACGGGGATACTCTCCTTTTTATATGTCTCTTTTAACTGCATTTGCATCAACTCTTATCACCTATATTATAATAGGTGGGTTTACAAGCAAAACCATTGGAGCTCTTGCAGGTACTTTAGTAGGACTTTTTCTAGCAGCATCTATATCATTTATGATTTCAGGATTAGCTCATATAAAAGGAATTTCAGGAGATGAAATAAATATGCTACTGTATCTTCCGACCGAGATAAACCTAGACCTTACGGGATTATTCCTCGGAGGAGTTATAATTGGAGCACTTGGAGCAGTCATGGACGTAAGCATCTCCATATCTTCTTCTATATCTGAGATTAAAAAAAATTCTCCCATGATATCATTTAAAGGACTTTTTCTCTCTGGAATGGAGGTTGGAAAAGATATAATGGGAACTATGACAAATACTCTTATTTTGGCATATACAGGAGCTTCCCTACCTTTACTTCTTATAATAAATGCCTATGATTTTTCATTTACACGTATGATCAATATGGAGTTTATAGCTATAGAGTTTGTGAGAGCTATGGCAGGGAGTATAGGACTTATTGCAGCAATTCCAGCTACTGCACTTACAACTGCATATTTAATGACTAGAAAAGAAATGAAAAAGGATGTATAGT
The DNA here is from genome assembly GCF_017874355.1 of Acetoanaerobium pronyense. Lineage (GTDB taxonomy): Bacteria > Bacillota > Clostridia > Peptostreptococcales > Filifactoraceae > Acetoanaerobium > Acetoanaerobium pronyense. Next base: position 27,730 of record NZ_JAGGLI010000014.1, read on the forward strand.
TAATTTATAGCTGTCAAATTAAAGACAATAAACACTTAGGAGGTAGGGAATGGAAAGAAAAGGTTTAGTTCATGTATATACCGGAAATGGTAAAGGTAAGACTACTGCATCTGTAGGCCTTGGAATAAGAGCAGCAGGGAGAGAATTTAAAGTTGTTATGGTACAGTTTCTGAAATCTTCTGATACAGGAGAGCTTAAAATAATAGAACAGTTACCTAATTTTGAGGTTCATAGATTTGAAAGACCAAGAGGCTTTTTTTGGACACTTGATGAAAATGAAAAAAAGGAGCTTCAAGAGGATATAGATACGGCACTGAGATTTGTGGATGAAAGGCTATCAAAAGGGGATTGTGATATGCTGATACTTGATGAAATTATGGGAGCTATAGGAAACAATCTCGTAGATCCAAATGTCCTTGCATCAAAAATAGCTAATAGAAAAGAACACTTAGAGGTAGTACTTACTGGGAGAAATGTGCCAGAAGTTATAAAAGAAATAGCGGATTATGTATCTGAAATAAACCCTATAAAACATCCATTTGACAAAGGAATACCTGCAAGAAGAGGAATAGAAGATTAAGAACTTTGTTTTATTACCTATAGAGGACTTTCTTCACTTTTAGTTTGAAGTGAAGAAAGTCCTTTTATAGATTTTGATTTAATATAAAGTTTGTATTTGATCAGGATGAAATGAGTATATTACATCTTTTCTCTCTATTATTATCTCTGCCTTATCTCTGAGTTCAGTATCGTTTTTAATATCCATCAAAAGCTCTTTTGCAGGATTTATTGCTATAGGCTTTCCAACCCTTTTTAGCATGGAAAAATCACCATGGGTATCACCATAGGCAAAGGAGCTACCTAGGTCTATATTATGTTTTTCTACAAAATAATTTATAGCTTTGTCTTTACTCTCAGAGTCCCACATTGGAACTATCCTTCCTGTAAATATATCATCTCTAAAAATATATTCTGTACCTTTAAACTCAGTTACATTGTATTTTTTAGCCATTCTTTTTACAAGATAATCAGGACTTCCAGATATAAATATTACCGTATGGCCACTATCCTTATGCCATTTGATTCTTGACCTTGTGTATCTATAAACCCTCTCGGATTTTTGATCAATTACATTTTGACTTGTAAATTCAATACTTTCCCTTGGTACACCAGTTAGAGCATCAATATATATACTTGCAAGTTCTAAAAGGTAGTCATCATAATTACCCTGTCTTTTATCCCAGTCATTAAAAGCCGTTTTTGCATGTCCATGCCACATAAGGGGATCGATTATATCAAACTTTATTAATTTTTTAAAATGCTCAGTCATAAGAGAGTCCCTATAAAAAGTTCCATCTATATCGAAAAAAGCTGCTATTTTCTTCATCGTAATACCTCCTTGTTTATATTTAATTATGTTAGAATATACAATGAATAAGGTAATAAATGCAAGGGAAAAAATACATATAATAATTATGTACCATAATTTGGAGAGTGAAACCATGAAATTTGAATTTTCTAAAATAACTAGATCTAGACTCATGGGAAGTATGGGTCTTCATATAAAGTGGAAAAAAGAAGATAAGTACTTTCATCAGTTTTTTTTGCTTGATTCAGAAGGGGATGGAATAGCTGATTATGTAGGCCTTTATGACCCATTAGAGGAAGAAGTCTTTCAAGAAGAAGCAAGACTAACAGGAGGGCTTGGCTCACCCTTTTCAAGACTCACTAAAAAAGAAACCCTAAATCTTCTTTATGAGTATGCAAAAGCAAATATAAACAAAGGAATATCTTTGCCTGAACCCTTTGAAGATTATAAGGATTTCTTAATTAAGGATGTGAAAGTAGATTCAAAAAAATTATTTATGAAGCTCTGTATTTCCCTATCTAGTGAAGTAGAGTTTATAAATTATATGGCTATGAGGCTAATAGCCAACGACATTCAAGCTCTGAAATATTTTTCTAATGATATAGAAGCATTTCCAATAGTTGCAAAGCAAGGGGCAACTCTGTTGAAAAATACTGTTAGCCATGTATCCGGGCATAGATATTCATGTGTAGCAATATTTGAAGATCATACTGGATTTTACTCTCAAACCCTAGGATTTACTTTAAAGGAAGAAGAAAATTATATTCTAAGAGCTGTACTTAAAGGAAAAAATCATAAGCTCTCTAGGGAAGAGATAGCAAACGAAATGAAAAGAACGGAATTTATAGCCACTTTTAAAAATAATAACTCAAATTCAAAAGAAAAACTTATATCTATTCTTCCAACCTTATATAAGGTTCCTTTTGGAAAGGGAGATTTGTATACTAAGTTTAGACCAAACAATAGCCATGTGAAAAAATCCGAGTATATTATAAGTGATGACCTTGAGGGGATATATTTTATTTCAAAAAAAGAAATAGTTTTTTCTGCCTTAGATGAGCAGTCCTATAAAAACGGATTAAAAATTCTATCTCATATAGAATCCTTACTTTTAAATAGTGAATTTATATTCCCAAACCCTGTAATTTATGATTTTGCTGAAGCAAAGGAAAGCACCTTTGCCCAATTTCTTGCAAATATATGATTCAGATAAGACACTAGAGGAAAGCTAGACTGTGAATATCTTTATATTTATGATATTATAGATAAAAATAGAATAAAATGATATCTCGGTTCTAATAACAGATTAATAGGGAAAGAGGTTAGATTCCTCTGCAGCCCCCGCTACTGTGAAAGATGACGATGTCCATATATCCACTGCTTTTTTAGAGCGGGAAGGTTGGGCAAAGGATGATTCTTAGTCAGGAGACCTGCCTAGATGTACTAAAAACCTTCGGAGGGAAGGGATTATAAGATATCTTACTATAAATCTAGATATATTGAAATCCAAGCGAAGGCTTGGATTTTTTACGTTAATTTTAAGCTATTCTTCTTTGAAATATTAATTGATAATACATATGGAGAAACAAATGGGAGGGTATATGAAACGAATATTGATTGGAGCGACCAGTAGTGGATGTGGAAAAACTACAATAACATCAGGGATTATAAAAGCTCTCTCTGATAGAGGAATGAAAATTCAACCCTACAAGGTAGGACCTGATTATATAGATACCTCATATCATAAATTGGCAGCAGGTATTACATCAAGAAACTTAGATAACTTTATTTTGGATACCCAAGAAATAAAAAACATATTTTCTAAGAACTCTAAAGATGTTGATATATCAGTAGTTGAGGGAGTGATGGGCTTTTATGACGGCTATCAATCAGATTCAGATTACTGCTCTACTGCTTCGATGGCAAAGATTCTAGACTGTCCAGCAATACTTATAATAGATGGAAAAGGAATGGCTTCATCAGCAGCCGCAATTGTAAAAGGCTTTAAAGAATTTGATAAAGATGTAAGACTAGAGGGCGTCATAATAAATAATATAGGATCTGATTCTCACTATAATATTTTAAAAGAAGCAATAGAGAAAAATGTAGAAATAAAAGTGCTTGGAAGAATACCAAATGTCAGTGAAATATCTCTGCCTTCTAGACATCTGGGGCTTGTATTAGGTACTGAAATTGAGGATGCAAAAGAAAAAGTTGAAAAAATGGCAGAGCTTGTAAATAAACATATAGATATTGAAAAGCTTTTAGAGATTGCATCAGATGTCAGTAAACTTCCAGAAATCTCTACAGAAAAAAAACATAAAACAAATGTAAAGCTTGGACTGGCTCTTGATAAGGCATTTAATTTTTATTACGAGGACTCACTGGATATTTTAAGAGACTTAGGAGTTGAAATTGTAAAATTTAGTCCTTTAACAGATAGCTCTATACCCGATTGCCACGGACTTTATTTTGGAGGAGGATATCCAGAGATATTTGCAAGTGAACTATCGTCAAACACTTCTATGATAGAGTCTATAAAAAAGGCTTACCAAGCTAATATGCCTATTTATGGTGAATGTGGAGGACTTATGTATTTGGGAGAATCTCTAGTTGATCTTGAAGGAAATGAATATAAAATGGCAGCTTTATTAAAAGGTAAAAGTAAAATGACTAAAGGTCTTAAAAGATTTGGATATTCAAAAGGGGTTCTCTTAGAAGATACAATAATAGGGACAAAGGGTCAGGAGGTAAAAGGCCATGAATTTCATCACTCTACATTTGAAACAGATTTAAAACCTGTTTATGAAATGAAGAAAGTAAGATATGACAATAAAGTAGATAGATGGGCAGGAGGATATAAATCAAAAAATACTTTTGCATCTTACCTTCATACACATTTTTGCTCAGATTATAACTTGGCTTATAAATTCTGCGAAAAAATGGAGGAATATCGTGACAGTAATATATAGCATACTTATAGCCTTTTTTCTTGATATTATTTTTGGAGACCCTTATGGATTTCCACATCCTGTAATTTACATAGGAAAATTTATAACATGGATGGAAAATCTAATAAGAAGAAAAGCACAAAAGAAAAATTTTAAAAAATTTGGAGCAGTGCTTTTACTAAGCACAGTTTCTATAAGCTTCTTAACGGCATATTTAGTTACAGGAGCTGCTTATAGAATAAGTTTATTTGCTGGGATATTTGTTGAAGGATTTATACTTTATACTACATTTTCAGTAAAATGCCTTAAAGACGAAGCCATTAAGATATATGAAGTTGTAAACAAGGGAGATTTAAAAGAAGCTAGAAAAGCCCTTTCATACATAGTTGGAAGAGATACAAATGAGCTTGAATTTGACGACATAAATAGAGCGGTAATAGAGACAGTAGCAGAAAATACTGTTGATGGGTTTATTGCACCCTTATTATATGGTTTGGTAGGTGGAGCTCCACTTGCCATTGCCTACAAGGCTATAAATACTTTGGATTCGATGGTTGGGTACAAAAATGAAAAATATATGGATTTAGGTTTTTTTTCTGCTAAGACAGATGATATTGCAAATTTTATTCCAGCAAGACTTTCACCATTTTTTTTCTCAATTGGAGCTTTATTCTTAGGATATGATTACAAAAATGCTTTCAAAATAAGTATAAGAGACAGAAAAAATCACAGTAGTCCAAACAGCGCACTTTCAGAGGGAGCTGTAGCTGGAGCATTAGGAATACAGCTTGGAGGCACAAATATATACTTTGGAGTACCAGTCTTTAAACCCACAATAGGAGATAAGATTAGAAAAATAGATTCAGGTGACATCAAAAAAACCTGCAAACTGATGTATGGATGTTCAATATCATCTATAATAGTTATGACAGTAATATTTATATTAAAGGAGTCTATGATATGAAAATTCCAAAGCTTAGTCTTACATTCACCACATTCCTCTTAGGAGGATACTTACTTTCATTTTTTAATATTGGAGGAAGTCTATTTTCATTTGCAAGTTTGCCGGCTATATTTTATACATTTATAGCATCTCCATTTGAATCAGGGCTATTAGGAGGTCTTATATTTCTTGCATCTGGACTTTACAAAGGATTTCCTGAGGATATTATTCCGAGGATACTTATATCCATATCAGTGGGCCTGGGAGTATATCTATTTGCATTTTTTAGAGAAAAAGATATAAAAATATCTCTATTGCTTCTTTCTATAATTCCTCCTCTACTTACATTTTTTAGTTTGTTTTTCTTTTATGGAGTAGATATTGCAGCTACAATGACAAAAGCTCTAATTTTTACTATGGTGTTTAATGGAACATCAGCCATTGTAATTAGAAAAGCAATAAACAAAAAGAATCAAAAAGGAGTGTTTGCAGAGTGGCTAAACAGCAGGAGATAGAGTCAGGAAGTCATGGTGCAGATGTAAAGCTCTCAGCCATTAAATACAATATTGATGAAAATAATATAATTGATTTTAGCTCCAATGTTAATGTTATTAAAAATAATATAAATTTTTCAGAAGTGGCTACTAAAATATCTGAAAAAATAGATATATATCCTGATATAAGATATAAAGATCTGAGAGAGAATCTTGGAAAAATTTTAGAGGTACAGTCTGAAGCTATAATACCAGGGAATGGAGCCACAGAGCTTATTTATCTTATTACAAAAATCCCGAGGTTCAAGAAAATAGGGATTTTCAATCCCACCTTCTGCGAATATGAAAGAGGAGCAAAAATAGGAGGAAAGAGTATAAAGGAGCTTGATTTTAAGCTTTTGAAAGCCTCAGAGGATGAAATTGATAAGGAGATTGAAAATCTAGACCTTTTGATTTTATGCAACCCCAATAATCCTACTGGAGAAATTGCGGATATTTCCGGGCTTTTAAAAATAGCAACGAAGAGAAATATATATATATTTGTAGATGAAACGTTTATGGATTTTAGTGAAAAAGAAAATATCAGCCTTATTGAAAAATCAAAGACTTTAGATAATATTATAGTTCTTAAAGCCATAACTAAGTTTCATGGTATGCCTGGAGCAAGATTAGGATACATAGTGTGTTATGACAAAGAGCTTATAAAAGAACTTTGGCTCTTTAAGGAACCATGGACAGTCAATGTCTTGGCTGAAGAGCTTGTAGGTCATATTTTCAATAAGGATTTTAAGATAGAGTCAAAAAAATACTATAAAATTGAAAGACAAAGACTTAAAGAACTTTACAAATCTATCGGCTTAACAGTATCAGAATCCCAGACAAACTATCTTTTACTTAAATTGAACGATGGATTTAAAGGAACAGATTTAAAAGAAAGGCTTCTTTTGGAAAAGGGACTACTCATAAGAACCTGTAATGATTTTAAGGGATTAGATGATAGTTATATAAGGATTGCCATTAAAAAAGAGTATGAAAACAATAATCTTTTTGAAAGTATAAAAAAGATTTGTGGAGGAATTAATGCAGTACTTTGAAGAGCTGAAAAAACAAAGATATGGAGATTATAAAGATGCTCACATGGGTTATTGCCCTGCATCTTGCGGAGAAATAATCCAAGGAAATCTAACTGATGGAGAATTTCTTACATCCTACACTATCAATAAATTTTCCACAGTTTTAATAAAAAGAGATAACTTGAATATAAGACCTAGGTGTTCGCAAAAAACTATTCTTGCAGTAGAAAATTTTTTTGAAGATTTTGGCGAGAGAAATGAATTAAAAGATATATCCATCTATATAAACTCAGATATCCCTAGAAGCAAAGGGATGTCAAGCTCTACAGCCGATATTGGAGCAGCCCTAGGTGCGTGTATGTCTTATCTAAATATTACTCTCGATTCAGAGGATTTAACAAAGCGTGCAGCTAAAATAGAGCCTACAGATTCAATTTATTATGAGAATCTAACATATATAAATCCGCTCACTGGGAACAAGATTGAAGATATAGGAAAATTAAGTGATCTGGATGTTATTATACTTGAACCAGATGAGACAGTAGAGACAAGCGACATGAGAAAAATATCATCCTATGAAGACTATAAAAGTAAAAATATAAATACCTATAAAGAAATTTTCAAAAGTCTTAAAGATTCTATAGAAAAAAATGATATGAAAAAAATGGGAGAGACGGCTATAAAGAGTGCTTTTCTAAATCAGAAGCTTTTATATAAGCCTCATCTTGAGGATATAGTGGATGCATCTCTTTTATCTGGAGCATTTGGAGTCAATATTGCCCATAGCGGAAGTGTATTAGGAATACTTCTAAATGAATATAATAATAAAAATCATTTATATAATAATTTAAGTAAAGAGATTAAAGAATATTACAATAAAATGTACACGGTAAAAATTATAAAGGGAGGTATTGGTTTTGGAAAACTCTAATATAAGTTATATAAAAGAACCAATGAAGATAGAGACTGAAAGCTTTAGAATAATTCAAGAAATAATAAATGAAGAACATAGTGGCTACAAATTTAAAGATGATTTTGAGGAAACTATAATAAAAAGAGTAGTACACACTTCAGCGGATTTCGAATACCTAAAAAACCTTAAGATAAGTGAAAATTTTAAAGAAGAGATTTTAGGGGCTCTAAAAAGAAAAGCTACGATTTATACAGATACAAATATGGCTCTTTCAGGAATTAATAAAAGTGCACTTGCAAAACTTGGAATATCTGCAAAATGTTATATTTCAGATAAAGAAACTGCTGAAATTGCAAAAAAAGAAGGTATAACAAGATCGATGGCATCAGTAAAAAGAATGATTAAAGAAGACACAGAAAAAATACTTGTAGTTGGAAATGCACCTACATTTCTTTTTCAAGCAATTGAGGAAATGAATGAAAATACAAATATATCAGCAATAATAGGGGTTCCAGTAGGATTTGTAGGAGCCGTAGAATCTAAAGACCTCCTTGCAAATCAAAAAATAGCTCACATTGCAGCTCTTGGAAGAAAAGGAGGGAGTAATGTAGCTGCGGCTATAGTAAATGCAGTCATATATTATCTTGCAGGAAGGGATTAGATATGGAGTTTTATGAAAAACAGCTGGGATATGTAAATGTAGATGGTAAGAAGCTAAGACGAGGTTTTACTACAGGAAGTGCAGCCGCAGCAGCAGTAAAGGGCGCCTGCTCATTACTTAAGAATATGGAAGAAGAGCATCCTATTGAACTGGAACTTCTTTCTAAAAGAGTGCTGTATATTCTTCCAAAAGGATACAGCCTTTCTGATGACAACAAAACTGCAACATGCTCTGTACTTAAATATGCAGGTGATGACCCAGATGTTACAAATGATTTAGAGATTATAGCTAAAGTCTCTTTAGCCTCACACAAGGATATTTTTATATCTGGTGGAGTAGGAGTGGGAACTATAACGAAAAAAGGCCTTCAGATTCCACCTGGAAGACCCGCCATTAATCCCAAGCCCCTTGAGCTAATAACAAAAGAAGCTGAAAAATTATTTCCAAATGGTGGTATTGATATTGAGATATCAGTACCAAATGGAATTGAAATAAGTAAAAAGACCTTCAATCCAAGACTTGGAATAGAAGGTGGAATATCTATACTTGGTACAACTGGAATAGTAGAGCCTATGAGTGAAGAAGCATTAAAATCCTCTTTAAGGGCTGAGCTTGTAATGAAGAAAAGAGACTCCCTAGGATATACCTTTGGAAATATGGGTGAAAAATTCATTATTTCTATGGGGGCAGATAAAGAAAATATCTGTATTTGCAGTAACTTTATAGGGTATATGTTAAGAGAAGGAGCAGCTCTTGGGATTAAGGATATACTAATTGGAGGCCATATAGGGAAGATAGTCAAGCTGGCAGGAGGGATTTTCAACACTCATAGTCACGTTGCTGATGCCAAAAATGAAATAATTGCATCGAACCTTGCTTTGATGGGAGCTCCACTTAAACTTATAAAACTTGTAATGGATTCCCTTACTGCAGAGGAGGCCCTTTCATATATTAGAGACTATGGATATGAATCATTGTTTGATATCTTGGCGAATATAGCTGCCCAAAAAGCTAAAAGGCATACCTATGATGAAGTAAATGTTGAAATCATTATCTTTGACTTAAAAGGAAACCCAATTGGAACGAGTAGACAAGCCGAAAAATTATTAGAAAGGTTGGGATAAAATGATTACTGTGGTTGGAATAGGACCGGGAAATTCAAGATTCCTTACTTTAGAAGGACAGCTAAAAATAGAAAAAGCAGATATTGTATATGGCCATAAAAGACAAATTGAAGCAATAAGCCATATTGAAAATTCTGGAACTTTGATTGAATACGAAAAAATAGATAGGCTTGAGGCTATGCTCCTTGACGAAACCTTCAAAAATAAAGACATAAGTATTGTAGTTCTTGCATCTGGTGAGCCTTCATTATACGGGATTGGAAAATATGTTGACAAAATATTCAGAGACAATTTGGATATAAAAGTGGAACTAGTACCTGGTATAAGCTCTGTTCAGTATTTGTTTGCAAAGGCAAAAATTCCCATGAATGACGTTTATATTACATCATCTCATGGAAAAGACATAGATATAGATATACTTCAGGGAATGGAAAAAATTGCTTTTATGACAGATGCTGGAAGGGGTCCTGTATATATTGCAGAGGTATATCAATATATAGGAATGGACCCATATATAGTAATTGGAGAGAATCTATCATATGAAGATGAAAAAATAACAATATGCAAAACATCTGAGCTGGATAAAACTAGACAATATAGCATGTGCGTAGTCCTTATAATAAAAGGAGAACTATATGAATGATGAAGTTTTTTCAAGGAAACAAAATGTACCAATGACAAAAGAGGAGATAAGGTATATAGCACTAGGTTATCTGGATATAGTCTCTGGAAAAAAGCTTCTTGATATAGGTTCTGGTACAGGAAGTATTTCTCTTGAGGCAGCTCATCTGAATTTATCTATGAAAATTAAAGCCATAGAGACAAGTGAAGAAGCTTTTAAGCTTTCTCTTTTAAATCTTGAAGGACTTGATTGTCAAAAGAAAAAGCTTAAGGAGAGAGTGGAGTTTATCAACGATAAAGCTCCATCCTCCCGTATTACAGAAACTTTTGACAGGATTTTTATAGGAGGAACTAAGGGTGATCCATCATCTGTTATAAAGTGGGCATATGAGTTAATGGATCAAAATGGAGTCTTAGTTATGAATTTCATAACTATAGAAAATTTTACAAAATCCATGGAATATATCAAAAATCACGACGGCTTTGAAAAACCAGAAGGCTCCCTTGTTAATATAAATAAGCTTACTGATATAGGGCCGTATACTTATTTGAAGCCCAATAACCCAACATTTATAATCAAGACAACAAAAAAATAAAACATGAGGTGAAAAAATGGCAGTTTTTTATGGAATAGGAGTAGGAGTAGGAGACTCTAAAGCAGTAACTATGAAGGGAGTAGAAGCTCTTGGAAAAATAGATATACTTTATGTCCCTACAGCAAAAAAAGAAGGAAAAAGCGTAGCCCATAATATAGTAAAGGACTACTTAAAGAGTAATCTTGAAATAAAAGAAAGACACTTTCCTATGAATTACAATCAGGACGAATTAAATGAAGCTTGGGATAGTATTGCAAATGATATAGAAAATGATGTAAGGGAGGGAAAAAATGTAGGCTTTGTAACTATAGGAGATCCTATGGTATATAGCACTTATATTTATCTTCTTAAACTTCTTAAGAATAAAATAAACATAGAGACAATCCCTGGAATTACCTCGTTTTTAGATATTGCATCATCAGAAAATTTTCCTCTGGTAGAAGGAGAAAATCCTCTTATTGTAGTACCTGCAACCATAGGCACAGAAAAGCTAAAAAAATACATAAAGGAAGAAGTATCCCTAGTTATAATGAAGGTATACAAAAACTTCCATGAAGTAATAGATATTATCAAAGAGGAAAAATTAGAAAAATGTTCCATAGTTGTAAGTAACTCATCTAAAGAAGATAAAAAGGTATACACTGATTTTGAAAATATAGATGAAAAAGATATATCCTATTTTACAACAATACTTATAAATAAAGGATGGGAAAACTAATGAAAATATATTTTGTGGGGGCAGGACCTGGAGACAAGGAGCTTATAACTCTTAAAGGACATAATGTACTTTCTAAAGCGGACATAGTAATATATGCAGGCTCGCTTGTAAACCCTGAGCTTCTTGATTACTGTAAAGAAGGATGCGAAGTACATAATAGTGCATATATGGACTTAAATGAAATTATAGACGTGATGGAAAGAGGAGTTAAGGAAGAAAAACTTGTAGTAAGACTTCAAACAGGAGATTTTTCCATATATGGTTCAGTAAGAGAACAAATAGAAGAGCTTGATAAAAGAAATATAAAATACGAGTTAATTCCAGGAGTAAGTTCGTTTTTGGGAGCAGCATCAGCTCTTAATGTAGAATACACAGTTCCTGAGATATCACAGAGCGTTATTATCACAAGAATGGAAGGTAGGACTCCTGTTCCTGAAAAAGAAAGCCTAAGATCATTTGCGGCTCACAAAACTTCCATGGCAATTTTCCTATCTGTCCATTCCATAGCAGATGTAGTAAAGGAGCTTACAGAGGGAGGATATGAAGAAACAACACCTTGCGTTGTTATATATAAGGCTACATGGCCTGATCAAAAGGTAGTTAAAGGAAAGCTTTTTGATATAGCAGAAAAGGTAAATGAAGCAAATATCAAAAAGACAGCTCTGATTCTTGTTGGAGACTTTTTAGGTGATGATTATAACTATTCTAAGCTTTATGACAAGGAGTTTGTTCATGAGTATAGGAATTCTAGCCTTGACAAAGAAAGGTCTTAGTTCAGGCTTAAAAATTCAAGAAGCACTTATAAAAAACAAATTTGAAGAGGATTTAAGTAATGAAAATCCTCTTATATATGCTCCCTTAAAGCTCAAATCTGAAGCAAAAGATAAAGAAGCCTGTAAAAACATGGTTTTTTACGAAGAAAAGTTTTCGAGAATCCTTGAAAAAGCATTTTATAATCACAGTCATCTTATATTTATAATGGCGACAGGGATAGTGGTAAGAAGCATATCAAAGCATATAGGGGATAAACTTTATGATCCAGCTGTCCTTGTGGGAGATGAAAACCTTGACTATATGATAAGCCTTTTAGGGGGTCATGTAGGGGGTGCAAATGAGCTAACTAGACACCTATCAAGGCATATCGGATGTGAGGCTGTAATCACAACAGCCACAGACGTAAATAAAGTTGGAGCAGTTGATATCATAGCTAAAAAGTTAGATGCAATAAGACCTTCTGATAAGGGGTTTTATACAAAATTCAACTCCCTTTTAGCAGAAAAAGAAAGTATAAATCTTTATTCTGCTATGGATTTGAAGAACTATAATATAGATACAAGGGGATTTAAAGAGGTCAAATCCAAAGAAGACTTAAAGGACAAAACCTCTATCACCCATATATCCCCTTTCGATTATAGCCTTTTAATCAAGGACCTAGCTATAAGAGAGAATCAAGCTTTAATAAAAAAAAGAATAAATGATTTTTATGATAGAGACTTTTTAAAAGAAGATTTTGAGTTGATTTTAGATATTCTAAAAAATAAAGATTACTTCAAGCTTGTACCTAGATGTATCTCTATAGGAATTGGGTGTAAAAGAGAAACATCTTTTGAAGAGATAAATCTAGCTTTTGAAACTCTAATGGATACTTATGGACTTGAAAAAAAATCTATCAAAGGAATATATAGTATAGAACTAAAAAAAGATGAAGCTGGAATAATAAAGCTATCTAATCATCTGAATGTACCATTTGTTACATTTTCCAGTGATGAAATACTGTATAATATAGATAAAATGAAAGAACTGTCAGGTTCAAGTTTTGTAGAGTCAATTACTGGGGTGAAGGCAGTTGCTGAGCCCTGTGCATATATAGCTTCAAATGGAAGAGTGATTGTACCAAAAGCAATGTTCAAAGGTATAACTCTTGCCCTTGGATGGGATTTTTAAATAAAAACAGAAAAGAGGAATTTAGTTGATAAATGTTGTTGGCATAGGCCCTGGAGATTTGGAAATGATGACTTTTAAGGCCAAAAGTGCACTTGAAGAGTCTGATGTGATAGTTGGATACAAGACATATACTAATCTTATAATGCCTATAATAAAGGACAAGGAAATAGTTTCAAATGGAATGAAACAGGAAGTTCAAAGATGCGAAGAGGCTATAAGAATAGCAAAAACAGGAAAAATAGTATCTGTAGTTAGTAGTGGAGATGCTGGAGTATATGGAATGGCTGGACTTATTCTTGAGCTTCTAAACGGTGATGATATGAAGGTCAATATAATTCCTGGAGTTACGGCAAGTACTGCGGCTTCTGCAATACTTGGAGCTCCTCTGATGCATGATTATTGTCACATAAGCCTAAGCGACCTTTTGACTCCAATGGAGCTTATTGAAAAAAGAATAGCTATGGCATCTGAAGGAGACTTTGTAATATGCCTTTACAATCCAAGAAGCAAGGGCAGAGAAGGGCATCTTGAGAAAGCAATAGAAATCATAAAAAAACATAGAAAAATAGATACTCCTTTAGGGATAGTAAAAAATGCAGCAAGGGAAAAGGAAGAAAAAATAATTACTACAATAGGTGAAATTGATTATACAGTTGTCGATATGACATCTATCGTAATAATAGGAAATAGCTCTACCTATGTAGAAAACAACAATATGATTACACCTAGAGGATATAAAGTATGATTCTAGTACTTGGAGGCACCAGCGAAACCCATGGTTTGTGCAGGTACTTAAAGGACTCAAACGAGAGCTATATTCTAACAGTTGCAACTGACTATGGAGAAAAACAGTTTAAAGAATTTAAAGAAAATCTTTGTGTTAAAAGATTAAATAAAGAAGATATGATAAATCTTATAGCTATGAAAAATATAAGACTCATAGTTGATCTTACCCATCCCTATGCATTTGAGGTTTCTAAAAATGCCATAGGGGCGGCAAATGAAACTCAGACAAAATATATCAGATATGAAAGGGATGAGTCTGACACTTCATCCCTTGATGTACAAACTACAGACACCCATGAAGAAGCAGCTGAGATTGCTAAGTCCCTAGGAAAAAGATTATTTTTATCAGTTGGAAGTAACAACGCTGATAAATATATAAATTATATAAATGATTTTGAAAAAATCTATTTAAGAATACTTCCAAAAAGTAATATAATAAAGAAATGCGAAGAGTTAGGATATGAAAATAACTGTATTATTGCAATGGAAGGTCCATTTAGTAAAGAGCTTAACAAAGAGATGCTTATCCTTGCAAAAGCAGATGTAATGATAACAAAAGAAAGTGGTAAGGCAGGAGGCTTTACTGAAAAATATGAGGCATGTAAAGAGCTAAATATCCCTCTTATAGTTGTCTCAAGACCAAAATTAGACTATCCTCAAAAGACAAATAATATGGAAGATATAAAAGATTTGATAAGGAATATAAAGAGGTGAATGGATTGGAAATTGCAGTTGTAGGAATATCCCATAAAGAGGCTCCTATTGAAGTGAGAGAGATGGCTTCTTTTTCTGAAGCCAAAAAAATAGAAGGTATATCACTAATACTTGATATGGGTATAGAAGAGGTAGTAATATTATCCACATGCAATAGAAGTGAAATATACATAGCTTCAAATAATATAGAAGATTCAGTAACAAAAATCATGGACTTCTATGGAGACTATTTCAAAAAAGAAGAGATAAAAAACTACCTTTTTCATATGAAAGGGGATCAGGCGATAGATTATCTTTACAGGGTATGTAGCGGACTTGATTCAATAGTACTTGGAGAAGATCAGATACTGGGTCAAATCAAAGATGCACTTATGACATCCATGGAGCTTGAGGGAAGTAAAAAAATCCTTAACAAACTCTTCAGGGAAGCTATAACAACAGCAAAAAACATAAAATCCACCTATAAAATTTCAGAAAACCCTCTATCCCTTAGCTATATCGGGGTAAAGTTTTTAAAAGAAAGAATGGGGAGCCTAAAAGGAAAAAAAGCCCTTATTATAGGAACTGGAAAGATGGGAAGACTTGCTCTTAATCATCTTATTGAAGAAGAGGTAGAGGAAATATACTGCTGCAATAGAAAATCTGGAAAAATAAGGGATATAATAGAGCAGTATCCTTTTGTAAAAGAAGTTTATTATGATGAAAAATATAAATATATTGACGAGGTGGATATACTTATATCATCTACAGCGTCAAGTCATATTGTAGTGAAAAAATCAGAAATAAAGCCAAGGAAAAAAGAACTCTTTGCCCTTGATTTAGCTCTTCCAAGAGATATAGAACATGACATCCTGTCTGATTCTATGATAACTTTATTTGATATTGACAGCCTTAAAAAGACGTCAGAAGAAAATGAAAGACTTAGAAAAGAACTCTCAGTAAAGGCAAAAAAACTTATTGATGAGAGTATAGTAGGCTTTAACAGTTGGAAAGATACTATAAAGGCTGATCCAATAATAAAATCTTTAAACGAAAGATGTGACGAGATACAAAGAGACACTATTTCCTACATATACAGAAAAATGGATTTGCCATGCAGGGAAAAAAAGATTGTAGAAAAGATGATAAATTCAGCCCTTAAGCGACTTGTAAGAGAGCCTATAATTGCCTTAAAAGAGACGAAAGAAGAAAATAAAAGAGAAGAGTATATAAGAGTTTTAGACGAACTCTTTGATTTGAGCTGATATGAGTCTATATCCGATACTACTTAATCTGAAAGAAAAAGAAGTTCTTGTAATAGGTCTAGGAAAAGTAGGTACAAGAAAGACTATGGGACTTTTAAATACAGGCTGCAAACTTACAGTAATGGGTAAAAATCAGGAAAAATTAAACATGGCATTGTCTGAAAGAAAATCAAGAAAAAGTAATTTAATTGAAAATATCTTACCTTTTATTGATTTTAGGAAAAATGATTTTGAAATAGGAAAAGACGAAGATATTCTAAGAGGAAAGACCCTTATTTTTGTATGTACAAGTGATAAGGATTTAAATGAATATATAGCTCTAAAGGCTAAGGATCTTGGAATACTTTGCCTAAGAGCAGACGAAGGAATGGATTCTGATTTTATAAATCCTTCTGTAATTGAAAAAGAGAAGCTTATAATATCCATATCTTCATCTGGAAATAGTCCAGCATATTCAAGACTTGTAAAGGAAATGCTTGAAGATATTGTAAGTGGCTTAGATACTGATAGTATTGAGCTCATGGGGAGAGCAAGAGAAAAAATAAAAAAAATGAATATAAAAGATAATGAAAAACGGGAGCTTCTAAAAAGGCTCCCTTTCATGAATAAAGAGGAGTTAAAATCATATGAAGATAATTGTGGGAACAAGGGGTAGTCATTTGGCATTTACCCAGACATCTTTAATTGTAAAAAAACTTGAAAGTCTAAATAAAGATGTGGAGTTTGAGATAAAAATAATTAAAACAAAGGGAGATAAGATACAGGATATTCCTCTTCATAAAATGAATGACAAGGGGATATTTGTAAAGGAAATAGAAGAAGAGCTTATAGCTGGAAAGATTGATATGGCAGTTCACTCCATGAAGGATATGCCAACCCTTATGGATCAAAGGCTAGATTTTCCTGTGATACCAAAAAGAGAAGACCCAAGGGATGTACTTATAATAAAAGAAGGATGTTCCTATGAAGAGCTAAAAGCATTAAAAAATATCACCATAGGGACAGGAAGTAA
This sequence comes from Acetoanaerobium pronyense, assembly GCF_017874355.1. Taxonomy (GTDB): domain Bacteria; phylum Bacillota; class Clostridia; order Peptostreptococcales; family Filifactoraceae; genus Acetoanaerobium; species Acetoanaerobium pronyense. The sequence goes on from NZ_JAGGLI010000014.1 coordinate 44,893, forward strand.
AAGAAGAGTACATCAGCTAAAAATGATTTTTCCAAATGCAGAATTTTATCCTATCAGAGGAAATATAGATACAAGAATAAGAAAACTCAAGGACGAAAATCTTGATGCTATAATGATAGCAGCCTCAGGAATAAAGCGAATAGGAAGAGAATCTGAAGTATCTGAATATATGGATGAAATAGAATTTATACCAGCTCCATGTCAAGGGATATTGGCCCTTCAGACAAGAAAGAACGACCAAAAGATAATAGATATACTTATGAAGGCAGAAGATAGTAGTGCAAGGATTCAGTATAGGGCAGAAAGGGCTTTTTTAGCGGCTGTAGACGGTGGATGCCATGTACCGGTTGGAGCATACTGTGAAATTCAAAATGAAAATATAACCATATACGGTATATATGGAGACAAAGATGGAAATAAGTTAATAAAAGATAAAATTACTGGACTTTCAAAAAATGCTGAATCTTTAGGGACTCAGCTTGGCGAAAAAATCAAAAAAACCTTGGAGGTATAGTATGAAATACGGAAAAGTTTACCTTGTTGGAGCAGGCCCTGGAGATGAATCATTAATCACCATAAAGGGTCTTAATGCTATTAAAGAAGCAGAGGTTATAGTATATGATAGATTGGCTAACCCTGAGCTTTTAAACCATTCAACCAAAAATCCAGAGCTAATATATGTGGGAAAAGCGTCTAAGGACCATACTATGACCCAAGAAAATATATCCCAGCTTCTAGTTGATAAAGCCAAAGAAGGGAAAATTGTAGTTAGATTAAAGGGGGGAGATCCCTATGTTTTTGGAAGAGGTGGAGAAGAGGGAGAACTTCTTTATGATAATAAAATAGAATTTGAGGTGATTCCAGGGATAACATCTGGAATAGGTGGACTTGCCTATGCAGGAATTCCTATAACCCATAGAGGCCACGCCTCATCACTACATCTTATTACAGGACACCTTAAGTCAGAAGAAGATGAACTCAATTATGAAGCTTTAGCTAAACTTGATGGAACCCTAGTGTTTTATATGGGAGTATCAAATGCAAAATTTATTGTAAAGGGGCTTCTAAAAGAAGGGAAAAATCCATCTACACCTGTAGCAATAGTATCACTTGCAACTCTTCCCGAGCAAAGTACCTTTATTACTGACCTTAAAACTATAGATGAAAATGGGTTACCGAGCCATATAAAACCACCTAGTCTAATAGCCATAGGAACAACTATAGCCCTGAGGGACAAATTGAATTTTTTTGAAAAAAAACCTCTCCACTCAAAGAAGATTGTAGTGACAAGAGCAAGAGCTCAGAGCAGTCTTTTAGTTAGCAGACTCAAGGATTTAGGAGCCAGAGTAATAGAATGTCCTTCCATAAAAATATCTCCAGTAAATGAAGAGCTATTGGCAAAAGAAATTAATGAGCTAAGGGAATATACTCATATAATATTCACAAGTCAAAATGCAGTTAATATTTTTATGGAAAACCTTATGAATGTCAAAGATATTAGAGCTATTTCTCATCTAAAGATAGGAGTAGTTGGTAGCTCTACTGCAAAGGAGCTTTTAAAATATTCTTTAAAGGCAGATATATTGCCTGAAAGATTTATAGCAGAATCACTTGCAGATGAGATGAAAAAACATATAGACAAATCTAGCAAAATACTTATACCATGTGCAGAGGGTGCAAGAAATGTACTAAAAGAAACCCTTGGAGAAATATGCGAGGTAAAGGAAGTCAAGATATATAAAAATGAAATAGAAGTTATTGGAGATGAGATTAAAGACTCTATAGATGATAAAGTGGATTTTATTACATTTACAAGCTCCTCTACTGTAAATCATTTTTATTCTATGCTTGATGATTCTCAAAAGGAGAATATAAAAAGAGCCAAGCTAGTATCTATAGGGCCTATTACAAGTAATACTTTAAGGGACAATGGTTTTACTGATTATATAGAAGCAGAAAAGCATGATATAGAAGGTGTAGTTAATGCTATACTAAATGAGGTGAAAAGCCATGAATAAAAGACCAAGAAGACTCAGAGGAGACCATAATATACGTGCACTTGTAAGAGAGACCCATATAAGCAAAAATGATCTTATATATCCATTATTTGTAGTAGAAGGAGAAGGTATAAAAAAAGAAATACCATCCCTAAAAGACTGCTATCATTACTCTGTAGATATGCTAGATGATGAGATAAAAGAGCTGAAAAGCCTTGGCATAATGGGGGTCATAATATTTGGCCTTCCTTATCATAAGGACGAAGTAGCAAGTGGTGCTTTTGATGAACAAGGAATAGTTCAAAAGGCAATAAGAAAAATAAAAGAAAATCACCCTGATTTTTATGTAATTACAGATGTTTGCATGTGCCAATACACATCCCATGGACACTGTGGTATCCTTTCAGAAAAGGGCGATGTATTAAATGATATAACACTAGACTACATTGCAAGGATAGCCCTTAGTCATGCAAAAGCAGGGGCTGATATGGTTGCGCCATCAGATATGATGGATGGAAGGATTAGAGCCATTAGAACTCTTTTAGATGAAAAAGATTTTAGTCATATACCTATAATGGCATATAGCGCAAAATATGCATCTGCATTTTATGGGCCTTTTAGAGAAGCAGCTTCGTCATCTCCAGGCAAGGGAGATAGAAAAAGTTACCAAATGGATATCCACAATTCAGATGAGGCTTTAAGAGAGATTGAACTTGATATAGAAGATGGGGCAGATATAATAATGGTAAAACCAGCTCTTTCATACCTTGATATAATAAGAAGAGCAAAGGATAAATTTAATATACCTATAGCAGCCTATAATGTGAGCGGAGAATATGCTATGATAAAGAGTGCTGTAGAAAACAATATTATGAATGAAGCTGTAATTTATGAATCTATAATATCCATAAAAAGAGCAGGAGCTGACATCATAATTACTTATTTTGCTAAAGATATAGCAAAGATGCTATAATAAATAATTAAATTTGGGAGGGAAATATGGAGCGCACAAATTCAAATAATCTATTTGAGATAGCAAAAAACTTTATTCCTGGAGGAGTTAATAGCCCTGTAAGAGCATTTGGGTCTGTAGATAAGGCGCCAATCTTTGTAGAAAAAGGGGAAGGAGCATATCTTTATGATGTAGATGGAAATAAATATATAGATTTTATATCATCTTGGGGACCTCTTATATTTGGACATTCAGATAGTGAAATGAGAAGTGCATTTATTGAGGCTCTTGACAAAGGAGTAACCTATGGACTCCCATCAGCTATTGAGGTTGAGATGGCAAAGGAAATATCAGATGCCTACCCTGCCTGCGAAATGGTAAGGATGGTAAACTCTGGAACAGAAGCTACAATGAGTGCCATAAGAACTGCAAGGGGCTATACAGGAAAAGATAAATTTATAAAATTTGAGGGATGCTATCATGGACATTCTGATTGTCTTTTAGTAAAATCAGGTTCAGGAACATTAACATATAATGCGCCAACCAGTTTAGGTGTTCCAAAGGATGTAATTAAGGATACTATAGTATGCGAATTTAACTCAATTGAATCAGTACAAAATGCCATAGATGAAAATAAGGGTGAAATAGCTGCTGTAATAATAGAGCCTGTACCTGGAAATATGGGAGTAGTGCCTCCTACTCAAAAATTTATGGAAGATCTTAGAGAATTAACTAAAAAAGAAGGTATTATTCTTATCTTTGATGAAGTAATAACTGGATTTAGGCTGGCATATGGTGGTGCTTCAGAGACTTTTAATATAAAACCAGATATGGTATGCTTTGGAAAGATAATAGGAGGAGGACTTCCAGTAGGGGCATATGGAGGCCGAAAAGACATAATGAGCATAGTATCTCCCCTTGGTGGAGTATATCAGGCTGGAACTCTTTCAGGAAATCCCCTTGCAATGTATCTAGGACTAAAAACCCTTAGAAGGCTTAGGGACAATAAAGATATATATACGGACCTTGAAAGAAAAGCCAAAAGACTAGAAGAAGGATTTAAAAAGAATATAAGTGATTTAGGTCTTGAAATCACTGTAAATAGATACAGATCTATGATATCCATGTTTTTTACTGGCGGACCGATTGACTCCTATAAAGATGTTCAAAGGGCAGACAATGAAATGTATGGCATATACTTTAGAGAGATGCTCAAAAGAAATATTTTACTTGCACCAGCACAGTTTGAAGCTATGTTTATGAATACTGTTCTTACAGATGAGCATCTAGATTATACAATAAAAAGCCATAAAGAAGCACTTGTTGAGATTAACTCTTAGCAGGCGATATTGGGAAGGAGTCATTTTTAAAATGAAAGAATATGTAATAATAACAGATTCGACCGCTGATCTTCAAAAGGATATTGCACAGAGTATGGGTATAAAAGTCATACCTATGGAATATACCATATATGGAGCATTAAAAACCTACTGCTCTACAGATTCAAGCTTCGATGACAAAGAATTTTATGATATGTTAAAAAAAGGAGCTAAATGCTCCACTTCACAAATAACAGTGAGCACTTACCTTGATTTTTTTAAAAAGTACCTAGATGAAGGATTAGATATACTTTACATCTGCTTTTCCTCAGCACTTAGTGGAACTTATAACTCATCAATTCTTGCAAAGAAAGAGCTAGAGGCAGAATATCCAGATAGAAAGATAATCACAATAGATTCAAAAGCTGCAGCTATGGGGCAGGGGTTACTTACCTATAAAGTTGCAAAGCTAAAAAAAGAAGAAAACTTTAGTATTGAGGATGGGGAAAACTGGGCTCAGTCCAACATGGATAGAATTTGTCACTGGTTTACAGTAGATGACCTTCATCACCTTGCTAGAGGAGGAAGAATGAGCTCTATGAAGGCTACTATAGGAAGTACTCTTAGTATAAAGCCAGTGCTTCATGTGAATAGCGAAGGAAAGCTAATACCAGTAAAAAATGTAAGGGGAAGAAAAAAATCAATTAAAAGCCTTTTTGAAATCATGCAAGAACGTATGGTACTTGAAGAAAATAATGAAATTTTTATATGTCATGCTCAAGCTTATGAAGAAGCTAAAATGCTGGGAGATATGATAAAAGCTGAGTATGGAATAGAAAAAATACATATAAGCCCCATAGGGCCTATAATAGGGACTCACTTAGGTCCAGGAGCCATAACATTATTTTTTGTTGGAAATGAAAAATAAATAGCTTTCAAAATTAAATAAACCTCTTTTGATGATTCATATCTAATTAATTTGGAATATAAGTTCATCTATAAAGAGGTTTATTTTTTTATTGTGAAATAAGTATATTTATGCATTTATCTGAGAATTAGCCTTGAAAATAAGGTATAATATTCTTAGTAAAAAGCTTGAGGAGGAGTTTATGAATATTTTTATAACCAACGATGACGGTATAGATGCATTAGGGATTAGAATGCTTGCAAAAGCTATGAGAAGGTTTGGACAGGTTTATGTTGTTGCCCCTGACAAGGAATATAGTGGTATGTCTAGGAGTATATCTATAAAAAAGCCTCTTATTGCAAAATTGCATGATATGGGAGACAGTATAAACGCCTATAGTCTTTCTGGCTCTCCTACTGACTGCGTAAAGATAGGAATAGAAGGGATTTTTAGTGAAGTAAAATTTGATTTACTAATTAGTGGAATAAATAGAGGACCGAATCTTGGAACTGATGTGTTTTATTCAGGAACGGTATCTGCTGCCCTTGAAGGTCTTTATCAAAATATAAACTCGATTGCTGTTTCATTTTGTTCATTTCATGATAATGAAGAAGACTATGAAAAAATCTGTGACAAATTTGAGGAATTTATTAAAGAGTACCTAACTAAAAGAAACCATATAGGTAATTTTATTCTCAATATAAATTTTCCCCATGATATTGAAAATGCCCATGAATTTGCAATTACATCTCTTGGAAGAAGAGACTATGAAAATGTCATAGCAAAAAAAGTAATTAAAGAAGGGGTATTCGAGTATATTATTGGTGGAGAGCCTATACTAGAAGAAGAGGCATCCCATAGCGATGTATGGATGATAAGGGAAAACAAAATAACAGTAACCCCTGTCTACAATAGTCTTTATTCTCATTTGCATTTTGAGTACCTAAAGAAAAACTGGTAAAGATTTAATTATAAATGCTTTAAAATAAATATAAAAGGAGATGTTTTATATGATGGATGTAGAGGTCATAGAAAAACATGAAATAAAAAATAGGATAAAAATAATAAAGGGAGATATATCTGAACTCAAAATTGATGCCATAGTAAATGCAGCCAATAATACTTTGCTTGGAGGCTCTGGAGTTGATGGTGCGATTCACAAAAAAGCCGGCGAAGAGCTTTTAAAGGAATGCCAAGAACTAAACGGATGCAAGACAGGAGAAGCAAAGATTACAAAGGGCTATAATCTTCCATCTGATTATATAATACATACGGTAGGACCTATATGGGAGGGAGGGAACCATAAAGAAGAGGAACTTCTAGAGGAGTGTTATATGAATTCTTTAAATCTTGCCCTCGAACATGGACTGAAAAAACTTGCTTTTCCATCTATTAGTACAGGAGCCTATGGATATCCCGTTGAGGAAGCTTCACATATAGCCCTTACTACAGTAATTAATATCCTTGAAATATATGGAGAGGACCTGATTGAAAAAGTTTTCTTTGTATGTTTCAATGATGAGGTTTATAATACATATAAAATAGCTCTAGAAAAAATTTATAAAGAATTTGAAGAAAGATTATCATAAAATATTTGACTAAAGAAAGGAAATACTATGCAAAGCTCTACTAAAAGCTATATAAAAATTGCGGTGGCAGGCGGACTATGGGGAACTATAGGAATATTAGTCCAGACACTAACTAGCTTTGGTCTAACCTCAGAGATGGTAGCATTCTCTAGGTTATTCCTTGGCTTTATTATTTTAACGGTTATATTTGCACTTAAAGACCCATCTGTCCTTAAAATCGATAAAAAGGGGATTTTTTCATCATTTGTCATAGGAGTTATCTCACAGGGGATTTTTAATATAGCTTATTTCCAAGCTATTCAAAGAGTAGGAAGCTTTACAGCTGTGGTACTTCTTTATCTTTCACCTGTATTTATGTTTATTCTTGGGACGTTTATGTATAAAGAGATTCCTGATAAGAAGAAAATAATATCTGTGGGAATCTGTTTTTTTGGATGTATTTTAGGGGTGACAGGTGGAGACTTTTCTGTCCTTCAAAGTGATTTTATGGGAATAACTATGGGAATAGTAGCATCTTTGGGATATTCTCTGATGCCAGCCCTTAGCAAAAAAACTGCATCAAAATATAACCCATTTACAATCATTATATACAGTTTTATGTTTGGGGCCTTAGTACTCCTTCCTTTTGCAAATCCTTTTGCGATTATTGGAGAACTTAAAAATCCGTCACTTATTCTATTGCTTATAGTATTTAGCGTAGTTGTAGCTGTACTTCCATACAGTCTTTATATACCATCTCTTCATAATGTGCAGGTTTCAAAGCTTGGAGTCATAGCATCTGTAGAGCTTATAGTGTCTATCCTTATTGCAGCTTTTATTTTAAAAGAACCTATAAAATCTGGAAACATAGCAGGTGCATCCCTTATATTTTTATCAATAATACTGATGAATAGTCCATCTTTATATATTAGGAAAGCAAGATATCAGAACTGATTTGGAGGTCTTTTTATGAAAATTTTTCACATGGGAGACTGGCATATAGGAAAACTGGTCAATGGATATTATATGACAGAAGATCAAGGGTTTTTGCTTGAACAAATATTTCAGTCTATAAAAGAAGAAAAACCAGATGTACTAATAATAGCTGGAGATATATATGACCGATCTGTACCACCTATACATGCAATTGAACTTATGAATAAGTCTCTAAGAAAAATAATAGTAGAGCTTAAGACGCCGATAATTGCAATAGCAGGAAATCATGATAGTAATGAAAGGATAGGGTTTGGAAGTGAAATCCTAAAAAGCAGTGGTCTTTATTTAAAAGGGACTCTAACCCCAGAAACCGAAAAAATCACTTTAAAAGATGAGAATGGGGAAGTTGATTTTTACCCTATCCCCTATGTAGATCCTGTGATAATTAGAGAGTTTTTTGAGGATAAAACCATAAAAAACCATGATGATGCAATGGGAAAAATTATGGAGTCCATAAAAAAAGATTTAGACCCAACTAAAAGAAATGTTGCAATAGCCCATGGATATATAACTGGATTTGGAAAAGAAGGGTTTGAGCATCTTACAGAAAGTGAATCGGAAAAGCCACTTTCAATTGGGGGAAGTGAATATGTAAGTATCGAGCATTTCAAAGAGTTTCACTATACTGCTCTGGGACACCTTCATGGCCCTCAAAAGGTAGGATCCAATAAAGCAAGATATAGTGGTTCATTAATGAAGTATTCCTTCTCGGAAGTCAATCAAAATAAGGGTATTACTATAGTGAAAATGGATAAAGACGGAGAGGTAACTATAGAATTCAAACCATTAAAACCTCTAAGAGATTTTAGAATAATAAAAGGAAATCTCGAAGATTTAATAACTAAGAACAATCAGGAAAGTCTAAACTATGAAGATTATATAAAGGCTGAGCTTGAAGACGTAGGAGAGCTAATAGACCCTATGGCAAAATTACGAGCAGTCTATCCAAACGTAATGGAGCTAGTCAGAGTAGAAAGAAGAGAAAGACTTAAAATATCTGAATCTAAAATAAGCTCTGAACAAATCAAGCAAAAGTCAAAGCTTGATTTATTTGAACAGTTTTATGAAGATATGGTTGGAGAAAAATGTAATCCTCAAGATATATTGATAATGACTGATATTATAGAAAAATGTGAGAGGGGAGGTGACTAAGGTTGAAGCTAAAAAAACTAATTATCTGTGGATTTGGACCATATGCTCAGAGACAAGAACTGGATTTTGAAACCCATTTAAAGGACAAGCGTATGTTTGTAATAACAGGAAATACAGGAGCCGGAAAGACAACTATCTTTGATGCCATCAATTTTGCTCTTTATGGAGAACCAAGTGGTAGTGATAGAGAGGGAAAATCTCTGAGAAGTGATTTTGCAAGCATAGATACTCCAACCGAAGTCGAGCTTTTTTTCTCTCTTAGAGATAATATTTATTATATAAAAAGAAGCCCTCAATATTTTAGGGCAAAGCAAAGAGGAGAAGGACTTACAGAAAGTAAATCAAGTGCAGAGCTAAAACTTCCAAACTCCAAAGTAATCACAGGTCCAAAAGAAGTTACAAGGGAGATAGAAGATATTTTGGGAATTACGTCAGAGCAGTTCAAACAACTTCTTATGATTCCCCAAGGAGAATTCAAAAAATTACTTGTATCTGATAGTGATAAAAAAGAAGATATATTTAGAAAAATATTTGGAACCAACATGTTTTCAGAAATTCAAAATGAAATTAAAGAAAGAGGAAATGCCTTAAAAAAAGCTATTGATGAAATTCAAAGACAAAGAGCATCTAGAATCAGAGCCTTTAAAGTAAAAGAGGATGAAGAGTTAAAATCTATGATAGATGCTCAGTATATAGACATCATCTCGGTGCTCAATAAGTTTGAAGAATTTATTACTAAGTCAGAGAATCAGCAAAACGCCTTGAAAAAGGAGTTTGAATCAGCAGAAGATCTTGTAGAAAAGCTATCAAAAGAAATAACTATATCAGAGGATATAAATAAAAGACTAGAGAGCCTAGAGGTTTACAAGGACAAGCTTAAAAGTCTAAATGATAGAAAGGAAGTATATTCCCAAAAATCACTAAAGCTAGAGCTTGGGAAAAAAGCTCTACAAATCCAGACTTTTGAAGAAAAATATACTGAAATAACAAAAAAATATGAAGCTGCAGTATTGGAACTTGAAGAAAGCGATAAAAGATTAAATCAGTATAAAGCAGATATGGATCAATCTGAAACAAGGCTTAAAGATCAGAAGCTCCTTCAAAAAGACAAAGACCAGTTAATAAAAGACATAGAGAAAAATGAAAAACTAAAAGAAAAGTTAATGGAAAGGGAAAATCAGGAAAAAATTATCAAAGATATCTCTCAAAATATTGAAAATATGAATGAAATATTTTTAAAAGCAGAAAAAGACAAGGTTAGCTTAGAACAAAGGTTTAAAAATATATCAAACTCTATAGAAGAAATTCAAGAAGTGAAAAATTTAAAATCAAATCTAGAGTTAAAAGAAAGCAAGCTAATCAATAGATTTAAGAGCTTAAATCGACTGGAAGAAAATATAAAGCTCTGGACCGAAAAAAAAGAAAGACATGTCAAAGGAAGTAAAATCTATGAAGAAACAGACATAAAATACAAGAGACTAAAAAATGAATATGATATTCTAGAAGATAGATTTTTAAGAAATCAAGCAGGTCTTATAGCCAAGATGCTTGAGGACGATAAACCATGTCCCGTATGCGGCTCAAATGAACATCCAAACCCTGCAAGACTTGAACATGAAGATATAGATGAAAAATCTATAAAATCAGCAAAGGAAGCTGCAGAAAAAGAATTTAACAATAAGCAGAAATATCTTGATATACTCACAGGGTTAAAAAGTGATATGAAAACTCTGGAAAAGGATATTATCTGGCCTATTGTAAAGGAAGAATTTCATGGAGAAACCTTTTTAGAAATTGATGAAATAAAAGCCCATTTAGTTATTTTTAAAAGGGACTTTGAAGAAACATTAAAAAATCTAAAAAGTGAAATTGATGAATTAAATAAAAAGATTCTTAAAGAAGCACTACTAAAAAAAGAGAAAAACGATATTGAAATACAGCTAAAAAATCTTGAATCTAACCTAAAAGATATATCAAGGAAATTAAGTGATAAATCAGGGGACCTCAGGGCAGAAAAAGAAAAGCTTGATGCTATAGAAAAAGAATTTGAGTATAATATAATTCCTCTTGAAAATCTTATACAAAATGAGCATTTACTTAAGTCAAAACTAAAAGCCATGGAAAAAGATTATGAAGAGGCAGAAAAAAACTATAATATGTGCAAAGATAAGCTTCAAAGAGAACATGGAATAAACCAATCATGTATTAAGAGTTTAAAATCCCTTTCTCTTGAAAAGACAGAATCAAAAGAAAAACTTGAAATGCAAATAAAATTAAATAAGTTTTCATCCTATGAAGATTATTTTAATTCAAAAATTGATATAAAAGAACTAGAAAATACCCAAAGAGAAATAAAGCTTTATGAGGAAGAGCTTGCAGCTACAAAAACTCTTTATGAAGAAGGTATGAAATCAACAGAAGGCCTTTCTAAAAAAGATATATCGTCCCTTGTTGAAAATCTAAATAAAGAGAAAAAACTAAAGAGTATCTTATCGGAAAAGCTACAAGAGAACTATCTAACCCTTAGTCATAACAAGGATATAGTTCTAGAATGCAAAGCACTTACAAGAGAAATACAAAAAGATGAGGATAGATTTAAAGATATCGGAAGATTATCAAAAATCATAAATGGAGACAATGACAAAAAAATTAGTTTTGAAAGATATGTTCTTGGGGCTTATTTTGAAGAGATAATTGAAGCTGCAAATATAAGGTTTTCAAAGATGACTTCAAATAGATATGAGCTTGTAAGGAAAGAGGATGTAGGAGATAAAAGAAAAGGACAGGGTCTTGACCTTGAAGTATTTGATAATTATACTGGCAAAAAAAGAGATGTAAAAACCCTTTCAGGGGGAGAAGGATTTAAGGCTTCACTTTCTATGGCTTTAGGACTTGCAGATGTGGTTCAATCTCATGCAGGAGGGATACAGCTTGATACTATATTTATAGATGAAGGCTTTGGAACTTTGGATCCAGAATCCCTTGAAGGTGCTATAGATTGCCTAGCAAATCTTCAAAAAGATGGAAGACTTGTAGGAATCATCTCCCATGTTCAGGATCTCAAAGATAGAATAGATGCAAGGCTTGAAGTTCGAGCTACAAATAGAGGAAGTGAAGCTATTTTTGTTGTGTAATTTACTTTATTTTTAAAAAGGAAACCAATTCAATGGAAAAAAAATATCCACAATATTTTATAGATATAATAAAAAATCAAATAGAAAAGCTTTCAAAAGAAAAACCTATAATAATAGCAATAGATGGAAGGTGTGCAAGCGGAAAAAGCACCTTTGCAAAAGAGCTTTGCAGTGTAGTAGATGGAAATCTTTTCCACACAGATGATTTTTATCTTCCAAATAGCATAAGAACAAAAGAAAGATTGAGTATTCTAGGCGGAAACATTCATCATGAGAGATTCTTAGAGGAGATTATTTTTCCTATTAAAAATGAGGAATCTGTTATCTATAGACCATTTTCATGCTTTACACAAGATTTTTCAGATGAAAAAATCATGCTTCCAAAACAAATAAATATAGTGGAGGGGGCATATAGCATGACTAAAGAGCTTTATGAAAACTATAATTTTACTGTATTTATGACAGTTTCAAAAGATAATCAAATGAAGAGACTGATTCAAAGAAATAATGAAGATGGAGCCAAAAGATTTGAGGATATTTGGATTCCTTTAGAAGAAAAGTATATATCATTTTATAATCTTAGCTCAAAATGTGATTTGATTATTGATACTACAAATTTTTTTTGAGGGCTTAATAAAATATTTCAAGAAGAAATAATCCTTATAAAATTAAAATTTACTTTCTTTTATTTACAACAAAAAACACAAAGATGGATGGAGAAATTGCATCTGTCTTTGTGTTTTTTAGGTATTTAAATATAAATCAATTTATACCAAGAGATTTTAATGTGTCTTCAGAGAGGCTTGTTGGAAATATTTCTGTTTTAAAATTTTTAGAATTATATTTTAATAGATATACATTGCCATTGGGATAAATATCAATATATTCAGCTCTATTTTCCCTGCCTGTATTCGTTCTTATATTTTCGTCATAAAGTAAAAGTATAGAGTAGTAGCTATCATAAGTTCTTTGCATTTTTTGATAGTTTATAAGCTCTCCATATCTAAGCTTTTTTATACCAGATTCAGTGACATCAGACCATAGATTTTCTATTAAATAAGAGTCGTCAGATTCTATAAGTGATTGGGAGTCTTTATAATTCCATATACTTCCACGGTTTATTTCATCTTTTTTTATTAAGCTTACATAAATCGAAGTGGGCGCTACAATATCTCCTTCATTAAGAATGAGGACTGGCTCGTAATATTGCTGGTATAAAAGACCTGCAGTTACTACTATATAGAGAAGATTTTTTGTTCTCTGCCACAAGCTTTTTTCCTCATTTTCAAATTCATCTTCATGTTTTAGGTTATCACTTTTATCTTCTATATTTAAAATTTTTCTTAGCAGTGTTTCAACAGTTTCCATTGATATCAAAAATAAAAAAGAAAGTGGAAATATCCAGTAGCTAAAATAAATATCATAATCTAAAGATATAAATATCATATAAAAAGCGGCAATTCCTGAAATAGTAAGAAGACCTCTGATACCTATTAAAAAACTATCAAAAAAATCTATGTACTCTCCGTTGCTTTTTTCAAAAATAGCCACTACAGGGCTTAACAAAAATACAGAAACATATGAAATTATAAAAAATCCAAGCATAATCAAGTTAAATCTTTCTCCAAGAAGCATGACGAATGTTAGAAATCCAAAGCCCCATCCTATAAACTCAATATATTTTGATATGCTGTATTTTGAATCTTGCAAAGTTTTAAAGTCTTCAGTGTTCCTTTTTGAGTCTTCCATTTTAGTACCCCCAGGTTATCTCTATTTTTATATTTTCCCAATTATATTTAGTATAATATTAAATACTGAATAAAGATTTACAAAAAATAAAAAAATGAAACCAGAGTCGAGGTCCCAAAGAGAGTAAGACTTTGAAACTGGTTTCATGGGAGGACATAAAAAAACACCCCTGTCTACAAAAGAAATGGAGTGTAATATACAAAAATATCAATTTTTATAATCACCCTCTATCGCTCGTAGAGTATTGGTTATCAAATAGGCAGTTATTCTGGCTCAAGCTTCATCATCTATACTCGCCTTCCCAGGAATTAAACCCAGTGGCTTTAGAGTAAGACTCGTCTTTTACAGCGGCGGGACCGCGTGGGAATTACACCCAACTTCTCTTTTAATCAAATTTTCTAATTGAAAATTCGAACCTAGTTTGCTTTTTATTAAGTTTTACTATTTGATTATAAGCTCTAAAGGGAATAATTGTCAATGGCTTTTGAATAATGTTATACTAAAATTCTAAGAACAAAACTCAAATTCTTATGAATCAAAGGAGAAATTATGAATAAAGATATATTAGATAGTTTTCATATTAAGCTACAGCTAATAATTCCATATATATCTATTTTTTCATCGATACTTATTATTCTTGATTTACTAAATAGAATTAATATTACTGGAAATCCATATTTACTTTTTATTGATTCTACAGTTTTAATTATTTTTGCCATAGATTACGTTCTAGGACTACTGAAAAGTAAGAATAAGAAGGAGTATTTTTCAAAAAACTTTTTAGAGTTATTATCCATTCTTCCTGTTTATCAATTTAGAGCCCTTAGAGTGCTTAGGCTTCTTAGATTTATTAGACTGATATCAGTTATGAGTAAGGGTAAAAATGTAATAAATAAATTCTTTGATGAGCATAAGGTTGTGTATGTATTTTTATTTATGATTACAGTTATTTTAATAGGCTCTGTAGGAATTTATTTTGCAGAAAGAGGGTATTCTATAAACAGATTTGAAGATGCACTTTGGTGGAGTGTTGTTACTATAACTACCGTCGGATATGGAGATATTTCTCCTCAGACAAGTCTTGGGAAGTTTATAGCTGTGATACTCATGATTAGTGGAGTCGCAGTATTAGGTGCATTTACAGGAACTACAGCGACATATATAGTAGGGATGAGAAAAAAATACAAAGAAAATACATTTGAAGAAAAAGACAATATATTAAATGGGCTCAGTATAGCAGAAGTTGAAGAAGTGAAAAAATATATAGAATTTATCAAATTTAAAAGAGATGATATTAAAAATAAAGGCAGAATATGATAGATGAATTAAAAGAAGATGAATCCTATTAAATAAGGAAAACATCTTCTTTTTAAATACATTTGAATTTAATTATTTAAATTAGTCTCTCGTCCAGTGCTGAGGAGTAAATAGTATAAATATAGTAAATAGCTCTAGTCTTCCAAATAGCATAAGAAGTGACATCAGCCATTTACTAGGATTAGAGAAAAAGGAATATGTATTAGCTGGACCAACTAGTTCAAACCCAGGACCTATATTTCCTATTGATGCTGCAGAGGCACTTGCAGCTGAGGTGAAATCAATGCCCTCCAAAGATAGGAGTATAGTTCCAGCGGCAAACAAGAGAACATATAGAAAAAAGAATCCAGTAACACTTGCTATCACGTCACTAGGCAGCATCCTTCCATTTAGTTGTATAGGAATGAGAGCTCTTGGATGAAGAAGCTTTGTAATCTCTCTTTTTACAAGTAAAAATAAAATTACAATACGTATTACCTTTATAGATCCTCCAGTAGAACCAGCACTTCCTCCTACAAACATTAGGAAAAATAGTATTGCTTTGCTAAAAGAAGGCCAAAGATCAAAGTTAACAGTAGAATATCCAGTTGTTGTAATTATAGAGCCAACTTGAAAGAAAGAATGTTTTAGGCTCTCAAGTGGAGAATCATACATTGATGAAATATTTATAGCTATGAGTATAGTAGAAACAAAAATAATTCCTAGATATACTCTAAGTTCAATATTTCTGAAAAAATGCTTGAATCTTCCTTTATATAGATCATAGTAAAGAGAAAAGTTGATTCCTGAAAGAACCATAAATATGCCAATAACCATAACTATATATGAGCTACTAAAAGCACCTATACTTGCATTTTTAGTGGAAAAGCCTCCTGTTCCGACAGTTCCAAAAGTATGAATCAAGGACTCATAAAAGCTCATGCCTCCAAGCATTAACAATACTGTCTGTATTACAGTCATTCCAAGGTAGGCTGTATAGAGTATTTTTGCTGTATCCTTGAGTTTAGGCGCTATTTTATCTGAAACAGGGCCAGTGGTCTCAGCTTTGAATATTTGAAAAGCTCCAACTCCAATTGTAGGCATTATAGCAAGTGCAAGAACTAGAATTCCCATTCCGCCTAGCCAGTGAAGAAAAGATCTCCAAAATATTATCCCTTTAGGTAGTATCTCTATATCATCTATAACAGTAGAGCCTGTAGTAGTAAGTCCAGATACAGTTTCAAAGAAAGCATCAGTGAAACTTGGGAGTGCTCCAGAAACCATAAAGGGAAGTGCACCAAAGGCTGTTACAAAAATCCAGCCTATAGTAACTATAGTTATAGCTTCCTTTGTTTTAACTCTCTTGCTTTTGATAGGAATTTTAGCAAGCCAGAAACCCAGTGAAAGTAAAATTAAAATAGTAAAGATAAATGCATTTCTATCTGGCCCATTGTAATATAGAGAAATTCCTAATGGTGCAACCAAAGCAACTGCTTCAAACATCAAGAGATTACCTATGAGTTTTATTACCACGCCATAATTCATTTAAGATTCCTCGCTTAGTCTTATAAAATAATGGTTCTATTTTGCTTGTTTCTTCTTTCAGACAAAAAATTACAACTCTATTTCCAGGGTGGATTATAGTGTTTCCATCTGGTATATATACCTTCCCACCTCTAACAACTGCTCCTATTATAATCCCAGTTGGAATATTAAGCTTGTGAAGAGGCTTATCTACTATTTTTGAGTCTTCTTGGGCAATTATTTCCATTACCTCGGCATGTCCACCCAGAATCATAGAAATAGAGAGAAGTCTACCACCATGAACATATCTCATAATTCCAGCAGCAGATATAAGAACAGGATTTATTGCCATTTCAAGTCCCAACTCTTCTATTATGTTGACGTAATTAGGTTTGCTTACTTTTGTTATTATCTTAGGAACGCCGTGCTTTTTGGCAACCATAGATAGCAATATATTTTCTTCATCGAAGCCCGTGAATAAAACAAGTCCATCCATTTCACCAAAGTCTTCATCTATAAGTAAATTTATATCGGTAGCATCTCCATGAATTATAAGAGCTTCTGGAAGAGTTTGGGCTAAATTTTTACATCTTTCTTTATCTCTCTCTACAATCTTTACAACGACACCTGATTTTATAAGCATTTTGGAGAGATAAAAAGCAGCTTTTCCTCCCCCAAGTATCATTACTCTTCGAGTCTTTCTATGAGGAGTTAATTGAAGCTCTTTTTTACTATGTTTTTCAAGCTCCTCTTTTACGCCAATGAGATATATTATATCCCCTTCATTTAAAACCGTAAATCCATTTGGGATTGTCATTTTTCCATCTCTTAATACAGCTACGATTAGAGATCTTTTAGGAAGAGTCAAGTCTTTCAAAGGATGATTTATCCATTCGGATGAAGAGGTTAGTTTATACTCAAACATTCCAACTCTTCCTTTGGCAAAATCTTCCATATTTACTGCTTCTGATTTTAGTATATTTTTTCCAATTTCTTTTGCAACCTCAAGTTCAGGATTTGAAACATAATCGATACAAAGATGTTCTTTTAAAAATTTAATCTGGGAAGTATGTTCTGGATTTCGTATGCGGGCTATAACTTTTTTACAACCTAACTTCTTCGCTAAATTAGCAATAAGCATATTTGTTTCATCTTTGCTTGTTACGGCAATTAGCATATCAGCAGAATTAACATTCAGCTCTTCTAGAACTTTAAGATTCATACCATTAGCATTCACTGTAAGCAAATCTATACTAGAATTTGCTTTTAAAAGAGCCTCTTCATTTATATCCACAAGAGCTACATGATTCTCTTTTAAAGAAAACATTTCTGAAAGTTGATAACCAAGTTTTCCGGCACCAACAATTATGATATACATTGAAAATCCTCCTTAAATATATATAGCCCTAAAATAGGGCACAGATTTATTTTTATAATATTAAAAGCACATCTATCAGTATTCTAACATTTTTCCCCAATTAATGCTAAGTATAATAAATACTTTATGATAAAATATGAATAATATTTAAAACCCATTAAAATAATTTGAATTACTTTAATTTAGGAGGCATATTATGAATAAAACTATAGAAGAGCTACATAAAAGAAAATCCGTCAGAGCATTTGAAGAAAAGGAAATTTCAAAGGATATCAAAGAACTTATACTACAGTCAGCTTTTCAGGCACCTACAGCTGGTAATCAAATGCTTTACAGCATAATAGATGTAACTGACCAGAAATTAAAAGATAGGTTATCAATAACCTGTGATAACCAGCCTTTTATAGCTAAAGCTCCTATGGTACTTATATTTATAGCAGATTGCAGGAAATGGTTTGATGCATATACATTTGCAGGGCTACAGCCAAGAAATCCTGGAGCAGGGGATATTTTGCTTGCAATGCAAGATGCAGTTATTGCAGCTCAAAATACTGTAGTGGCAGCTCAATCATTAGGGATAGGATCTTGCTATATAGGAGATATACTTGAAAACGCAGAGGAACATATAAGTCTTCTTGAACTGGATGATTATGTGATTCCTATATCTATGGTTGTTTATGGATATCCAACAAAACAACAAATTGATAGGGAAAAGCCAAAAAGGTTTGAAAAGGAATATATGGTTCATGAGAACTCATATAGAAGATTGACAGAAGAAGAGACTAGAAAAATGTTTGAAAAGCAATCCACAAAAGAGGACTTTAACTATGATGATTTTATGGAAAAATTTTGCAATAGGAAATATATGTCAGAATTTTCCAAAGAAATGACAAGGTCTGCTGAAATATATCTTAAAAAATTTATGCTTTAAAGGAATACTTCCATATAATTTGTAATATTTATCACAGAATATAGATTCACCCTCTGTTAATATTTAATTGTAATTAAAATCAGTTAAACGGAGGTAATCAATGAAAATAGCAATTTTAGTAAATGAAGATACAATGAAAAGATGCACAGGGAAGGGATGCTTTAATGCATTTTTCAAAAGAATAGATGCTTTTTCTCAGTATGGGCCTGAAGCAGAAATCCTAGGATTCACTCATGTAGGTGGAGATATTCAGCACAAAATAGAAAAACTTAAAAAAAGCGGAGTAGATACAGTTCATCTTTCTACATGCCTAAGGGGAAAATATGAAGGTTATGAAGAGCTTGCCCATGAATTAGCCATTCATTTTGATGTAATGGGTTACACACACGGCTCTGCAAAAGGAAAAACAAAAGATGCTATAAATTTAAAGAAAAAATAAATATCCATATTTTATTTATAAAAAATAAATACTTACCTTCTAAAAATATAAGTTGATTATTTTTTATCTTGGTAGTATATTTAAAATATTACAAAAAGTTTACAAAATAATATGTAATGTTTAATACATACTAGTAGGGGGTAAAATTATGGCCTTTTTTTCTCAAAGAGAAAGACAAAAGGATAAAGAAAGTATTGCTATAAAAAAACAAGTTGAAAGCCAAGATTTTAAGTCCGTGCTTGCTACAATAGCTGAAGGTAGAGCAGAACTTGTATCGGAAGATGAAATATCAGACCTTGAAATCAGAGATTTATTGAACAAAATAATTAAAAAAATTTATCAAGAAAAGAAGAACTTCTTCACATTAATAATATACTAGAAAATATGGTACAGATGGTTGAAATTAAGACTATGGTAGAGGGGATAGGAAACCAGTCAGAGGTGCTCCAGGCTATGTCAGCCAGCAGTGAAGAGCTCTCTGCTTCAGTTGAAGATGTAGCCGAAATGACTCAAAAAGCTTCTGAAATGTCATCAGAAGTTTATAAGATAGCAAAGCAGGGCTCGGAAAATATTTCTAAAGCAATGGATTTTGTTAAAAACTCATTCGATGAGGTAGAAGATGTAAACAAGATGATGGCTGAGGTAAAACTAAAAACTGAAACAATCAATCAGATTGTAGATATAGTAAAAGGGATTGCAGATCAGACGAATTTACTGGCACTCAATGCGGCAATAGAAGCGGCAAGGGCTGGAGAATCAGGAAGAGGGTTTGCAGTAGTAGCTGATGAAGTAAGAAAGCTTGCAGAGCACACTAAACATTCAGTAGATGATATTCAAAAAAATGTTGCAGAGCTTCAGGTTTCTATAGATGCATCGGTATCGAGTATAAATAATACGACATCTCAACTACACTCTGGAACCTCTCTTGTAGATGAATCTCTAGTTTCAATAGAGAAAATAGGATCTTCTGTAGGAGAACTGAGTGATTTAGTTACTCAAGTAGCAGCAAATACTCAAGAGCAGACAGCGGCTATAGAAACCTTTGCAAATGGAACTAGCGAAATAGCATCTCAATCTGAGGATATAGTATTGAAATGCAATTCTATAGGTGAAAAAATATTTGATTTAAGCAAAGATGTAGATTCTTTGAGAATAAATATGATAAATACAAGCAATTGTCTTAACAATAAAGATAAAATAGAAATATATAAAGTAGATCATCTACTTTGGAGGTGGAGAGTATACAATATGCTTCTTCATTATGAGGTGGTTGACTGTGCCAAAGTGGCAGATTATAAAGGTTGTAGACTTGGTAAGTGGTATTATGGTATAGACTGTGAAGATTTGCAGCATATACAGGCGTTTAGAGAAATGGAAAAACCTCATATATCACTTCATGAAGTGGCAAAAAAATCTGTAGAATCATATAAATCAAAAGATATGGAAAGCGCTAATAATTATCTATTAGAAATGGATAGATATTCCAAGGAAGTATTCAGATATCTTGATGAAATTAAGAAAAATATAAACAATTAAGTTAGATTCATACATATAAAATAAAAAACTCCTTATGCTAGCAAAAATCAATTTACAGCATAGGGAGTTTTTATTACAAAACTTTATTTTTAAAACACTTTAAGCTAAGTTCCGCAATAAGTTTTATAATTTTTTCCAAATGGAGGAGAGGCGAACTCTTTCTTATAATCATCATGGCTATATGGATCTGAAATAGCATTTATAAGTTTATAGATTTTCGAATAGTTTTGATTTTCAGTAGCGTCTTTTATTGCTTCTTCAACAAAATAATTTCTAGGGATGACAGCAGGGTTACTTTTTTTCATTAGGGATATAGTATCTTTTTTAGAGCTATTTTCTTCTTTAAGCCTATCAAGCCATCTCAAGTTCCATGTATTAAAATCAGGATGAGTATAAATCTTGGATTCGCTATGTCTTTCGAAGGTCAAGTCTAAAAAAGTATTAGTAAAGTCAGATTTTGTCTCTTCCATTATTTTTAGGATGTCTTTTATCAGCACTTCATCTGAAGGTTTTACTTTATCAATACCTATTTTTCTTCCCATAATTTCAAGATAGTATGAACTGTATAATTCAGAAAATCTTGATACCCGAGCTTGAGCTATTTCTATGGCTGTTTCTTTTTTATTATCTAAAAACTCAATGATAGTTTCAGCAAATCTAGCTAAATTCCAAGCAGCAATATATGGTTGATTTCCATATGCATATCTTCCATATAAATCTATTGAGCTAAAAACTGTTTTATTGTTATATTCATCCATAAAAGCACAGGGACCATAATCTATAGTTTCTCCATTTATAGACATATTGTCGGTATTCATCACTCCATGGATGAATCCTACGCTTTGCCACATTGCAATTAGTTTTGCCTGCCTTAAAATCACCTTATCAAGAAAAGAGATATATGGGTTTTTATCTTCCCAGCACTCTGGGAAATGTCTATCAATAGTATAATCAAGAAGTGCTTTTTTTTCATGATTAGAAAGTTTAAGAGAAGCATATTCAAAAGTTCCTACTCTAATATGACTTGAAGCTACTCGAAGGAGTATGGAGCCAGAAAGTGATTTTTCTCTCTTTACTGAATCTCCAGTCAGAGCTACTGACAGGCTTCTTGTAGTTGGGATATTAAGACCATTCATTCCTTCGCTTATTATATATTCTCTAAGCATAGGACCAAGAGCAGCTCTTCCATCCCCTCCCCGTGAATATGGAGTTCTGCCTGAGCCTTTAAGCTGTATATCCCATCTTTCAGATGAAGGGTCTATATGTTCGCCTAAAAGTATAGCTCTTCCATCTCCAAGAATAGTAAAATTTCCAAACTGATGGCCGGCATATGCCTGAGCAATAGGGGAAGAATCAGTTGGAACCAAATTTCCTGATGCGACAAGAGCAAATGAATCCAAATCATTTATTTTAAGTCCTAGTTTTTTTGCAAGATTGAAATTTAAAAGCACTATACTTGGGCTACTTACAGGAGTAGGGTTGATTTTAGTGAACAGCTTGTCTGGAAGGGATAAGTAACTGTTGTCAAAATTCCATCCCATATCTATATTATTTAAAATATTTTTCATAATAATATCCTTTCTAAATCATTATTTAATGTAAATCATATTAGTCAACTAAGAGTTCCATCTGTATTCTTTAATTTCTATTAATAAGTTATACCCTTCAAGGAAATATTATAACTTTGTATTTAAAAGTAAGATAAAATTGATTTAATAATTCGAATATAGTATATTTAATATAAAAAAAGTAGGGGGAGATTGCAATTGAAAACTAGAACTATAAAGCAAGGAGACACATTTTTGGACTACAGGCTTTTTTCTATTGAAGACATTGGAAATATAACTGAAAAAGAAGGGGAACTTTTGATTAGAATCAGAGAATTTATGGATAAAAAGAGAGAATCATTTCCGATTGTAGTTATAGATTATATGTATACAGCGCCAAAGGGAAGGGGAACCGGAGAAGCAACTTCTCTTTTGTCTCAGTTTTGTAAAACTCATTTTGATAAAATTATAGCTCTAAGTGCTGAACCTTCACATATGGAATATGAAGATGAAGAAGGGGAAAAAAGCTATCAGAACATATCTAAAAAATTAAATGATTTTTATGGTAAAAGAGGATTTATGAGCTTGAACGATAAAATATCTAATATTTCTAAGACATCCATGATTTACAAAAATTATCCTTATGATATCTTGATAGGTAAATAATAATTACCTCAAACATTAAAAATCAGCCAATTCATGCTATTGGCTGATTTTTAATGTTTGAACAAATTCTGCATTAATAATTTCAATTCCTTTCCTTATTATATGTCTGGGATTTCTATATACTCATATTCATTTGAAGCAGAGTTAGAAGATTCATATTTCTTATCGTCTTTTATTCTTTCACTATGGTCTGAAAGGAGCATTCCCTGATATTTCATCATTTTTCTATCTGGATATAGCATGTTTTTTCTGTCATAATCTCTTGGTTTTTCCCATTTGATATCCATAAATTAAACCTCCGTTTTTCCAGTATGTCCTCCAACCTTTTTTGCTCTTTCAAAAAAAGTGGAGCCATCCATTAGATTATATCCCTTAAATACTGATGTTTTTCCATGCTTTCCTTTAATTGAGTCAAGAACATCATCAAGCTTTTTATACTTTTCATCCTTTAAAGATGAAAATAAATCCAGTTGCTCATAATAGTCATCAGCCACTTTATTGCAACTAATATTAAACTGTCTGATACTCTCGTTTTTCCAAGCAGCGTTAAAAATACTTATAAATTCATCTTTGAGGTGGCTTGATGAGGAAGTTGGAGCAATAGCCTTGCTTTTTGAAAAACTCTTTTCATTTTCATATTTTGAAAGTCTTGCATAAAGGTGAATCTCTTTGCAAACCATATTATTTTTTCTAAGCCTACTGGCGACTTCTTCTACCATTTCAGACAATATTATAAGAAGCTCATTTTTATTGTTATAATCATGTGGAAGGACTTGACCCTTGCTATAGCTGTGGGTTTTAGGTTTGATTCTCTCCGATAATAGAGTATAGTCTACTCCATTTGCGTGATAAAAATGCTGTAGACCTATTATTCCAAATTTTTCATATAAAATTTCTTTTGGATAATGAGCAAGTGCATACACAGAGTTTATTCCAAGTTTACTCAATCTCTCTTCATATCCTTTATTAATTCCCCAAAAGTCAGTAAGTTTTTTTATTTTCCAAACTGTCTGAGGAATCGTGCCGTAGCTCCAATATGCTATCTGAGATTGTTTGGACTTTGCACTATTGTCAAGAGCTAGCTTTGCTAGGAGCGGATTGTCACCTATGCCTATTGTTACTACAAGTCCTAGCTCTTTTTTTATTTTTTCTTTAATCAAAAGAGCTATCTCCCATGGATTACCCAAAATATTCATCGTTGAAGTCACATCTATAAAAGCTTCATCAATACTATATACAAGTATATCTTCGTCAGCTGCAAAGTCAGAAAAAATCTTATGAATTTTGCGATTTATGTCAAGATAAAGCTGCATAGAGGGCTCTACAAGAATGAGTTTTTCGTCTTTAGGTACTTCAAAAAGTCTATTGCCAGTTTTTATTCCAAATTCTGATTTTACTTTAGGACTGCTAGCTAATATTACTGCTCCAGGTACATTTAAATCACTAACTACAATGATGTAGGCATCAAGTGGGTCTAGTCCTCTTCTGACAGCCTCAACGGAAGCGAAAAAGGATTTGACGTCTATACATAGTATATACCTTAAAGGGAGCTTATGATAATCTATGTCCATAAAATCACCCCTTCAAAAGAACGTATGTTCTTTATTTATTGTACTCCCTTACAAATATTTTGTAAAGAATTAAATTGAATTATTATAATTCTTAAAAAATGATTGGTATAATGATTATAGAAAATAAAAAATTTTGAAAAGACTAATAAAAAGCATTAGGGGGGATTAAATTGACAGTTAAAGAAATGTGGGAAGAATATATTGAATTTTCGGGAAAAGACAAGGATACTCCTTATCAGGCTTGGCATTTTTGCAATAATGAAAAGGATGCGAATGAGCTAGCAGAGCTTACAAGGTCAGGAGTAAAAAGAGCTACAGCATCACTCTTAAAATCATATGAATATGAAAATGAACCTGTACCAAAAGTAGGTGATATAAATATTATCATTAACTGGGAAGGAGAACCTATCTGCATTATAGAAAATGAAAAAGTAGAGATACTTCCTTTTAAGGATATTACCAAGGAACATGCAGAGATAGAAGGGGAAGGGGATAAATCTCTTGAATACTGGAGAGAAGGGCATCTAAAGTTTTTTGGTGAAGAGACTAAAGATATGGGGATTGAGTTTAATGAGGATATGGAAGTAGTTTTTCAAATCTTTAAAGTAGTTTATCCTAAATAACTAAGAAATAATTATATACTAGAGATTAAAAAGAGGAATTCATATGGAAAACCAAGCCTATCTTATAAGTACAGTTTTAACTCTTGTCATAGTATCCTTTCTAGGGATCAGAAGCAATAAAAAAGTAAAAAGCTCCAGTGACTTTGTACTTGGTGGAAGAAAATCTTCAAGTTTTAACGTTTCAGCTATAATTGTGGGAACTTTAGTTGGAGGAGCATCTACTATAGGAACCGCCCAAGCTGCATATGTAAGCGGCTTTAATGGAATGTGGTTTACTCTAGGAGCAAACCTAGGATGCATATTTCTTGGGACCTTTCTTGTAAAACCACTTAGAGATGCAGAAATTTCAACAATACCTGAATTTATAGAAAGATATTATGGTTTCAAAGCTAAGATAGCTTCAAGCCTGATATCTTCAGTCGCAATTTTTGTTCATATAACTGGTCAGATACTTTCATCTGTAGCCATATTTACATCTCTTTTTTCCATAGGAGAAAACCTTTCAGTAGTGGTTACCATGATTCTTATCATTAGTTATATTTTTTTTGGTGGCTTTTTAGGATCCAGTATTGTAGGAAATATAAAAACTATACTTCTATACCTTACTCTTATCCTTAGCTCTATCATAGTACTTCAAAGATTTTCTGGAATAGTGGGCTTTATAGATTATTTTCCATTTGAACCTTGGTTTAATATTTTTAGTGATGGAATATTTAGTGGCCTAGGTCAAGGGTTTTCACTTGTTGTGGGGGTATGCTCAACTCAGACCTATCTTCAGGCAATATTTTCTGGAAAAACGTATAAGGAATCTGTAAAAGGGGCTTATATTGCAGCTCTTTTAATACCACCTATTGGTCTTATGAGTACAATTATAGGGATGTTTATGAGGGTAAATCATCCCTTTATAGATTCAAAGCAGGCACTGCCTTTATTTATATTAGAATATCTCAATCCTCTGATAGGAGGGATAGTAATCGGTACTTTGATAATATCTGTAGTCGCAACTGGAGCAGGGCTCACCTTAGGAATCAGTACTATGTTTAGCAGGGATATATATAGCAGTATTATAAATAAAAATCCAAATGATAAATCTCAGATGCTATCTATTAGAGTATCTGTAATTGGAGTCCTTGCTCTGACTACCCTTATGGTTTTTTTAAATATGGATTCATTGATTTTAAAATGGGCTTTTTTATCTATGGCTCTAAGGGGTACTGTAATTTTCATTCCTCTTTTAGGAATAATCATATTAAAAGATAAAGTACCAAAAAAAGCAGGGCTATATTCTATGACTATATCTCCCTTACTTGCTATAGTTTTTGGGGTATTTGGTTTTGTAAATATTGACCCTCTTTATATTGGAATGGGGAGTAGCTTTATTATAATAACTCTATTTTATATAACTAGCTTTAATAAATAATACTTTTTAAAAGATTAAACGATGAGAGATGATTATTGAAGAAATAAGAGAATAAGTATTTTAGTGTAATATTAGAAAATTAGTTAAATATTTAAAGTTGAGATGGGAGGATAAATATGCTATATATCAGTGAAATAAAAAAAGGAGCACCTGATAAGAAGAAAAGTGGACTTGAAGGTGAGGTGCATAAGATTCTTAATGAGCTGAAGATTGATTTTTGCTGGGTCGAAAACGATGAAGTATCAACTATGCAAGAGTGCGTTGAAATAAATAATGTACTTGGAGAAGAAATTGTAAAAACAGTCTTTCTTTCCAATCGTCAAAAAACCATGCTTTATCTTATGATTCTTCCGCCAGACAAACCCTTTGATAGCAAAGCCTTTGCAAAAGAGATAGAGGCGCCTAGGCTTTCTTTTGCATCAGGAGAACTTATGGAGCAGCATCTTGGTGTATCTCCTGGCTCCGCTACTATTATGGGTCTAATTAATGATAAAGACAATAATATAGAGCTTGTAATAGATAAAGATATTGCAGAAAAAGAATGGTTTGCTTGCAACCCAGGAACAAATAGAAGCCATATTAAATTAAGAACAAGTGATTTGCTAGGCAAATTTTTGCCACATATCAATCATATTCCTAAAATAATCTCCATTTAACAAGTAAGTATTAAAAAATCATATATTAGATTAGCTTATGCACTCGCAATGAAAGCATTCTTGCTTTTGAATATATAACTTGAGTTAATACTTCTTTGTTTTTCAAACTGATTTATAAAATAATAGATTTGTTGCCAGTTTTCAAGTCTGATTACATTTTCAGGTAATTCTCCTTGATTATAAAGGCAATTAATCAATATAACAGTAAAACCTTCTTTGGATAACTCAATAGCATTTTCGTATCTGTCTTCTATAAATATATCACAGTTTAGTTCCTTAGCTTTTTTTACTTTATGATGACTTCCAAGAAGGGAAATTGAATCATATGGAACTTGATATAAGGACATCCAGTTGTATGTCACAGATGTCATATCCTTGGACCTAGCTGTAACAAAATGAATGGAGTGATTTTTAAAAATAGATTCAAGTGCAGGAATCACTCCATCTCTAATTGGAGCCTTAGAATGTATCAATTTCCCATACACTCTATAAAAGTCATCATACTCTTCACGGGAAACCCCTATAACCTTCTCTATTTCATACAAAACCACGTCTTCTTTTCTTAAATTTTTTCCAAAAAACTCATTAGCAACATCTATCCAGTCATAAGCCTCAGTTACAGTTCCGTCGATATCGATACAGATATTTAGCTTTGTCATACTCTTTCCTCCTTGTATTTAGGTTTAAAACTAGAGATAATTTTTATTTGAGACAAAATCATTATGATTCTTAAAAATGAAATCTATATATAATTGAATCTAATTACATTTTAATATTTTATTTAAAGATAAATGTTAAGCCTTAATTAAGGATATGTAAAGTTTTAGAAAAGATATTGACAACACATAGATGTTCATCTATATTTGTATATATAGACGATTATCTATGTGTTTTGCATATCTAAACTTTATAGGAGGTAATATATATGAAAAGAATGACTATATTTGAACCAGCAATGTGTTGTCCTACAGGGATTTGTGGGCCAGGTGTAGATTCCAATCTACTTAGAATATCAACAGTATTAAACAACTTGAAAAATCATGATGTAATAGTAGAAAGATATAATTTGACTAACAATCCTTCTGTGTTTGTAGATAATAAAGAAATAAATACTATGCTTGAAGAGCAAGGGATAGAGATTCTTCCAGTCACTATGGTAGATGGGGTAGTTGTAAATACCAAAGAATATCCGACAAATGAAGAAATAGCTTCATTACTTGAAGTTTCATTAGATTTACTCGCATCATCCCCTAAAAAAGAATTACTTGGTGGGTGTGATCCAAACAGTGGTTGTTGCTAATTTAAAGGAGCTGAATTAATGAAAGTCAAAAACTTTAATCCAGAATATATTAATCTTACTAAATATCTGTTTTTTACGGGAAAGGGAGGAGTAGGAAAGACGTCTACAGCCTGTGCACTAGCTGTTAAATTAGCAGATCAAGGGAAAAAAGTCATGCTCATTAGTACTGATCCTGCATCAAACCTTCAAGATGTATTTAACACAGAGCTTAATAATAAAGGAGTTCTTATAAAAGAAGTTCCAAATCTAGTTGTAGGAAATTTTGAACCAGAAAAAGCGGCCCAGGAATACAAAGAAAGTGTGATTGCTCCTTATAGAGGAAAGCTTCCAGAGGTAGTACTTAAAAATATGGAAGAACAACTTTCAGGTTCTTGTACTGTTGAAATAGCTGCATTTAACGAATTTTCTTCGTTTATAACTAATAAAGAGGCAGCAGAAAAATATGACCATATAATATTTGACACTGCCCCAACTGGACATACTTTAAGAATGCTACAGCTACCTTCAGCATGGACAAATTTTATTAGCGAAAATACCCATGGTGCTTCTTGTCTAGGTCAGTTATCTGGACTGGAAGACAAAAAAGAAATATATAAAGAGGCTGTAGAAAACGTAGCTAATGGTGAAAAAACCACACTGATGCTAGTATCTAGGCCAGAGATGACATCATTTAATGAAGCGGAAAGAGCATCTTTAGAGCTTCAAGAGATAGGCATAAAAAATCAGGTCTTAATAATAAATGGTTTACTTAAAGAATATGATGATGAACTTTCCACTTCTATTTATAACAAGCAAAAATTAGCACTTGATTCCCTTCCAAATGGCCTTAAAGAAATCAAATCCTTTGAAATACCTTTAAGACCTTATAATGTCACTGGGATAGAAAATATAAGAGCATTTTTTGATAGTGACACTTTAAATCCAAGTACAGATATATTAAAAGTAGAGAATATACCTTCTCTAAAAAATGTAATAGATGATCTTTATAATTCAAATAAAAAAGTAATTTTTACTATGGGAAAAGGTGGAGTAGGAAAGACAACTATAGCGGCAACTGTGGCTATGGAGCTTGCTAAAAAAGGTAAAAAAGTTCATCTTACAACCACTGACCCTGATGCTCATTTGGATTTTGTCATAGACAGTAGTTATGGGATAACTATCAGCAGGATTGACGAGGAAAAAGAGCTTGAAAAATATAAAGAAGATGTACTAGGCAAAGCTAGGGAAACTATGAGTGAAGATGACCTTGCTTATATAGAAGAGGATTTAAGATCTCCTTGTACTCAGGAAATAGCTGTATTTAGAGCTTTTGCAGAGATTATTGAAAAGTCTAAGGAAGAGATTGTTGTAATAGATACAGCACCGACGGGGCATACTCTACTTCTTCTTGATTCTACTCAAAGCTATCATAGAGAAATACAAAGATCTCAAGGTGATATGCCAGAGTCAGTAAGGGAGCTATTGCCAAAGCTTAGAGATCACAAGCATACAGAGGTTTTAATCATAACTCTTGCTGAAGCAACGCCAGTACATGAAGCTACAAGACTTAATGAAGATTTAGATAGAGCGGGAATTGGTGTAAAGTGGTGGATTATTAACTCTAGCTTTTATGCTACTAAGACTGAAAACAAGGTCTTAAAGGTAAAGGCTGGAAATGAAATAAGCTGGATTAATAAAGTAAATGAATTATCAAATGGTAATTTTGCAGCTATAAAGTGGATTTCGGATGAGGTAAAAGGGGAAAACTTAGCAAAGCTTTTATAAAACAAAGGGTGATTAAAATAGAAGATAAGATAGAAATATTCAAGGCATTGAGTGATAAAAACAGACTACTGATATTAGATATGCTTTCCTGTGGAGAGCTATGTGCATGTGACATTATGGATGGGCTGAGTCTTACACAGCCCACTATATCACATCATATGAAGATGCTTTTAAAGTCTGATTTAGTAAGAAGCAGAAAAGAAGGTAAATGGGTATTTTACTCTATAAATCAGGAAAAAGTAAATGACATTGAGGATTTTATTAAAGCGCTAACTTCTCCAAAGGAAGAATGCATATGTAAAGGTTATGATACGGACTGTATAAAAATAGAAAAGGTTATTTAATTAAATCTATTCAACTAAAAAAAATTATATTAGGAGGCTTATTATGAAGAAAAAGGTAGCTTTTGTATGTGTACACAACTCATGTAGATCACAGATGGCAGAGGGTTGGGCAAAAAAATTAGGAAGTCATGTTCTTGAAGTATACTCTGCTGGAACTGAAGAATATAAAGAAGTAAAACCGGGAGCAGTGCAGGTAATGGAAGAGGCTGGAATAGATATGAGTGAGCATTACCCTAAGCTACTTTCTGATATTCCAGCAGAACTTGATATATTGATAACTATGGGCTGTAACGTAGTATGTCCATTTGTTCCATCTAGTCATAGCGAAGATTGGGGACTCGAAGATCCATCTGGAGGGCCTATAGAAGACTTTAGAAATACTAGAGATATAATTAAAGAAAAAGTGGAAGATTTAATTAAAAGAGTGGAAAATAATGAGATTTAGAAAGTAAAAATACACAATAGATACAGGAGGAAAAAATGATTAATGAAAATCCAAAAGATCAAGGTAAAGGCCTAGGTTTTTTTGAGAGATATTTAACTATATGGGTAGCAGCCTGCATAGTAATAGGGGTAGCTATAGGACAGATATTACCTATAGTACCTCAAACATTAAGTAGATTCACCTATTATGAAATTTCTATTCCAGTAGCTTTATTAATTTGGCTTATGATTTATCCAATGATGTTAAAGATAGACTTTACAAGTATTGTAGAGGCTACAAAAAAGCCAAAGGGATTAATAGTTACATGTACGACAAACTGGCTTATAAAACCGTTTACAATGTATTTAATAGCAGCTTTTTTCTTGAAAGTAGTTTTTTCAGCACTTATTCCTGAATCCCTTGCAAATGAATATCTAGCAGGTGCGATTATTCTTGGAGCAGCACCTTGCACAGCTATGGTATTTGTATGGAGTCATCTAACAAAGGGAGATGCAGCCTATACACTAGTTCAGGTAGCTGTTAATGACATCATTTTATTATTCGCCTTTACGCCTATAGTGGCTTTTTTACTTGGAGTTACAGACGTATTTGTACCATACGGCACATTATTTTTATCTGTAGTACTTTTTATTATAATTCCCCTTGCAGGAGGATTTTTCTCAAGAAAATTAATTATAGAAAAGCATGGTATGGATTATTTTGAAAATGTATTTTTAAAGAAATTTGACAATGTGACTATTGTAGGACTTTTACTTACTCTAGTTATTATATTTACTTTCCAAGGAGATGTAATATTAAGTAATCCACTTCATATAGCACTAATTGCCATACCTCTTACTATTCAGACTCTGTTTATATTCCTTATTGCATACGGGTGGGCAAGAGCCTGGAAGCTACCTCATAGCGTAGCAGCACCTGCAGGAATGATAGGGGCAAGTAATTTCTTTGAGCTTGCAGTAGCTGTTGCTATATCCCTATTTGGATTAAACTCAGGAGCAACACTTGCTACAGTTGTAGGAGTACTAGTTGAAGTGCCTGTAATGCTAGGACTGGTTAAAATTGCTAATAACACAAGACACTGGTTTGGATAATATTCTTTAAATAAAAATGTTGCACTATATAAAAAACTGTAGTAGTATATAAAAAACTAAATATCAAATAAAACAACTTATCAAGAGTGGTGGAGGGACTGGCCCTGTGAAACCCGGCAAAGGCGAAAGCTAGTGCTAAATCCTGCAGACATTATGTCTGGAAGATAAGTGTTGTGTTATAGATTGAAACTATAGCCGCACTTATAATAGTGTGGCTTTTTTAATGCCACCAAACTTAAAAAATATTAAGAAAAGAGGTATTAAATTATGGAAAATTATTCACAGGAAACATTATGCGTACAGGCAGGTTATGAAGCTAAAAATGGTGAGCCTAGAATACTTCCTATAGTTCAATCTACTACCTATAAGTATGATGATGCAGATGAAGTGGGAAAACTATTTGATTTAGAGGCTGAGGGCCATATGTATTCAAGGATAAGCAACCCAACTGTAGGTGCACTTGAAAATAAGATTACAGTACTTGAAGGTGGGATAGGAGCCCTAGCTACATCTTCAGGGCAATCAGCGAATCTAATTGCCATACTTACAATATGCAGTGCAAACGAACACGTACTTGCACTTTCAAATCTTTATGGCGGGACCTTTACATTATTTACATCAACTTTGAAAAAAATGGGGATAGAGGCAACTTTTGTAGACCATAAGGCTTCATCTTCAGAAATTCAGTCTCATATAAAAGATAATACAAAACTAATTTTTGCTGAAACAATAGGAAATCCAGGGGTGGATGTGCTTGATATAGAGACTATTGCAAATATAGCCCATGAAAATAGTATACCTCTTGTTGTTGACAATACCTTCGCAACTCCATATCTTTGCAGACCTTTTGATTTTGGAGCTGATATAGTGACCCACTCTACTACAAAATATTTAGATGGTCATGCTACAAGTGTAGGTGGAATCATAGTAGATAGTGGAAAATTTGACTGGGAAAAAAGCGGAAAATTCCCGCACCTCACAAGTCAAGATCCAACCTATCATGGACTTAGCTATACTGAAAAATTTAAAGAAGCTGCATATATAGTAAAGGCTAGAGTGGCTTTTTTGAGGGATATGGGAAATACTATGAGTCCATTTAATGCATTCTTGACTAATATAGGAGCAGAGACTTTGGCTCTAAGGATGGAAAGGCATAGCGAAAATGCATTTAAGATTGCAAAATTTTTGGAAAATCATCCTAATGTGTCATGGATTAATTATCCTCTTTTGGAATCTAGTGAAAGCTATGAATTAGCAAAGAAATACTTGAAAAAGGGTGCAAGTGGAATCATATCTTTTGGAATAAAAGGGGGAGCTAAAGAAGGTAAGAAATTCATCAATTCCCTTGAACTTGCAAGCCTTGTAGTACATGTTGGAGATATAAGAACTCATGTACTTCATCCTGCAAGCATGACCCATAGACAGCTATCAGAAGATCAGCAGATAAAAGCAGGGATTAAACCAGATATGATTAGATTATCTGTTGGAATAGAAAATGTAGATGACATAATAAGGGATTTAGATAAAGCTCTTAGATCCTAGTCTTGAGGAGGAGAAAATATGCCAGTAATAGTGCCGCATGACCTTCCTGCAAAACAAATTCTCTTAAAAGAAAATATATTTGTAATGAACGAAAAAAGAGCAGAGTCTCAGGATATAAGGCCTCTTAAAATAGCAGTAGTCAATCTTATGCCTACTAAAATAGAAACAGAGACTCAGCTTATTAGAATGCTTTCCAATACCCCATTACAGGTGAACATAGATCTTATTAGAACTTCAACCTATCAAAGTAAAAATATAGGTGAAGAGCATCTAAAAAAATTTTACAAGACATTTGAAGATATCAAATACAAAAAATATGATGCCATGATAATTACAGGAGCACCTGTGGAAAAGCTTGACTATTTAGAGGTTAATTACTGGGAAGAGTTAAAAGAGATAATGGATTATGCAAGAGAAAATGTATACTCTACAATGTTCATTTGCTGGGCATCTCAGGCAGCACTTTATCACTACTATGGAGTAGATAAATATGCCTTAGATAAAAAAATATTTGGTGTATTTGAAAATAAAATAAATAAAGAAAGTGTTCTTACTAGAGGATTCGACAAATATTTTTATGCACCTCAATCAAGATATACCTATTGCAAAGAAGAAGATATTGAAACAATAGAAGACATTGATATCATTGCAAAATCAGAAGAGGCAGGATTTCATATAGCAGCGACCAAGGACAATAGATTTATATTTATATCAGGACATTGCGAATATGATGAAGATACATTAGATAGAGAATACAAAAGAGATAAAGGTATGGGGCTTGCTATAGAAATTCCTAAAAACTACTATGAGGATGATGACTCTAGTAAAGATATTATAGTAAGATGGAAATCCCATGGAAATCTTCTTTTTAGCAACTGGTTAAACTACTGCGTATATCAAGAAACACCGTACGATATTAAAAAAATAGATAACAAAGTCTTTAAATAAAAAGGGGGGCTGTAGTAGTGGAGAAAATTCAAATAGCAGTATTAGGTCTTGGAACAGTAGGTAGTGGAGTAAAGAATATACTTCAAGAGAAAAAAGAATTATTAAAGGAAAGAATTTTTCAAAAAACTGGTCTTGAAAGGGAAATTGAGATAAAAAAAATTTTAATCAGAGATATAAACAAGGTCTATGATGTAGATAAAGAACTATTGACTGAAGACTTTGAGGATATATTAAATGACGATGATATAAAAATAGTTGTAGAATTAATAGGAGGAAATCAGCCTGCTACAGACTATATGATTAAGGCTATGAAAGCTAATAAGAATGTAATAACTGCAAACAAACTAGTTATTGCAAAATCAAATGGATTACTAGAAAAAGTTGCTAAAGAAAACGATGTAAGATTTATGTATGAAGCTAGCGTAGCAGGAACTGTACCAGTCATAAAAGTAATCAATGATTCCCTTGTAGGAAATAGTATAAGCAAGATATCAGGGATTGTAAACGGAACTACAAACTATATACTTAGCAAAATGACAAATGAGAATAAAAGCTTTGAAGAAGCATTAAAATCTGCCCAAGATTTGGGGTTTGCAGAAAGTGATCCTAGCTCTGATATTGACGGTGACGATTCGCTTTATAAAATTGCAATACTATCAAAGCTAGCCTTTAGTACAGAAATTGATTTAGAAAAAATAAGTAAACAAGGGATAAGACATATAACTAAAACAGATATAGAAAATGCAAAAAATAGTAATAAGAGAATTAAATTCTTAGCTCAGGCTGAAAAAAAAGAAGGGAAAGTTGTGATTTCTGTTTCTCCTGTAGAGATAGATTCAAAACATCCTCTAGCTAATGTAGAAGGAGCTATGAACGCAGTATGTATTAGCTGTGACAATGCAGGAGAAATAATGCTCCAAGGTGCAGGAGCAGGCTCAAGGCCTACTGCAAGCGCCGTGGTTAGTGACATTTTTTCAGTAGCATCCAAATTATAATAGTAAGGTTATATAGTTTCCTTTTTATTCATGAAGGGAAACTATATAGCCAAGATCATCTATCATTTTCATATCATCATCTATAGTAATTCCATCTGTAGTAAGCATGTCTCCTGATATAGCTCCATTAGCCCCTCCTAAAAAACAAGATCTTCCTTTGTCCTCAAGAAGTCCTCTTCCACCAGCTAGACGAATAGATGCCTTTTGATTTAAAAATCTATATATTGCTATGATTCTTCGCATTTCGTTTGTTGAAAGTAGGGACATGTTTTCATAAGGGGTGTTAGGTATAGGATTTAGCATATTAACAGGTATGGAGTTTACATTTAAATCCCTTATACTTAAAGCCATATCTATTCTATCTTCATAGCTTTCACCAAGGCCCATAATTCCTCCGCTGCAAACATCAAGTCCAGCATTTTGAGCTGCTTTTATAGCAGTAATCTTATCCTCGAAGCTATGAGTTGTACATATGTTTGGAAAATTATTTTTTGAAGTTTCTAGATTGTTATGTATCCTTGTCACACCAGAAGCTTTTAAAACAGAAAACTCAGATTCACTTAAAAGCCCAGGCGATGCGCAGACTTTGATATTAGATTTTTTTCCTATTTCTTGAACGCTCTCACAGACTCTTTCAATCTCTTGATGATTTAAAGCTCTTCCAGAAGCTACTATAGAGTATCTAAGGACACCTTTTTTATCATTATATATAGCCTGCTTTAGGAGTTCTTTCTTAGAAAGTAGCTCGTAAGACTCGACAGCTGTATCATAAAAAGAGGATTGAGCGCAGTATTTACAGTCCTCAGTGCATTTTCCGCTTTTTCCATTAATTATTGTACAAATATCAAAATTATTTCCACAAAAATGAGCTCTAATTTCGTTGGCGGCTTTTGAAAGCTCATCTATATCTACATCAAGGAGTAAAAGAGCTTCATCTTTTCCTATAAGTTCTCCATCAATAATTTTATCTTTAAGTAAGTTTACTTAAACTTCGCACACAAATAAAACCTATGAACCTTGAAAATTCAATAATTGACAGATTAATAGTATACTTTAGACATATAAAACAAGCTTTTC
>NZ_JAGGLI010000015.1 GCF_017874355.1 Acetoanaerobium pronyense
TATTAAAAATCCTAGATTATTTTAAAACATTTACATTTCTGAATGTCTTTAATAATCTAGGATTTTTAATTTTTAGGGTTCATCGTTCAAAAAACGCCTTTTCCCGACAGCCCCTTTTTTATTGATAAAACAAAACCTCATCCTATTACAAAGTATTATACTTTGATTTGAGATGAGGTTTCATTGACTAATTTTTATTTATTTAAGTTTCCTTCATTAAGCATATACGAAAGAACATATAAACTTTCTGAAAGATTTACCTCTTCAACCTTTACATCACTTGGTACAGTGATATCAGTCGGAGCAAAATTCCATATTCCTTTGATTCCTGCAGCAATTAATTTATCTGCTGTTTCTTGAGCTCTGTCCTTTGGAGTACATATTACAGCAATCTCAATATCTTCTTCTTTAATATATTTTTCTACATCCTCTGCATCTAGTACTTCAAGATCTCTCATCTTAAGCCCTATCATTCTAGGATTCACATCAAAGAGAGCCTTTACCTTGAATCCCGATTTTCTAAAGCCTCCATAATTCGCTATTGCCTGTCCTAGATTTCCAGCTCCCATGATTATCGTGTTGTAGCTTTTGTCTAGTCCTAGTATTTTTGAAAGCTCATTGTAAAGCTCTTCTACATTATATCCGTATCCTTGTTGTCCAAAACCTCCAAAATTATTAAGATCCTGTCTTATTTGAGAAGCTGTGAATCCAATTATTTCACTTAACTCTTTAGATGAAATTCTGTAGATTTCCTTATCTAGAAGATCAGCTAGATATCTGTGGTATTTTGGCAGTCTTCTAATTACTGCCATAGAAACTTTTTTAGACATTGTACTTCCTCCATCTCGTACTTCCATTTATTTGTTATAATTATAACGATACTATAATGCTTTGTCAATTGAACATCTCCCATAGATACTATATAGTGCATAAGAATTTTTTATACTACATACGATATTATAATTAATAATAAATATCAACTAATTTATATGTTTACGTAGTTTCATAGTCCATGTCTTTATAATAAGGTGTTGATGAATATATAATTACCCTGTAAAATGGTGTAGTTAACATATTATTTAACAACTAGTGAATTTTTAATTATAGAATTAGGCGGTGCTTCATAAATGATTGCTTTAGCAATGAATAACATAAAGAAAACCTTCGGGATTGATACTATTTTAGAAAATATATCCTTTAGTATCAACGAGGGAGAGCGTATAGGACTTGTAGGCTCAAACGGAGCTGGAAAAACCACTCTATTTAAAATAATAACAGGTGAGCTTGATTATGACAATGGAGAAATCTATTTTGGAAAAGACCTTACAATTGGATACCTTGCTCAAAATACAGAAATTGCAACTACTAATACACTTTTAGAGGAGGTCCTTACTGTATTTGAGGGAGTAATGGTCCTTGAAAAAGAAATTAGAATCTTAGAACATGAGATCTCTGATGCTGGAGCAAAAGAGGATTTCACTTTACTCGATAGACTCATGAAGCAATATTCCTTAAAGACAGAGGAGTTTACCAAAATAAATGGGTATGCCTACAACTCCGAAGCAAAAGGCATTCTTATCGGGCTTGGATTTAAAGAAGAGGATTTTTCTAAAGAGGTAAGAATGCTTTCAGGAGGAGAAAAAACTCGGTTGATGCTAGGAAAGCTCCTGCTAAAGAAGCCTGATATACTGCTTCTTGATGAGCCTACCAACCATCTTGATACAGATTCCGTCCAGTGGCTTGAAAGCTTTTTAAAGCAATATAGGGGAACTATATTTGTAATCTCCCATGACAGATATTTTTTAGACGAGCTTACAAACAAGACCTATGAGCTTTTTTCAAGGGAACTAAAAATATATAACGGAAACTATTCTTTTTATGTAAAGCAAAGGCTAGTGGACGAAGAAATTGCTCTCAAAACCTATGAAGAAAATCAATCTCAAATCAAAAGGCAACAAGAGGTAATAGACAAATTAAAAGCCTTTGGAAGGGAAAAACAGGTCAAAAGGGCACGAAGCAGAGAAAAACTTCTTGATAAAATGGAAAAGGTTGAAAAGCCTAATTACCTAAAGAAAAAGGCTAAGATAACCTTTAATACTAAAATAAAAAGCGGCAAAGATGTAATGAAAATAAGGAGTGTTTCTAAATCCTATGGAGAACGAACACTTTTTTCAGAAGTCAATCTTGACATATATAGGGAAGAAAAAATAGCTTTAATAGGACCAAATGGAGCTGGAAAGTCTACTCTTTTTAATATTCTTCTTGGAGAGGACAAGAATTTCGAGGGTGAGATTACTTTTGGAACCAACGTACTCCCTGTATATTTCGACCAAGATAGAGATGATTTAAATCATGAGGTCAACATACTTGATGAGGTATGGTCTACCTATCCCCACATTAAAGAGGCTGACCTTAGGTCCATGCTTGGAGCATTCTTATTTTTCGGAGATGATGTGTTCAAGCTTGTAGGTACATTAAGTGGTGGAGAAAAGGCCAGAATATCTCTACTTAAGCTAATGCTTTCAGATTCAAATTTTCTGTTTCTTGATGAGCCTACCAACCATCTTGATATAGAATCTAAAGAAGTACTTGAAGATGCCCTTTGCGCCTATGAAGGAACAGTTTTTGTAATATCTCACGATAGATATTTCCTAAATAAGGTTCCAGATAAAATACTTGTACTTGAAAATCAAGAAATAAAAGAGTATTTTGGGAACTATGATTACTATATGGAAAAAAAGGCAATGGAAAAAGCTGCAAAGGAATTTGAAAATCAGACCGAAGACTCCTCTACCAAGACTCAGCTTAAGGTTCAAAGGAAAAAAGACAAGGAAAAGGAAAAGGAAGAAAGAAAGCTTAAAAAACAGCTTACAGACACAGAAAATAGGATTCATGCTATAGAGCAGCAAATTACAGACCTTGACCACGAGCTATGTAAAGAAGAGGTTTATTCAAATCCAGAAAAATCAATGGAAATAACGGATTTAAAAACAGCCTTAAATAATGAGCTTGGAGATTTACTTGAGCTCTGGGAAAAGCTTTTAGAGGAAGTAAATTAATTTCATAGTTAATACAAAAAATCCTAAACTATTCAAATAAGAGCAGACTGCTTGAGCTCACTTTGAATACTTTAGGATTTTAGTTTTATTTTTGGCCAAGTCTAAGAGATGGCTTAGCATTTAGATTGAGGTCTGATTTGTACCCCCTTATATATTCATAATATCCTGCACTACCTATCATAGCTGCATTGTCCGTGCAAAGCTCCATAGGAGGATAGTAAAATTCAAGGTTGTTTTCTTTTGCCATAATAGTTAATCTTTCTCTAAGGGCACTATTTGCAGAAACCCCTCCAGCTATTGCAATTTTTGTCATGGAAAATTCCTTTGCTGCCCTTATAGCCTTATTTGAAAGAACTTCAATAACAGCTTCCTGAAAAGATGCAGCAACATCAGCCCTGTTAATCTCCTCTTCCTTCATCTTCATGGAGTTTAGATAATTAAGGACAGCCGATTTTAGACCGGAAAAAGAAAAATCATAGCTATCATCAAGATATGTCCTTGGAAACTTAATAGCACTTTTATCCCCTTCCTTTGCAAGCTTGTCTATAAGAGGACCTCCTGGATATCCAAGGCCAAGGGACCTTGCTACCTTATCATAAGCTTCTCCTGCAGCATCATCCCTCGTCTTACCCAGTATTTCGTATTTTCCGTAATCCTCTACCTTTACAAGGTGGGTATGCCCCCCAGAAACCACAAGGCATATAAAAGGGGGCTCTAGGTCTTTATGGGCTATATAATTTCCTGCAATATGTCCTTCGATATGGTGGACTCCAACAAGAGGTATATCAAGAGCGTATGCAAGAGCCTTGGCAGATGACAGACCTATAAGAAGGGCTCCCACTAGTCCAGGACCATAGGTTACAGATACGAAATCAAGGTCATTAAACCCTATGCTAGCTTTTTCAAGAGCCTCTATAATCACCGGATTTATATCCTTCACATGGTTTCTCGATGCCACTTCAGGAACGACTCCCCCAAACTTTTTATGTATGTCTATTTGACTCATTATTATATTAGAAAGAACCTCTCTGCCGTTTTTAAGGACCGCAGCAGAAGTCTCATCACAACTAGTCTCTATTGCAAGACTTATCAAATCCTTCATTAGTTCACAGAACTTAGTCGCAGGAAGCCCACCCTTCTAGGGGTTGGGAGGAATGCGATAACTCCATTTCTCTCCTTTCTATAATATATTTGTATCCATCAAATCTTTGCACTATTTGACAGTACTTGTGATTAATTCCTTGTATTCTTCCTTTAATCAAGTTAATGTTAAAGCTTCCTGTACTTCTACAGGCTATGCTTCCATACCATATTCCTTTATGTTTTCCTTTTGGAACTACTGCTTTAACCATATCTCCACTTTGAAAACCAAAGAAATATTTTTGTCTTGGTAGATATGCCTTAGGGAATCCATATTTATTCAATGTAGTTCTACTGTAATTGCCCCTTCCAAGTGCCTTGATATATAGAACATTATCTGTTTTAAATATGATTTCATCAGGAGTAGACTTTCCTATGCAAATTGCGTCATAGTGATGGTCCTTAGGCAGCTTTAAATTAATTCTATTCATCTTAGTTCTTGCTCCTGTGCCGCATTCTACTTCAAGTCCAGTATTAGATAATAATTCGTAGACTTTCCACCTAGTAGCATTAAGTATTGCACAATCTTTTAAGGATTTCTTAACTTGCTTTTGAATGTTTGGATCCCCAAATTCTTCTGCAGTTTGATTTCCTTTTTTTTGATTACAAGTACGGCAAGATATGCAAAGATTATCTACCCTGTTACTTCCACCTCTTGATTTAGGGATAATGTGTTCAACTTCTAAAGGAATATTTTGCTTTCCGCAGTAAGAACACTTTCTGCCAAACTTTTCTAGCAGATACTCCCTAATTTCATACCCTTGCAAAGTCCCTTGCTGATACTCTATGCCACTTATTTCAGCATTTTGCATTAACTGAGTGTCAAATTTAACATTTTCATATGAGATATGAGTAATGGGTATTAATTTTTTAAGTTTATTTACCCATACATAGATATTGTTAGCCCTGCTTTGCAAAGATGGTGGAATCCAGCCTTCTTTACGCTTTCTGTTGCTAAATCTAGGCTTTCTATACCTTAATTTGTTACGCCTAAATCTCCTGTGGCCTCTTTTAGTGTCTAGTTTTTCTTTAATATTGGTCCTGTGCTCTATTTGTCCTAGCCATATAACTTCTTTACTATTTTTTAGTATTGCAAGTCCAGTACATCTTGAGCCATAATCAATTTTAAGCCTATACTGATGCTTATTTATCTCTTCGATCCGCTTATTTAAAATAATAGTAAACGGATACTTTTTAAAAATTTTAGCCTTGCCTGTTTTCAGTAATTTTCTGGCTCTTGCTGGATGGCAAGGATCCAGAGGATTTTTGTCTGTATCTAATACAAACACCATAATGGATTTCTCCTTTCTCGTTAGTAAACTAACGGTAACAGTCCCTTCGCCAATGATATAACCGCTTTTTGCAAGTAGCACACTATTCCTACCAATTAGAATTGTTTAATACTACTCGATAGAACCTAGAACTAAGGAAGCATTCTAGGGTATCATGACAGAAATATCGTAGTTCTCTAAGAACTTAGGCTGGTCATAATAGGCCTTTACAAGCCCATGCCTTTAGGCATGTGGTTTATGACCTCTATATGCTTCCACATTATAACCGCATCTTCCCTATTATCTAGATAATATTCCCTTCTTAAACCTGCAATCTTAAATCCATATTTTTTATATAGATTTTGGGCAG
Source organism: Acetoanaerobium pronyense (assembly GCF_017874355.1). Lineage (GTDB taxonomy): Bacteria > Bacillota > Clostridia > Peptostreptococcales > Filifactoraceae > Acetoanaerobium > Acetoanaerobium pronyense. The sequence goes on from NZ_JAGGLI010000015.1 coordinate 5,841, forward strand.
TTTGATTTGAAGCTCTTACTTCAAGGGTCATATCAGTTAGCTTGAAATCTTTGGCTTCCTCAATAAGAGCCTCTACAATGATATTTCCAAGTCCTTTTCCCCTAAAATCAGGATGGACAGCTATATTGTTGATATGAGCTTCACCTACTATGTCCCAAAACCCTCCAAATGCCACGACTATTCCTTCTTCGTTTTCTATTACAAGATAGTGTGCCCTTTCGTTTTTTAGTTCTTCAGTAAATGATTTTTTGCTCCAAGGGTCTGGAAAGGATAGCTCTTCTATCCTATATATTCCATCTATATGCTCTTTTTTCATTTTTACAGCTTTATAATTCACTGGTTTTGTTCCTCGCTTCAAATTGTATTTCCGCTTGGGATTTTCTAAGATATACCGGGTCTGCAAAGCCCGCTTTTCCTTCTTTATGATATTTTTTTGCTAAGTGACACACTGAAGATGCCTTGATTATCATCTCATCAGCTCTTGGGCATTTAAAGTAATTTAGGACATCTTCGTCCATCAAAGAAGCGTCCCCAAGTATCATAGGCCTATCATAAGATTCGGCTTCTTTTTTAAGGTCTTCAAGCTCCACTACATCAGGCTCTTTAAGACATTTTAACTCTCCATTTTGAAATGTATATATTCCTCTGTAAACCCTTTCTCTTTGTGCATCTAGGGTTGCAAATATAGCACCATCATAATATTTCACCCCATATGCCATAGCCTCAAGTGAGGATATTCCTACTACATCTATGGACAGTCCCATAGCCATAGCATTTGCAGCAGACACTCCAATTCTAATTCCCGTAAACGAACCTGGCCCTATAGAAACTCCTATAAGGTCTATATCCTTTGGAGTAAGATCAAGACTTTTTAGAAGATTATCCATAAGGGGCATAAGGTTTTCTGAGTGAGTCAGCTTATGATTAAGGGTAAACTCTCCTTTCAATACATTGTCATCTATTACCCCTAGAGATAGAGACGCCGAGGAAGTATCAATTCCTAAAATCTTCATCTTTTATCAGCTCCTCAATTATGTTTTCATATCGCTCTCCATAGGCAGTAAGTATAGCCACTCTTCCTCCATCCTCACTGTAATGAAGCTCTATATCAAGTCTCTCATTAGGAAGAACATCCCTTATTATCTGAGCCCACTCTATAATCACGACTCCACCCTTAGCAAGGTACTCATCAAACCCAATATAGTACATCTCCTCAGGGTCAGCAATTCTATATACATCAAAATGATAAAGAGGAAGTCTTCCATCTTCATATTCCTGAACTATAGTAAAAGTAGGACTTGTAATAGAGTCCTCTATCCCAAGAGACTTTGCTATAGCTTTTGTCATCGTCGTTTTTCCAGCCCCAAGATCTCCATTTAGTGTGACTACATCATTTGCTCCAAGAAGATTCCCAAGCTTTTTACCAAATTTATATGTAATTTCCTCATTTTTCAAATATATCATATCTAATTCCTGCTCTTTCTAAAATATACTTTTATATTCTTCATTAAATTAAAGTAAACCCTTAAGCTAAGTTTCATAAAGCTTAAGCAGTCATCATAGAGTTAAATTATCTTTTACAAACTCTTATTATACCAAATACAGGAAATTTCTGCATATAAAATCTTTCTTTTTTTAAAGCATGAAAACTTTCACTAATACTCTGTATATCAACAAAATAGAATTACTAAAGGATTAAATAAACTTTTTTGTATTTATAAATAAAAAAGTCTCCAATAATAGGAGACTCAAGCATTTATTTGTAAAATTTACCCTTTAATGAATCAGTTCATCTCTAGGGCGCTTATATAAAATTTTTATTTATTAAAGCCTTTTTCACTATCTATCATTATCTAGTCTTTAGAAGTGGTGCAACCTTTTTGTATATCGAAGCTGTAGCTAGAGATAATATAATCCCCTTGATTAAGTTGAAAGGTATTACTCCATAAAGCACAAGAGTAAACTTATCTGTAATCAATGCATTTACAGCAGTTCCCATAGATATAATTACATCAATTGGCATTAGCTTTGAGTAAAAAGGGATAATTATAAAGTAGTTTGATAGTGCTCCAACTATTGCCATACCTATTGTAGCAGCTATACTTCCAATTACTGCATTTCTCTTAGTTTTGTTAATATGATATATACCGCTTGATATAAGTACGAATGATCCACCTACTATAAAGTTTGATATCTCTCCAATTCCACCAGTGCTTGTTCTAGTAATAAAATGAAGAATGTTTTTTATTAGCTGAATAGTAATCCCTGCTACAGGACCCATAGCAAATCCACCAATTATAGATGGCATATCCGAAAGGTCAAGCTTTAAAAATGCTGGGGTAAGTGGTAGTGGGAAGCTAAAGTTCATTATAATAAATGAAAGCACTCCCAGTATAGATATCTTTACCATATTTGAAGTTGTAAATCTTGGTTTTGCAATTGCTCTTTCCATTTTATAAATTCCTCCTATAATAATATAATTTTATTATAGAGAAGATATGAGTTATGTAGAAAAAATTAAAAAATGCCTAGAGAAAATATCTCCAGGCATTTGGCTACAAAACTATCTCTCTTCTCCCATCCAGACTTTACTGTCGGTGCTTGAATCTCACAAGCTCAACCAATTAAGGTTCGCGGACTATAACCGCCGGTCGGGAATTTCACCCTGCCCTGAAGAACAATATTCTTTTTACTCTTTAATTATAATACTTATTCATTTGATAGTCAATGTTAACTAGCAAAATTCATTAAAATATTGTATTAAAAATCACATACTTTTATTCTTCATCCCTGCTTATAATTAACATATCCCACAGAGCGCCTATGCTCTTATCTAGTTTCTCTACCTCACTACATATAATTGGATTATCACGATTTTTTAATTTTAAAACAAAAATCGCTCCCCTTATTATGGAGTATATGTTAGAAGCCTCATGTATTATTTTTTTATGATTTGTTATATTCTCTTCTCTTATACAATGTCTTTCAAGCAAATAAAATCCTTTATCAATACCGCTCAAGAGAGTAGAGTAAGCTCCTTTGCTAATTTCATTATCCTTAAATAATTTTTCGGATTTTTTTCTTATATTTTCAAGATTTTCATATATAAGCTCACAGTATCTACTAAAATCATTCATTTTTCTATCCTTTTTTCATTGAAAGAGAAACCTTTCCTCTATTTAAGTCTATACCTATTACCCTCACTTCAACTATATCTCCTACTGATACTACCTCCATAGGGTTCTTTACAAACTTATCAGAAAGCTGAGAAATATGAACAAGACCGTCATTTTTTATTCCTATATCCACAAAGGCTCCAAAATCCACTACATTTCTTACAGTGCCTTTAAGTATCATACCTTCTTTTAGGTCTTCTAGCTTTAGTATGTCGGACCTAAGGATAGGAGCTAGACCGCCCTCTTCCTCTCTTATATCTCTACCTGGTTTTAAAAGCTCTTTAATTATATCCTTCAAAGTAGGAAGCCCTATATCAATCTTTTTAGATATTTCCGTAAGGTCTAGACCATTAGATTTTTGGGAGATGATTTGCCCCTTTGTCTCCTTTATTTCCTCTGGTGTGACCTTAAGTATTTCTAAGAGCATTTTTGTATTTTTATAGGATTCTGGATGTATTCCTGTACTATCCAAAAACTCTCCTGATTCTTTGATTCTCAAAAAGCCGGCACATTGCTCGTATGCTGCTGGCCCAAGTCTAGGCACCTTTAGAATTTCTTTTCTTGATTTGAATTTTCCGTTTTCATCCCTATATTTGATTATATTTTTAGCTATTGTTTTATTAATACCTGCAACATACTGAAGTATTGCAAAAGAAGCAGTGTTTAAATCAACCCCTACCTTATTTACACTATCTTCTACAATTCCACTAAGTACCTCTGCAAGTCTTTTTTGATTTACATCGTGCTGATACTGTCCTACCCCTATGCTCTTTGGATCTATTTTTACAAGCTCTGAAAGAGGGTCCTGTAGTCTTCTTGCTATAGATGCTGCTCCCCTAAGAGATACATTTAAATCAGGAAGCTCTTCTTCCCCAAGCTCAGATGCAGAATATACAGATGCCCCAGCCTCACTTACTATTACAAAGCTCACTTTTTTCGAAGCTTCCTTTACTATATCTGCAACTATGGTTTCCGATTCTCTCGAAGCCGTTCCATTTCCAATTGCTATTATATCCACATCATATTTATTTATAAGGGAAAGTATAGTTTTTTTAGTTTCTTCAACCTTGTTTTGAGGTGCAGTGGGATATACAGTTGTAGTATCTACGACTTTTCCGGTATCATCAACTACAGCTATCTTACATCCCGTCCTATATGCAGGGTCCCATCCAAGTACAGTTTTTCCAGCTATAGGGCTTTGCATAAGGAGATTTCCCAGATTTTCTCCAAATACCTGTATAGCTCTTTCCTCAGCTTTTTCAGTAACTAAAGATCTTAGCTCTCTCTCTAGGGATGGTATAAGGAGCCTTTTTAAGCTATCTTCAATTACGAGGCTCATATGGCTTTTATGAATCTCAGACTTAATATATTTTTTTCCTGAAAGGGATAATACTTTGTCCATAGGGTGCTCTAGCTTTACTTTAAGTATATCGTCTTTTTCTCCTCTGTTCACTGCGAGTATCCTATGAGATGGCATCTTACTACACACCTCTTTATAATCGTGATACATCTTGTATGTCAGAAAGTCTTCTTTCTCTTCGCTTCCTTTTTTTACAGAGGTTTCAAGTATAGACTCTCTAAACACTATATCTCTAAGGAGTTTTTTTAGGTCAAAGTCATCTGCAATAATCTCAGCGGCAATATCCATAGCTCCAGCTATAGCATCTTCTTCATTTTCTACACCTTTTTCTATATCTATATATTCTGATGCCCTTTTATCCAAAGATTCTTTTCCTTCTAAAAGGATATCACTAAGCCCTTCAAGACCCTTTTCTCTTGCAACAGTTGCCCTTGTTCTCTTTTTTTGTTTGAATGGCTGATATATATCTTCTACCTCTTGGAGGGTAGATGCTTTTTTAAGGGAGTTAACTATAAGCTCTGTAAGCTTTCCCTGCTCCTCTATAATCCTCTCTACCTGCTCTTTTCTTTCAGAGAGGTTTTTTAGATACTTTAACCTTTCGTCAAATTGCCTAAGCACAGTATCTGACATTTCACCTGTTTGCTCTTTTCTATACCTGGCAATAAAGGGAATTGTCTTTCCTTCATCTATTAAAGCAATAGTATTTTCAACCTGATAAGCCTTTAATGAAAATTCCTCCTGAAGCATTTTTAATAAATCCATAAATCACCTCTAGTTTTAATATTTATACCTAATTATAGCATAAAGGGGACTTTATTTTTCCTACAATCTATACTTTGGAAATTTTATAAACCATTCTCATTTGAAACCTTAAAACATCAAAACAACTCAATATCAATGCAATTTTTTTACATATTCATAATATTTAGCTCTTTGAAATGCTCATTTCTGTATATTATAATGCTCATTGTTTTATGTTCAGGATGCTCACTTTCTTAGGTTGGAATGCTCTTTTTCTTATGTTAGAATGAAAAAGTCGTACTTACTTTCTCTTTTAATCTCAAGTGATAACTTAATCTAATCTTTTTAATACCAAAGTAAGAACAAGTATAATAATATAACTGTAAAGGTGGGGAAATATCTTGGCAAAAGGGTTTAAAAGTATATCCATAGGAATTTTAGCTTTTGTGATTCCGTTTTTAGTTGTAAGTATCTTGGCCGTATCAATAATCGGGTATAAATACTCATCAGATGTTATTGAAACACAAATCGAATCGGAAATGAGTTCAAAAATAAATGAATCGGCTACTCATATAGATTCAATTCTCCAAAAGGAAAAAATTATAGCTCAAAGTTTAGCAAAGACTATAAAATCTTCATTTGATAACTTAAGTGAAGAAGATTATGAGCAGCTACTTATTAATTATACAGAAATGTATCCAGAGACTACGGGAATGGGACTTTGGTTTGAACCTTACGCAGTTGAAAATATGGAAAAATATGCTCCATATGTCTATAGAGATTCTTCTGGAGAAATAATATTTAGTGACGAGTATACTGTAAATGATTTTAATATTTGGGAAAGTGAATGGTATGTAGTAGGTTCTAATAAAGATGGTGGATGGACTGAAGCATATGAAGATCCAGTTACATCTACTCCTATGATTACAGTATCTTATCCGATTTATAATTCTTTGGAAAATTTTATTGGAGTAGTTACAGTTGATATTGATATCACAAGTATTAGATCTACAATAGAGAATATAGATTTAGAGTATAGAGGAAATGCTTACCTAATAGAAAGTAGCGGAGTATATTTAGCTGGAGCAAGAAATGAAGAAATAATGTCCCTAAAAATTCAAGATGATGAAAATGAAGCTTTTTCAAATTTTTCTACTGAAATATTAGAAGATACTCAATTTGAAGTTCTTTCTTATAAGGAAAATGATGAAAAATACCTTCTGTTTTATAATCAAATTCCAGAAACAGGTTGGATAATTTTAATAAAAGCTAATTATGCAGATGTATATGCTAACCTATCTAATCTGATGATTTTGTTTTTAATAGTAGGTTTATCGTCCATTGTTTTGGTTTCAGTCGCCAACATATTCTTTTCAAATCGACTAGGGAAAATCGCTAAAAGATACACTGATTTTTCTTACCATATTTCTGAAGGAAACCTTAACTATATGCTTGATGAAAAAGATAGAATTAGAAGAGATGAATTTGGAGGAATAGGTAGAGCATTAGACAAAATGCAACTAGAACTAAAAAAGATTATAACTGGATTTATTGATAACTCTAAGAAAATTGATAAACATTCACAAAATCTAGCCGAATCTTCAAAGCAAATGAGCGCTTCAGCTGAAAGTGTCGCACTAGCTATATCTGATGTAGCGACAAATGCATCTTCTCAGTTTGAAAACCTGAGAGAAATCTCTAATAAAGTGCTTCAATTTGGCAATAAAATAGAAGAAATGAACGGCTCTATGATTCATGTAGGCTCTTCTGCAGAAAATATAGGCTCTTTAGCAAAAGAAAGTGATGAAAAAATGAATGAACTTATAAGCTCATTCAAAAGTATGTCTCTTAATTTTGAATCCCTTATAAACAAAGTTAGTTCTGTGGAAGATAATATATCACAAGTAAACGAAATAACAAGTTTAATAAATTCAATATCCGACCAGACTAATCTTTTGGCACTTAATGCCGCAATTGAGGCTGCTCGAGCTGGAGAATCTGGTAAAGGTTTTGCTGTGGTGGCAGATGAGATTAGAAAATTAGCTGAAAGGAGCGGAAAAGCTTCCGAAGAAATTAATAATATCATTGTTTTAGTGTCAAAAGATACTGAGGATATGGTAAACTCGACAAAAACTGTTAGCAATACCATGGAAGAACAAAGTAAAAATATTAATACTTCCATGAAGAGCTTTAAAGAAATAATACAGTCAGTGGATCAAATAAACCCATTAATAAAAAATACCACAGAAATATCTAAGTCCATAAATCAGGATAAAGATTTAATACTGAATGAAATATCCAGAGTTGGTGAAATGTCTGAAAATGTAGCTGCATCAGCTGAGGAGATATTAGCATCATCTGAACAGACAACCTCTATGACCCAAGAATTATCTGCATCAGCAATAGACTTAAAGGATCTAACTGGAAAAATGAGGGAATCACTAAAATTCTTTAAAGTCTAAAAAATAATGCGTATACAAGAGGCTATCCTTGTATACGCATTTTATTTTGAATAAAGTATTCTTAGATTATTTCATTAACAGGATTAGTGTAAAATAATTTGTGACTTCATTAATAAATAAAATTCTTATTTAACCTTTATCCCAGTTTTGAGAATCAGAATATATATTTATATCCTGCTTTCCATAAGTAGCTCCTGCATATACCTTTTTAGCATTTCCGGAAGATTTTACGTCCTTCTCATTTTCGATTTTTTCAAGCTCCATAGAAAGCTCATGCCAGCCATCTTTAAGAGGCGTTAGTACCTTTGCTCCCTCTTCAAAAAGCTCTGGCCTTATCTTGTTGAATCCTTCAGTCATAAGCCTATTTACATAAAGATATATCTGCTTTGTGGTAAACGATATTTCATCCTCTTCTTCTCCCATAGTAGCAGTGAGGTGGGCAAGGATTTCTCTATTATGGTCAAGAACTTTAGAAAGTTCTTCTTTATTTCCCTCTTTCATTAATTTCGAACCTTCTTCTAGGTTTTCTATAAGAGCTTCATATGCAAGCGCCACCATCTGCTCGCCGCTATAGGTAGCTATTTTTATTGCCAAATCGTCTTTATATGACATTTATAGGTTCCCTCCTAATAGGTTTTCCTAAAAAATTAACTATTTAATAATTGTAGCATCATCTGTGGCTGCTGATTTGCCTGAGCAAGCATCGATGTACCAGCCTGCTGAAGTATATTAAACTTCGTAAACTCTGACATTTCTAATGCCATATCTGTGTCTTGGATTCTCGATCTGGCAGCTGTAAGGTTTTCTGCAGTATTATCAAGATTTGCAATTGTTTTCTCAAGTCTATTTTGATAAGCTCCCAGTTTAGCTCTTTGTTCAGATATTTTAGATATAGCATCATCTAATCTTCCTATTGCAAGGTTGGAGTCTATATTACTTGAAACACCTATTCCACTTAATACAAGCTCTGTGCTATCAATTTTATTTAGCTCAATTTCAACCATTTGATTTGAGTTTGCTCCATTTTGTATTTTTATTTTTTGACCTATAAATGTACCTGAAACCGTAGTTCCATTGAAAAGTCCTATTCCATTAAATTCTGTATTAGTACCTATTCTATCAATTTCTTCAATTAGCTGATCTATCTCTCCCTGTAGAGCTTCTCTATCCTCAGATTGATTTGTATCATTTGCCGCTTGAACCGCTAGTTCTCTCATTCTTTGAAGCATAGAGTGGACTTCATTAAGTGCACCTTCTGCTGTTTGTATTAGAGATACTCCATCCATAGAGTTCTTTGAAGCCATTTTTAATCCTAAGATTTGTGCATTCATTTTTTCAGATATTGCAAGTCCTGCTGCATCATCAGATGCTCTATTGATTCTTTTTCCCGATGAAAGCTTTTCCAAGTTTCGAGCTGATGCTAAGGAATTTCCTTGAAGCATTCTATGGGAATTAAGTGCTGCTATATTAGTATTTATTCTCATTAAGTAACCCTCCTATATTTAAGCTTTACCCTATATTTATCGTCAGCTTAGAGCTTTTCTTTACTTTTATTTACGTTCGGTTTTGCCTATCTGTTTGAGTATTTGTATACTCCATCTATTTTTTCTACAAATAAAAGAACTTTTGCAACTATTTCATACAGCTCTTTTGGTATTTCTTCACCAACTGCAATAGCCATCAGTGATTTAAGTAGCTCCTCGTCATAATACATCTCCACTCCATGTTCCTGAGCTTTTTCAATTATCTTCTCAGCAACATATCCTTCACCTTTTGCCGTAACTCTAGGTACTCCAATATCTTCTGAGTACTCTATTGCAATTGCTTTTTTATCCCTTATATCATTATCTTTCATCTATATTTTCACATCCAGACCAGTCTTTATCTCTTCCGAAGTCTCTTCCACAAATTCAACCTTTAAGTCCTCTCCTTTAGATGAGATATCCATGGATTTAAGATTATAGCCAGATACTTCTAGAAGGTTTCCAAGGGACTCTGCATCTGTTTTCATATCCTTAAGATATGGGCTATCTCCTGATATTTTGAGCTTTATTTCTTTTCCTTCTACCTTAATATAAAATCCTAATTTCCCTAAAGTTTTAGTATTTATATCCATCAGTATGCTCATATCTTCTGGGTCTATGCCTTTTTTTCCTTTCCCTTTCGACTTAACATATACATTTGCATTGCTACCTTCACCATTCATATAAAAAGGTATCTGTATCATGCTTGAGTTTTCTTTGAGTCTATGGGTCTCTTTGATATTTTCATTCAATTCTTTCATATATCGTTGGAAAATATCCTTATCTTCTCTTTTAGAGCTTTTCACAAGTTCTTCTGCTTCTTTAAGATTCGAATATATCTGATTGATATATGCTTGTTGTTCTTCTTTGTTTCCTTTTGGACCTTCACTCATAAGCCTTACAAGCCCTTCTAACTTTTTATAAAGTTCTCCAAAGTCTCTTTCTCTAGATTGCTCAATCATCCTATCTATGTTTTCTGTAAAAACTGCTTTTCCCTGAGCTATATCAAGAGCTCTCATCCCTGTTTTTAAAGAAAGGCCTAAGGAGAGCTTTGCCATATCAACGCTAGCTTGCTCTATATCTGAAGATTTTACAGATGAAAACTCATAGCTACTATACTTTGCTTCAAATTTTTGAATATAGGTTTTTAATTCTGCTATAGGAGTTTTCATAGGATCTATTCCAGTTGAAATCATACTCTTTATATGATATATCCTAGCTGTAGATCTTAGATAATCATAATGACTTACTGCTTCATTTTTTTTCTCTATAGATAAGCTTATTTCATCTTTTGTCATTAGCTCTCTATTTATAGATTGAGGGCTTGTATCTATATTTTGAATAGGAATTATCCCCGCTCTTCGCCCAATTAGCTCTAAGGTTACAGATTCTCTAAGGTGATTAATTTCCATATGGTTAATCTGCCTTACTGCACCCAATACGTATGATGCCCTCAGGCTTTGTATTTCTTGCTTGGGAAGTATCTTTACCATACTTTCTCCAAATAGAGCCTTCACTAAACTATTATTCCCTCTTTGAGTTAATAAGCTTCCTAGCTTTTCATCTGCTGATATAAGAGTATTTTTCTTTATTGATTTCACTAGATTAAGTAGCTCTTTTCCCATCTCTATATCCGCTTTTGCAAGGCCCTTAGCTAAAAAACTTTCTTTTTTTGATTTTATTTCTTTTACAATTTTAAGAAGCTCAAATATATCCTTTTTGAGAATATCTTCCCCTTCTTTCATAAGAAGAGCCGCAGTCTCTTTGTCAAGAAGCTTTTGTAGCTCTTTTAACGCTTCTCTTGCCATAGCTGTTTGCTCAACTAATGCTTTATTTATTTCCATATTTTTCTTTAGCATAGACTTTGCTATATCTATATGCTTTTCTTCTATATCCATCGAACCCATAAACCTTACAATTTCTTTTTCCATAAGCTCAAGGTCTTTATCTGTAAGACTTCTAAATGGCTGAGCTCCATAATCTGCTGTTTGAGCCACATTTAATGGTGATTCAGTTATCTGGTTTTTTAATCTATAAAGTCCATCTATAGTTAGCTCTTCTTTTTTTATGGATTCAATTATATCTTTAAAATCTATGTCTTTTATATTGTGCAATTTTGAAAACAAATCATGGATCTTATCTATATTTTCTCTAGTAATTTCAATATCCAGCTTATGCAAAGATTTGATTACGTCGATTATGTCCTTTCCCATTTCCATTCCATATATTTCTTTGGCTATTTTTTTTGCATCTTCTTCACTTAGTTCTTTTCCAAAGATGGATTGAATTATCCCTTTTTCTCTAGGCTCTATATTTTGAAGCTCCTTGATTTTGGATTCAATCTCAAATATAGACATCGAGTCTATATCATATCCCTTATCCACTAGTGCTGCTGCGATATCAGGACTTAATGAGTCTTTCATTTTTTCAAGAGAAGATATGGCAGCTGAAACCTTTTCTATGTTTTCTTTTGTTGGAGCAATATCGTAGTTTTTTATGGCTTTTAGGGATTTCATATTTTCTTTTGTTGGTTTTAGTCCAATTTCCTTGAGTTTTTCTTCTGACTCATTTATATCTTTTTCTTCTTTTTTCTCATCTTCTTTAGTTACAACTTTCATAGATTCTATTTCACGTCTTGAAATAAGAAGAGTTTGTCCTTTTTTTACATCAATATCTTTTTTAACTATTATATCTAATACATCATTGCCTTTTGTTTTTATTCTAAGGCTTTTTCCATCTTTAGAAAGTATTTTTCCTTCTACTTTTAGGTTTGAAGGCCCTGTCATATATGAACTTCTTATTTCATTTCCTGTAATCTTTCCTTTATTTGAATATGTGTTTATCATAATCTTCACCCTCATCATATTAACAAAGTGTCAAATCTTCACTATATTAATATCGGAAAGGATATACATATTCTTAAATAAAAAGATTCAAAGCCTATTACATAAGCCTTGAATCTTTAATTTAAACTTTTGATTCTTCAATTTTTATTCCTTTAAAGCCTCTATAACCTGTTTTTCATGCCCTGCGACCTTTACTTTTTCAAATATCTTCTTAATAATCCCTTCTTCATCGATTATAAATGTAGTTCGTTCTATTCCCATATATTTCTTTCCGTACATGGACTTTTCCTTTATCACACCATAAGCATTACATATCTTCTCATCTTCATCGCTTAAAAGTTCAAAAGGCAGTTCGTATTTTTCTTTAAAGTTCTTTTGTTTTTTTATAGAGTCTTTACTTACCCCTATTATTTTAGCTCCCAAAGAACTTATCTCTCCTTCAGCATCCCTAAAGGCAGTAACTTCGTTTGCTCAGCCAGATGTATTGGCTTTGGGATAGAAAAACAGTACTAACTTACTTCCTCTAAAATCTTCTAATTTCACTTCTCTTTCCTGTGTGTCAAATAATTTAAAATCAGGAGCTTTTTTGCCCACTTCTATAGACATTTCATCACCTCAGTATTCAAAAATTTAATAACTACTTATGGTTTTTACCCTATTATTCTTGAAACTAAGCACACCTATACTTTCCTTATGTTAGAGTTGTTTTCTTAAATTTTATGATATAATTAAATAAATTTATATAAGACTACGGCAAAAGCAGAATCGGAGGAAGACTATGAGCGTAAAGATAATCACAGACAGTACAAGTTATATAGGAGAAAATATTCTAAAAGAACTAGATATCTCCCTTGTTTCTCTATCTGTGGAGTTTGACGGGGAGGTATTTAAAGAGACTGAGATTACAAATGAACATTTTTATAAGCTTATGAGTGAAAAGGGGATTCCAAAATCCTCTCAACCAGCTATAGATGATATTCAAACCTCAATGGAAAATATAGTGAAAAATGGGGATGATGCTCTTTGTGTATTTCTATCCTCAAAGATGAGTGGTACATTTAGCACTGCACATATGGCAAAAGATATGGTTCTTGAAAAATATCCAAATGCCAATATAGATATTATAGATTCTAAGTCAAACTGTATGGAGCTTGGGTTTAAGGCTTTAATAGGTGCGGCGGCTTCTATTGAAGGAAAGACTATTGCCCAGATATCAAAAATAGTTTTAGATAATATAAAAAGAAGCAGATTTTTATTTATTCCTCATAACCTTGTTTACCTTGAAAAAGGTGGGCGTATAGGAAAAGCTAATGCAATGCTTGGAAACCTGCTAAAAATCATTCCTATCCTTACTGTAGAAGATGGGGTAACTAGTATCTTTAAAAAAGTAAGAACTAAAAAAAGAGCTATCTCATCTATCATAGACAAGGTAGTGGAGGATATGAAAAATTTTGGAGGTCTTGGGGATATAGTGGTTCATCATATCAACTGTACTGATGAGGCTAAGGCTGTGGCTAATCAAATAAAGGATATCCTTGGAATAGAAAATGTAAAGATTCACGATATTGGCCCTGTAATCGGCCTTCATGTGGGTCCTGGGGCTATCGGGATTGCATACTATACAAATGAAGATATGAGATAACTTATGAATTCCTAAATATAATTTCCCATGAAAAAAACTCCGGTTTCAATCGAGTCCGGAGTTTTGATTTTATATTTTATATACCTTTTACATCATAATATCTACAAGTAAACCTCTAATATCGTCAATCTTTTTTAGAACTCCCATATGGTCAATCTGACCTGATATAAACTCCCTTGTTAGAGTATCTAGCTCTCTATCCACTGTTTTTACGATAGAGTAGACTCTATGTCTTCCTCTTCTATCAAGAAAGTTTTGGTTCTCAAACTGATGGGCATTTTGGGTTGCAACTCCAAGGAACTCTTTTACAAGCTTCTTGTATTCAAGTATATCCTTCAGGTACATTTTTTCCCCAATTTTATCAGCTTGATCAGTAATCTTCCCAAAGATTTCTTCTAGCTCTTCTCTTACATTTTCGGACTTTATCTTCTCAAACTTTTCCATAAAGGCTGTACGAGAGAGGTCTTTTACGTTTTTTTTAGTTTGGATATCCAGACTTGGACTCACTTGTATACCTTTTGGGCCTAAAGGATTAATTCCCTGCATGACTTCCTCCATATAAGAATTTAAGTAATTTTATAAGTTTATCTTCATATTCTTATATCGGCAATCTTTAGTAAAACTTTATCCTTGATTTTTGATATGTTGAAGATATGCATTCATAAAAGGCATTAGGTTTCCATCCATAACAGACTGGATATTTCCTATCTCCTCATTTGTTCTATGGTCTTTGACCATGGTATAAGGCTGAAACACATACGACCTTATCTGACTTCCCCATGATATCTGAGAGTATTCTCCCTGGATATCTTCAATCTTGTCCTTATGCTCAAGCTCTTTTAGCTCTATTAGCTTTGCCATAAGCATCTTCATAGCAGTTTCTTTATTAGAATGCTGAGACCTCTGGTTCTGGCACTGCACTACTATTCCTGTTGGGAGATGAGTGATTCTGATTGCTGATTCAGTCTTATTTACATGCTGTCCTCCAGCGCCTGATGCTCTATAGGTATCTATCTTCAAATCAGTAGGATTGATATCTATTTCTACACTATCGTCAAGTTCTGGAATTACATCGACAGAGGCAAAAGAGGTATGTCTTTTTCCTGATGTATCAAAAGGTGATATTCTAACTATCCTGTGAACCCCTTTTTCTGACTTTAGGTATCCATAGGCATTGAATCCTTCAATCTTGAGGGTCACACTCTTAATCCCAGCTTCTGGGTCAGATATGAGATCTAGCTCAATCACCTTAAAACCCATATTTTCTGCAAACCTATCATACATTCTAAGGAGCATCTTTGCCCAGTCTTGAGCATCAAGACCTCCAGAACCTGCATGTATAGAAAGTATTGCGTTATTTATATCATATGGTCCATCAAGGAGAGTTGCTATCTTCATGTCTTCTATTTTTTTATAGACTTCTTCTATTTTAGATTTTAGCTCTTTTTCCATGCTCTGATCTTCTTGGGAAAGCTCAAAGAGGATTTCAACCTCTTCGAACTCATCCTCCATGGACTTAAAGCTACCTATCTTGTCATCAAGAGCCTTGCTTTTCTGCATTACCCCTTGGGCTTTGTCTACATCGTCCCAAAAACCCTGCTCTGTCATTTCCTTGTCTATCTCTGACTTTGCTAAAAGAAGGCCATCTATGTCAAAGAGAAACCCTCAATTCTTTTATTGCCTCTCTCATCTGGTCTATTTTTTCTCTATGCTCTTGGATATTCAGCATTATACCAGATCCTTTCCGCAACATTTTTTGTACTTCTTTCCGCTTCCGCAAGGGCAAAGATCATTTCTTCCTACTACTTTATTACTTTTATTCTGCTTCGGTTTTTCTTCTTCCTCACGAGAACCGCCTTTTTCCTGAAGCTTGTCCATGTTTATCATCTGTTTTCTCTCTATTGGCTGAGCCTCTATTCTTATTTGGAAACCAAACAGATACTGCACAGTCTCTTCTTGAATAGATGCAATCATCTCGTCAAACATGTCAAATCCTTCTATTTGGTAGGCTCTTACAGGGTCTTCCTGTCCTATAGCTCTAAGACCTATACCTTGTCTTAACTGATCCATAGCATCTATATGATCCATCCATTTGGAATCAACTATCTGAAGTAGGATGACTCTTTCAATCTCTCTCATTCTCTCAGAAGTAATCATTTCTTCTTTTTCTGCATATATCTTATTGGCTTCGTTAATAAGCTTTTCTTTTAAGTCCTCTTTTGTAAGGTCTTCTATATTTCCAAGCTCTATCGGCTCTTTTGGATGTATCAGCTTGTTTACTCTATCCATAAGAGCTTCTATATCCCATGACTCTGGGTAGCTGCCTTCTGGAATATAAAAGCTAAGAATTCTATCCATAGCCTTGTCAAGCATGTCCATAATCTCAGATTTCATGTCCTCACCTTCAAGGACATTTCTTCTTTCTTTGTACATTATCTCTCTTTGCTTGTTCATTACGTCGTCATATTGAAGTACGTGCTTTCTGATGGAGAAGTTCTTGCCCTCTACCTTCTTTTGAGCACCTTCAATTGATTTTGAAAGCATCTTGTGCTCTATTGGCACATCGTCTTCCATGCCAAGCTTATCTATCATACCTATGATTCTCTCACTACCAAATAGTCTCATAAGCTCATCTTCAAGAGATATAAAGAATCTAGTAACCCCAGGGTCCCCTTGTCTTCCGGCACGACCTCTAAGCTGATTGTCTATACGTCTTGACTCATGTCTTTCAGTACCTATGATGCAAAGACCTCCAACTTCTCTTACCTTTTTCTGTTCATCCTTTAGCTCAAGCTTTTTCTCTTCATGTATTTTGTGATAAAGCTCTCTTGCTTTTAGTATTTCTTCATCATCTACAGGCCCGAATCCGCTGGCTATAGATATAGTATGGTCTTCATAGCCCAGCTTTTTCATCTCTTTATTTGTAAGAAACTCTGGATTTCCTCCTAGGATTATATCTGTACCTCTACCTGCCATATTAGTAGCTATAGTTACAGACTCATATCTACCAGCCTGAGCAACTATTTCTGCCTCTTTTTCATGGTTCTTGGCGTTAAGTACTTCATGCTTTACACCTTTTTTCTTTAGCATCTCAGAAAGAAGTTCTGATCTTTCTATTGAGATAGTACCCACAAGGACAGGCTGACCAGTTTTATGTCTTTCAACTATTTCTTCAACTGCGGCCATGTATTTAGCAACTTCATTTTTATATACAGCATCGTCCATATCTTTTCTTACTATAGGTTTGTTAGTAGGTATTTGGACAACATCCATTCTGTATATAGAGCGGAACTCCTCTTCCTCAGTCTTAGCTGTACCTGTCATACCGCAAAGCTTCTTGTACATTCTAAAGTAGTTCTGAAAAGTTATAGTTGCAAGGGTCTTTGATTCTCTTTGTACCTCAAGCCCTTCTTTTGCTTCTATAGCCTGATGAAGTCCTTCTGAGTATCTACGTCCAAACATTAGTCTTCCTGTAAACTCATCAACTATTACTATTTCTCCATCTTTAACTACATAGTCGACATCTCTTTTCATCATGGCATGAGCTCTTAGAGCCTGATTAACATGATGGTATGTCTCCATATTTGAAACGTCAGTTATGTTTTCAACTCCAAAGAATTTTTCAGCCTTTTCTACCCCTTCTTCTGTAAGAGAAGCTGAGTTTCCTTTTTCATCTATGGTGTAGTCTACTTCTTTTTTAATAGTTCTTATAAAGGTATCCGCCATTGTGTAAAGGGCAGTAGATTTGTCCCCTTGTCCAGAAATTATAAGTGGTGTTCTCGCCTCATCCACAAGGATGGAGTCAACCTCATCCACTATAGCAAAGTTCAGTGGTCTTTGAACCATCTGGCTCTTGTAAATAACCATATTGTCTCTAAGATAATCAAATCCAAACTCGTTGTTTGTTCCATATGTTATATCCGCATTATATGCAGCTCTTCTTTGATCTTGATTTATGCCATGAAGTATCACTCCCGTAGTAAGTCCTAGGAAGTTGTATAGTTTTCCCATCCACTCCATATCTCTTTTTGCAAGGTAGTCATTCACTGTAACTACGTGAACTCCTTGTCCTGTAAGTGCGTTTAGGTATACAGGAAGAGTCGCCACAAGCGTCTTTCCTTCACCTGTTCTCATCTCTGCTATTCTTCCTTGGTGAAGCACCATCCCACCCATAAGCTGGACATCATAGTGTCTCATTCCGAGCACTCTGTTTGATGCCTCTCTTGTAACTGCAAAAGCTTCAGGCAGTATATCATCAAGGGTCTCACCTTTTGCAAGCCTTGATTTAAATTCCTGAGTCTTTCCTGCAAGTTCGCTATCAGAAAGCTTTGATATTTTGTCTTCAAATGAATTTATAGTGTTAACAGTATTCTGTAGCTTCGATATTTCTCTCTTAGCGAGAAAGTTTTCTAAGAATCCCAATTTAATACCTCATTTCTTATTCTTTTTTCAATCATACCCTCTATTTTACCATAATTATGTATTTTTTTGCATTAATTAAGGTATCCAAAATCCATAATTAACTAATTTGTAATATATGGAAAAAGTTAGTGAAACCCCTATAATCCTTAGATTTACAATGATTTTTAAATTTAATTTATTAATATTTAGAAGTTTATTTTAGCTCAAAAAAATTGGGGAAATGATAAAAATCTATCATATCCCCAATTTTTTATATTAACATGAAGTTTTAATTTTAAAATTCATCGGCTTCAAGTATACCGTAGTTTCCATCTTTTCTTTTATATAAAACAGCTACATCTTCAGTCTCAGAGTGAGTAAATACGAAAAAGTTGTGTCCCAGCATCTCCATCTGAAGTATCGCCTCTTCTTCTGACATTGGCTTGAATCCAAATTTCTTTCTTTTTACTATCTTTCCATTTTCGTTTTCTTCTTCAGAAAGTCTTATATAGGATTCTACATTTTCAAATCTTATGGTTTCATGTCCTTTGTCCATAAGCTTGGTTTTGTGCTTTCTAATTTGTCTTCCAATCTTATCAACAACCATATCTGTAGCATTATATAAATCTGTATCTGTAGCCTCTGCTCTCATTACAGTGTTTCCTACAGGAATAGTCACCTCAATCTTGTGGAGATTTCTAACCACACTCGCAGTCACTCTTGCTATTGCCTCATCGCTAAAGTACTTATCCAATCTTGAGAGTTTGGTGTCGACCGAAGTCCTCATTGCATCTGTTACGTCAATTTGTTTTCCGCTTAGGATAACTCTCATAAAAGCCTCTCCCTTCAATTGCTTGTTCTAACTAGCAATGCCATATCTATAATAAGTTGGAGTATTTTGCTAGTTACATACTATTTACCACAAAATGAAGGACTTAAAACTTATTTTTCACTTTTTTAAGTCTAAAAAAATCTTCCCTCTCTTTTTCTTCCAAAACCTCCTGTATTCTCTTTACATCTTCTTCATATTTTGGAATCATAATCTTGTCTAAGGCATTCGTCCTTTTTACGGTTTTTTTAATTTCCATTGCAATCTTGTATACGCTATTTTCTATTTCTGCTAGTTCATATACAAGGTATTTTATTTTATTAAAGTCCTCAACTGCAATATCCATAGCAGGATTCGTCCTATAAAAGCTATATGAAGGACTTTTACCCTTTTCTTCATAATCTGTCATAGGCACTTCAAGTCCCATGACACTTCTATGAAGTATATCCACATCTTCATCAATAGGGATAGACATGGCAATCTCTTGGACATTTTCTATTCCTATGGTCATATTAACCACCTGAAGAGCGTTATATCCTTTTTTGAAATACTCTCCTATCTTACTTTGAATTTCCTTGGCCTGTTCTGTGAGCTTCATCATCTCTTTTATAAGAACAGTGCGTTTTTTATCAAGTAGATAATACCCTTTTCTTGAAAACTCAAGGGCTTCCTTTGACTTGATTAGATTTGCTCTAGTTGGAGTAAGGTCCTGCATGACTCATCAGCTCCCATAATATTTATCTAAAAACTCTGGGGATATTCTCTCTAGTTCATCCTTTGGAAGTATCTTTAATATCTCCCAACCTATATTTAGTGTATCCTCTATAGACCTTTGTTCATCTTGTCCTTGACCTAAAAATCTTTTTTCAAATGCCCTTCCAAACTCCATAAAGCTCTGGTCTGTTTCAGAAAGGTCTTCCTCTCCTATAATCTGGGCAAGACTTCTTACCTCCTGAACCCTTGAATAGGATGAAAAAAGCTGAGATGCGACTTCGTCATGGTCCTCTCTTGTAAATCCATCTCCTATACCATCCTTCATCAGTCTAGAAAGGGATGGCAGGATATTCACAGGAGGATAAATATTCTTTTGGTGAAGCTCTCTTGAGAGCACTATCTGACCCTCTGTGATATATCCAGAAAGATCTGGCATCGGATGGGTGATATCATCATTTGGCATAGTGAGTATTGGAAGGAGGGTTACAGACCCTTCTCTGTTTTTCATCATTCCTGCTCTTTCATAAAGCTGAGCAAGGTCACTATATAGATATCCAGGGTAACCCTTTCTGCTCGGTATTTCCTCCCTTGCAGATGATATTTCACGAAGAGCCTCCCCATAGCTAGTCATGTCAGTCATTATAACAAGGATATGCATTCCCTCTTCATATGCAAGATACTCGGCTGCTGTAAGTGCACACCTTGGAGTAGTGATTCTTTCAACCACAGGCTCATCCGCTATGTTAATATACATTACTACTTTTTCAAGAACCCCAGATGACTCAAAGCTTCTTCTAAAAAAGTCTGCATCATCATGCTTCACTCCCATGGCAGCAAAAACTATTGCAAAATTATCTTCCTCACCTTTTATCCTTGCCTGCCTTACTATTTGAGCAGCAAGCTCGTTGTGAGGTAGTCCATTTCCTGAAAATATTGGGAGCTTTTGTCCCCTTATAAGTGTCATGAGGCTATCTATTGCAGATATTCCAGTTTCTAGATAATTTCTAGGATATCTTCTGGATACAGGATTCATAGGTCTGCCATTTACATTGTATTTGTTTCTGCTATATACTGGAGGTCCTCCGTCTATAGGAAGTCCCATTCCATTAAAGGTTCTTCCAAGTATATCTTTTGATAGTGGGATTTCAAGTGGCTTTCCTGTAAATCTTACCGATGAGTTAATTGTTGATATTCCCTGAGTTCCTTGAAATACCTGAGCAATCACCTTATCCTCATCTACAAGAACTACCTTGCCTCTTCTTTTTTGACCACCTTCGACCATTATCTCTATTATCTCTCCATATGCCACATCTTCTGCTCCAGAAAGTGCAATAAGGGAGCCAGATACAGAGTCTAGTCTTAGATATTCTTTTGTATTCAATTAACTCCCTCCCTTTTCATATCATAACGCTGCTTTAAGGAGCTGTAATATGAATCTATCTTCGCATATAAATCGTCTATCTTAGAAAGATCATCATTTGGAACAGTATATTTCATCTTGATTACCTCTTCAAATATATCAGAACTTCTAACCTCAGAAAGGGGAAGTCCTAATTTTACAGCTTCATGCGCCTTCATATAAAGATGATGAATCACCTTTAACATCTCATACTGCTTGTTGATAGGAACAAAAGTGTCCTCTTTGTGATTTGCATTTTGCTGGAGAAATCCTCTTTTTATGACCCTAGATATCTCAAGAATTATCCTTTGCTCATCTGGAAGTACATCCTCACCTACAAGCTGGATTATGGAGTTTAGCTTTTCCTCTTCATGGAGTATATAAAGCATCTCTTCCCTTAGCTCTAGTACGTCTTCGCTTACATTTTCATAATACCAGTGCTTAAGCTGCTTTACATAACCACTATAACTATTTAGATAGCTCACTGCTGGGTAATGTCTGGCATATGCAAGCTTTCTGTCAAGGGCTAAAAAAGCATTTGCAAATCTCTTGCTATTTTCCGTCACAGGCTCCGAAAAATCTCCACCTGGGGGCGAGACTGCTCCTATTATAGTAACTGAGCCTTCTCTTTCAGAAAGTGTCTTTACATATCCTGCCCTTTCATAAAACTGAGCAAGTCTTGAAGGAAGATAGGCTGGATAACCTTCCTCTGCCGGCATCTCTTCAAGTCTTCCAGATATCTCTCTGAGAGCTTCTGCCCACCTTGATGTAGAGTCTGCCATTATAGCTACGTGGTATCCCATATCTCTATAGTACTCAGCCATTGTGATTCCTGTGTATACACTGGCTTCCCTTGCAGCAACTGGCATATTAGAGGTATTTGCAATTAGTATTGTTCGCTCCATTAGAGGTCTTTGGCTTCTTGGGTCGATTAGCTTGGGAAAATCTTCAAGGACCTCAGTGATTTCATTTCCCCTCTCTCCGCAGCCTATATATATGATGATATCTGCATCAGACCACTTGGCAAGCTGATGCTGAGTCATAGTCTTGCCAGTACCAAATCCTCCGGGAAGAGCAGCAGTACCTCCCTTTGCTATAGGAAAAAATATATCAAGGACTCTTTGGCCTGTGATTAAAAGCCTGTCTATAGCCATCCTTTCTCTAACAGGTCTAGGTTCTCTAACTGGCCATACCTGATATAGCTTTAGGTTATAGTCCTCTCCAAAAGTATCAATTATTGCAACAACATCTTCAAGCCTATAGTTGCCTGACTCCTTTGCTATCTTGATTTTTCCTGATATTCCCTTTGGCACCATAAGCCTATGGACTATCAAGTTAGTCTCCTGTATTTCAGCATAAAACTGACCTTCTTCTACATAATCTCCTTCTTTGATAAGTATCTTTACTTCCCAAAGCTTTTCTCTATCAAGAGACATCAGTCCTATTCCTTCTCCTATAAAATCTCCAGAAATCTTCTTGATATCCTCAAGGGGCCTTTGTATACCATCAAACACGTTTCCTATCATTCCTGGTCCAAGTGTAAGAGAAAGAGGAGAACCTGTAGATATTATTTCTTCTGAAATCTTCAGTCCTTCTGTTTCTTCATATACCTGAATAGTTGCCATATCCTTTTCAAGAGAAATCACCTCTGCAAGTAGCTTTTTCTTTCCTACCATGACCATTTCCCTTGCCTTAAAGCCTTCCATAGATGAACCTTTTACAACAGGGCCATTAATGGACACCGTAACGCCCTTAAGCTTTTTCTCCATTATTCACCCCTCCTGATGTAGTCACTTAGTATCTGCCCTATTTCATCTCTTTTTATATGAAGTGCCTCTGCAAATGTCCGGTTTACCCTTATTCCTTTTTCACGGTTTTCAAGAATAAAACCTCCTATATCTGCAATCTGTCCCTCTTTAAATATGAAATTTTGAAATCCAAGACCTCTAAGCTCCTCCTCCAAGGCTTTTTTCCCTTTAGAAAACCCTACTGGCGGAATATAGACTATAAGCTGGGACTCTTTATCAAAACTTCCTATAGAGGAGCGAAGGACTCTTTTTAGATACTCAGCATAGTCCCCCTCATCCATAAAATCCTTAATCTTGTCTTCTACCTTAGTTATAATATCTTCTAGAATCTCTTCATTGAGTCTTAAAAAATTCCTTTTTTCCTTTTGAATCATCGAAGAAACTGCCTCGGATTTTTCTTTTTTAAGTCTATCAATCACTATCTTCTTTTCTCTGTCAGCCTTTAAAGAAAGTTCTGCTTTCTCCTTTTCAACCTCCATATTTATCTCAGTTTCTTTCTGATATAGCTTTTCATTTATCTCTTTTTGAACCTTATCATCCACCATCTTTTTGAATAAGCTTATTTTTTCCTCTAAGGTTACCATCTTTTCACCTCACTTAAGACCAAGGGAATCATTTATATACTTTGTAATATAGTCCTTATCTCTTCTTTGACCATGTCTATCAGGAATCTCCACAATAAGAGGATGTTTTTTCTTTAGCTTTATATCCATTATCTCATCATGGACCTTCTCAAGTATTAGCTCTGTTATTATTATTATTCCTATTTCTTTATTCTTCATGGCTTTCTCAAGCTCAATTAGTATTTCTTCCCTTTCGTGAACTATTACACCTTCTATTCCTGCAAGTCTCATAGCCACAAAGGTATCTCTATTATCACTTATAAGAAAAGATTTCATAACTTCATCTCCCCATTTAAAAAACCTTCTATAATCTTCCCAGTATAAGTATCGAAATTATAAGACCGTATATTGCTATCCCCTCAGCAAGCCCTACAAATATAAGGGTCTTTCCAAGTATCTTCTCATCCTCAGATACAGCTCCAAGAGCCGCAGAGCCTACTACTCCAACTGCATATCCCGCTCCAATCGCCGCCATACCAGTAGAAAGAGCAGCTGCAATAAATCCTAGTCCTGCACTTGATGAAAGTCCCTCAGTAGTAGCTGCAAAGACAAGGTCTGGAACTATAATAAGTAGTGCCATTGCTACAAGAGGAGTAAATCCCACTAGATTTCCTATAAAAAGCTTTTTCAGTCCTGACTGAGTTTTATTTTCATTATTTATCCATATTTTCAATCCCAATCCTATAGTAGAAAGTACAACAAATACCATCATAGCAAGTATTATCTTCATATATTTCATCCCTTCTTTTTTAAATATTATACTTAAATCTATTTATATCTTAATCCAATCTTCTTAGGTTTTAGTAATTTTTAGTGGCTCGTATTTTACACCATCACCCTTGTAATATTTGCTGAACATCTCATAATACTCAAGCCTAAGTCCCTGTATAAATACAATAAGACCCTCAAGTGCTATGATAATCACATTTCCAAGTATTATAATGAATACACTTGCCGCAGGATTGCCAGAAAGATGGGCCATAGTCTCAAATGCTAGAAAAAGTCCTACGTGATTGAGGGCAAATGCCCCTATTCTTATAAATGATATCGTGTTTGAAAGAAGACTAAGAAGGGTTTCAATAAGGTCAAAGCTTCCTTCTATATAGTATTCTTTTTTACCGCCATGATAGCTTGGAGTCTTTTTTAATACTGCACTTGCTATAGGATTTCTAAAAAGTATCATAGAAAGCATAAATGCACCGATTAGAAAAAGTATATATATAGGTATTACTATCCTAGATAGAGCAAGCTGAACTACTGTAATAAGAAGAACTATATAAAACAAAAGACCAGCAAGACCGTTTCTGCCAAATAACCCTTCCTCTATATCCCTTCTAGCCACTGCATTTTTAATAGAAAGCCCAAAGCTCATAAGAAGGAGTATGACTCCAAAGATTACTGATGACAGTAAGACAGTATCTATATTTTCAATCGGTCTTATAAGAAGAGCCGGTAGCACTGTCTCAAATCCAAAGAGACTTCCATAAAGAAATCCAAATATCACGGAGCTAATTCCAACTCTCATCATCAGCTCTCCTTGGACCTTCATAGTACTTTTTTCTTTTAGAAGCCACCCACCTAGCATGATTACAGAGCCCTGACCTACGTCTCCAAACATAGCACCAAAGAGGATAAGATAGGTGAGCCCTAGAAAAAACGTTGGATCTATTTCCTTATAGTTAGGAACTCCATAAAGATTTACAAGCATTTCAAAGGGACGAAGAAGCCATGAGTTTTTTAGCTTTGTAGGAGGTATGATTTCCTTCCTTATATCCTCACTTTCCTCAAAGGAAAGGATAGCCATAGGGCAAAGCTTCTCAATCTGAGCCTTTATTTTTTTTCTGTCACTCTTTGGAATCCATCCCGAAAAATAAAAGAAGTTTCTTGATACAGCAAGGTTATCCTTAAGACTTTCTATCTGTTCCTCTATATCAAGTCGCCTGTTTATATTGTCTATATGATGTTTATAATCTTCCTTTAGAAGGCTTAGCTTTTCTTCAAGCTCTTCCTTGATTTTGTTAAAGGTTTTTATCTTTTCAACTACCTCTTTATATACCTCATCAGGTGTTCCCTTGAACTCCACAGGTAGCTTTATTTCCTTGAAGTTCAGTGATTTTAAAATCTTTACAGATTCATTGTCAAGATCAGATGGCGCAAATATAAGATAGGCTTCTCCATCCTCAGAGCTTCCAATATGAAGGACAACTGCAGATATATTTTCGTAGTTGTTCCTTAATTTTATCCTTCTTTCCTTTGTAAGAGTCCCAATATGATAATTAAAATGCTTCATTTTGGAAAATTCCGAAACATCTATATCCATCCCTAGAAGGTATTTAATACTTTCCAGAAAATCTCTATGCCTTCTTATCTCTTCAAAGGTTTCATCAAGTGCTTCTTTTATAGGGTCAACCTTTGATTTCATTTCACAAAGTATATCTACAGCCCTTTCAAGGCTACACTCTCCATACCCTGATTTTGACTTGTCAGGAATTATATCAAATGTATCTGTAATCTCTTGAAGGTCCTTTCTTTGAGCCGCCAAGCTTTTCTTGCTGGCCTTGTACCTTACAAGACTTCCCATATCCCGTAAAGTGCTTAGAGCATCCTCAAGTACAGAAAGGGTGAAGTTAGAGTCTCCTGAGTTTTGTCCCTTCTGGATATGAACCTTTTCAGTGAGGACTACCCCTTCTAGAATCTCATGGATATTTTCTATGGGAGCTACTAGATTCATCATCTCCATTTTTTCTACAGCCATATTTTCACCTTCTTTTAGTCAAAACTTCTGATTAAAAATTCCTTTATATCTTCCACTTCATATCTTATTGCCTCAGTAATTGATATAATATCCCTTATCTCATATTCCATAAAATGAATCACAGCAACAAGCTTTGAGATGTTTAATCTGCTATTTTTATCAAACTCTTTAAACCTCTCATATAAAAACTGATATATTTTTCGTTCAAGATATATATCCTCTTCAGTAAGAAGCTCCCTATATTTTTTTGGAAGTGATGCTTCTATTTCACTTCTGGGATCATCGTTGTACACGATTGTTTTGAGCTTTGAAAACCCAAAGTTTTTTCCTCCAGAAAGGGTATAGTTTAGTATCTCTTCAGGTATCAGGCCATAATATTTCTTGGCTCTATAAACCCACTGAAGATTTACAAGGTCTATGTTGACTCCAATAAGCTCATCTAATATAGCTTCATCTTCTCCTGAAAGAGCTTTTGTTTTTTTAATAAGATTTCCAAAATATATTGCATCTAGATTCATCTCAAGATGAAACTCTCTCATGCTAAGGTCTTCTTCAGTAAGATTTCTAAATGCGTCCTGATATATACTTCCTTTGAGATTATCTCTGAGATTGTTTAATGTTTTGGATTTTGTAAGCAAGTCATAATTGAGGTAGGAGTAATCAACAGAATGAAGAAATAAATTTTCAATCTTTCTAGGGTCATCGCCTTTGGTTATAGCCCTTAATATAAGCTTTAAATCCTCAACTTCATACCTTGCAAACATAGCCTTCATAAAATCCTTGTAGGGTCCGCTTGTAAAATGTATTAGACTCTCCATCACCTTAATAAGCTTGGTTTTTAATATATGCTCAAGGTCTCCCCTGTGGACATCCTCAACAATGACTTCATCCAGCACATCACTATAGTAGGTATTTTCCTTTAGGTATCTAGCAACCTCTACTACAGAATCTAAGGCTATAAGGTTTTCGTAGTCATCTTGGCTTAGCATTTTTCCATAGATAGCCTGTAGCTTCGTATTAAGGCCTCCAAATCTTGCCACGCTACCCATCATATCCCTCCATGCTTCTTAAGACTACTTCAAAAGCATCTTCCACTATCTTGGCCTTTATTTCTTCATATCTTTTTTCAAAAGAAGATTTTCTAAATTCTGCTTCCTTTTTTATTTTCGAAAATTCCTCTTCTTTTTCTAGTTCAAGCCGCTCTCTGTAGCTTTTTATTTTTTCATTTTTTTCATTTTCAATCTGTTCCTTAAGCTTTTTCAAAAGAACAACCCGTCTAGATTCCATCTGCTCTAGATCTATTTCCCCTTGTTTTTCTTTTTCTAAAGCGTCTTTTTCAATATCAAGTATGGTTTTAATGATTTCTTCCAAGGACTCCCCCTCCTTAATTTGAAATTATTATTAATATCCCTATTACCCATAATTATCAACTTATATCCCAGCACTACTCGATTATACTCCTACTTTCTTGAAATCCTAAATCTCAAAAATCCTTCTTTTTCCTTAAATTAAGCTTTGTAAGTTCATACATATTGACTATATCTCCGAAGCTCAATATAGCTTTGATTTTCAAAATATATCCCCAGCTTCATCTGGGGATATTGTGGGTAATTGGGGATAAATCTCCGTGGATAATGTGGATAACTCTGTGCATAAAGTGGATAAGCCAATCTTTGTGTGGACAATTTAACATGTTGTTAACAATCTCAGAGGATAAATATATTTAAGTATCAATAAGTCTTTTATTATTGAATTTTCAATAATTATAGACAATTATATATCCATTCTTATGAAGGTTTACCTAACTTTAGATGGGGGTAATTATATAAAAAATCTTCAACTAGAAGATTCAAAGGAGTTGAGAATTATTATACCTTTAAGGGATTTAAATCCAAGGAGCACCACTCCATATATCACAGTAATTTTGATTCTTATTAATATAGGAATATTTGTATTTGAAATGTTTTTGCCTAGAGATGTTGCCATGAATTTTGTATATGCCTTTGGATTCACCCCAGGAGACCTTACAAACTCTATTTTGGACTTTAACCTAGGATTTATCGGATTCAATATAGCAACCGTCTTCAGCAGTATGTTCCTTCATGGCGGATTAGGACATATACTAAGTAATATGTGGGCTCTGTGGCTATTCGGAGACAATGTAGAAGATAGACTTGGGCATTTTAGATTTCTTGTTATCTATTTTTTAAGTGGCTTTTTTGCGGCTCTTGCCCATTATGTACTAAATCTAACCTCCCCTGTGGTCGTGGTAGGTGCATCAGGTGCTATAGCTGGAGTCATGGGAATCTATGTAATACTTTTTCCCCTTGCAAAAATTAAAACTCTTTTCTTTATACTAATAATCCCTATATTTATAAACGTACCTGCCTTTCTTTTTATTGGGGTATGGTTTTTGTCCCAGATTTCAAGCGGAGTCATATCCTTGTTTGATGACCCTTATGGAGCAGGTATCGCCTGGTGGGCGCATATCGGAGGTTTTGTATATGGAGCCTATATTGGAAAAAGGTACAGGAAAAAAAGAAGATACTATAACGAATTTTATTGATTTAGATTTTCCAGAAAAATAGCTATCAGTTTAGATGCTGATAGCTATTTTTCTAATAAAGTAAGACTTCTACCCTAGTAGCAATCTTCTACTTAGTTAATATGTCAAGTCACTACTTTTACTTTAATTTGTAAATTAATTATATATTTTCTGGAGAATCAAACCAGTTCATTGCCATCGTAAGGTAGGCTCTATAACCATTTACAAGGTCTTCAATGCTTATATGTTCCTTTGGAGAATGGGCGCTCTTTAAAGAGCCAGGTCCCCATACTATGGTAGGTATCTTTCCGTAGGTATTTATTATTCCCCCATCAGTCCATGCAGGAAAATATGAAAGAGGAAGGCTTTTGCCAAGTACGAGACTTAGACTTTGCTGGCTTATTTTTACAAGCTTATGCTCTGGTTCAATCTCCATAGACTCGTGTATATATCCTTTTTCCATAATACTTTCTTTCATTACCCTAAGGCAGCACACAAACTCAGGGTCTTTTTCATTCATTTCCTTTATTATCTTTTCAAACTCCATAACCACATCTTCATACTTCTCCCCAGGTATCCATCTTCTGTCAATGGATAGTATACACTCTCCAGCCACTGTCGAAGGCTGAGTCCCTCCTCTTATAGCTCCAAAATTGATAGTAGATGGTCCTGTGACTGGATGTACCCTTTTATCTACAAGAGGTACGAGTTTTTCATTAATATAGTGGATTAGCTCCCCAGCTTTTGATATGGCATTTATCCCTTCATTCATCATTCCACTGTGTACAGGTTTCCCTTTGATTACAAATTCAAACCACTCTAGTCCTCTGTGAGCTGTACATATTTGAAGCTCTGTAGGCTCCCCAACTATAGCTCCATGAACATTTATTCCTTCTTCCACAAGATCTATAGTACCAAGGCTTCCATGTTCTTCATCTATTACAGCTGCAAGTACAAGATCCCCAGATATTGTAATTCCTAATCTTTTGATTGCTATCATAGCTCCTATCATACACGCAAGGGGACCTTTCATATCTACTGCCCCTCTGCCATAGAGCTTATCATCAATTATCTTAGGATAAAGAGCATCTTCCATATCATAGGGAGGCACTGTATCTGTATGTCCTGTAAAAAGAAGGTTTTTATTCCCATTATTTCCTTTTCCCTTTATCGTAGCTATAAGATTGTATCGTTCATCCTTTACTTCCTTAAGCCTACACTCTATTCCTTCATTTTCAAGTACACTTTGGATGTATTTTGCCACCTTGGTTTCTTGCTGATATATCCCCGGATAGCTTCCTATCTCTATCATATCCATAGTAAGCTTTATAAGCTCATCCTGAGAAAAATTGTCCCATAAAGTCTTCATTTTAGCCCCTCCCTCTGACAATAAATATTCTGCCTAGCTTTTTCATAATTATATCATAGAAAACCCATATTATCCCTTTAATATCGGAATAATCTGAAAACGCTCAACAATATAAATTATAGGGAATAATAATAGACAACAAAAGAAAATTCTGTTACACTTTACTTTGGAATTCTCAGGGTCTGTGGTTGAAAGTCCAAGCCAGATGCGGGCAAAAGGACCCACGTAAGCCATACAAAAATGATATGGTGAGCATGGCGCATCTTAGATGTAAGCCCTGCCGATTATAAAATCGAGAGAGTCAGTAGTGCGGCGATCCCAAGCGAAATCTCCAGCAGGCGAGTGTGGGGCAAAAGACCAGGTCAGCCTGAGAAATCCTTTATTTCAAATAAAAAGAGCTTTTAGAAAATTAATTCTAAAGGCTCTATTTTTATATTTATTCTACTTATTAAATAATGTCTTAATCTCTACAAACTCCTCTAGTCCGTAGAATCCACCTTCTCTACCTATTCCAGATTGCTTATATCCTCCAAATGGAGCAAGAGGGTCCCATTTTCCATTATTTATTTTGATTTCTCCAGTTTTGATTCTTTTAGCAGCATTTTCTGCTTCCTCTTGTGGTCCAAATACAGCTCCTGATAAGCCATATATAGTGTCATTTGCTATTTCGATTCCTTCTTCTATTCCTTCATATGGAATCACGCAAAGTACAGGTCCAAATATCTCCTCTTGGGCTATTTCCATCTTGTTTGAAACGTTTGAAAATACTACTGGATTTGCAAAATATCCTTTGTCTTTTTTCTGCGGAACTTCTCCAACAAGTAGCTTAGCCCCTTCTTCAATTCCTTTTTCAACAAAGTATTTCACCTTATCAAATTGCTTTTTGTTAGATAGAGGTCCTACTTTTGTCTCTTCTTCATCAGGGTCTCCAACTATAAACCCTTTTGATTTTTCTACTATTATATTTTCTATCTCCTGCAAGTCTTCCTTTGGAACAATCAGCCTTGTAAGGGCAGAGCATGTCTGACCTGTATTGTTGAATGTCGAGTTAAGGCTGGTCTTTACTGCCTCTTCATAGTTTGAGCCTTTTAGTACAAGATTTGGTGATTTGCCTCCAAGCTCTAGAGCAAGTTTCTTTACTGTTTCAAGGGCTAGCTTACCTACCTCTATCCCGCCAGATGTAGACCCTGTAAAGGAAATCATATCCACATCTTTATGAGATGCAAGTACGTTTCCTACTTCTGCTCCTCTTCCAGTCACTAAGTTAAATACTCCAGATGGAAGCTCTGCTTTATGAAAAGCTTCTGCTAAAAAATATGCGGATAGTGGAGTGATTTGAGATGGCTTGAGCACTACTGTATTTCCGCATATAAGTGCAGGAATCACCTTTTGAATCACTTGATTAAGAGGATAATTCCAAGGAGTGAGGCATCCAATAACTCCTATTGGTTCTTTTACAACAGTTGCCTTTGGAAGGTCATCCTTAAATGAAAAATCCTTTGCTATTTTTAGATAGTTTTCAAATCTTTTGATAGGTCCCTTTACATGAGCGTTTTTTGCCCAAGATCTTGGTGAACCTAGTTCCTTTATTTCGATTTCAACTAAATCATCTTGATAGCCCTCAAAAATTTCAAAAGCCTTATTTAGGTAACTAAGTCTTTCATCTAAAGAAAGCTTTGACCAGCTATCAAATGCTGATTTAGCAGCTTTTACAGCACTATTTACATCTTCCTCGTTTGCCGCTGGAACATGCTCAAATATTTTTTCTGTTGCAGGGTTTTCTACCTCTATTTTATCCTTAGAAATACTATTTACCCACTGACCGTTTATATATAGTTGATTATTATTCACTAAAAAACCTCCTTATATCTAGATATCTTCAAATATATTTTTAGATTCTTAAATTAACCACTATATGATATATACTCATTATCTTAAAAATATAACGATTTTCTATTAAAATTGTAAAAATATATGTCTACACAAAGGGCTCTGCAAAGATGAGGCATTCCTTTAAATAAAGTCTTCTAACTACTTTTCACTAAATATATTAAAACCGTCTTTTCCGTTATCTTTCACTTTATACATCGCTAAGTCTGCTTTTTTGATTAACTCTATATAAGAATCTGCATCTTCTGGGAATCTACTAATCCCTATGCTCGAAGTTACTTTGTACTCTCTGCCTACTATGGTATAGGGCATTCCAATAAGATTAGTCAATTTTTTTACTTTTTCTTTTATTTCAGATTCATTTTCTATATCCATAAAAATAAAAGCAAACTCATCTCCACCTATCCTTGCCAGAAAATCATTTTCATTTGCTAATTGACTGATTCTCCTAGACACTTGTATAAGGAGCTCATCCCCTATATCATGCCCTGATGTATCATTAATATATTTGAACCCATCCAAATCTATAAAGCAAACAATAAACTTATTTGATTTGTCCTCAATGAGACTCTCTACCTTTTCTTTAAGATATAATCTATTTGGTAGACCCGTTAGACTGTCATGATATGCTAAATATTTCGCTCTATTTTCAGATTTTCTAAGCCTTGTAATATCATTTGCAAATATAATTATTTCATCTATTTCATCTTTATCAATTATAGGCTGTACTTTATTTTCATATACCTTTCCTTTGTATGCATACTCAAAGCTGTGTTCTTGACCTTCTAATGCATGATTTATTCCTTGAGTCACTATCTCATAATAAGATTTTGGTAAAACATCTTCAAGCAAACTATTTTGAGCCTTGTACCTATTTATCCCTAGCTCTGATAACCCCTTACCTTCACAATGCTTCACAATAAACTCATTCTTATTTTTCTTAATCCTTAAAACTATGCTTGGAAGTATTTGCACCGTATGCCTATATTCTTCAGCTATTTTCAGCCTATTTCTCTCTATTTTTAATAAATCTGTATATTTTTTGGTGTATATAAAAACCATACTGAACCCCAATACGCAAATCAAGATTAGCCCAGAAAGGATTATCCAAATTATCTGCCTTTTTACAAGGGCTTTATTTATATTGTTTACTAAAAAAATAGCTACTTGGTCATCCTTTAACTTTTTATAGATTTTTGTATATTTCTGTCCTTCATAAACCACTTCTTTTTTTATTTTCGACTCATCTATCAGTTGATTTACCTTATTGAGATAATAAGTATCTTCCGCTGTAAAAGAAGTGTATCTGCCATACTCAACAGTAAAGTCTTGGAGCTTTGACCTATTTTCTTGGAGAAATCTATTATTCCAAGCATCTACATTGATTACTGCAATCTCATCTATAAAGTCTGTCTCTTGTATCATCTGCTTTACTAGTTTGTTTGGGTCATTTTTCTTCACAAGCCCAAAAGCATTCATATCATCAACATATATATTTAAAAGATATGGCTGATTTTCAATCTTATAATAAGTGAATATGTAATATCCGTCTTGTCCATATGCAAGAGATCTTGGACCGGCCCAAAATTTTCCAATAGATATTCCTCTTCCTATACTTACTTCCTCGTCATCCAAAAGCTGGGAAAATGCTTCATGCCAAAAACCCCAGGTTTTTGTGGATAGTCCCACTTCATGCTCTGAGGTTGATTTTTCAATTATAATATCTTCATCTTCTTTTTTAAAAAGAGCCACTCCAGAAAGCTTATACCTTTCCTTTATGTCCTCTAAATCCTCTAGGGTAAAATTCGATAAATCACGATTTCCAATTTCAGCTTCTATTTGGTATGTTGTCGATTCTAAAATTTGAATCAAATAACTTTGAATCAAATCCTCAGCTCCAACAGAGTTGTTGATAGAATATGTGATGAATGATGAGAGCTTATCTATCTCATCATCTTGTTGATTTGTGAGCATAAAATCAAAGACCTGAACAGTTACTACAATAACAATTATGATAGATATGATCATTCCAAATAAAATATTGTTTTTGATGGTTTCTATGATATTTTTCATAGTTCTCCTCACTAGAAATTATCTTTATTTTTTCTGATATTAACAACGCTTGATACTATGAGGTCTTGGACTTCCTTTTGCTCTGTTAGCGTAACCGTAATATAAAATATTCCTTTTTCAATCTCTTCATCAGCACTGTTTTTAGCTTGGGCAAGAAGATATACTATATTTTCTTCCTCTGGCATATATTCAGATATCTTTATGTCTGTATACCCTTTTTCCTTTAGCTTTTCTATAAACTCTATAAGCTTGGCTTCGTCATCTGAGGATATAATGCTTTGTTTCTGATTTTCCATATTGATTATATCGCTAATAGCTTTAGAGATTTGACTATTTGCCTTCTCACTACTGCTTTTAATATTTATAAAAATAATTCCTAGACTTAGTAAAACTAACATTGCGATATATATGTATCTTCTTTTCATAGGGTTCACATCCGTCACACAAATTTAGTATATTATACCCATAAATTATAAAATTATCTACATTTTGTTCAAAACTAAAAAGCCCCCAGATTGATTATATTTTATATCAATACGGAGGCTTTATATATACAAGACTATTTATAGTTTGAATTTTGAAATTTATACATCTTAAGTTATAATATCTTAAGTTATAAAAATTCTACCAATAACTTAAGTCCTCAATAATCTAACCTCAGAAAAAGCTATCTGCTTCTATTCAACTTATCAATTAGTAATATTATATCTAAGATTAGTTATAGCCACTTGAGTTCTATCCTGAAGTTCTAATTTTTTCAAGATATTATATACATGGTTTTTTACTGTACGCTCGCTTAA
Organism: Acetoanaerobium pronyense; assembly: GCF_017874355.1. GTDB lineage: Bacteria > Bacillota > Clostridia > Peptostreptococcales > Filifactoraceae > Acetoanaerobium > Acetoanaerobium pronyense. The sequence continues at coordinate 40,797 of NZ_JAGGLI010000015.1, forward strand.
AAAAAGCTCATTTGCAATATCCATATTGCTCTTCCCTTTTGTTATAAGGTCTATTATTTCTAGTTCTCTATTAGTTAACGTTCGAAAAGACTCAAGTAGCTTTTTCTTTTTTAAGCTATATACTTTATATTTTTCAATATCTTCATTTATAATGTCATCAGAGTAAAAAATACCGCTCTTTACAAGTCGTATTTTAGAAGCTAAGCTATCAAAATCAATATCTTTATATATATATCCATCTACATTGTTATCTAAAGAGTCCATTATGTATTTTGATTTTATAGTACTAGTTAGCATTATTATCTTTATATTGGGATATATGCTTTTTATTTTTTTTAGTATTTCTATTCCATTCTCTTCAGGCATAATCAAATCAAGTAAAATAACGTCTATATTAATTGAATTATTTTTTTCCAGAAAATCAATAGCTTTTCTTCCGCAGTTAAATGATTTAACTATTTCCAAATCCTCATATTCCCCTAAGCCCTTTGTCAAAATACTTCTTATTATAGCTTCGTCATCTATTACTAATATAGATATTTTATCCATTAAAATCCCCCCAAATTAATCGCTATTAAATTTTGGAATTAATTTAGTCTTGCAAAGCCCATTGTTTATATTTTACTATATAATCTTTTTTGTTTCTATAAAATACTGAGTAATTTGAAATAAATACAAGTTCCATAAAAGCAATATCTCAAAATACTAAAAAAGCTATAGTATAAGGATAAAATAGAATCCATTTACTATAGCTTTTTGATTTATAGATTTTATCTGCGGCTTCTACGTCTATGATCTGAAGAGACTTTAGCAAAACCTGATTTGGTTTTTTGATCCCTTTTTTCCCTACATGCTTTACAAACAGTCCCTCTATCTATTACTACACTACACATTTTGCAAGTACTTAAAAGTGTCTTTTGATTTTCTGCTAGGTGTATTTTTCCTTCCTTAAGATATCTAAGTATTACAGAAGTAGCCACTCCAGTAGCTAGAGATACTTCGGCTGCACTTGCCCCTTGGTGGTCATATACATAGTCTCTAACCATCTTGTATTGCTCATTGTCCTCTTCTGAACCTGCTACTACAAGTCTTGGAGTACTTTCATCTTCTTCAATTTGTTTTTCTCTTTGTCCCTTAAGATAAAGTTTCATGCAATTCTCCTATCCACTTACATTTCAAGCTCTTCAAAGGCTTTTAGAGCCTTATCTACTTCATCAAACTCGGTTTGTATTTCTTTTGAAAGGTTTTTCAAATCATTTTCCATATCTTCATCATCCATATATAGTTCACAGTGCTTTATAGATCTTTTCAGGGCATATAGGTAGTTTTTTAACTCATCTCTTCTTGATAATACTTCTTTTACTAACACAATTTCCCCTCCTAAACATTTAATTTAAATTGTTTTTTACAGTCTCTTCAAACTGTTCTTTCCATAAACTCAATATAGGAATGAGTTCATATTCCATTAAATCCGATAGCAATATTATATCTCCATTCTCCATAGCTTCTAGTATCTCTTGGTATAATGATATACTATCTTCTCTATCAATAGATGTATGATCTTGTGTTAGTCTTATAACCTCATCTAGCCACTGAAGACCTTCAATAAGTAAAATCATCTTTTCACTTGCTTGTACTTCTTGTCCATTTCTATAATTTTCTATTATCTCAGGGATAGCTCTTTGGACATTATTAATATACTCATTTGCAGTTTGTAAAACTTCCAATTCTTCATTGTTCATATATAATCACCTAAGCTTCATTTATTTTTTTCCGTCTATATAAAAACCCTGATTATTCTTCCCATATGGATTTGAATTTGGACCACCATAACTTTTAGCTACCTTTGTTTGAACCTTAAATTGTTTCATTTCTTCTTTTAAGGTTTCAATCTCTGAACTAAGTCCTTTTATGTTCTTCTGGTCAAGTTGTTCAATCTCGCTTAGTTTATTCATTACTGTTGAAACCATGGACTTGAGTTCGTAAACTTCACTAAATTCTATAGAATTAATATCTTCTAAAGATTTGATATTAAGGATTTTTTTTAACTCTACAAAAGAATTGTAAAACTGCCTATCCATCTTATCTATTTCATTCATTATCTCTTGTTTCTGCTTGATATGATCTAACAGAGAATTTAAGCTGTTTGAATTTATATCAACTCCTTGTAATTTAGTAATCTCGAGGAGTTGATTTAAAAGGGAATATTTTTTTCTACTTGTATCAACAAGAAATTGAATTAACTTCTTACTATCCTCCATATCATGCTATTTTCCTTTCCTTGCAAGAACTATAGCCTCTTTCCAAGTATCTCTCATCTCTGAAACTATAGTTTTCGCATCATCTAAGGCTACTTTATCCTTATTTATATTTGCATCTACTAATCTACTATTAACATAATCATATAGTTGTCTTAGATTTGTAGATATTTCAATATCCATATTTAAAGTTAAATTAAGTTCATTTATTATATCTTGAGCTTTTTGAATATTGATATTTACTTTTTCTAAGTTCTTTTCATCCATAAATATCTTTGCTAAGTTCATAAACTTAATGCACCCGTTGTATAGCATTAAGGTAAGTTCTTCAGGTGTAGCTGTGCTTACTGATTGTTCCTTATATTTTGTATAGGGATTGTTAACTGCCAATCCAATTACCTCCTAAATTATTCAATCTAATTTCCCGCAAATTGTTGAGTTAACCATGAACTTTGGTTGTTCATCTGAGACATGGCTTTTTCCATAGCAGTAAATCTTTTCCAATGTCCTTGCTCTATACTTCTCAGCCTATCATTTTCTCTAGAAATTCTTTTTTCTATTTCAGACATATCTCTATCCAGAAGGCTTTTTGACCCTTTAGTTACATAGTCTACCATAATATTAGATCTTACAGATCTTAAAAGTGTTCCCTCACTTCCAGGACCAGATCTATCTATTATAGATTTCATGCCAGTTATCATATTGTCGAATACTCTAACAAACGCCCCAGTATCGGCTTTTCTAGCAGCCATTTGAGCTCTTTTTTGCTCTTTAACTTCATCTGAGTCATCAGAATTAATAGTAACTTCCGAAATATTAGATGTCTTAAACAATGTATTCATAACTTTTTCAGGATCATTTCTTAATGCATCTTTAAGCTTTTGTTCATCTATTACAAGCTTCCCATTATCTCTCCAGCTTCCAGTAGTGATTCCAAGTTCATATATTGCTCCTGCATTTGTAACAGGCTCATATAAGTCTCTTCTTATATCTTGCATTGTACCTCTAAGTATTTGATCATCTCTTAAAAGTCCAGATTTTGCTTTATCTTCCCAAAGCTTAATATCTGTTTCAGACATAGCACTTCTTTGCTCATCTGTAAGTGGAGGGAAATCTCTGTATACTTTTTCTCCAGTTTTTGCATTAAACACGTCAATTATTTTATTATATTCATCTACAAAGTTTTTTATCTTATCGAATGCACCATCTACGTCAGTAGACACATTTATGTTTTCAACTACTCCAGGAGCCGCACTTTTCAAGCTTATATTAATGCCTATGATACTTATGTTGTTAGTTTGATACTCTATAGTCGCCCCATCAAAAACAATTTCTGCATTTGTTCCTTTATATTCTGTACCCGCAACAAGGGGAGATTCCTTTAAATTTAATCCATCTAATCCTAATAAGACTCCTGCATTTGCACCTTCTATATTAAGATTTCCATTGCTAGATTCTATGAAAAACTTCTTTGATGCTTCATCATATGTCGCTGTAACACCTGAGATATTATTCATTTTAGTAGCTAAATCTGCTATTGTATCTGTATCATTTAAGATTATCTCATTACCATTTACCGTTAAACCAAATTTTCCATCACCATCAAAAGTTAACCCAGGAATTGCCGAAAGAGTGTTATTTTCTATGCCAGTTCCAACAAAGTTAGTATTTCCGGAAGTAATTTTTAAATCTAAGATACCTAATAACTGATTAGCATCCGGTCCAGCTATTTCAAGTTTTGATTCACTCCCAGTTTGCGTAGATGCTAAGAAAAATTTCTGAGATCCAACGTCATATCTTGCCGTAACTCCAGAAACATTATTTATTTTTCTAGCTATATCTGCTATTGTATCCGTAGAAATTAATTCAACATTAGTTCCATTAACACTTATATTTAAATCTTGTCCAATCTGATTATTTTCTATAGTTCCATTAGTTGAAGCTTTTATACCATCCGCAAGCTTATTTATTTCTAAAGAGTAATTTCCTTGGGCTGCAGATGCAGTAGCCGATGCAGAAAATCTACTTTCATTAGATGAGCTAGCCTTATTAACCCAAGATGCACTATTAATACTGCCTCCAACTATAGAACCTGTAGCCGTCGTTCTTGATAGCTCTAGACTTTTTCTACTATCCAAAATAAAGTTTGCCATCATTTTATTAAGCCCACTGTACTGCTCTTGTTGCCAAGTTTTCCAAATCTTTTGTTGAGAGAATCTATCCACTTTTAGTCTTTCAGAAGCCATAAGTTGCTTTACTATGCCTTCAGTGTCCATACCTGATGCCATTCCGCCAAATCTAATTGGATTTATCATTTCCTACACTCCTTTTGAATTACCCTCTTTTATCTACTAATAGCCCTGCTTTTTCCATCATTGCAGCTACCATATCAAGTATTTTTTCAGACGGTATTTCCTTTATCACTTCATCTGTTGCAGTATCAATTATTTTCACAGTAATTTGCTTTGTTTTTTCATGTATGCTAAATCTTAAGTTTGTTTCTAGATGTTTAAGCTCTTTATTCCCGCTTTCTACAGCCTCTATTAGTTGCTTTTCTGTAGGTGCAGAAACATTGTCCTGCCTTTTAACTGCTTCTTTGCTTACATTTTCTTTTCTTTCGCTTCGTGCGTTCTGATTAGAGCTTGGTATACTGCTTTGGCCTCCTGCCAATGATACATTATCTACCTTTAACATCCTTGTTCCCTCCAAATCAACATTATTTCTAAAATATTTATCGGCAATATACTGGATTTTCTGTATAGGAGTTTTTTTTTAGTTAAGATTTTGGTTTATATAGTAAATAATTAACATTTATAATAAGTCTCTCTAGTTCTTATTGACTTGAAAATAATAAAGACTAAGGTATTAATCTCAAGTTTTTACTATTTTGAAGTCAATATAGTATTGTCTAGATTTTAAAACATATTTTAGTATATCCTTTCTATCAATCACTATTTCAGATAGTTTTGAAAACGTGTTTTATCATTTCTATTATAAGTGAAATTTCTTCTGCATTAAGATAAGGATGCATCGGCAAAGAAAGAACTGTATCGCATAGCTTATTAGTGACTTCAAAATCTTTGTCCTCGTATTTATTCTCAGAAAATGCACCTTGCTTATGCATAGGCTTTACATAATAAACCATGCTTGGAATACCTTCTCCTTTTAACTTAGATTGGAGTGTATCTCTTTCTTGCTTGTTATTTAGCTTAATTGTATACTGAGCAAAGCTCGATATATAGCCCTCAGGTATTACAGGAGTTTCTACAACATCTTTAAGCTTTTCGGTATACTCCTTATATACTCTATTTACATCATCAAGTTCATGATTAATAAAAGCTGTAAGCTTTACATTAAGAATCGCTGCTTGAATAGAATCAAGTCTAGAGTTAACTCCTATTCTTACATTATCGTATTTATTATCTCCCTTACCGTGCACTTTTAGGGAGTTTAGAAGCTCTGCAAGCTTATCATCATTTGTGAAAATAGCTCCGCCATCACCATAACAGCCTAACGGCTTAGCTGGAAAAAATGATGTGGTTGCAGCATCTCCAAAGCTACATGCTTTCTTACCATTAATGCTTCCCCCAAAACCTTGAGCCGCATCCTCAAGAACTTTTAGGTTATATTTCTTAGCTATTTTCTCAATTTCTATATAATCAGCAGGAAGTCCGAATAAGTCTACAGGAATGATAATCTTTGGAGTTAGCTTCCTTTCATTTAAAACTTTAACTATAGCTCTTTCAAGCTTAATAGTATCAATATTAAATGTATCTTTATCTACATCTACAAAAATTGGTGTAGCGCCTACAAACGATACAACTTCTCCTGTTGAAAAAAATGTAAAATCAGGAACAAATACAGCGTCTCCTTCTTTTATTCCCCAAGCCATCATAAGTAGCGTCATTGCCTCCGTTCCATTGGCACAACTTATACAATGTTTTACACCAACATATTCTGACAACCTTTTTTCTAAAATAGCTACTTCTTCTCCACCAATAAAATTAGCATCAGCTAAAACTTTATGAATTGCCGAATCAATTTCAGTTTTATATTTATTATATTGTGACTTTAAATCCCTAAACTCCATAGTCATCACTCCCCATTTACTTCTCTTTCAAGTTGCCATTTTCTAGTTTATACTCTCTATCACATTCTGTGCAATTATAATTCTCTTTTAATGGCACCCCACACTCACACACCCACCCAATTTGTTTAGCAGGAACACCCGCCATTAATGCGTAGGCTAGAACATCTTTAGTTATTACAGCTCCCGAAGCAATCATGGACCATTCTCCGATAGTATTACCACATACAATAGTTGCATTTGCACCAATAGATGCTCCGTACTTAACTAAAGTCCTCTTATATCCTTCAGTTCCCTTCGGATATTTACTTCTTGGAGTTAAATCATTTGTAAATACCATAGATGGCCCACAAAATACATAATCTTCAAGTTCTACACCTTCATAAATAGATACATTGTTTTGAATCTTAACCCCATTACCAATCTTTACATTATTTGAAACATTTACGTTTTGACCCAAAGAACACTTTTCACCAATCTGGGCACCTTTGTGGACATGACAAAAATGCCATATCTTTGTCCCATCACCTATTGAGACATTATCATCTATATAACTGCTTTCATGGACGAAGTAGCTCATCTGTTAAACCTGCCTTTAAAATCTAATGTACTGCATTTATCAAGTGGAAGCTTTATACTTTTTCCTTCAGCTGCCGACTTATAAATTGCAAGTACAAGTTCAAGTGCATTTCTCCCATCAACAGCATTTACATAAGGCTCTCTATCGTTTTTGATTGCATCAATCACATCTGCATAAAGCGGAGTATGGCCAAATCCATAAACATTGGGGGGATTTTCATGGTATTTTTCTTTAACTTCCTCTGGATTATCTATATTGTCAGCAAACTGCCACTCTTCTATTAGATTTACAGATTTTCCTCCAGCTTTTACTGTCCCTTGTTCTCCAAATATATATAAAGTTTCTTCTAGGTTTTTAGGATATATATTAGTAGTTCCTTCAATAATTCCATAACTTCCATTTTTGAACTTTACAAGTGCAAGCCCCAAATCCTCAGCATCTATATATCCGTGAATCAGATTATCTGTCATACCTACAACTTCAGTTATCTCATCACCCATCATCCATCTAAGTAGGTCTATGTTATGGATACACTGGTTCATAAGGGCTCCGCCATCTTGCTCCCATGTGCCTCTCCATGGTGCCTGTATATAGTAATCCTGTCCTCTGCTCCACCTTATATGTGCTGCTCCATGCATAAGTCTTCCAAAGCGATTAGCTTCAACAGCTTCTCTGATTTTTTGAACCGATTTGTTAAATCTATTTTGATGACAAGCACTAACCTTTATATTTTTCTCTTTAGCTTTTTCTATAATCATATCCGCTTCTTCAAGAGATAGGGCTATAGGTTTTTCTATTATTAAATTAGAACCTGCATCAATGCAGTCTAATGCAATTTGACCATGTTTCCCGCTTTCAGTGCATATGGCTACAAGCTCAGGCTTTTCATTTTTAAGCATTTCCTTATAATCTAAATATTTCTCAGTAGATGTTGGCAGTTCATGTCTTTCAATAGCCTTATCCATCTTTGGCTCCTTAGTATCACAAAGAGCGACAATATCAAGATCATTGTCAAGAGCAGCTGCTATATGATTAGGAGAAATCCTTCCGCATCCAATAATCGCATATTTCATAACAAAATCCCCCTTATAACAGTTCTATATTTTCACGCTCTTGAACGTGTTTCATTGCGTTTTTTGTATCGAATATTGCTTTCGCATGCTTTTGAACAAAGCTATAGTCAACGTTTGTATGAGCAGTAGTTACAATAACAAGATCTGCATTTTTAATAAGATCTTCAGTAAGCTCATCTTCGCCCTTTTTTATAGCCCCATGTTCATTATATTCAGATACAAATGGGTCGTAGTAAATAACTTCAGCACCTTCTTTTTCAAGCTCTTCAATTACTCTTATAGCTGGACTTTCTCTAAAATCATCAATGTCTTGCTTGTACGCTACTCCTAAAATCAATATTCTCGACCCATTCATTGCCTTTTTAAATCTATTTAAAATCTTACTAGCTCTTTCTGCACAGTACTCAGGCATTTTGTCATTTATCATCATTGAAGATTCTATCATTGAAGTATGAAACCCAAACTCTCTGGCCTTCCATGATAAATAGTATGGATCAAGAGGTATGCAGTGTCCACCAAGACCTGGACCTGGATAAAAAGCCTGAAATCCATAAGGCTTTGATTTCGCAGCATCTACTACTTCCCAAATATTAATCCCCATCTTATTGCATAAAATTGCAAGCTCATTAATAAGTCCAATATTAACATTTCTGTATGTGTTTTCTAGAATTTTTTCCATCTCAGCTACCGCTGGTGAAGAAACCAAATGTACTTCACTCTCCAAAACTGCCCTATACATTTCCCCAATAACTTCTGTAGCATCTTCACCAATGGCTCCAACAACTTTTGGTGTATTTTTAGTTTTATATATTAAATTGCCTGGATCTACACGCTCAGGAGAAAAACCCAGATAAAAATCTATTCCACACTCAAGTCCAGAACCTTCTTCTAGTATAGGTTTAAGAACGTCCTCTGTAGTTCCTGGGTATGTAGTTGATTCTAATACTACTATACTTCCTTTTTTTAAATATTTTGATATTTCTTTAGCTGAAGATTCTACATAACTTATATCTGGTTGCTGATGAGCATCGAGAGGTGTTGGAACACATATCGCGATAAAATCTACGTCTTTTATAAAAGAAAAATCCGATGTAGCAGATAAAAATTTTGATTTAACTATATCCTTTAAATCTTCATTAACAACATCACCGATATAATTTTCCCCAGCATTAACCATGTCTACTTTTTCCTTTTGTATATCAAATCCAATTGTTCTAAAGCCTGCTTTAGCCTTTTCAACTGCCAGTGGAAGACCTACGTAACCTAAGCCAACTACACCTACTTTTATATCCTTCTGATGAATCTTTGATAATAATTTTTGCTTCACTCTGTCCCTCCATTCTAACTATTAAAGTTATCTATAATTGCAATTAATCTTTCTATTCCACCGAGTTTATGCAATTCATGAAAATTAAATAATATGAAACTAAGTTTATATTATAGCTCTTTTTATTCCACTTTTATGTCCACTTTAAATATATTTATTGGGTAATAAGCCTCTATATCTCTTATTTCTAGGTTGAATAAATTAATTCAATCTTTCCTTCTCGATTAAAACTAACTTTTCCCACTATTTTAGCTGGTGTTCCATATGCGATTGAGAAATCCGGAATATCTTTGTTTACCAAGCTATTCGCTCCTATAATACAATGGTTTCCAATCCTTACATTTTTTGTTATTATTGCCATTCCCCCAATGTAAGTATTTTTTCCAATACTTACATTGCCAGATTCTATGGGCACTTTTCCAGACGATAAAACATACTTCACCGTGTCATGGGTAACAATCTGAACCCCCGAAGAAATATGACAGAAATCCCCTATTATTAGTTTTGCATGAGCACCATCGATTAAAGTAAATGGACCTATCCAAACATTCTTCCCAATCTCAACATCACCCATTATAACACTAGAATCGTATATGCTCGTATTTTCACCGCTACCCAACAACTTAGCTTTATCCCATCGATCATATAGTAATTCATTTGTAGGTAGAACTCTATTGTATTGATCTTTCATATATATTCGCGATTTATTTATATATTCAAACAACTCTTTATTCATTATAATAGCTCCTATTCAATTAATACTAGTTCTAAGCTAGGATTTCACATAAAGAATTTGCAATATACTTAACTTCATCTTTATTTAAATTCGGGTGTAATGGAAGTGCTAATCCTTGATTGAATGAATAAACCGAGTTATTTAATATATTGCTATCCAAATTATATTTATCTTTATAATAGGGTTGCATATGAACAGAATTTGCTCCAAAATTAGTTTCAATACCTTTTTTCTTTAATTTTATTATTACTTCATCTCTATTGTACTTCTTATCAATTAATATATGATAAGTTTGCCATATATGTTTGCCATAATTCATTTCTTTAGGTAATGTTATTTTAGAATTAGATTTCAATAGATTATAATATGATTCGGCAATATCTTTCCTTCTATTATTTATAGTTTCTAACTTATCCATTTGTGCTATTCCAATAGCTCCTTGAATATTAGTAAGTCTGTAGTTCAATCCTGGCATAACAAAATTTGCTTTTCCATTTATATATTTTATCCCATGATTTCTAAGTATTTTTATTTTTTCTGCATACTCATTATTATTAGTGGATAATAAACCACCCTCGCCTGTTGTTATAGCTTTTCTAGGGTGTAGACTAAAGCAACCTATTTCTCCTATTGTTCCTACTTTATAATTTTTATATTCTGATCCAAATGCACATGCTGCATCCTCTATAACTTTTAAATTATAATGCTTTGCTAACTCTAATATCTTATTCATATCCGATGACTGTCCAAATTCCTGAACTGGCATAACAGCTTTTGTTCTAGATGAAATTTTTTCTTCAATTTTTTTGGGGTCTATACAAAAACTCTCTAAATCTATATCTACAAATATTGGAGTAGCTCCTAATATTTCAATCACATTAGCCGTGGCCGGAAAAGTAAAATCAGGTACAATAACCTCATCTCCTGCTTTTATATCCAACGCAAGTAGGGCTAAGTGAAGTGCTGCTGTTCCACTACTGACTGCAATAACATGTTTAGCACTTAAATAATCTTTAACTAAGTTTTCAAATTCATCAACTTTATCTCCCTGAATCAAGTACCCAGAATCTAAAACCTCTTTAATCTGTTCCAACTCTTCTTGCCCCATATCTGGCATAGAAAGCTTAATCATTGTTCACACCTCTATACCATTCAATAGTTTTTGTCAATCCTTCTATCAAATCATAGCTAGGTTTAAAACCTAATAACTCTTTCGCTTTTTCTATGCTAGGTATTCTTAACTCAACATCAACATAATTTTTACTTACGTATTTTATTTCTGAATTAGAATTGGAAATTCTCTTTATAGTTTCTGCGAGCATAGCTATAGTTACAGTCGCTCTCGGATTCCCAATATTAAATGATTGTCCAATCGCTTCTTCTTTTTCTAAACAAAGCATAATTCCCTGCATGAAATCATCAACATAACACCAAGAGCGAATTTGGTCACCCTCTCCATGAATTTGTATTTGCTCATCTGATATTGCCCTTACAACAAATTGATGTATCGCACCTTCTCCAACCTGCCCTGGTCCATAAATATTAAAAGGACGAACAGTAATTACGGGCATTCCATATTCTTTATAATAACTATGGGATAAATGTTCAGCTGCAAGTTTTGATACTGAATACGTCCATCTGGCCTCTCCCACAGGAGCTAAATTGGTTGTGTTCATTTCATTAACCTTATATGCATACGAACCGAATACTTCAGATGTTGAAAAATCTATAACTCTCTCCAGACTATTCATATTATCTTTTAATGCTTCTAAAAGATTGTATGTTCCTATCATATTGACTTTCATAGTATTAACTGGACTTTTTATAACTGTGTCTATCCCAGCTACAGCCGCTAAATGAATGACAATATTTGGCTGAAATTCTTTAATCGCACTTTTCACACTTTCATAATCTAATATGTCCCCTTGAATCAATTTTACGTTCTTATGATTTAATAAATTCGTACTTTTTATTGAGTTTCTATTTAAATTGTCATAAAGTAAAATTTCATTATTATTACATAGCACCCCACATAATTTACTCCCGATAAACCCAGCTCCGCCTGTTAATAAAATCTTTTTATTTGATATCATAATATTTCAAACCCCTTCTAAAATTATATTTTATTATATATTTCTATCATATTTTTTGATATACAATTCACATCGTGATATTTTTCCACATATTTTCTTCCATCATTCCCAATTTCTTTTAATGAATCTCTATTTTTCAAAAGCTTTTCTAATGTATTCTTTATAGTATCAGGATTTGCCGATATGATAGGCAAATCCTCGGGATATTGTTCTTTCATGAAATCACTAATCCAGCAAATCACTGGTTTTCCCATAGCCATAGCTTCAACTGCAAAAACACCGTATGATCCTGCCAATATTTGATCTATAACTAAATCTGCTTTCATATATATTTTCTTAGCTTCTTCATTAGACTTTCCTTCAACCAATTCAAAGTCTATGTCAAAATTAATACTTAGTTCACTTATAGCTCTCAAAATAAAGTCTGTCCCTTTATGTTCAGGTGATGTTGGAGCATGGACTATCGTAATTTTGCGTTCAGAAGATTCATTACAATAGCTATAATTATATTCATCTAAATTTATTGCTACCTTTGTATAATGAATATTTTCATGAAATTCCTTTGCATATTCTGCTAGTTCATAATCTACTATACAATCGGGAATATATTTTGAAACTAATTCTAGCTTTCTTTTAATCCTATCTTCATTCATATCTTTTACTTTTATATATGGATTCATCTTTACGGCCTTAGAATATAATCTTATATCTGAACCCCAATACTGCATTACAACTTTTTTTTGCAACTCTTTTAGTAAAGGTAAATCTGAATAATCCAAAGTCAAGCTTGTTCCAAAATGAAAATGGAATATATCATTTTCATTAATAAATCTCGAAGCTAATTTCTTACTTATAACATTTGCTACTTTAGGATCATTTCCTTTATATAAATCAATTTCATAGTCAGTTTTATATTTTAAATATGAAGGATAATAATTCAGAGATTTAGCGTTAATTCCCATATTTGATAATCCTCTAGTCACAGTATTCATTTGATTTGCAATTTCTATAGTCCCATGTAAGACATTACTCTTTTTAATATCAAATGCTTGTCTCTCTTGAATTATAAATGGATTTTCTACTTCTAAATTAACATCGAACAGTTTACTCCAAATATAATATCTATTTTTTTCAGATGTATGTGCCAAAAAATTGTTAAACAAATAATGAATGTTATAGAGAAGGTCATAATTCTGAGGTTCTTTGTCTAATCCCTCTTTAAAGATTCTTTTAGCGCTTGAAAAATTCCCTTCCAAAATTTCAATTATACCTAGCATTGAAAAAATTTCTATATCAATCTCTTCGATTTTAAAATGTTCATTAATTAATAATCTAGCCTCAAACGTCTTATTTTCTTCAATCAATTTTTTTATTCGTAATTTTATTGACTCTTCCACTATAAAAATCCATCCTCTCGATTAAATAACTATTCTATCTCTAAATATCGCGATAAAAAATCTGCCATTTCAGGATAAGCTTCTGCTGCTAACTTATAGTATTTAAATGCTGACTTAAAATTTTCTTTATTTAAGTTTTCGTTATATAGATACATAAGAACCATGAACTTAGACTCTTGATCTGCTATATAATCATATTTTATGCTTATACCTTCAGTAAAATACATTTTCGGAACTAATTTTAATCCAACTTCTAGATATTTGTGGAATATATCTATATTTTCTTCTATCTTTTTATCTATTCCCGTGTTCTTAAATTCAGAACTTAACCTAAGAACCAAAGTTTCTAAAATATTTTTTAAAGTAAACTCATTTTTTAATGATAATTTTTCAAACTCTATATTTTTAACCCATTCAAATACTTTTAAATATAGCTCATTATATTTTACATTATAGAAATGATTTATATAATAAAATATACTTGTTTTATTATATTTATTAAATAAATTAAGCTCTAATTTTTTGTTTTCACATATAAAAGAGAATATTTCCCCATAGTATATGTTTGGCTTCAAATAATCCATCCCTCTATACATTTGATTTGCTAATTTCATTTTCTCCTCAAATTGATTTTCACCAAGTAACTCATACTTACAGTAAATCGAATAATCTTCTTCAACATCCGAAAATAGTTCTCTTATTTTATTTTTTTTATCCTTATCTAGCTTTTTTATTTCCTCTTCAATTAATTCAATTAAATTGATTTTCAAGCTATCTTCTTCTATATCATCATATAATTTTCTTAACTCTTGAATCTTTTCTAGTTTTAAAAAGATTATAATATATAATCTTTTATTCGTGTTATCCAATCCAATTTCTTCTAGGTGTTTTAAGGCAATTTCATAGCTATTTTTATTAATATAGTATTTTGCCAAAAAAAACCTTATTTTTTTTATTGTTGCTTTATCATTACTATAAATTGCAATAGAATCATCTCTTGAAATTGGAAGTTCGTCAAATCTTTTAACCAGAGACAAATATTTTTCAGAATATTTTTTCACACTTTCCAAATCTCCTAATCCTTGATTCGCATATATCATGTAAAAATATGCATCTATATAATCCTTTCTAATGCTTATAGCTTTTAAAGCTGCAGCAATAACTTCATCATATTTTTTTAAAGATAAACAATTTAATAAATGTACGCTAAATATAGAAAAATCTCGAAATTGAATTTCTTTTTTAGATTTCATTAATAAATTATAGGCTTTTTTTGAAACTATATAGGCTTCTTCAATGTCGCCATACATATTATATGAAGTTGATAACTGAAAAAGATAATAGATATTTTCAGGATTTTTATCTAGTTCCTTAATTAATAAAGCTTTAGTTCTCTCAAATTTTCTATCCATTATTTCTTTGTCCATTATTATATATCCATAATGTCCAATAATAACATCTAAATATTCTACTGGTTTTTTAAATATTGGTTGATTATGAACTATTCCTTCATACCTAAATTCTCCATCATTTCTAAATATTCTAGGAGTTGTCATGATAGAATATGAGTCTAAGTTTTTTATATTGGAGTAATTCTTAGCTTTTATAAATAAGGTATTAGCTTGGTATTTATTTGTGTTCTCTAAAAATTCTATTAATTTCATTATGTTTTCTAGAGCTTCATCTGCATCTAGAATGAAAATCCACTCTCCCTTTGCATATGATATCGTAACATTTCTCATTCCTGAAAAATCGTTAAACCACTTCTTGAAATATACTTTTCCCGTATATTTTTTAGCTATTTCTACAGTTTTATCTTCAGAACCAGTATCTACAATAATAAGTTCTACATCATTTCTTTCAAGTATTGGCTTTAATGATTCAAGACATCTTTCTAAATGAAGTTCTTCATTTTTTACCATCATACAAATACTTAACATATATTCCATAGCTTCACCTGCTTTTTAAAATTATATACTATAAAAAAAATCGGCATAAATGCCGATTTTCTTTATAGTATATAATGACTATCTTAGTAATTGAAGAACTTGCTGAGGTAGCTGATTTGCTTGAGCAAGCATAGCTTGTGAAGCTTGTGCAAGTATGTTGCTCTTTGTAAATGAACTCATTTCTTTAGCCATGTCAGTATCTCTTAGTCTTGATTCTGCAGCTTGTAGATTTTCAGCTGAATTACCTAGATTTTTAATAGTATGCTCAAGTCTATTTTGAATGGCACCTAATTTAGATCTTTGAGCAGAAACATCTGTAATAGCTTGATTTACTGTAGATATTGCAGTTCCTGCTAAAGTAGCTGTTGAAACAGCTAAAGCATTTACTCCTAAAGATGCTGCAGACATATTTCCTATTGAAACAGTTATAGCTTGTGATATATTAGCTCCTATATGGAATGTTTTATTTGTAAATGAACCACTTATTAGTTTTTGTGTATTAAATTCTGTTCTTTTTGAAATTTCATCTATTTCTGCAGAAAGCTGAGTTAATTCATCTTTTATAGAAGTTCTATCAATTCCAACATTAGTATCATTAGCCGCCTGAACAGAAAGTTCTCTCATTCTTTGTAGCATAGCATGTACTTCGTCTAATGCACCCTCTGCTGTTTGAATTAGAGATATACCATCTTGAGCATTTTTAGAAGCCATGTTTAGTCCTCTAATTTGTCCTCTCATTTTTTCAGAGATAGATAGTCCAGCTGCGTCATCTCCAGCTCTATTTATTCTTTGTCCTGAAGAAAGTTTCTCTATCGATCTTCCCATTCCTCCAGAGTTGATTCCCATCGCTCTGTGAGAGTTCATAGCCATCATATTATTGTTTATAATCATATCATTTTCCTCCTTGAATTTTGTGATTGGCATCCTTGCCATCTAAGTTTTTTAGTTAAGACATCTCTCGGCCGAACAAGATATCTTAACTTACATAATATATATCGAAGGTGTTTTCAATTACTTTATACCTAAAATTAAAGTTTTTTTATTTTTTTTCTATATTTTTATATTATTATTTACAAATACATTTAAATATCAGTGTTTATAATCTTTGACAACCTACTTAAATAAGTTTTTCAGAGTTTCTTTGTTGATTTTTTTAGAAGATTTTGCCGCTTTATTTTCTTCACTTACCTGCTCTATTACTTCTTTTCTCATTATCTCTATGCTTTTAGGTGCTTCTATTCCTATCTTTACTGTTCCGTCCCCTATATCTACAATTTTTATTTCAACATCTTCTCCTATCATTATGCTTTCACCAGATTTTCGCTTTAGGACTAGCATCTACTCATCCCCCTTATAGAAGTAATGCTTCATAGGGTAATTGTCATCTAGTATTATTTGCTTAGCTTTTTTAGTTTTTGCATTTATTATGATTGGGGACTGGAGATTAGTTCTGATATCTTCCATTTTCTCAGATATTATTACTACTGTTTTTATAATCACATCTTCAGAGGATTCTAAGGATAGTTTTTCTATTACTATTTCTGGTATTTCAAATTCATAGGAGTCTATTGCATGAAAAGGATTCATTACAGTAAGGGAGAAGTCTTCTTCTATGGATTGTAGCCACTCTACAAATAAGTCTTCTTCTCTAATAAGGATATATTTTTTATATTCTTCAAATCCTAGTGGGCCTTTTTCAAATTCTATAATATCTTCTTCAGTGTACTCTATTTCTCCAAAATATTCGGTGAATATTTTCATATAAATTCCTCCTATCAATATGATAAAAGGCACCAAATTAAAACTTTGGCACCTTCTAATATTATATACTATATTATCTTAAAAAATCTATAAGGGTTGGCTGGATTATTCTTGCATTTACTGCTAACGATGCTCTATAGACAGCTTCAGAGCTTGTGAGCTGTATCATAGTCTCTGCAATATCTGTATCTCGAGTTTTTGAAAGCAAATCTTTAAGATTTATTGTCACATCTGCCATTCTCTCTTGCATAGTGTCTAGCATATTTACTTTTGATCCTACTTCACCTCTAACCTGAAGTACGGTTCTTAGGTTTTCGTCCATTTTTTCTATACTAGCCGAGGCTGCTGCATGGTCTCCTACATTTAGAGCATCCATAAGTTCCTTAATATCTTTAAGAAGCTTAGGCTCTCCCCCGTCATCTCCGAAGACCTTTGTGCCTGGTATATTAACATCTACAAATTGAGAATCTCCCACTTGGTATTTTATAACTTCATCTTTTAAATTTACAATATCTAAAGCACCATTATATGTTCCATCATTTTGCAGAAGTGGTTTGTCAGTTTCATATCCGCTAAATATATGTCTTCCCATATAAGTATCATTACCAATCTGAATAAGATGATCTCTTAATTCCTTTACTTCTTGCTCTATCTTTTGGGTATCGTCCCCTTCAAGCACTCCATTTGCACCTGCTACTGCAAGCTCTCTTATCCTCTGTACTACAGAAGTTATTTCAATCATCGCAGATTCTGTTTTTTCAAGCCAAGATTTTGCTGCATCTGCATTATCTTTATACTGCACATTAAGATTAATATCTGACTCTAACCTTAGAGTTCTTGCCACTTTGACTGGGTTATCAGAAGGTCTATGGAGATTTGTCATTGTAGTCAGATCATGATTCCATTTGTTCATACGATTAAGATTGTTATTTTGACCTCTCATAGTCCTTGTTATCATCATAGAATTAGTTACTCTCATCTACATGCCTCCTCTCTTATAGTCCTACTCTTCCCATACGGTTTATAATTACGTCTATCATTTCGTCAACTGTGGTTATCATCCTAGCAGATGCATTATATGCATGCTGATATTTAATCATATTTGACATTTCTTCGTCTAGATGGACTCCTGATACAGACATCCTATATATATCAATTTCTTCTGTTAGCATAGATTGATTTTCATGCATTCTTTTTGCTTGCTGAGTATCTACTCCAAGGGATGCTATTATAGTTTTTAATATATCATCTGGTTTTCCTTCTCCTATTACAGTTGTTTTGGCAGGTGGCCCAATATAGTCAATTGTAAATGCAATCGATGTATTTCTTATTTCTAGCATTTTTAGAACGTTTCTATTATCATCTACTGCTGAAGTCTGACCTGCCGCAAGCTTAGTGGGGTCATTTAATAAATCAACATTTACGGATATATTTTTTGCACTTATCTCGCTTGCTCCTCCTCCATTCGTGAAAAAAGGCATTTGTAACTGGTAAAATAAAATGGAGAGATTTCGGCAAATAAAAATGGAGAAAAAATACTCATAAAGTCTTTGAATCTTGTTAGAATACTTAAAG
>NZ_JAGGLI010000016.1 GCF_017874355.1 Acetoanaerobium pronyense
AAATATTTCTCAATCTTTAACCTGTTTTTTTCATTGAAAATCATAGGTTCTATTTGCTTTGCCCTTCTTTAAATCTTTTGTACGTTTTCTTTAAAAATCTTTTCTTGACATATTACCAGATTGCTTTTATTTAATCATTTACAAGATTAATTATACCCTATTTTAATGAAAAATTCTTTACATTCTAGTAAAGCCTCGACTATATTGTCGAGGCTTTATACTTAGGCTTCCATAATTATTGGCAAAATCATAGGATTTCTTTTTGTCTGCTCATATAAATAGTTTCTTAAATCATCTTTTATATTGTTTTTAAGATGTGACCATTCTCTCACATTTCTGCTTTCGCAGCTCTCTAGAGATTTTTTCACAACATCCTTTGCCTTATCCATAAGGTCTTCAGACTCTCTTACATATACAAATCCTCTTGATATAATATCAGGCCCTGATACAAGAGCTCCTGTTGATTTTGATATAGTTACAACTACAACCATAAGACCATCCTCAGAAAGGTGCTTTCTGTCTCTAAGGACTATGTTACCTACATCTCCTACTCCAAGGCCGTCAACAAGAATATTTCCTGAAGAAACCTTTCCTGCAAGCTTTGCAGAATCTTTATCTAACTCTAAAACTGAGCCATTTGTGAGGGTAAGAGTGTTTTCTGGATTCATTCCAAGTCTAATTGCCAAATCCATATGCTGCTTTAGATGTCTGTATTCTCCATGAACTGGCACAAAGAACTTTGGCTTTACAAGTGAGTGCATAAGCTTTAGTTCCTCTTGACAAGCATGACCAGATACGTGAATTTCAGATAGACTTTCATATATAACCTCAGCCCCTCTTTCAAAGAGCTGGTTTATTACTCTTGATACAAGTTTTTCATTTCCTGGAATTGGATGGGCAGAAAATACGACAAGGTCACCTTGCTTAATCTCTATTTGTCTATGCTCTTGAGATGCCATTCTTGTAAGAGCCGCTAGAGGCTCTCCCTGAGAACCCGTAGTTATAAGCACTACTTCGTTGTCTGGGTATCTATTTACGTCTCTAAGCTCTATAAAACAGTCCTTAGGAATATCCAAATAACCAAGATTAGTACCAACATTTACTACATTCAACATAGAACGTCCTGATAATGCTACTTTTCTTCCATTTTTGTGAGCAGCATTTATTATTTGCTGTACCCTGTGAAGGTTTGATGCAAATGTAGCTACAATTATTCTAGAGTCAGCCTCTGAAAATATCTCATCTAGAGTGTGTCCTACAAGGCTTTCTGAAAGGGTATGACCTGCTCTTTCTACATTTGTGCTTTCTCCCATCATAAGGAGTACGCCTTTTTTACCTAATTCTGCTATCCTATGAAAATCCATCATTTTCCCATCTATTGGAGTATAATCTATCTTAAAATCTCCTGTATGAAATATCACTCCTGCTCCAGTAGTTATTGCAAGAGCACATGCATCAGGGATACTATGATTTACTCTAATAAACTCAACTTCGAAATTTCCAGTTTTAATTTTATCTCCAGGATCTATAGCATTTAAAGATACATTGTTTAGTCTATGCTCTTTTAATTTAACCTCTACAAGTCCTATAGTAAGCTTTGCTCCGTATACGGGAACATCAAGCTTTTTTAGGACATAAGGAAGTGCTCCTATATGATCCTCATGGCCATGAGTTAAGAATATACCTTTTATTTTTTCTCTGTTTTTTATAAGATAAGATATATCAGGTATTACAATATCTATCCCTAGCATCTCATCTTCTGGGAAGCTCAGTCCCGAGTCTATAACTATAATTTCATCCTTATATTCTATTACAGTCATGTTCTTTCCTATTTCCTGCATTCCACCAAGTGGAATCACCTTTACTTTTGATGGTTTTCTTGACATTTTATCTCTCCTCTTTTTATATTTATCCATTTAGCATTTTCCGCACAGCTAAATTGACTTTAAATAAATTAATAGTATTCTTTCTTCCTTAAAAATACTTAATAATAAAACCCTAATTTGACATCACCCTTTTTCCCTGTTAGACTCTACGTAAAAAGTCGGAAAGGACTGATATAGTGAAAGGCAAGGCTCATGCTTCTATAGGAGCTCTTACATATTATAATTACGCTATACTTACTCAATCAGGACTGAGTTTATTAATGTTCTTTATAAGCATAATTTTTTCACTTATCCCAGATTTGGATACTGAAAAATCTATAGCTTCAAAGCATATCCCTTCTAGGAAATTAGAGATTTTCATAGAGGCTATTATAGGGGTAATACTCTTTCTCACTACATTTCAGCTATGGGTAGAGAACGGATTTAATTATTACGTACTTCTAATCTTTTTTCTTTTTTTGTTTTTTATATTTAAATTCAATATCAAAAAACTCAAGCTAAGAAAAATCATACTAACAGTTTATTCTATAGTATTTTACTTCATTATTGTTTATATAACAGGAAGCAAGTCTCATTATTTTTTTGTCTTATTTTTAGGTATCATACCCTGGTTTTCCCACAGATCTTTTTCTCACTCTTTAGTATCTGTAGTTTTTCTTTATTTTAGTATAAAAAGACTTGAAAGCCTATTTAATCTAGACCATTTAAAAGAAGTAGTAGCCCTATCCTACGCCAGTCATATCTTTCTTGGAGATATATTAACTGTTCAGGGCGTTCCTATTTTTTGGCCTATTTCAAAAAAAAGATTTTCTTTAATAAGCACCAAAATAAAATCCCAAAAATATGAAAATATCGTGGAAATATCAGTAATATCTTTTTTAGTTATTTTGGCATTTTATCTAAATAATAAAATATAAACAAAGAACTCCCAGCTAATGTATAACGCTGGGAGCTCATTTTTCCAGTCTATTTACACTCAGAGCATATTCCGTAAAACTTAACATCATGGTCATATATCTTAAAATTATAATTAGATTCTATTTTTGTCTCAAGATGATCTAAAAGATCCTCTTCAACCTCTATGATTTTCCCACATTTTTTACAAACTAGGTGATGATGGTTATGAGCATCTTGATCAAGGTTTAATTCATATCTAAGACAACCATCGTCTAGGTTTAGCTTGTTTGTAAAACCTATCTTGTCAAGCATTTGAAGAGTTCTGTAAACTGTCGCTAGTCCAATTTCAGGGCATTCATTTTTCACCTCATCATAAATCTCTTCACTGCTTAAATGCTTCCCCTTAGAGGTGAGCATGATTTTTACAATACAGCGTCTTTGAGGTGTAAGTTTAAATCCCTGTTCTTTAAGTTTTAACTTTAATTGTTCCAAATAAGCATCCATATATTCACCCGAATCCTCAGTTTCAAATAATAATATTTTTCAATTAATATTATAGCACCTAATTGAGAACTGTCAATATATTTCTCATTTATTCCTCTATAAGAGTCTCGTAAACTTCTACAACCATTTCATACTCTTCTTCATCTTCTATAGGAATAAGAGTCATTTCATCGTTTTCATCGTATTCTATTCTAAAGATATAAGCCTCATCATCTTCTGTCTCTTCAACTGGAGCTAAAATTGCATAATCTTTGTCCTCTGCTTCGATACTCATTATAAGCTCAAACTCTACTTCATTTCCATTTTCATCTACAAGGGTTATAATATCATTTTCCATTAGTAGCCTCCTATTTATTCATATTTATTCTATCGAGATAACTTTGCAATATATGAACAGCTGCTGCTGTATCAATTAAATTCTTTTCTTTGGCTTTCCCTATCTTCATATGACTAAGGCTTCTTTTTGCAAGAGCACTTGTAAGCCTTTCATCCCAGAAAATAATTTCAATATCTGCATGCTTTTTTAATGTTTCAGAAAACTTTTTTGTAATCTCAGCTTGAAAGCCTTCACTACCATCCATGTTTTTAGGAAGCCCTATTACTGCTTTTTTTATACTTTCTCTTTGAATTATATCACAAATTTCCCGTATTGCATCTTTAGTATTTTTTCTTTTTAGTGTATAGAGAGGTTGAGCTGTAAGCCCCAATAAATCACTCAATGCAATCCCAATTCTTTTTTCTCCCACATCTAAGCAAAGTATTTTTTCCATAAATCTCCTTAGTTTATATTATTTTAATACAAAACTCCTTACAGTAGGAAGCGCAGTACGAGCACAAAACGCATTTTTCTTTATCAACAACTGCTTTTCCATCTATCACCTTTATAGCTTTTTGACTGCACATATTTTCGCATGCTTTGCATCCTATACACCACTCTGATATAACAAGTTCTCTATTTTTTCTTTGGATATCCTTGTAGAGTTTTTTTGGTATGTCAAGTCTAGAAAATTTCAAAACGTTCATATCTATTTCTTCATTTGACTGCATACCTATCGCTATGGCATCTATCTCTTTTATATCCAGTACATAGTCAAGTGCATCATCATAGCTTTTTATTAGATTTCCGCCCCCAAGGGGCTTCATTGAATATATACCTATACCTTTAGACTTGGCTTTTTTTATCGCTTGATGCATCTCTTTATTGGTCCCGTCAAGTATACCTATAGAGGTTTTATTTATAAGAGGATGTATCACATCTATATAATCAAGCTCTGCACATGCATTTACGCATTTCACTGAGTGTGTAGAAGCTCCAAATGCTCTTATATAACCTTTTTCCTTCATTTTTAAAAAATATTCAGTAGCTTCATAATGCCCTCTTAAGGTATGCTTGCTTTCCTGCTCATGGAGCAAAAAACCATCTACATAGTCTGTGTTTAGCTCTTTTAGGGCTTTGCTCAAGCTTTGCTGTGCAGTTTTCATATCATATGCATAGGACTTTGTAAAAATATATAGATCTTCTCTTTTAATAGATTCAAGAGCCTTTGAGATATGTCCATAGGTTTCATAAAGCTCTGCTGTATCTATAAAATTAATCCCTCTTTCAAGCCCATATTTTATAAGATTGGCTCCCTCTTCCCAGCTCATATTCCTTTGAAGGGGACCCATAGTCAAAGAACCAAAGCATATTTTTGAAACATTTAGCCCTGTCTTTCCTAAACTTGATTTTAATGAGTTTTTATATATTTCTTTTTTCATGGTTATTCTCCAATAATATTATAAGCATCGGAACTATAACGTATCCAATACTTGTAGCTGCTGTCACTACACCAGAGTCGTTTACAAGAAAACCAACTATACTGCCAAATAATATTGCCATCCAGCCGTTTGCTATACTTTTGTATTTTTGACAAAGTTCTTTAAGCACTCCAAATGGTTTATAAAAAAGCATAGACATAAGTATAAGCGCCAAAATAAGAACCCTACTCCAAATAGAAACAGATATAAGCTTCATATTCATTGAAAGTTTTCTAGTTATTATTTGAATGATAGCGGCCGGACCTGAACTACTTATATTTGAAATCGCTCCTGCCAAGTGGCTTTGTTGCTCATTAGAGAAGTCTATCAAAGCCATAGTAGCCACAATTACAACAACAACCCCAATTATTCCCATTCCTTTTTTTAAATCCAGTTTTATATTGTTGGATTTTAATATAAAAAACATAAGAGATGAAGATATTGTTATTGTCCCACCTACATTGGCTCCCATTGAGGGATTTCCCATTATAAATACCACAATTATCGCAATTGGAATCATAATATAGTTTTTGAATTTTATCTTTTCAAAAATCATGCTAAAGGTTAGGATAATCGCTCCTACTAATACTCCCATATATTCATTTCCTATCCCATAAAACCTAGCTCCTATTATTGGATCATAGCCTAAAAGAGAGTTTTTGATAAGGTTTTGTCCCATGATAGACATATCTATTAATAATATCAAGGACATTATTGCACTAAGAATCAGGATACTATTTAAATCGTTGTTTACTTTTTTTATTAATATGATATAAATTATACTTCCTAAAACTAACCCAAAAACAATTGAATAAATTATGCTTCCAAAACTGAAAAGTGGTGCTAAAATTATTACAATTGGAATTAGAAGTGTAATTCTAAGTATAAATTTAACAAATTTTATAACTTTTTCGCTGATTTTATTATAAAAAAATGATACTATCATAGCTATTATCCATATACACATCTGAAATACTGCGTAAGAATAAAGTACTGGTACTCTAACCTGTGAAAGAGAAACTATATTTTGATAATCTCCTTTTAAAAATTCCCAAGGATTATTCATTTCAACAAACCTTAATGGTTGGCCAGATATTTTGGATTGTTCTAATTCAAAGTTTTGAAATATAAGGCCAGCAATATCGATATTTGTAATTACGCCTTCTCTTCTTGTAGAAGATGACGTGATTAATCCAGAGCTATTTTTATCAAAATAATATATTGGAGCAAGTCTGTACCCTTCTGAATATCCTTGCAAATCAGGAAAAGGACTAAGTACAATTAATTGATCATCTGCTCCTAAAGTTTTTTTAATTTCGCCTATAAAAATATCAATTTCGTTGACCATGTTTTTTTTAGCTTTGCTATAGGATGTTTCATTTAGCTTATTTCTATATTCATCAAGTCTGTATGAATCTCCCAATTCTATTATTATAAGGTCTGATTTTTCAATATGCTCTTTGGAAAGGTCAAGCAATGTTTCATAATCTGTTCCTATATAAAATGGCTTTTGTGGATCGTGGGTATTCATTTGAGATATATTGCCATAGGGAATTCTTCCAAAAGAATCCATGGCCAGTATTCCTGCAAAGCTTATATTTTCTTCCTTATCTGAATTTCCCAAAATAGATATAGAAAGATTTTTTTCTGCCATTTCATCTCCGAGTATCCCAGGAAGTGAGCCAAAATCAGAACCCGAATTGGTGAGGATTAAGGTATTTATATTTAGATTATTAATCGATAAGGGGTTCGAGTCTGTAAGAAACTTAAACTTAGCTGATTTTTCACTATCCTCTATATCAAAATAATCAAGGTCTCTATTTAATACATAGGATTTTCTGCCCCAACCCATACTAGCATATGAGCTGGCATCGTTTGTTCCTCTTCCACCTCTTATATTCATAAGTCCTATATAACCTGGACTACCTCCTATGGAGTTCATATTTTCATAATCATTTATATTCATTCTATTAGTAGTTATTATTATGGTTTTACCCTTTGAAGTACTTTGGGCATAAACAGGGGTATATTTAATTCCTTGAAAAATCATTAATAGCAATAAAATAAAAAATAAAATTTTAGTTTTTTTAGTTGTCATATTATTTTTCCTTTAAATAGTCCTTTATTATTGTCTCTAAAAGTTCATCTCTTTCATATTTTCTAATCACTGTCCTAGCATTTTTGTGACTTGTGATATATGTGGGATCCCCTGAGAGAATATATCCTACCAATTGATTAACTGGGTTATATCCTTTTTCTTTTAATGCATCAAACACATACATTATTACGGATTTTTCATCCATTACCTCTTCTTCTTTTTTTGTTTCAAATTTCATTGTGAAATCCATATTATCATTCATTTCATTTTCTCCTTTCATATACCCCTGATAAATAAATCTCCCCATCTAAAAGCCTTTAGTTGTAACTGTAAAGTCCAAGGATATTTTCATGGATTATTTATTGTAAATACAATAATAAGCCATATTCTAATTTAATTCAAGGACAAACAAGGCAAAAAAATACCTCTAGGCATATAGTATAATTAACTAAAGTTATACTATATGCTTTAGAAGTATCATATCAAAATATTTCTTATTAATATTTACATTTTTATTACTTAATCTGACTTGCAAGTATATTTACAGATTCATCCATTGCATTTGGAACTTTTGAAGAGTCTTTTCCGCCAGCTTGAGCCATATTAGGCCTTCCGCCACCGCCTCCGCCTGTTATCTTAGCTACTTCTTTAATAAGATTTCCAGCATGAACTCCCTGAGCTTGGGCTAAGCCTGATACCATACAAACAAAAGAAACTTTTTCAGCATCAATTATATTGCTAAAAAGCACCACCGAATTTTCCACTTTATTTATTATTTGTTCAGCAGTTTTCCTTAATATCTCATCCTCTATATTTTCAAAGGTATCACTAATATATTTTATACCTTTTATTTCTTGTGCATTTTTAATCATGTCATCAAGTCTGCTCATTGCAGATTCTGACTTTAATTTTGAAAGAGCTTTTATCGCTTCTTTATGCTCATCTATAATCTGATTTATCTTCGGAACTACCATATCTTCGTTGCATTTTAGTGTAGATTTTACTTCTGTTAAAAGCTCTTCCTTTTCAAGAAGATACTTGTATACATTTTCTCCTGTAATAGCCTCTATACGTCTTACACCTGAAGCAATGCCTGATTCTGAAAGTATCTTAAACATACCTATGTCTGATGAATTTTGGACATGAGTTCCTCCGCATAACTCTGTAGAATAACCTTCAACAGAAACAACCCTTACCACGCTGTCATACTTTTCTCCAAATAAAGCCACAGCTCCTATTTGCTTTGCCTCTTCTATGCTCATAGTCTCTACATTAACTCTATGTCCTTCATAGATTACTCTATTTACTATTTTTTCAATCTCCTTGATTTGCTCAGCTGTAACTCCTTCAAAATGATTAAAGTCAAATCTAAGCCTATTTTCATTTACTAATGAACCAGCTTGATTAATATGCTCACCAACTACCTCTTTAAGGGCTTTATGGAGCAAATGAGTAGCTGTATGATTTCGCTGAGTAGCTCCTCTTAGGGTTTTATCAACAAGAAGCTCAGCTTTATCTCCTTTTTTTAATGTACCTGAAGTCATTCTAATATTATGCATAAAAAGTCCATTTGGTGATTTTTTTACATCTTCAACAATTGCCTCAAAGTTATTCCCTTTTATATATCCTCTATCTCCAACTTGTCCACCTGATTCTGCATAAAAAGGTGTCTTTTCAAACACTAAAATTGCATCTTCACCCTCATTAATTTCATTCACAAGGGATGAATCTTTGATAATATCATTTATTTGAGTATTTTCATATAAAGTGTCATAGCCATTAAATATTGTGGTCTGTACGGATAGCTCAAGGCCAGACATATCATTTTTCCAACCTTCTACTCCTTTTTCATTTCTAGCTGCTCTTGCTCTTTCCCTTTGAGATTTCATGGCATTTTTAAATCCTTCTTCATCAACTGTCATGCCATTTTCAATCAAAATTTCAAGAGTTAGCTCAAGTGGGAAACCATAGGTGTCATATAATTTAAAGGCTTCATCCCCGTTTAATATCATTTTATTTTCATTTTTGTATCTTTCAATATATCCATTTAATATTGTAATTCCCTGATCTAAAGTTTCTTCAAATTTTTCCTCTTCAATTTTAAGGATTTTCTCTATATATTCTTGTTTCTCAGTTAGTTCCTCATATGCGTCTTTATAATTTTCTACAACAGTGTCAACAAGCTTCCATAAAAACATATCTTCCATTCCAAGAAGCTTTCCATGTCTTATAGCTCTTCTAATTAGTCTTCTTATTACATAGCCTCTTCCTTCATTTGATGGAATAACTCCGTCAGAGATTAAGAATGTCACTGCTCTAGCATGATCAGCAATAACCCTCATAGAGATATCCTTTTTATTATCTTTTCCATATTCCTGATTTGACATTTGAGCTACTTTATTTATAAGGTTTTTCATGGTATCAATATCAAATATACTTTCAACACCCTGCATTATGCATGCTATTCTTTCAAGACCCATTCCTGTATCTATATTAGGGTTTGGCAGAAGGTTGTAGTTTCCTGATTCATCCTTATCGAACTGTGTAAATACAAGATTCCAAAACTCTAGGAATCTATCACAGTCACAGCCAGGCTTGCAGTTTGGATCATCACATCCAAAACCTTTTCCTCTGTCTATATATATTTCAGAGCAAGGACCACACGGGCCAGTGCCTGTTCCTATTTCCCAGAAGTTATCATCCTTGCCAAGTCTTACAATCTTTTCTTTAGGTACTTTAATATGATTTTCCCAAATTTCAAATGCTTCATCATCTTCTTCATATACAGTAACCCAAAGCTCTTCTTCATTTAAACCAAGCTCTTTTGTTGTGAACTCCCACGCCCACTCTATTGCTTCTTTTTTAAAGTAATCCCCAAATGAAAAATTTCCAAGCATTTCAAAAAAGGTAGCGTGTCTAGCAGTTTTTCCTACATTTTCTATATCTCCAGTTCTCATACATTTCTGACAGGTAGCCATTCTTTTACTTGGAGGAGTTTCGATTCCCATAAAATAATTTTTAAGGGGCGCCATACCCGCATTGATAAGCAGTAGGCTTTTATCATTTTCAGGCACCAAAGAGTAGCTTTTATCAACAAAATGCTCTTTGCTTTTAAAATAATCTAAGAATTTTTTTCTTATTTCTGAAACTTTCATATAATCCATAATTTACCTCCATTAATTTATTTACAATAAAAAAACCCCGTCCATGAGATTACTCATAGGGACGAGGTTGTTCGCGGTACCACCCTAATTGCCTTAAAGGCCACTTAAAGGACTATATCGTTGTCACCGTAGCTTTTTATTAGAAAGCCAAGCTCAGAGTCAGCTTCAAACAAAATTTTCCAAAGGTTTTCACCATCCACCTTCTCTCTAAAGGAAATCTATGTCCTACTCTTCTCTTCAAAGCCTATATTATGATTATTGATTTAAAAAATATTATAAAACTTAAACATCTAAAAATCAATACTAATCTTCAATTTCTTCATGATGATCATGATCATCATCTATTTCAATATCCGTAAGACCAGGTATGTCTAGATTATTCTTTCTTGCATAATCTTGAAGTGCTTTTTTTATAGCCTGCTCTGCAAGGACTGAACAGTGCATCTTAACTGGAGGAAGTCCGTCTAAAGCTTCTGCAACAGCTTTATTTGTAAGATTTAAAGCCTCTTCTACTGTTTTTCCCTTAATCATTTCTGTAGCCATGCTAGAGCTTGCTATAGCAGATCCACATCCATATGTCTTGAATTTTACATCTGTAATTACGTTTTCTTCAACTTTTAGATATATTTTCATTATATCTCCACATTTTGCATTTCCTACTTCGCCAACCCCATCAGGTGTCTCAATTTCTCCAACATTTCTAGGATTTGTAAAATGATCCATAACTTTTTGACTGTACATTATTTTTCTCCCTTCAGAAAATCTTCGTATAATGGTGACATATTTCTTAATCTTTCAACTATTGGAGGAAGCTTTTCCACAACATAGTCTATTTCTTCCTTAGTTGTAAAGTCTGATAAGCTTAATCTAAGTGAGCCGTGAGCCACTTCATGAGTAAGTCCTAATGCCATTAAAACATGGGAAGGATCTAGTGATCCAGATGTGCAAGCCGATCCACTCGAACCAGCTATTCCAACTAAATCCAAGCTTAAAAGAAGGGCTTCTCCTTCAATAAATTTAAAGCAAAAGCTTGCTATAGAAGGAAGTCTTTTTTCTAAATCCCCTGTTACTATAGTATGGGGAATAACTGCTTGTATCCTGCTAATAAGATCATCTCTAAGGGCTGTAAGCTTAGATATATGTTCATCCAGTCCTTTATTTGCGATTTCACAAGCCTTTCCAAGGGCAACTATTCCTGCAACATTTTCTGTTCCAGCTCTTTTCTTTCTTTCCTGTCCTCCCCCATGAATTAGATTATCAAGTCTTATTCCATTTCTGATATAAAGGGCTCCTACTCCCTTTGGAGCATATATCTTATGGCCAGAAAGAGACAGCATGTCTATATTCATATCCTTAACGTCTATATGAACATTTCCAACAGCCTGAACTGCATCTGTATGAAAAACTATATTGTTTTCTCTACATATGGCTCCTATTTCTTTAATTGGCTGTATAGTACCTATTTCATTATTGGCAAACATTATAGATGTAAGTATAGTATCCTTTGTGATTGCTGATTTAAATTCTTCTATATCTATTATTCCATTTTCTTTTATTTTAAGGTAAGTAACTTTAAATCCATGATTTTTTTCGAGATATTTACAAGTATCAAGAACTGCATGATGTTCTATCTCCGTAGTAATAATATGCTTGTCTTGATTCATATATCTAAGAGCTATTCCTTTTATTGCCCAGTTGTCTGCTTCAGAACCTCCACCTGTGAAGTAGATTTCTTTTGCAGAAGCATTTAAAAGATTAGCCACATTTTCTCTAGCTATATCAATATGGGATTTTACTTCTCTTCCGAAAGAATGTATGCTTGAAGGATTACCATAGCCTTCCTTATAAAAATCAAGCATTGAATCCAAAATTTCTGGTTTTACAGGAGTTGTTGCTGCATTATCAAGATAAACTCTATTTAATTCCATATTTACATCTCCTCAATATCAATTTGACCACCTTTTAAATTATGATCATTTACCATATCTTCAAGGGTTACTGAATCAATAACACTGTCTATACTATCTTTTATTTTTCTCCATACTACCTGAGTAACGCAAAACTCTGAATTTTCACAGTCACTATCAGATTCTATCACACAATCTGCTGGCGCCATAGGACCTTCCAAGGCTCTAAGTACGCTTCCTACAGTTATTAGTGATGAGCTTTTGCTTAGAAGATATCCACCTTGAGCCCCTCTTACACTTTTAACTAGATTGGATTTTTTTAATATAGCAAAAATTTGTTCTAAATACTGCTCTGAAAGTCCGTGTTTCTCAGCTATATATTTTAAAGGCATTGGTGTTTCAGAAGTTTCATTTAAGGCAAGTTCAAACATAGCTTTGAGCCCGTATCTTCCTTTTGTTGAAAGTTTCACTTTAATTACCTCACTTTTATAATTCCTAGTCAATTACTATGAATTCTAAAATAATTATATATTAGAGTTTATTTCTTGTCAATCTAAAGACAGCTAAATATTTTTAATCTTATCTATATAATCTTTTAATCCTTTTTCAAATTTATTTTCCTTAGGTTTATAGTATATCTTACCCTTTAAGCTCTTGGGAAGATATTCCTGATAAACATAACTATTTTCATAGTCATGGGGATATTTGTAATCAGTTCCTCTACTCATTTTTTCTGCTCCATCATAATGGGAATCTTTTAAATGAAGAGGTACATCTGATACAAAACTTTCCTCTAAGTCTTTTTCAGCCGATGCTATTGCATTTACAGCGGAGTTGGATTTTGGAGACATACTAAGAAGTATTACGGCCTGAGAAAGAGGTATTTTTGCTTCTGGAAACCCAAGCTGAATAGCAGAGTCTACACAACTTTTCACAATTGATATAGCGTTTGGGTATGCAAGGCCTATATCTTCTGATGCAATTACAAGAAGCCTTCTGCATATAGATTTTAAATCTCCAGCTTTAATTATTCTTGCAAGATAATGAAGGGCTGCATCAACGTCACTCCCTCTTATGGATTTTTGGAAAGCACTTAAGGCATCATAATGGGAATCCCCTTTTAAATCATATACCATTTGTTTTGATATATTTAGATTTTCCAAAAGATTATTGTCAATGCTCAATTTTTCATTTTCATAATAAAGTTGGATTATTAGCTCTAGAAGATTAATCCCTTTTCTCATATCTCCATCAGAATAACTTGATATTTTTTTAATTGTTTCTTCTTTATAGAATATTGAGTAACCTTCTTTATTTAATCTTTTTATGATTTTTTTTAAATTATTTTCAATATCGTTAATATTTATCTCATTAAATTCCAAAACCAGACACCTACTAAGAAGGGCCTTATATACATAATGATAGGGATTTTCTGTAGTGCTTGCAATTAGTGTTATGTCACCTTTTTCAATATGGTCAAGAAGAACCTGCTGTTGCTTTTTATTGAAGCTTTGTATCTCATCGATATAAATTATATCTTTTTTATAGATAGCTCCTGATTTTGACCAGCCTAATACCTCTTTCATTTCCGAGGTGTTTGATTGGGTAGCATTTAGCATATGCATTGATTTACCTGATTTTTGAGCTATGACATTTGCAACAGATGTCTTTCCAACCCCCGGTGGTCCATAAAAAATCATATTTGGTATAATAGATTTTTTTATAGCCCTGTATATAACTCCGTTTTCCCCAGTCAAATGACTTTGCCCCACTATATCATCTATATCAGAAGGCCTTAAATATTCTGCAAGTGGTTTTTTCATAATCAATCTCCTATATGGTCTTATAAACTTTATGCTTTTATTCCCAAATAATTTTTAATTAAAGGATTATATTTCCACAATGACTTTAAAAAACCCTCGACAACTACTGTCGAGGGCTATAAATCTTTATTAATTTCTATGCTTCTTTAACTCTTCCATGAGCTTGTCATTTAATATTTTTATGTGAGTCCCTTTCATCCCAAGAGATCTAGACTCTATAACTCCAGCACTTTCAAATTTACGAAGAGCATTTACTATTACAGATCTTGTGATTCCTACTCTATCTGCAATTTTACTTGCTACAAGTAGTCCCTCATCTCCGTTTAACTCATTGAAAATATGCTCAACTGCTTCAAGCTCAGAATATGAAAGTGTATTTATAGCCATCTGAACTACGGCCTTACTTCTCATTTCGTCCTCAAGCTCTTCACTTCTTGCTCTTAATATTTCAAGCCCTACAACAGCTGCACTATATTCTGCTAGTATAAGGTCCTCATCTACAAATTTACTTTCGTATCTTGATAGTATTAAAGTTCCAAGTCTCTGACCACTTCCCATGATAGGTACTATAGTTGCATACTTTTCATAACTATTTAAATCATCTTTAAATACTTCCAGCAATTTTTCCTGAGTTAGATTGGATATTGTTTCGCTGATTTTATTTACAGATTCTACATAGTGATTCGGAAGTCTTTCCTCTCCTGTTTTTTCATCTATTATAGTAGGACTATCTGATGTATGAGTAAGCTCAATCCCTAGAGCTTTTCCTCTAGCGCTAAAAATATATACATTTGAGTTTAATACATCTTTTAGTGTCTGACTAAGCTCTACAAAAGATACAGGATTTGATCCAGAATTTTGTAAAATACGGTTGATTTTTCTTGTTTTTTCTAATAATATGCTTGACATCCAATTCTCTCCTTGTTTATTATATTTTAATTATTTGAATTTTTTAAATTTTCTAAAGTATTCTTTTGACATTCAGATAATACCACAATATTTTTATTTAATCAAGCAATTTATAATTATTCTTTTTCATAGTCACATTCTTTATTTGAGCACTTTATTTTTTCACCTGATTTATTTTTTACACTTACTAAAATACTGTCGCATTTTGGACAGTTCTCTCCTACAGGTCTATCCCATGAAACAAATTTGCAATTTGGAAACTTTGAACATCCATAAAAAACTCTACCTTTTTTACTTTTTCTTAAAATTACCTCTCCATCCTCACACTCAGGGCATTTTACTCCTATTTTTTCAAGCATAGGTTTTGTTCCTTTGCATTCCGGATAGTTTTTGCAAGCTAAGAATTTTCCAAATCTCCCAAATTTCACTACCATCGATGAACCACATATGTCGCAAATTTCATCCGTTTCTTCTTCAAGTACTATTTTTTCTATATTCTCTACAGCTTTTTCAACAGCATTTTCAAGAGGATTGTAAAGCTCAGAGATTATATCTTGCCATCTAATATCTCCATCTTCAACTTTATCTAGCTTGCCTTCCATCTCAGCTGTAAAATCTACGTCTACAAACTTGTCAAAATTTTCTTCCATGATTTCCGTAACTATAAATCCAAGTTCTGTAGGATAAAGTACATTACCTTTTTTACTCACATACCCTCTTTGAAGAATTGTAGATATGGTAGGAGAATAGGTACTTGGTCTTCCTATCCCTCTCTCTTCCAAGGTTTTTACAAGAGAAGCTTCGCTATATCTTGGGGGCGGCTGAGTAAAGTGCTGCTTTGGCTCCAGTTTGGAGACTTTAAGTTTTTCTCCTTCTTCTACGGTTGGAAGGATTACTTCTTCTTGCGCTGAGTAATTATAAACCTTAGT
Source organism: Acetoanaerobium pronyense (assembly GCF_017874355.1). Lineage (GTDB taxonomy): Bacteria > Bacillota > Clostridia > Peptostreptococcales > Filifactoraceae > Acetoanaerobium > Acetoanaerobium pronyense. The sequence continues at coordinate 15,915 of NZ_JAGGLI010000016.1, forward strand.
AAAACCATCAAATTTCATCTTTGATCCAGATGCTTTAAAAGTGTACTCATCTACTTTTCCAGTGATAGTCTGGGAATCATATAGAGCATCAGACATCATAGAAGCAGTAAATCTATCCCATATCAGCTTGTATAGCTTGTATTGATCCTTTGAAAGAGAATCTTTTATAGTCTCGGGAGTAAGGCTTATAGAGGTAGGTCTTATACATTCGTGAGCATCCTGAACCTTTTTATTTTTTTTGCTTGCATTTACATAAGGTTTATAGTACTTCTCTCCATATTTTTCTTTAATAAAATCTTTTCCTTGCTCCTGAGCTTCATCAGATATTCTTTGAGAATCTGTTCTTATATAGGTTACAAGCCCAGTTGTTCCCTTCCCTTTTATGTCTATACCTTCGTAAAGTTGCTGAGCAATCATCATAGTCTTTTTTGTTGCATAAGACAGACGATTGGCAGCATCTTGCTGCAGTAAACTTGTGGTGAAAGGTTTTTGCGAAGATCTTTTTCTCTCTTTTGTTTCTATTTTTTCAATTTCAAGATCTTTCTTTTCTATTTTTCTTAATATTTCTTCAACTTGCTCATTAGTCTTTATATCCATTTTTCCATCAGTATTCCCAAAAAATTTAAAATCTATGGTTTTCTTTTCTTTTGTTTTGGCTTTTAGATTTAAAGACCAGTATTCTTCTGGTTCAAATGCTTCTATTTCCTTTTCTCTATCACATACTAGTTTTGTAGTCACGGACTGGACTCTTCCAGCACTTAGACCTTTTCTTATTTTTGCCCAAAGTATAGGACTGATTTTATATCCCACTAGTCTATCGAGTACTCTTCGTCCTTGCTGTGCATCTACTAGATTAATATCTATTTTTCGAGGATTTTTAATAGCTTTTTTTATTGCTTCTTTAGTAATCTCATTAAATTCAATTCTGATGTTTTCCTTTTCGTCAAGGCCAAGCAAGTAAGCTAAATGCCACGATATTGCCTCACCCTCTCTATCAGGGTCAGTAGCTAAATAAACTTTGTCAGCCTTTTTTGCCTCTTTTTTAATTTCATTTACAACAGGACCTTTACCTCTTATAGTTATATACTGAGGCTCAAAGTCATTTTCCACATCTACTCCCATTTTACTCTTAGGTAGGTCTCTTATATGACCTACAGATGCTTTTACAATATAATTTTTTCCTAAAAATTTCCCAATAGTTTTAGCCTTTGCAGGCGATTCTACTATAACAAGATTTTTCCCCATTATTTCACCTCTATTTTGTGTATCTATATAAATTTTTCTTTAAAATATCACGCTTCATCTAATGAATTCAGGCTGGAGTTAATCTCCAGCCTGAATTCATTAGATGTATTTAATGTCAACAATTCTGAATATTGAATGCTTAAAGGATTATAACTTAAAACCTCTATTTTTTCAACTTCATTTTTTAAAGTACTGCATTAACAAGTATGCCATCGTAATTTACAACACCTTTTATATCAAGTATATTTAGTATCCCCATAACATCTTTTATATTGATTCCTGTAGTTGACGCAATATAGTCAATATGACATATTCCTTCCTTTTTTACGCAAAGATATATTTTATTTTCAAGCTCTGAAAGATTAAGTTCTTCGTGGCTTTTAGAAGATATGATATCAAAATCCATATCATACTCAGAAAATATATCACTTATGTTAGAAGCAAGTATAGCTCCTTGTCTTATAAGATTATTAGTTCCTATGCTGTATTTTGAATTTATATTTCCTGGGACAGCAAATATATTTTTACCCTGCTCTAGGGCAAAATCCGCAGTAATTAAAGTGCCGCTCTTTAATCCTGCTTCAACAATTAAAATACCGTCTGACAGCCCACTTATAATTCTATTTCTATATGCAAAGTTCACAGGGAGTGTTTTTTCAAGTGGAGAGTATTCTGATATCACTAGTCCCTTCGAAGCTAAAACCCTTTCCATAAGCTTTTTATTTGAAGTAGGATAAGCTTTGCTTACAGGGGTTCCAAGTACGCATATGGTTTTCCCTTCCTCTTCAAGAGCACCCTCGTGTGCATATGTATCTACTCCTGTTGCCATGCCACTAATAATACAAACATCACTTTTTGCAAGCTCTGATGAAAATCTTTTGGATGCCCATATTCCATAAGTGGTTGGTTTTCTCGTTCCAACAATAGCTATAGAAAATTTCCAGTTCAAAAGACTTATATCTCCTTTGTAAAAAAGTATATGAGGTTTACTTGAGATATTTCTTAGTTTCTGAGGATAATTTTCATCATATAGGGTTAAATACTTTATATTTTCTTTAAATAGTATATCTTCTAGTTTTAAAAGTTCTTCAAATTTGGTTTCCCATAGCTTTTGGTCAATTTTTTCTCCTATATACATTTTAGCGTCAACAAATCCGTTTATAATATCTGAACTTAAAAGAATATCTCTAATTTTTTGCTGGTTTTTTAAGTCTCTTTTATTAAACAAAGACATAAACAGGGAAACTCTATCCATGATTTCACCTCATATTCATATTAATTAACCCCAATATTTCATAAATGTCTTTCTAAAGCTTAAGGCTTCTCCAATATGATTTAATTTGATGTCCTCTGATGAGTCAAGGTCAGCTATAGTTCTAGATACTCTAAGAACTCTATGATAGCTTCTGGCTGAAAGTCCTGTTTTTTTGAAAGCAGATTTTAAAAAGTTTTCTGCATCTTTAGTAAGGTTGCAGTATTTTTCAATATGTCTTATGTTCATTTGACTATTATAGTTTATATTTTCATCCTTAAATCTCTGTCTTTGAAAATCCACAGCCTTCATCACCCTATCTCTTATGCTTAGGGATGATTCTTCATCTGACTTAGATGAAATTTCATCATAGGCTAATGGCGTAGTTTCTAAAAATACATCTATCCTATCAAGCATCGGTCCAGATGCCCTATTAAGATATGCTTTTATTTTATTTTCACTGCAGAGACACTCTTTTAATGGGTTTTTATAGTTTCCACACGGACATGGATTGCTAGAACCTATTAAAATAAAATCAGAGGGATAGGTTATTTTTTTATTTACCCTAGATATTGTAATTTTTTTATCCTCTAGGGGTTGCCTAAGTCCTTCCACAATTTTTTTGTTGAATTCCAGAAACTCATCCATAAATAGTATTCCGTTATGAGAAAGCACTACCTCTCCAGGCGTGCTGCTATATCCGCCTCCAATCAAGGATGAGTAGGTTACAGTATGATGAGGCGCTCTAAAAGGACGCTTCCTCGCTATTATATTGTCTGGAATTTCACCTAAAAAACTATAAATTTGACTTACTTCCATATATTCTTTGTCATCAAGATCAGACATTATGGTGTTTAGCCTAGATGCAATCATTGTCTTTCCTGATCCTGGAGGACCTATCATAAATACATTATGAAATCCTGCAGCCGCAATCTCCATTCCTCTTTTTACAATAAAGCTTCCCTTTACGTCTTTAAAATCCTCGATTTCTGGAATTTTATAGTTTAAGTCTATATTTGAAAGACTCTCAAGAACCCCTTCATTTTTTAGATAAAAACATACTTCCTTTAAATTTTTTCCTAAAAACACATCTATATCTGGAACCATAGATGCTTCATTTCTATTTTCCCAAGGTATAATAACTTTTTTTATTTTCTTTTCTTTTGCTAGTCCAAGAAGCAACGCAGTACATCCCTTTACTGGTTTTAAATCTCCATTTAATGCAAGTTCACCTAAAAATCCTGTATCCTTTAGATGCTTTTCATCTATAAGCTGGCTATCCATAAGTATAGATACCGCAATTGAAATATCATAATGTGAACCTTCTTTCTTGATATCTGCTGGGGACAAGTTTACCACGATTTTTTTGTTTGGATATTTAAAGCCACTGTTTCCTATTGCAGACTTAATTCTGTCTTTAGCTTCTCTTACAGAACCATTCGGAAGCCCTACCATTGTAAGGCCTGGAATCCCTGTAGTAATGTCCACTTCCACCTCAACAATATACCCGTTTATTCCTTCTGTCCCTGCTGAAAAGCTTTTAAAAAACATCTCGCTCCCCCTTAAAATGCCCTTTCAATATGGTTTATTTTATTCTCATTTAAATATACTTCAATTACATCAAAGGATACTTCATTATAATATAATGAAGTATTAGAAATATAAGCTTTCGCTACTTTGGTTATCTTTGTTACTTTCTTAAAATCAACAGCTTCACTTGGAAGACCAAAATTTAAGCTACTTCTGGATTTAACTTCAATAAAAGTTAAAATGTTGTCCTTTATTGCAACTACATCCACTTCTCCAAATTTAAAGGTTAAATTTCTCTCCAAAATATTATATCCATTTTTAGTTAGATATAAGCAGGCTAAATCCTCCCCTAAATTCCCTTTGATTTTATTATTCTTCATATGAATCCACCTCAGCTATAAAAACAAGCACCTGAGCCACAGCTTCATATAGAGTTTCTGGGATATAGCTTCCCATTTCCATCTGCGCTAATTGAGAGACTAGCTTCTCATCTTTATATATAGGGATATCACTTTCTTCTCCCTTTTCAAGCATTTTTTTTGCTACATTTCCTTGTCCAATTGCAACTACTTTAGGTGCAACATCTCTATCAGAGTCATAGTTTAATGCTACTGCAGTTTCTCTTCCTCTAATCTTTTTTTTCATATATCTACACCCACGTTTCAAAGGTTTCTAGATTAATATTTTTGTATGAAGCTTCTTCTATTAATGGTCCTGTTTCTTCTAATTTAATCTGAGTTTTTAGATTTATATTGCTATATCCTAAGTTTTTAATTGCTAAATCTAACTTTGGGAGCAGTTTTTTAAATTTTGATTCAATACTCTTATTTTCAAAGTACATATCTATATTCATAGTGCTTTCATTTTTATAGGTTAATAAAGCTCTTACATTTCCATTTTTATAGGTGTCTATGGAAAATCCAATTCTAAGCTCATCATTTTCTTCTCTTTTTTTATTTTTTTTCACATAATACTGGGCAATATTTTCATATTTTTTTATTTCAAATGGCACAATATGAAAGCTTAGATCCTTTGTAAAATTTTTAAGTAGCTCAGTTTTAGGAAGAATATCCTTTTCTAATATATCTCTAATATCTTTTCTATCTTTAGAGGCATCCATCAGCAGTTTGAGATTATCCTCAATTTTTTCAAAGTCTAACTTTATTGGATTTTTTTCCTGATGGTTTTTTTCTAAATCCAAGTTCTTAATAGATGCGTCTTTAATTAGATTTACTATTTTATCTAAATTTTGATTTTCAGATGAACCGCTCTTAAGTAATGTGTTTTTCTCTGTATCCTGATTTTTAGAATCAAGGCCAATTTTATTTGAGGTTTGTATTTTGCTTATTTCATCAAATTTATTAAATGAAGCTTCTTTTGAAATATCACTTACTTGAGTATTTTTGTTGCTAGTTAAATCTTCCTTATTCTCAAAGCTTTGATTTATTTTATTTTCTTTGTCATTGTGACTAAGTTTTTCAAGTCCAATAAGATCAATATTTTTATCCTTTATATTTTGATATATCTCAGATAGAGCTTTAATATTTTGAGCACTTACAGTAATATTTGCTGATTTTAAAAACAATATATCTTTTAAAGCCATATTGCTTATGCTATTTTGATGTACATCTGTTTTTGATGATTTTTCTATGCCTTGCTTTACTAGTTCATCTAAGGGAAGCTTTAGCTTGTCATTTGAAATCAAAGTAAAATCCTCTTCTTTAACTAGCTTCAATGAAATATTTAGATCTTTTATTTCTTTAAAGGATTCCTTCGTAACTGGAATTCCTGCTTTAATCATTTCCTTTAAAATTTCTTTGTTTTCGCCAGTTATAGGTTGTTTTAATGTGTTCAATAAGTCTTCAAGCTTTAACTCTTTTACCAAATTCAATTCTTTTTTTTGCATATCCGGTTTTAAAAGTACGCTTCCATCATCATTTATAAATATATTAAAAAGCATTTCCTCTCCAATAAAATTTTCCATTGGAACTGTTGAGGTAGCTAAAAACTCTTTCCCTCCAGATGAAATAAGCACAGTATTTTGATTCACATCAAGAACCTTGCCTTTTACATGTTCTCCTCTATTTTTTAGTTCATTAGCATCGCTTGAGGTTTTGTTTAAGTTCAAATCTGTCCTAAAGCTATTTGCTCCTATATCTATCCTCAAATGATTTCCCTCCCTTTGTAAGAGCATCCGGTTCTAATTTTGCTCTAGTATTTTGCCTAAAAAGGACATCCTGTGAATAGGAGTTACTCCAAATTTTCTTATAGCATCTACATGTTCCAGTGTGCCGTATCCTTTGTGCTTTTCAAATCCATACACCTTGTATATCTTTGCATATTCTTTCATCAAAGAATCCCTTGTAACCTTTGCTAAAATACTAGCACAGGCTATAGATGAACATCTTGCATCTCCCTGTATCACCGTTTTTTGAGGCAAAGAAATCTCTTTTATTGCTTGATTTCCATCTATTAGTATAAAATCTGGTTTTATATCACACATTTCTATAGCTCTTCTCATGGCAAGCATTGTAGCACCATATATATTCAGACTATCGATTTCGTTGTTGTCTGCAATTCCTATCCCATATGAAATCGAATTATTCTTTATTTCTTCAAATAATTCTTCTCTAACTTTCTCACTTATTTTTTTTGAATCATTTATCTTTTTTATCATTGGATTTTTTTCTAAGACTACGCAGGCTGCAACTACAGGCCCAGCAAGAGGACCTCTTCCCGCTTCATCAATTCCCCCTATTAGAGTATTTCCTTTTTCTATGAAATGCTCCTCTATTTCAAAGAGCTTTATAAGTCTTTCTGTTTCTATTCTAGACTTGTCTAGCTTTTTTGATAGACCAAGGGCCAATTTTTTTACAGATTCTCTATTATCTTTTGACATCATATCTATATATTTTAGATATTCTTTCTCTTCTAGTTTATCGATTATATTTTTAATTTCTTGAACTTTCAGTTTATCCATCAAAATATGTACCTCATTTCATTTTTTTATGAAAATTTCTAATATTTTATAAATATATTGTATATGTTTTATCTAATCACTGCAAAGCAATTTAATTCACTTAGATAATATGTAATTTAAAAATGGACCTATTCTTTGAATAATCATAAGAACAGGACCATTAGTGGTCTTTTAAAAAATATAAAATTATATAGCTTTATTAAAGTCATCAGGGGATTCAAGGGTTATCTTCCCTAGCTTCCCGCTTCTGAATTCGTGGAGAAGGGTCGAAGAGAGTCTTAGAAAGTCGATTTCAGCCCCAGGAAGTATATATCCTCTTTTTTTAGCAATAGCCTCTATTATATCCATAACGGATTCAAGGTCTTCTTCAATCTTGAACCTCTCTGATAAAACAGATGGTTTTACCTTGGAAATATATTTTATAAGCTCCACTGCAATCTCTTCTATTTCTATTACATCGTCTTTTATAGATCCTAAAAAAGCAAGCTTTAAAGCTACGTCTTGATCTTCAATCTTAGGCCAAAGTACTCCTGGTGTATCAAGAAGCTCAAGGTCTCCCTTTAGCTTTACCCACTGCTTTCCTTTTGTTACTCCAGGTCTATCTCCTGTTTGAGTGCTTTTTTTGCCTATTATCTTGTTTATAATAGAAGATTTTCCTACGTTTGGTATCCCAACTACCATCACTCTAAGGGGTCTTCTTCTCCTACCTCTTCTAGCAAGGTTTTCATATAAAGCCTTTGATTTATTGTTGAGACATCCAAGTAAATCTTTAATACCCTTGCCTGTAAGTGAATTAACTGCTACAGATTCATAATTTTTTGATTTATAGTAGTCCATCCAGGATTTAAGAAGGATAGGATCTGAAAGATCTTCTTTGTTTAAAACAACTACCTTGGGAAGGGTTTTAACAAGTTCATCTATATCAGGGTTGCTTGTGCTTATTGGCGCTCTAGCATCTACAATTTCTATAACAACATCAACTAGTTTTAAGTTTTCTGCAATCTGCTCTTTAGTCTTTTTCATATGACCCGGATACCAGTTTATTACTATCTCCATATTTTTATCATCATAATTCATTTTTTCACCTTCTTACATCTTAAGTTTTATGGTTATTATATCATATAAAAACACTCAGGGATTTTTTAAAAAAGTAGGTGCGTTTTCCCATAATAAAAGGAACTGAGTACTCAGTTCCTTTTAGAGGCTTTTAAAGTTATCTAGCTTCCTTAACTTTTGCTGCTTTTCCTACTCTATCTCTTAGGTAGTTAAGCTTAGCTCTTCTTACTTTACCTTTTCTTGTAACTTCGATTTTTTCTACACTTGGAGTATGTACTGGGAATATTTTTTCTACTCCTACACCAAAAGAAATCTTTCTTACTGTGAAAGTCTCTCTAAGTCCTCCACCTTGTCTTTTAAGGACAACTCCCTCAAAAATCTGAATTCTTTCTCTTTTTCCCTCTCTTACTCTGATATGAACTTTAACTGTATCTCCAGCTCCAAACTCAGGTAAGTCAGTCTTGATTTGTTCTTGCTCAATAGCTCTTAAAATTTCCATTTTTATTTCCTCCTCACAAAGACGTTCTTAATGCCAAACAACAGAGGAACGCCCGAATTTTAAACACAAGGTATTATATACTTATTTTGACTGTTTGTCAATATTTTTGAGTTTTTCTAAAATCTTGATATCCTCTTTTGATAGTTTTGAAATATCTAGTATATCAGGCCTTCGCTCTAGAGTCAGTTTTAAAGACTCAGTCTTTCTATATTCATTAATATGTTTATGATTTCCAGAAAGAAGAACCTCAGGAACTTTAAGCCCTTCATATTCTGCTGGTCTTGTATAATGAGGATATTCAAGCAATCCATCGCTAAATGATTCTTCATCTAGGGAGTCATCATCCCCAAGAACGCCTTTTACATGTCTAGATATACTATCTATAAGTACAAGAGCTGGAAGTTCTCCTCCAGTGAGTACATAGTCTCCAATTGAAACCTCTTTGTCTACAATCATATCAATAGCTCTTTGATCTATGCCTTCATAATGACCGCATAGAAGTACAAGATCATCTTCTTTTGAAAGCTCTACTGCCATTTCATTAGTAAATTTTTCACCTTTTGGAGTAAGATAGATAACCTTTGGCTTTTTAAAAACAGCTTCTTTTATATGGTTATAACAGCTAACTATTGGATCAACAGTCATTACCATGCCTGCTCCTCCTCCATAAGGATAATCATCTACTTTTCTATGCTTATTTTTAGAATAATCCCTTATATTCCAGCATTTATATGATATTTCACCTTTTTCCGTTCCTCTTTTCATGATACTCTCACCCATATAGCTATGAATTATCTCTGGGAAAAGAGTCATTATATGAAAATTCATTACTCTATCATTCCTTCTATAGGATCAATTATTATTTTTGAGTTTTCCATATCTACCTCAGGAATAAATCTCTTTAAGCCTGGTATTAAATATTCCTTTTGGACAACCTTATCCTCGATGACATAAACATCATTTGCAGTGTACTGAAGTACATCTTTTAAAATGCCTATAAAATTTTCTTTTGTATCATAAACTTCAAATCCTATTAGGTCTGATATCAGATGCTCGTCCTCTTCCATATCCCTGAGATTATCTCTGTCTATGAAAATATATTTGTTTTTCATCTTCTCTGCTTCTTCTACAGTATTTATCCCATCGAGCTTTAGGACAGGCATTCCTTTAGAGTATTTTATGCTATTTATTTTAATTTTATGATCGCTGTTTTCAAAATACACATATCCAATTTCCTCAAATCGCTCAGGATAATCAGCATAGGAATATATTTTTACATCCCCTTTTAGTCCATGGGTGTTTACAATTTTACCTATTCTTATCTTTTGTTTCATATCAAAATCACCTCAAAAACATTAAGGATTAGATAACAAACAAAGGATTAGAGTATACTCTAATCCTTATTGAATGATTTCTACTATTACTCTTTTGTTTTGTCTTATGGCTGCGGCTTTGACTACAGTTCTTATCGCTTTTGCAATTCTTCCCTGCTTGCCAATAACCTTCCCCATATCTTCAGATGCTACTTTTAACTCGACTATGATAGATTGCTCTCCATGAGTCTCGGTAACAGTAACTTCCTCTGGATGGTCAACTAGGGATTTTGCAATTACTTCAACAAGTTCTCCCATATTAATTACCTCCTAGACATATCTAAATAGAAAGTATGTACTTTCTATTATTAGATAATGCCGTTCTTTTTGAAAAGAGTTTTTACTGTTTCAGTTGGCTGAGCTCCTGTTGATAGCCACTTTTCAGCCTTTTCATTATCTATTTTGATAACTTTAGGTTCTGAAACTGGGTTGTAGTAACCTATTTCTTCTATAAATCTACCGTCTCTTGGTGCACGAGAATCAGCAACAACTATTCTATAGAAAGGTTTTTTGTTAGCACCCATTCTTTTTAGTCTGATTTTTACCATGTTTTCACCTCCTTAAAAATTTATTAATCTATAATCCTGGAAAAGGGAATTTCATTTTTCCTTTTTTCATGGACTTGTTCATTTGGGTAAACTGCTTCATCATTTTTTTGGACTCTTCAAACTGCTTTAAAAGCCTATTTACCTGAGAAACTTCGTTTCCGCTTCCCTTAGCAATTCTTTTTCTTCTGCTTGCGTTTATTATTGAAGGGTTTTGTCTTTCCTGCTTTGTCATGGATTGTATTATTGCTTCCACTCTTACAAGCTCTTTATCATCTATATCAATATCTTTAATCCCCTTCATTTGGGATACTCCTGGTATCATCTGGATTAAATCCTTTAATGGCCCCATTTTTTTAACTTGTTGCATCTGCTCTAAAAAGTCATCAAATGTAAAATCTGATGATTTTATTTTGTCTTGCATAGCCTTTGCAGACTTTTCATCAAATGCTCCTTGAGCTTTTTCTATTAGGCTTAGTACATCTCCCATGCCTAAAATCCTAGATGCCATTCTGTCTGGGTAAAAAGGTTCTAAATCTTCAAGTTTTTCTCCAATAGCTGCGAATTTGATTGGCTTTTGGGTGACAGCCTTTATAGATAAAGCAGCCCCTCCCCTTGTATCACCATCAAGCTTTGTAAGGATTACTCCGTCAATGCCTAATGTGTCATCAAAGGACTGGGCAATGTTTACGGCATCTTGCCCTGTCATAGAATCCACTACAAGAAGAATTTCATGAGGTTTTACATTTTTCTTAATGCTACTTAGCTCTTCCATAAGATTCTCATCTATATGGAGTCTTCCGGCTGTATCAACTATTACAATATCATATCCTAATGTCTTAGCCTTTTCTAAGCCTTTTTTTGCTATATCAACCGCATCTTTATTGCCCTCATCCGAGAAAAATACAGCTCCAGCTTTTTCTGATACCACCTCAAGCTGCTTGATAGCGGCTGGTCTATATATGTCACATGCAATAAGCATTGGCTGCTTGCCTTGTTTTTTGAGATTTAAAGCTAGTTTTCCTGCTGTAGTTGTCTTACCAGCTCCTTGAAGTCCGACAAGCATGATTACAGTAGGAGGCTTAGAGGATAGGTTTAGCTTGCTTTGCACCCCGCCCATAAGCTCTGAAAGCTCTTCATTAACTATCTTTATTACTTGTTGCCCTGGAGTAAGACTTTCTAGTACCTCAGCTCCAATAGATCTTTCTTTGACTTTTTTTACAAAATCCTTTACTACTTTGTAGTGAACATCTGCTTCTAAAAGAGCAAGTTTCACTTCTCTCATTGCAGCTTCTACATCTTTTTCTGTAAGCTTTCCTTTGCCCTTAAGATTTTTAAGGGTATTTTGAAGTTTTTCAGCAAGACCTTCAAATATCATTCTGATAACCCCTCACAATAATCTATTATAGAATCGACTTTATTCAAAAAGTCTTCGTTATCAACACTTTTTCTTAATTTATTTAAGCTGATTAAAATATCATTAATCTCTTTTAATCGTTTATCTTTCAGCTTCTTAAATCCAATATTTTTTTCATATTCATAAAGAAGCTTTTCTGATCTTTTGATTGTGTCATATACAGCTTGTCTTGAAATCTCTAGATTTTCACTTATTTCTGTAAGGGACAAATCCTCATTATAATACTGCTCTATTACTTCAAGCTGCTTCTTTGTCAAAAGTTTTCCGTAGATATCCAAGAGTTCACTTATTTCTACTACTTTTTGAATCTCCATAAGTATCACCTCTGTAAAGTTTTTAACCTTTACACTAAAGTATTTTATATTACATATCTTCAATTGTCAACATATATTTACTCACTTTTAGCAAATAAAGCTTCTGAGAAGGATTTAGCATCAAAGTCCTGTAAATCCTCAATCTTCTCTCCAACTCCTATTAGTTTGATTGGTATTTTCAGCTCTGATTTAATTGCAAGTACCACACCACCCTTTGCAGTACCATCAAGCTTTGTAAGTATTATTCCATCAAGAGGCGCTGCTTCTTTAAATATTTTAACTTGATTCATTGCATTTTGACCTGTTGTTGCATCAATTACAAGAAGAACCTCCCTTGTAGCCTCAGGGTATTCTCTTTCTATTATTCTAAATATCTTAGAAAGCTCCTGCATAAGATTCTTTTTATTGTGAAGCCTTCCCGCTGTATCACAAATAAGAACGTCTATATTTTTCGATTTTGCGCTATGAATGGAGTCAAAAATCACAGCCGAAGGGTCTGCTCCTTCTCCATGTTTTACTATATCTACCCCTGCCCTTTGTGCCCAAATTTCAAGTTGGTCTGCTGCTGCTGCCCTAAAGGTGTCTCCTGCTGCAAGCATTACCTTTTTCCCCTCTTGATTGAGTCTTGATGCTATCTTCCCTATAGAAGTAGTCTTCCCTACACCATTTACTCCCACAACTACAAGAATAGCAGGAGAAGGCTCTATTTTGAGTTTAGCATCATCTGATGATAGAATTTCCTCTACTATAAGCTTTAGCTCTTCTCTAACACCATCAATTTCTTTTATAGACTTCTTTTTTACATTGGTCCTTAATGTATCCACTATCTTCATAGTAGTCTCAAAACCAATATCTCCTGTAATTAATATCTCTTCAATCTCTTCATATAGCTCTTCATCTATGGTAATATGCCCTTTGAAAAGATCGTCTAATTTTCCTGTTAGATTTTGGGTAGTTTTACTAAGCCCTTCTTTAAGCTTTGAAAATAAATTGAATTTTTTTGGCTGCTCCTGAGGCACTTCCTGAGATTCTTCCTGAATCTCCCCCATAGGATCTTCTTTTGACTCTTCTTCAATCTCTATATTTTTATCTTCAACTTCTTCAATGTCCTCAATTTCTTCAATGTCTTCTTTGAGTTCTTCTTTCAGTTCTTGTATAATTTCTTCTTTAAAATCTTCTTTTATTTCCCCTAATGCATCCTCTTTAATATCTTCCTTTATTTTTTCTATTGCTTCTTCTATTTGTTGTTCTTCTAAATCTTCTATTTCTTCTGTGGAATTTTCTATGATTTCCTCATCATCTTTTTCTTTCTCATCCTCAAATCCCATTATATTTTTAATGAATTTTTTAAACATCTTTTCCTCCTTATTAATTTTCTATATAGCTTTCTGCTTCATCCAGTTTAAGACTTAATACCTTTGAAACTCCCTTTTCTTGCATCGTTATTCCATATATATAGTCAGAGGCTTCCATTGTTCCTCTTCTATGAGTTATAGTTATAAATTGAGTTTCCTTAGAAACCACTTCTAAAAAAGAAATGAACCTATTTATATTGGCATCATCAAGTGGGGCATCAATTTCATCAAGTATGCAAAAAGGGACTGCTTTTCTCATCAAAATGGAAAAAAGTATTGCAATAGCCGAAAGAGCTTTTTCTCCTCCTGATAAGACACTTATTGATTTGAGCTTTTTCCCTGGTGGCTGAACATTAATATCAATTTCTGAATCCAGTATGTCTTCACCATCCTTTAATATAAGCTCTCCTTTTCCACCTCCAAATAGTACTTTAAATACTTCTTTGAACTTTTCATTGATGTCTAAAAAGCTCTCCTTAAATTCCTTGACCATATTTATTTCTAGATCTTTTATTATATTTTCAATTTTTTCAGTTGAGTCTTCAAGATCTGTTTTTTGAGATAAATAAAAATCATATCTTTCCTTTACATTTTTAAACTCTTCTATGGCGTCCATGTTAATATTTCCTAGCTCAGATATGGATTTTTTTAAGCTTTGAATATGTTTTTTAGATATTTCTTGAGTTTCATCTCTAAGCACCTGAGCCTCTTTTATATCCATCTCATAGTCTTCCATAATTTTTTCCTTGATTAAAGATTCTTGATATATGTACCTTGATAAATCAGACTCTTTTTTTCCCAAATCTACAGAAAAGCTATTTAGCTGCTTGCTTAGTTCATCACTTTCTCTATGGTATTTTTCTATCTCTTCCTCATGCAAAGCTCTTTCCTTTTCAAAATTTGATTTTTCAGATTCTAAATCTTTAATCTTTGCTTTTAAATCATCTGACTCTTTTTTTAGTTCTTCTGCATAATGTTTTAATCTATTTTCTTCTTTTTCATTGAAAAGAATCTCTTCCTCTACATTTTTAAGTTGATTTTCCTTATTTGTTAGTTGTAAGTTAAGCTCATTTTTTTCTTTTATTTTTCCATTAAGAGTTTCTTCCTGTCTAGTTTTTTCAATTTCCAACTCCCTAATTTTATTATCTTGAGATGTCATAGTAGACACTATTAATTCTTTTTCATTTAGCTTAGAGTTTATTTGATTTTTCAAGCCCTTTATTTCTATCTCAAATGACTTAACCTTATCAAAGTCTGATTTCAATGTAAGCTTAGAGTCTGAAACTGCTTTTTCTATCCCTTGGATTTCAGCTTCAAAAGATGTTTCTTGTCTTTTCAAAAATTCTTCTTTTATTTGAAGCTCCTTGTTTTCATTTATTTTCCTTACAATAAATCCTTCAAGATTTTCTCTCTTCAAATCTATATCATTTAGATTTCTTTTTAAATCATCTAAGTTTTCATCTGCCCGTCTAAGCTCTTCTTCTAGCTTTGTTTTAAAACTCTCGAGTTCGCTGAGCTTTTTAATTAGTTCTTCAATAGTTTTTCTTCTTGTAAATATACTTGCCGATGAATAAAGGCTACCTCCTGTAACTGAGCCTCCTACATTAAATATCTCTCCATCCTTTGTAACTATTTTAAAGGAGTCTTTATTTTTTTTACCAAGTGCTATAGCCTCGTCCATAGTGTCAACTATAACTATTCGTCCTAAAAGATATTTTACTATCTCTTCATATAAAGAGGAATATTCCACCACATTATAAGCTAAAGTTCCTGATTGATTATAGTTTAGAGTTCTTCCTGAAATTGAGTCAAGGGGTAAAAATGTCACTCTACCTAGTCTATTTTTCTTTAAAAAGTCTATGGCATTTTTTGTATCTTCTTTTGTATTTACAATAATGTTTTGAAGTTGCCCAGATAGAACCCCTTCTATTGCTTTTTCATAGCCTGATTTTACCTTTATTATATTTGCAACAGCATCTTTGATTCCCTTTAAATTTTTATTTCCTAAAATCTCTTTGCTCCCTTTTGAAAAGCCTTCCATATCCTCTTCCATTTTTTGAAGCATCAAAAGCTTTGATTTGGTGTCTTTAATCTCGTATAAGTTGTCATTTAAAGATTTTAAGAGTTTGGATTTTTTATCTTCTGTTTCACTAATCATTTCTTTGATAGCATTTAGCTCGATTTTTGAAGAGTCAAGTTCTTTATTTTTTTCTTTTATTTCTTGTTTTATTTTTTCTCCTTCATCCACATACTGCTTTAGAGTGTCTTTTACATCAAGAATGGATTTTGATGTTTCCTCCATTCTTTCTTCCATACTTTTTATATTTTCCTCTAACATTTCACATCTTGATTCAATTTTTAGTTTTTCACTTTCAAGGTTTATTGCTTTTAGTTTAAGATTTTCTATACTTTCATCCATTTCACCTAGGCTTGCTATTTCTGACTTATGGGATTTGATACGCTCTTTATGCTCTTTAGTCAGTTCATCAATAGATAGCTCTATATTATTTAGTTCAATATCAATATTTTTTATTTTTTTGTTTAAATTTTCAATTTCAATCTTTTCTGAGCTTAGAGAATCTTTTAGTCTTATATTATTGCTTTTTATATTAACTATTTTTTCTTTTGTTACATCATATTTTCTAAGGCAAGACTGCTCTAATTTTACAAGCTCTTCTATTTCCTCTAGATATTCCTTAATATTTTCTTCAGAAAAGCCTAGCTCTCCTTTTGACTGAAATATCTTATTTGTAATATCCTGCTTTAATCTTTCAGTTTCTTTTACCTTTTTCTTTAGAATCTCTACTTCAGCTAAGGCATCCCTTTGTGATTTATAAAGGACATCAAAATCCTTTAAAACCCTATTAATATCTGATTTTATAAGTTCTTCTCTCAATACAAAATATTTTTCAGCCTTTTCCTTTTGAATCTCTAAAGGTTTTATCTGTTTTTCAATCTCTTTATATATGTCATTTATTCTTTCTAGATTTTCTTTTGTAGAAGACAGTTTTTTTTCGCTCTCTTCTTTTTTATATCTAAACTTTGTGATTCCGGCTGCCTCTTCTAATATCTTTCTTCTATGAACCGAACTACCATTTACAATCTCATCGATTTTCCCTTGACTTATAATGGAATATCCTTCTCTTCCAATACCTGTATCAAGTAGTAGCTCTTTTATATCTTTTAATCTACAGGGTTTGTTGTTTATAAAAAACTGACTTTCACCAGATTTAAAAGCCTTCCTTTTTATTGCAATCTCCGTATATTCCAAATTGATTTTTTGATTGGAGTTGTCAATAATCAAAGAAACTTCGCAATACCCCATTTCCTTTCTTTTCTCTGTACCGGAAAAAATAACATCTTCGAGTTTTTCTCCTCTAAGATTTTTCATACTTTGCTCTCCCAATACCCATCTTACAGCATCTAGTATGTTACTTTTTCCACTTCCATTTGGCCCTACTACAGAGATTAAACCTTTGGGAAATAATATTTCAGTTTTATCTGGAAATGATTTAAATCCTTTTAGCTCCATTTTTTTTAAGTGCATTAAAATCACCTCCTGTTAGAAGTATTCATGATAAAGCTTTTGAGCTATGGAATTTATAGTGATATAGTTATTGTCTAAAAGTATAGTATCCTTATTTAATAAAATATCTTCTTGGACATTTATGTTTATATTAAGGTTTTCCTTAAAGTATTTTATATTACTTTTCTTATTTCCTACTATTTTGGAAATCATAGAGGTCCCACAAGTTATATCTATATCTGTGGTATTTTTGTTTTGTTTTATATACTTTATCAGATAGTCTTTTATTAATGAAGAATATACAAGCTCTCCTATAGAAGGATGAAAAGGTCCTGCAACTATTTCTTTCCCCACATTTATAGTATCACTAGCCTGAAGGCCAATTCTTATAACATCAATATCTGAGCTTATTAAAATACTATAAAGTTTCTTAACTGTTTGAACAGTATCATCAAGAGAAAGGGGGTTATAAATTTTTCCTAAAAGCATACTTTCTAGAGCTGTTTCTTTAATTACAAGTACGGGATATATTCTTGCAAAATCAGGTTTTATTTTAGCAAACTCCATGGCAGTAAAAATAGACTTCTTAGGGCTATCTCCTGGAAGACCTACCATCATCTGAAGTCCCAACTTAAACCCCTGTTCTTTGATAAGATTTGATGCTGTATATACGCACCTATCATCATGCCCTCTATTGCTAAGTTTTAGAACCTCTTTGTCTAGGGACTGAACTCCGAGTTCAATTATAGTTACATTATGAATTTTAAGAAAATCTAGTATTTCTTTATCAATAGAATCTGGTCTTGTAGAAATTCTAATATCCTTTATCCTATAATCTTTTTTCATGTAATCATTTGCAATATCAAGACACCCTTTTTGAATATCTCTATCAAGAGCAGTAAAGCTTCCTCCAAAAAAAGCTATTTCTATATCACTTTCCTTTGAAATAGTTTTTATAAATTCTGCAATATCTTTTTTTATTTCATCGAAGTCTATGGATGCTAATTTACCTGTAATTTTTCTTTGATTACAAAATACGCAATCGTTTGGACAGCCCTGATGTGGTATGAATATTGGAATTATTTTTTTCATTTTAATTTCTCCATTGCATTTTTTGCAGCTTCTTGCTCAGCTTCCTTCTTGCTTTTTCCTTTTCCTTCTCCTATTACAATATCACCCAAAAAAACCTCCATCTCAAAGGTTTTATCGTGGTCTGGTCCAAAATGTCTCGAAAGCTTATAATGAATACTATCCTTATTATCTTTTTGTATTATCTCCTGAAGCTGAGTTTTATAGTCCCTCATAATCTTTCCATCTACAGCATCATCAATAATGTCCTTCATAAAGCTAAGTACAAAATTTGTGGCAAAATCAAAATTACCATCAATATATATTGCTGCTATTAAAGCTTCTACAGCATCAGCAAGTATAGAATCTCTATCTCTGCCTCCTGTAGATTCTTCCCCCTTACCAAGATATAGGTATTCTCCTAAGTTGATTTTTTTTGCAAAGTCTTTAAGAGTTCTCTCACATACTATCGCTGCCCTTATTTTAGTAAGTTCTCCTTCTGGAAGATTTTTTTTAGTATTGAAAAGATGGTTACTTATTATAAGACCAAGTACACTGTCTCCCAAAAACTCCAACCTTTCATTGTCCTTGTTTTTGATTTTTTTGTATTCATTTGAATAGGAACTATGGGTAAGAGCTTCTTTAAGTACACTTATATTTGTAAATTTATAGTTAATTTTTTCTTGGAATAGTTTTAAATTTTTCAACTTTATCTACCTCGTTATTCATTTTAAAAAAGGCTGCGTTAGCAGCCTTTTAGATTAATGATTGTGCTTACCGCAGCATTCATGTTCTTCTTCATTCTCACATATATATTCTTCATCTTGAGCATGGATTATAACTTCTCCACATGCAGGGCAAACAATATCTTCATCTTCATCATAAAGAAGCTCTTCATCAACCTCAACTTCTTCACCGCAGTTAGGACATTTTAGCTCTACAAATTCAGAATCCTCATCCTCATAAAAATCTTCCTCAATCTCGCTTAAATCCTCTTCGATAGAATCAACATACTCAGATAGTTCTTCTTGTTCTTCATGAAGCTCAACAAGAGCATCTGCAAATTCATCAAGAATGTCAACCATCACACCTATAACTTTGCCTTCTTTAGTTTCTTCAGATATTCCCAAACCCTCGCAAAGACCTTTTAGATAAGAAACTCTTTCATATAAATGTTGCATGGTCATCCTCCTTTTAGACTCTAGATAGGTATTCTCCCGATCTAGTATCAATTTTGATTTTATCTCCAATATTTATAAATAGAGGTACTTGAACTATTGCTCCAGTTTCGACAGTTGCTGCCTTTGTTACATTAGTTGCAGTATCTCCTTTTACCCCAGGCTCAGTATCAAGAACTTCAAGTTCTACGAAGTTTGGAGCTTCCACTTGGAAAGCCTTTCCTTGATAAAATCTTATTTGTGCCTTCATGTTTTCTTTAAGGAATCTTATAGCATCTTCAACTTGAGCATAATCTAAAGGAATTTGCTCGTATGTTTCGCCATCCATAAAGTAATAAAGCTCACCATCATTGTAAAGGTATTCCATTTCTTTTGTCTCTATAGCTGCTTTAGGAAACTTATCATTAGGGTTAAAGGTTTCTTCTCTTATAACCCCTGATTTTAGGTTTTTGTATTTAGTTCTTACAAAAGCCGCACCCTTTCCTGGCTTTACATGTTGAAAATCCATGATTAAATATGGTTGCCCATCAATTTCAAAAGTAACTCCTTTTCTAAAATCACCCGCTGAAATCATAAAATCCCTCCATCAATTATTATAATTCTATCAATTCTTTTGGAGATTTTGAAAGAATCTCGTGACCGTTTTCAGTAACAACCACAAGGTCTTCTATTCTAACTCCTCCAAAGTCAGGAATATAAATTCCTGGCTCATCTGTAACAACCATATTAGGCTCAAGTATAATATCCCCTTCTGGATTTAAATTAGGCAGCTCATGGACCTTAAGGCCAACACCGTGACCAAGCCCATGACCAAACTTATCTCCGTATCCATAGCTTGAAATTATATCTCTAGCAATAAAGTCAACATCTTTGCCTTTTACCCCAGGCTTTATGTGACTTAAAGCTTTAGTTTGGGCCTCTAGCACAATGTTGTATATTTTTTTCTGCTCGTTCGTTGCTTTACCTAAAACTACAGTTCTAGTCATATCAGAACAATATCCATTATATATACACCCGAAGTCTAATGTCAAGAAATCTCCATCTTCCAATACTTTGTCAGATGCCACTCCATGGGGAAGGGCAGATCTTTTTCCAGATGCCACTATCATTTGGAAGGATAAACCACTAGCCCCATTTTTTTTCATAAATGATTCAATTTCATGGGCTATATCTAGCTCTATCGCTCCTGGTTTGATAAATGGAAGGATGTGTTCAAATGCTTTGTCTGCAATCTCAGCTGCTTTTCTCAAATTTTCTATTTCACTTTCATCTTTTATAGCTCTTATTTTCACTAAATCTTCTCCTATTGAGACCATTTCAAGGGTATCAATATCAGAAAGTAGTTTTTTGTATGTAAAGACATCCATATGGTTATCTTCAATTCCTAGGTTTGTAATATTTAGCTCTTTCAAATGATGACTTAAGGGAAGATCTTTAGACATTGTAAGAACTTCATATCCCTCACATTGTTTTTTTGCCTGCTCTATATATCTAAAATCAGCTATAAAAAAGCTGTTTTTAGGAGTAATCACTAAATATCCTGTGCTTCCTGTGAATCCTGAGAAATAAAATCTGTTTTCAGGCATGTAAATAAGCGCCCCATCTAAGCTTTTTTCTTTTATTAGATTTCTCAAATTTTCTAGTCTCTTTATCATCACTGCACTCTCCTTAGGTTTATTTGTATGATATGTTTGAATTATTAAGTCTCATCAAATAAGTCTGAATCTTCCTTAATATTTTCATAATATAATATTATCATAATTTAAATACACTTTATAGAGAATTATTTAATGAAGTGAAATCACTAGATTTCACCAATTAGCTTTTTTATCACTACTTCCATAGGATCAACTAGAGGCTTAGAAAAATCTTCAGGCTTTATAGCTAAGACAATTTCTGTACATCCAGCTATTAAAACATCTGCTCCTTCACTAATTAAGTATTCTCCAGCCTCTATTAGAAGTCTTTTTGCCTCTTTGAAATCCTTTCCGCTTTTTATTCCTATTTCATCTGAATATATAGCTTCCATAACTTTATTTTGCTGAATTTCCTTGCTTGGATAAATCACATGGTAGTCTTTTAAATATTTAGTAAAAAGCTCGCTATTTACCGTTCCAGAGGTAGCTAATATTCCTATTTTTTTTATATTTGAAAAACGAAGCTCAATAAATTTTTCAAGCTCCTTTAAGGCATTTAATATAGGATAATTTACAGCCTTTGAAACATCCTCTATAAAATAATGTGCAGTGATGCAAGGTATACAGCCTATATCTACTCCTGTTTTTTCAAGATTTTTCGCAGCATCTATCATTTGATTTACTGGACTTTCTCCCCTCCCTAAAATAGCTTTAGTCCTGTCTGGTATTTTAGAGTTACTGTCTATTATTACTCGAAAATGGTCCTGATCAGCATTAACCTTTGTAGCTTTTATAAGATTCATATAAAAATTGGCTGTGGCTTCTGGACCCATTCCACCTATAATCCCTATAACTTTATTGTTCATAAAAAACCTCTTTCTTAATAAAAATAAGTCAGATTTCAAGAATATATCTGACAGGTATAGATTTTTAATCCATTCCACACACTCTGTCTTTAAGGGGTAAAAATAACTCATCCTTATCTAGCTTGGGATTTTTTTTATGAAGCAAGTTTAGTGCTAAATTTGCTCCATAATCCATACCTTGACAACCAGCTAAAAGTATTACATCCCCTTCGCCTGCATGACTTAAAGAATTATCTATTGCTTCATCAAGCTCCTCATAAATAGTATATCTAAGTCCTGCATTATCGAGGACCTCTTTAAATACCTGAACCTCTTCGTCTAAAACCTTATCTTTTTCAGTTGTATGGGATATGCTTTTTGTAGCAATTATATGATTAAGGCCAAGCTTTTTAGACCATTTCACTATTGATTCTGCATTTTCCTTATTTACTATTGGCCCTCTCGACCCTCTTATGGCATAAACAAGCTCAAGATTTTTATAATCCATATAATCTAAGGTTTCAAGAGTTACGTCAATGTTTCCGCTATTTGCAAAGTGGTCATCTATTATTTTAAAATCTTTTTCATAAATAAATTCAAATCTTCTTTCAACACCTACAAAAGTGGTGAAACTCTCTTTTATAGTTTCAATAGGAATTCCTGATAAAAGCCCTACACCAATTGCAACCATAGCATTATAAACCGAATGATAGCCTGGAACAGAAAGAGATAGTTCATACTCAGATTTTTCGTAAGTATAATCTCCTACTGTAAAAGGTTTACGTATATCAAGTACAAATTTCCCTCTTCCGCTAGATAGGTCAAGATTTTTACAGCAAAAATGTCCTTCGTCTTTTTCTACAGAGAAAGTAAGTACATTGGCTTTTGTTTTTTCTTGCAAAGATGATGAGTATGGACAATCTAGATTAAGTATAGCCCAGCTCCCTTCCTTTGCATTTGTAATTAGGCTTGATTTGGCTTTAAAGTATTCTTCAAAGCTACCGTGCAAATCTATATGCTCCCTACTAATATTGTTAAAGGTCACTATATCAAAATCTACGCCATAGACTCTTTTAAGATCAAGAGCAGATGAAGAGACTTCCATTGTAACCACATCAATATTTTCATCATGCATATCTCTTAAATAACCCTGCAAGTCAAGAGATTCTGGTGTTGTAAGATATGAAGGTATCTCCTTTTTCTTATACTTTATTGATACAGTTCCTATTATGCCTGTACTTAAACCAAAGGTTTCAAATATATGATTTGTCATATATGCAGTAGTAGTCTTTCCATTTGTGGCTGTAATACCTATCATTTTCATTTTTTTTGAAGGATTATTATAAAAGTTGGAAGAAATTATGGCTAAAGCCTTTCTCGAATCCTCTACTAATATTTGAGGTATTTCAAAATCTTTATTTATTACTTCTACAATTACTGCTACGGCTCCGTTTTTTATAGCTGAATCTATATATGAATGACCATCTGTCTTATATCCCTTTATGCATACGAAGATATCATCTTTTTTAGTTTTTCCTGAATGATAAGATACTCCATTAATCTCAAGTTGATTTAAAAACTCGTCTCCTGTTGTTCCAATTATATTTAGGCCAGATAAAAGCTCTTTTAATTTCGGCAAAATAAATCTCCTTTCAATCACTTAAATAGTTTTCTAAAAACCTTTTTCATAAGAATCCCATTAAATTCAAAAAATGGTTTTGAATCAGATACGTCCCAAATTGCATAGGCTTTAGGTCTAAATAAAGACTTTATAATTTCTGAAGTTTTTAACTGCTTTGTCTTTACATAACCTCTGCTTGCTAAAAAATCCTCATATGCATACCAAAAAACAAGACCTGTGTCTTTTTTTATTTCCTGAGGCTCTATTTTTTCTCCTGTAAGCTCCATATAGGTAAGGTAAGGCATATTGACCCCAACCTTTTCAAGAAGGCTATTTAAATTGGTAATTCTTACATTTACCTCTATAAGATAAAAATCTCCTGTTACTGCATCTTTTTTAAATTCTATTTCAGCAAAACCTTTAAATCCTACTCCTTCTAAAAACTTTGCTCCTATATCGTATAGTTCCTGAACATATTTTTGTCCGGTATATACAGATGCTCCAAAATTAATAGGATACTGCCTATATTTTTGACATGTAAGCCAGTTAGTAACTTTAGCCTCTTGATTTAAATAAGCATCAAAGGTATACATATGATCATCAAAACCTGGAATTATTCTTTGAACTATGACCTCAAGACCTGCTTTTTTTGCTTTATCAATTGCTTCAACAAGTTCTTTCCTGTCATTAACCTTGAACATCTTTCTTCTAAAAGTAGACACAAAAGCAGGCGAATCAACAGGCTTTACAATACATGGATATTTTAATATAGTTTCTATTTTTTCAATGTAGTTATCTTCTGTAAGTCTTATAGTCTCTGGAACCTTCACATTCATTAGGGATGCCAATGAATGAAGCTTTTCCTTATTCATTAGCTCAGTATAAAGCCCCTTTTTTGTCTGAGGAATTAAAAAATATTCTTTTAGTTCATATAAATATGTATCTACAAACTCAACATAGGGATCTGCACATGGAATAAGCACCGGTGAAGCATCTTGTTTTTTTGCATAATCAATCAAAAATTCAAGAAACGCCTTTGAATTTTCCTTGTAATGAGGGCCTATAAGTTTTTCAGAGCAATACTTAGATCTGAATCCATAGGCACCATTATCAGAGTAATCTACTGCTGCTACAACAACTCCGTTTTTTCCCAGACACCTTATGGTACTAAGCCCGATATAATAATTTGCTCCTAAAATAACAGCCTTATTTTTCATCTTAACCCTCCTAGTTCTAACTAATTATCAAGTTATAATTTTACCATGAAAAAACCCCGAAAAACAACTACTGCTTCGAGGCTTATGCTAACTATATTATAATAATTTTTTTATTTATCTTAAAATTCTTTAGAGTCACAGTACATCTATGCAGGCTCTTTTACAGCTCTTGCTAAGGCAATATTTTTGTTTATGCTTGGATCATAGTTAAAATGCTTAAATATAAAATTGAGCATATATCCACCCCCAAAAGCATTTATTATAGTTCCTATTCCAAATGTTCCTCCTAGAAGAATTCCAAGGGCTATTACAGTAAATTCCATTGCTGGTCTTACTATAGATACAGGCTTTCCTGTAAGTCTTACAAGACCTACCATTAGTCCGTCTCTAGGCCCTGCTCCCAGTCTTCCACTCATATATATATATACTCCAAAATTAAAGAGAAACATTCCTAATAAAAGATATAGCATTTTCCCTGAAATCATATCTACCCTTGGAATAATTCCTAATTTGTCAATTAAGTCCACAAAAAATCCTATAAAAAACATATTAAGTATAGTCCCTATACCTGGATAAAGCTTTATAAACAAAGAAAGTAATAAGACAGCTACTCCTGTGAGTTGAGTCACTCTACCAAAAGATATACCGGTTACAATTGATATTCCTTCATGAAGAGTTCCCCATGGATTTAATCCCAGTCCTGAGTATCTTGTCATATTAGTTCCAAACGCTATTATTATAAATCCCATAATTAATCTTGGTATTTTTTTTAATATAAGATTTAAATGCTCCAAAAAAATCCCTTCTCTCTATATATAAGTCTAATATTTTCTACTTTTAATAATACTACTTTTTTTAAAATAAATCCAACCCTACTTAAATTAGAGTTTTTTTAAAATAAATTATCTAAGAGATTTTTTAAGGTGTCCATTTTAATCTGTCCAGGAGCAGATGCTTCACCTAAAAACCCAAATGTCATATCTGAGCCATAATGGCCTCCAACCACTCTAGAAATTACCCCTTTCTCCCCCATGCACATAGATATTATAGGAGAATTAATCATATTTTTGGCTTCTAATGTAGTATTTAAGAGATTTATAGTATCTTCGAGAGACTCGGCCATTACAGCAATCTTTGGTATATCTGCTCCATTTTTTATAGATTCTAATATTTTGTTTAAGATAACTCCTGGCTCCGGAGTTTTAATAAAATTATGATAAGAGAGTATAAGCTTTATGTCTAAGTCTTTAATAATCCTTTTTACTTTTTTTATATATTCTTTTCCTTTTGAAAGCTCAACATCAATAATATCAATTAATTTTTCTTTGGATACAGCTTCTAAAATCTTAAGTTTGCTCTCGTCCTTGATTTTTTTCTTGCCACCTTCCGAATAATCTCTGATGGTAAATATAAGAGGGATATCTTTAATTTCATCTTTTAAAGCTTTTAATCCCATTACTATATCTTCTATATTTTCACTTTCAAAACAGTCAACTCTCCACTCTATAATATCTGGAGTAGCTAAATAAAGCATTTTAGCATCTTCACAGAGGGATTTTATATCATTAGAAACTAAAGGCAAACATATAAGTACTTTTTCTCCCCCAAATACTCTTCCTCTTATATCTATTTTTTTTTCGCTTATTATTCTCATAGAAATCTCCTTCATAATAAAAATGGTTTCCCTACTTAACATTATTGTATAATATTAGATAAAATAATCTAGTCATATTTTGTAGGGGAGGATTTATCGTGAAATTAGCTTTTATTGGTATGATGGGCTCTGGAAAGACCACAATAAGCAAAGTTGTCTCAGATTTATTGAGTCTTAAGTATTTTAGTATAGATGAAGAAATTGAAAAAAACAATAAAAAAACAATAACTGATATATTTAAAGAAGAGGGAGAAGCGTATTTTCGAAATGAAGAGCTTTTGACTATATCAAGACTAGCAAAGAAAAATGATGCAGTTATTGATTGCGGTGGTGGAATAATCCTCAATCCAAAAAATATAGAAATTTTAAAAGAAAATGGTTTTATAGTTTTATTTTTAAATAGGGATATTGATGCGATATTTGAAGATATTGATTCTAATACAAGACCCCTCTTGAAAGAAAACCCAGAAAAACTATTTGAAATATATAATCATAGAATTGAAAAATATAGAACCTATTCAGATTATATTATCGATAATGATGGAACTATTGACAAAGTAGCAAAATCTATAAAAAATTTAGTTTTGAGTTTAAAATAAAGTCTTCTAAAATCTTTTAAAATAAAAAAGAAATCGAGGATTCCCCGATTTCTTTTTTATTTACTTCCCTTTTTTATTAAATGAATCCTTTAAGGATACAATTTGATTAAACACAAGCTGATTTTCAGTAGTATCTTTTGTATCTACAACAAAGTACCCATGTCTTGTGAACTGGAATTTTTCATCTTTTTGAGCAGACTCAAAACTCTTTTCAAGATAGCAATCTTTTAATACTTTCTTAGAATTATTATTGTATTTGTACTCTTCATCATCTTCATTTTCTTTAATGAAAAGATAATCGTAGAGCCTAACTGTAGCCTTCACATTTTCTGTAGCACTCACCCAGTGAATAGTTCCCTTTACTTTCCTCCCCGTAAAGCCAGTTCCAGACTTAGTCTGAGGATCATATGTGCATCTGATTTCTATAATATTTCCAGCTTCATCCTTAATCACTTCTTCACATTTTACAAAATATGCGTTTCTAAGTCTTACTTCATTTCCAGGAAATAATCTATAATACTTAGAAGGAGGATTTTCCATAAAGTCATCTTGCTCAATATATAACTCTTTTGTAAATGGAATCTTTCTTGTTCCCATTTCTTCATTTTCTGAATTATTTTCTCCCTCCAGCCACTCTACTTCTCCTTCAGGATAATTTGTAATTACTAATTTAAGAGGATTTAGGACAGCCATCTTCCTACTTGCCTTCATCTTTAAATCTTCTCTAATGCAGTGCTCTAAAAGTGAGATATCAACAGTACTATTAGCCTTGGAAACACCAATTTTGTCAGCAAAGCTTCTTATAGATTCTGGAGTATATCCTCTTCTTCTAAGCCCTGATATTGTAGACATTCTTGGATCATCCCAACCATCTACAAGTTTTTCATCTACTAATTTTTTCAAATGCCTTTTACTCATTATCATATTTGTCATTTCAAGTCTTGCAAACTCTATCTGTTTAGGTGGATTTTTCCATTTTGTCTCTTTAAGTACCCAGTCATACAAAGGTCTGTGGGCTTCAAATTCAAGTGTACATATAGAATGGGTTATATTTTCGACTGCATCTTCAAGCGGGTGTGCATAATCATACATCGGGTATATACACCAGCTATCTCCTGTTCTATGATGATGAGCATGAGCGATTCTGTAAAGAACTGGATCACGCATATTCATGTTTGGAGACGACATATCTATTTTTGCCCTTAGAACCATTTGGCCGTCTTTGAATTCTCCGTTTTTCATTCTTTCAAATAAATCAAGGCTCTCCTCTACTGGCCTTTCTCTGTAAGGACTTTCTTTTCCAGGCTTGTCATATGTTCCTCTATATTCCTTTATTGCTTCAGCTGAAAGCTCACATACATAGGCTTTTCCATCTTTTATTAGTCCAACTGCAAGGTTGTACATTTCATCAAAATAATCCGATGCAAAAAGTAGTTCATCCCACTGAAATCCAAGCCACTTAACGTCTTCCATTATTGAATCCACATACTCTACATCTTCTTTTACAGGATTTGTATCATCAAACCTAAGGTTACATTTTCCACTATATTTTTGAGCAGTTCCAAAATTTAAGCAAATGGATTTTGCATGACCAATATGAAGATATCCATTTGGTTCTGGGGGAAATCTGGTATATACCCTCTGTCCATAGGCTCCATTTTTTAGGTCTTCGTCTATTATATTATGAATGAAATTGGATTGAATTATTCCTGATTCTGCATTTAACTTTTTATCATTTTCCAAACTCAAGTGCTTCACCCCTTAGTCATTTATTCAAAAACTATATTTAAGCATTATAACAAAAATAATCACTACTTTCCATAAGTTGTTTTAAAATCTATTATAGTTTTAAGATAATTCTAAAAACTGATCCCTTATCCTTATTTTTTGAAGCCTCTATTTCTCCACCGATATTAGTAATATTTTGTTTTACTATATGAAGTCCAAGTCCTTCTCCTTTGTAATTTTTCACATTTTTCCCCCTAAAATAGGGTTTGAAGATTTCAGTTACTTCAAGTTCATTAATTCCTATTCCGGTATCTTTTATTTCGATTACAACTTTATCCTCTTCTACATAAAGCTCAACTTCTACTTCCTCATTTTTTTCTGTGAATTTGTAGGCATTTGTAAGTAGATTATATATAGCTTGGTTGAGCTTATCTTTGTTGGAATTTATTATTAAAGATTTGGGGCTTATTAAAGAGAGTTTTATTCCCTTTTGATTGAATTGAGTCTCTAGCCCACGTATAATACTCTCAAGCTCCTTTGCTATATCAAAATTGTTAAATTCAATTTTTTCAGCCTCTTCATTATACTCCATTATTGATGATATATTTTTAACCATGCTAGTTATAATATCAGTTTGTTTTATTAGATTTAAGAGTCTATCCTTGTCAAGTTCAATTATATCATCATAAGCTCCTTCTATATTTGCTTTAAGTATAGACAGTGGGGTCCTTATCTCATGATAAAGCTTGTCGGCTTTTTCTTTTCGTATACTTTCTTTCATTCTAAGTCTTTTAGAAAGATTGAATAAGCTTGTTTGTATTCCTTTTATCTCTATAACACTTGACATCTGTATTTCCTCATTATTGTCTTCTTCAATGTTTCTTGCATATCTGGAAGTTTTTATAAGCTCTTTGCTCATTTTTTCGCTCATATACCCTATGATAAAAAAAGAAAATAAAATGACTAAGAAAAAGGATATAGCGGTGCTACGAACTAGAGAATTTTTAAAGAGGGTTATGCTCTGGGTATCTTGTAAATTACTGGTTGTTGTTATGATTATATATCCAAGATGATTGCCATTTGAATATATTTCATAGCTGTCGTCCTGAATAGTCCTATTATGTCTCATACCCATCATATGATTCTGCATGCCCCTAGGTCCTACTGAAATTATTTCTTCATTACTTTTATTCCTTATTTTTATTCCTAAAACCGGATCTTTAATATAATTGGCAAGCTCTCTTGAATATATCTCTACTTCATTTGGATTTTCTAAAAGTATCTCCTGGGCGAATATTTTTATATTTTCTATATTGTTGAGATGCTCTTCTTTGATATAATTTGTAAAATACCTATCGATATATAGTCCTGATATAATTGAGCTTAAAAGTGTGGATATAAGAACTAAGGAAAATCCTAGTATGATTAGTTTTCTTTTAATTGTCATTGAATTTTCCTCCAAATACATACCCTGCTCCATACTTTGTTTTCAGATACTTGGGATTTTTTACATCATCCTCAATCTTACTTCTGAGATTTTTTATATATGAGTCAATATTTCTATCAAATCCTATATAGTCATAACCAAAGGCTGATTCTATAAGATTTTCCCTAGAAAATACTACTTCGGGATTTTCAAAAAACACTTTTAAAATATTAAATTCTTTTGTAGTGATTATTATTTCATCATTGTTTTTAAAGAGCTTATATTTTTTTAAATCAAGAATAAGCTCTCCACTTCTTAAAAAGCTATCCTTTGAGGATTTACTATGCACCCTTTTTAAAATAGCCTCCACTCTTTTTGTGAGTTCTTTTGGACTAAAAGGTTTTAATACATAATCATCAGCCCCAAGATCAAATCCATGGAGCCTGTCTATTTCTTCTTGCTTTGCAGTTAACATTATAACTGGAATGTCAGATATTTTCCTAAGCTCTTCAAGGACCTCAAAGCCTGTTATATCTGGCATCATAATATCCAAAATCACTATATGGGGAGTGATTTCTCTAAATTTTTTTAATCCCTGTATTCCATTTATTCCTTCATGAACCTCATAGTCTGCATTTTCAAGATATTTTACAACTATTTCTCTAATATCCCTCTCATCTTCTATGACTAATACTTTGTATTTCATTGATTAGCACCCTTTCAAAACAGTTTTCTTCTTAAAAATAAAATACCTTTATAGCTAATATATTAAAGCTCTCATGTTGAGCGTTAACTTCATATCTATAAGAGTCTTAGTTTCTTATCTACATGATATAGCTAAAAAGGTATTAATATTTTAGTTTTTTAATTTTTTACTTTTTTTTCAAAACTCTTATTTTCTTTTCATATTCTTCTTCATCTATTTCTCCTGAAACATATTTCATTTGAAGAGATTCAAGTATGTGATTTTGAGATGTATTATCTTTTGTTATTATTTTATAAATCAGATATATTATTCCAAGTATTAATAAAGTCCAGATTATCATTCCAACTGGTCCATGAAAAGCTCCTAATCCTCTGCATCCTTGAGCAAATTCTGAGTTCATCATTCTTCCATACATCATTTTAATTCCTCCTAATATAGTGTACTTTTTTATTTTCTTAATAGTATTTTATAATCAGATTGTGGAGGAAATATGATTTTTAGAATATAACTTGGATTTATAGTGGTCTTTTGCCCTTATGATGACTCATAGTTTCATCATAAGGATTAACGTGAACCATGCAGTGTTTTATATCCTTGTTACTTCCCTCAATCTTGTTATGGACATTTTCTGCAATTTTATGGGCATCTATAAGGCTTAAATTCTTATCTACGCAAATCTCCACATCTACAAATATCTTATTGGCATGAACTCTGGTTTTAAGGTCATCTATTCCAATAACTCCAGTTGTGCTTAAAATTATTCTTTCTATATCTTCATAGGATTTTTGATCTACAGATTGATCAATAAGCTGCTTTATACTGTCTATATATATACTAACGCCAACTTTAATTATAAATAGTGCTATAACAATGGCAGTAATAGAGTCAAACACTGGATACCCCATTCGTGCTACAAATATACCAGCCAAAGAACCCACAGAAGACATTGCATCAGATCTATGGTGCCATGCATCGGCCTTGAGTGCAGGACTATTTATTTTTTCTGCTCCTTTAATTGTGAATCTATACATCCATTCTTTTATTATAATGGATAAAATTGCTCCATAGAGTGCTATGTTCTCAGGTATTTGTTCGTTTCCTTCAATTATCCTAATTACTCCACCATAACCTATCCCCGTAGCAGTAAGTATTAGCATTATAGCAAGAATCTTGGCCATTACAGGCTCTGCTTTTTCATGACCATATGGATGCTCCTTGTCAGCAGGCTTTTTTGATATTTTTAGTCCTATCATAACTGCAATGGTACTTGCCACATCTGATAAAGAGTGTAAAGAGTCAGCCACCATTGCAGAACTTTTTCCAAATATTCCTGCCCCAAACTTAATTAACGCAAGGAGTATATTTACAATTATGGATATTATGGATATTCTGTTTCCAATTTCGTATCTTTCTTCATTAAGCATTTATGTTCTCCTATCTTTTATGAATTTCTTTTTCACATACTCTAAGCTTCTCTAATTTTATTTCTAATATGAAACTTATGAACATATATTATATCATTATTAGCTAACGAAATTATAACAAAAAAATTTTCATTATCTATTTTTTCTATTTTTATATTATTTATGTGATTTGCCACCTCATAACCTACCAGGCTGCCTATATTACTAGTAACTCTAGGTACATTTTTGCAAAGTATAAGTTTTTCTGAGCTTTCAATCACTTTAAAAGCAAATGTAAAGGTTTCATAGATATCTGCCCTTTCCTTGAGATATGTATTTGTATAAAAAAAGGCCAGTATATCTTCATCATTATATTCATCATAACTTATAAGTCCTTTATTCTTTACAAAAAGACCAACTACATTTCCCTGCATCTTCATCTCTGCCTTGAAGAATTTTTCAATCACTTCCCCGCTTTCTTGAAGATTCATAGAAGTGGAGACTTTTTTATAATGCTCAATAAAATTGTTGGATAAAGAGTAAAAAAATAAAAAAAGTACTAAAACAAGAGAAATATATGCAATGCATTCTAAAAGTAGAAATCCTCTTTTTTTATTCATTATAGACATATACCCTCCCACTTATAGGAACAATTGTAATTTTATATTTCTTTTTCGTAGTTTTATCTGCAATCTCTATAGTTTCTCCATTAAATGCAAGTACCCCACTTGAAGAAAATCTAATATCTGCCTTTGTTGCGATTAAAAAATCTAAAGAATCTGGTTTCATAACTGTTTTTCTTGAATAACCTTTTTCATCTATATAATATCCTAATATTTTTCCTGTGGTTTTATTCCCTTCGTATATATACCTTAATCTAGTGTCGTAGTCCCCAAATCTATTTTTTGAATATACATACCTTATGTCACTTACAAATTGCTTTATGAATATATCGGAGTTTAGTCTTGAAAATCCATTATGGCCTAGGATTACTGTGGCTAATAAAAGAATAATGGATATATATATTATTACTTCTATTAATAAAAGTCCCCTTCTTTTTTTAAAGTCCTTCATAAGTGCTTCCAACATTTACAACACTCCAATGTTTTTCTACAAAAGAGCTTCCCTCGCCTTTAAGAATACTTAAAAAATCATTTATCTCAAGTTCTGGAGAATTTATTTTATATTCAACGAGATGCTCTTTTCTAATATTGTCTTCTCTATATTTTGCGGTTACAATAACCAAAAAAGGTCCTCTATATCCCCTGTAAAGATAATTAACTTCATAGCTACACTGTGCAAAATTCATGGCTGAAAAATATTTTCTAATACCAAGTCCACCATTTTTATAAAGCTCTTCCATAAAAATTATCTGAAATCTGTCTTTCCCTAATAAAAACATCTCTTCAATATTTTCAGGAGTAGTATTATTTTCGAATTCATTTTTCATTCTAATTTCTGTATTTATAAGAGCAATATGTACATAATCTAAAACTTTTTTGTAAACATAGCTATGAGCTGATTTTGTTAGGTAATGATAATGACGTGATTGGTTTTTAAAATTTGCTATTTTTCTTGAATTATTTGAAATTGATAAAAGACCGAGAGACGCGGTAAAAATCATAGTCATAGCTATAATTAACCCTATATATACAAACCCTGATTTTTTATAAAAAGCTAAACTTCTGAAATTCACTTCAAATATTCCCTCTTTTTTAAAATAACCTCTTGGTTTAATCATTATAATCTCCCCTAAGCTTATAGAGCACTATAGTTGTAAAAAGGCTATTATCATAATAGACATTTCCTGTTATTTTATAGATATCAGGATCTTCTGAAGGTGTTCTTAAAAGCTCAATTCTTATAAAGCCTTCTTCTATAAAATTAGTATGTTCAATATTAAAATCCTCTTTAAGTATCTCTTCTATTTGATAATCTAAAAAACTATGAACCTCTTGGGTGATTTGATGGTACTCATTATTTTCTCTAACTATAATAAATATATTTAAAAGAGGTATTAATATCGTCATTATAACTACCATAGATACCATAACATCTAAAATCAAAAAGCCTTTGGATTTTTTGTACTTGCCTTTTATCTTGAATATTATATTCATATCCCTTCTCCAAAATGCTTTATTATTAGATAAGATTCTCGTCCGTTATTATCAAAATTAAAAAAACCTTCCTCAATAAAAAAGTCAGAATCATACTCATCCGCTAAATTTATAAATTTTTGAAAATCTGCAAAATCACATTTAAATTTAAGCTCTAAGGATATTTGGTTCTCTACTTCAATCCTTTCAGATATTTTCACAAATCCTGCATGTGCAAGTAAGTTTTTTATTTTCTCTAGATGTTCATATTGTGAAACAGGGCTTTCGTTAATATATTTTTTTTCATTTTTCATATCCCTAATATCTAATATATCTTTCCTTATTTTGATATTTTCGCTATAAAGTGGATAGGTTATAAATATAGAATTTGAGAAGATAATCAATATGACTAAGATTATATTTTTATTCATTAGAATCCTCCATATATTAACGTACCTTTTATATTCTCACCTTCAGATAATAAGTTCATGGATAACTTTGTCTTTTCTAATACATCATTTAAAAAACTTTCAATATCTTCAATTTCCTCTAAAGAATTCCCTCTAACCTCAAAAGCTATGGATTCCTTTGAAATATATATTGATTCTAACCCCATTTTAATTTTTTCAGGTGCTGAATTTATTCCTTTCAATAAGCTATAGTTTTTATAATTTGAATTTTTATATTCCAGTGAAAGATTATTTCGAGAAATTAAAACTTCTTTTTTAAACTCTTTTTTTAAATTCTGATTCCAGTAAATCAGATATATATTACCTATTACTAATGTCAGTATCAAAGCTAGACTTAATTTCCTTATCCCTTGACTCATATTTTCCCCCTAGAGATTATAAAACACATCATAATTTAAAAGTGGTAATATTACGCTAAACATAAGTGTTCCAACTATTAAAGTCATAATACCGATAAATAAAGGTTGTACTACCTGTGAGAGCTCCTTGTAACCATTTGTGATGTCTTTTGTATATATTTCTGAAATAAGCTTTAGCTTTTGAACCATATCTCCTGTTTCTTCTCCTAAATAGACAAAATATAACAAAATTTCATCTTTTAAGTTTAAATTTACAAGGCTTTCTGAGAGAGGATATCCGCTTTCTAAATCCTCCTTTATTCTAAATATATATTCTTTTATTATTTTTTCATGGGAATTGTCAGAGATGATATCAAAGGCAGTCATAATTGGAATTCCTGAATCTAATAAAATATACAGACTCCATATGCTATTATTTATCGATTGTTTTTTTAATATATTTCCAAGTATAGGAATTTTATATTTCAATCCATAGAATTTAGGATTTTTTGATATAGTTTTAAATAAAAGTACAACTATAGATATAATCGAAAAAAAAGTTAAGATGACTTCAATAAAGTATTCCTTTATAAACATAGAAATTTTTATGACGTAAAAAGCCCAGCTACTGCTATATGCCATCTCCCCACCATATAAATCTAACAAAGACGGAATAAAGTTGAAAATCAAATATAAAATTAAAAAAATTATTGAGGTAAGCACCATCAAGGGATAGTAAAGAGCACCTTGAACATTTTGCTTAATCAGATTCATTGTCTTAAAATAGTAGGTAAGATTTTCAAATGCTTCAGTTAATTTTCCGCTATTTTCACCTGCACTTATTATTGAGGCTGCAAATGAGCTAAATGCATTTGATTTTTTTAATGCGTTTTCAAATGACTCCCCTTTTTCAATTTCTTTTATTACTTTATCAATTATTTTTTTTGATGAAATTTGATTCTTAGAAATCGTTAATGATTTTAATATTGGTATTCCGGCAGACGTTAAAGAATGTAGTGATAAAAAAAACTTTTCATTCTCATTTAAAGTTAGCTTTTTATTACTTTCAATTATTTTATTAAAGAGAGCCTTCTTTTTAAAGTTTTTAGATATATTTATATCCTTCTGCAAAAGACGTCCTCCCCTCTATTATTGTATTTTTAATTTTTTCCTTTAGGGGAATTATGTTTGATTGTAGAGGTTTTA
Source organism: Acetoanaerobium pronyense (assembly GCF_017874355.1). Taxonomy (GTDB): domain Bacteria; phylum Bacillota; class Clostridia; order Peptostreptococcales; family Filifactoraceae; genus Acetoanaerobium; species Acetoanaerobium pronyense. Next base: position 52,199 of record NZ_JAGGLI010000016.1, read on the forward strand.
AATCACTATTTTTTATAAATCCCTTTATTTGATTATCTATTTCTAGAATCTCAAAAATAGGCATCCTTCCTTTATATCCAGTTCCATAGCATTTTTCACAACCCACTGCCTCAAATATAGTTGTTCCTATTGGAATATTAAAGCAGTCTAATTCCAAGGCATTGGAACTTTGCTTAGTCTTACAGGATTCGCATAGCTTTCTAATAAGCCTTTGACTTATAATAAGAGAGACTGCATTTGCAACAATATAAGGCTTTACACCTAAGTCTATAAGCCTCTCAAGCACTCCTATAGAGCTTTTGGTATGGACAGTTGAAAATACAAGATGACCTGTAATAGATGCTTTTAAAGAGGTGTCTGCTGTTTCAAAATCCCTTATTTCCCCTATGGTTATGATATCTGGATCCTGCCTCAATACAAATTTCAAGGTATTGTAAAACTCCATATTCTTTTCCTTAGAGATATCTATTTGAGTAACTCCATCCATATAGTACTCAACAGGATCTTCAATTGACACTATATTTCTTTGACCGTTATTAATCGCATTTAATATTGCAAATAAAGTTGTTGATTTACCGCTCCCTGTGGGTCCACAAAGAAGAACAAATCCAGAAGTAGTATTTATCCGTCTTTTGATTATTTCGAGTTCTTCAAAAGAAAATCCTATATCTTCTAATAAAAAAACATTCTCATTCATTCCAAGAAGCCTTATAGTTATCTTTTCACCATATATTGTTGGAATTATAGAAATTCTAAAGTCCATGTTTTCACCATATAGCACCCAAGAAAATCTACCTTCTAAGGGTCTTACAGTTCTGCTAATATCTATATTTGATTTAATTTTTATATACCTTACAAGAAGCTCACCTTCCTCAAGCTTGAGATATATAAATGTTCTAAGTATCCCATCAACTCTAAATTTTACTAATATTCTCTCCTTTTCTCCTGTAATATGTATATCGCTTGCCTTGAGTTTTATAGATGATGTAAATATAAATCCTGCAAGCACGGATATATTATCTTTATATTCTAAATTGACTAACTCTTCTTTAAAGTCATTGACTTGCCCGCAGATATTATAGGTTTCCTCAAAAAGTTTTTCAAAGTTTTTTCTTTTATCTTTTATTATTTCAACCTCAAGTTTGGAAATATGTTCTATATAAGATTTTTCTTCACTCTTTAAAGATTTTTTTGATAAGATTGATATTTTTCCCAAACTTGATTCTATTGGAACTATTTTCATTTTATTGGCAGTATCAAAATCTATAATTTCAGTTAGATTTTTATTCAATTTAATCACCTCCAAGGTTCGGAGGTATTATAGAGCTTTCATTAAACTCTCCTTTTACAACAAAATTTATTGACCCCAGAGAAACATTTGCCTTATTATCAGTTAATGTTATTTTAAATTTTTCATCTTTGATATACTTAGACTTTAAATCTCCATTGTAGGAATCCTTAACATAATCTTCTATTTTTGAAGGATTAAATCCAGGTAAGTTTTTATTTTCCATATAATACATCTCTGCCATTTTACCAAGCTGAATTGCAGTTGCTGCATCTGTTTTTAATCTTTGATTATCTACTATTTCCGAGTATTTAGGCAAAGAAATAGCTGCTATCAATAAAATAAGTGATATAACAGCTAAAAACTCAATAAGCGTAAATCCCAGTCTTTTTTTCATGATTTTCCCCCCATACAAATCCCATTACAAAAAATATTTGCCCCTAAAAACCTTTTTCATAAATTTTGAGATTAATAAGACTAGACTTGAGACTGTCTTTATCATTTTGTCCTCACAGGAGAATATATCAATTGACTGAATTTACGTCTATTTAATTATTTTGAAAAAACTATATTACACCACACTTTCCCATAGCATTTTTATTATGTCACTGTCCTCTTTATCCATAAGAGTAAATATTTGAAGATAATCAGTAGCCCTTGTAATAGCTGTATAAACTACATTTATATTTTTGATAAATGAATGGGAGTCTGACATGGTATATTCATTGCCAAGGCTATGATTAAAGAGCATCTCAAGCTCACATAAAATTACAGCCTTATATTCTAGATTGTTGATAGAATATATATTTGATATAGTCACTCCGCTTTTGTAGTTTAGATTTGTAATTTCCTCATGAGCCGAAATATAAGGTATATCAGCATCATCAAGGGCTTTTTTCAAGAGATACTGGAAATAAATCACACTTCTGGTTCCTGTCTTTCGTTTGTTGAATGGAAATATAATACATATATCTGAAATATTTATCTTCTTTTTTTCCTGTAAAAAATTTATTTTGTTTATTATTTCCTGAAACTTTTCTTCTATAGTCTCTACTTTTTCTATGCAAACTGAATCCCCTTTGATTCGCTGGGATGCACTTTTTATAAGATAATCGTCTGGGACTATAAGGTTTTTTTCCTGACTATAAGAAATTACATTATCAATGAAATTATTTGTGAAGCCTGTAAGAGATTTTGTTGATCTATAATTTTTATTGAATTCTTTAATATCCCTAAAATCAAAATTCTCCCATCCTCCAACAAAATCCATAAGTGTTCCTCTTATGTCTTTTCCTTTGTCTGCAGATATCATAAGAAATTTTTTGGTTTTATAAAGTACATTTTCTAAAAAAAGAAAATGTTCTTCTTTGAAATTCTCAGCTTCATCTATAAAAATACCTTTATATAAGTTTTTATCCTTGTATATCTGGGACACTTTTGTAAATATTGTATCGAACTGCTGATCAAAGTTTTTTTTGCTATTTTTCTCTATTTTTAGTCCATATTTTTTTGAAAGCCCAAGTATATAGCTATGAAAATTGATGATTTCCAGATTTTCATTCTTTGAGTTTGTCATATCAAGGTTATTTTTTATATCATTCATAAGCTGTTTATTAAAGGTTATGAAAAGGAATTTGTCCTTATTGTATACTTTTGATAATTTAATAGCTCTTGCAAGTAATGTAGTAGTCTTTCCTGACCCTGCTGGACCAATAAAAAGAGTGTTGCCGTACTTTATAGAATTAATTTTAGCCACTTGAGTCTTAGTAAGAGGCATAGCCTGATAGTTATGATCTTTATATGAAAAGAGCAGTTTTTTAAATTCTTTATTGATTAGTCTATTAGAATCTTCTTTTTTCATTACATGGTATTCTTTGCATAGATAATATCTCATTAAATTTAAAGTAATCTCATCGTTAGGCTCGCTCATGTAACTATCCATAGACTCTTCATTGTTTAAAATCCTTTCAAATATTGATTTATCAATAATATTTGATTTTGCAAAATCATAACTATATTTTGATAAATCTACATAAGGCATAAAAAAAACATATTTAAAATTAAAATTTAATCCTTCTTTATCTATATTTTCTCTAAGGTAGAGACTTTCCTCCTCCATAATTTCCATTAATTCTTCTTCAAGAATGGAAAAAGTATCTTCTTGGGTATCCATAAATTTTATAATAAGTGTTTTTCCCTTGTACTCATAATATAGGTCTGCATAGAAACTTGGATAAGGAGTTATTTTTAAAATTCCTACCCCAGGAAGTTTGTTTTTAAAATATTTATAAAATTCTCTTTCACTGTCTTTGGTTTTAAAAGCTTCTACTTCTGACAAGATATTATTTGAATAGAATTTCAAATTATTTCCTCCTATCTTTTAGCCTATATTCGTTTTACCCAACTTATAATAATAGTATCATAAAAATAAATAATTTTTAATTTTTAAACAATTTTATAACATAATTTTTAAGTTAATGATTGTTTTGATATTTTACATAGCAAAAAGGAGCTGATTTATAATCAGCTCCTTTGATTTCAAGTTCATTATTTTGCGTAATCTACTGCTCTTGTTTCTCTTATTATACTTACTTTAATTTGACCTGGATATTCCATTTCATTTTCAATTTTCTTTGTTACATCTCTTGCTAAAAGAGGAAGATATTGATCGTCAACATTATCAGGTTTTACAATAATTCTAACTTCTCTTCCAGCTTGTATCGCATATGATTTTTCAACACCCTCATATGAGTTCGCAATTTCTTCTAGTTTTTCAAGTCTCTTGATATATGCTTCAAGGGTTTCTCTTCTTGCTCCTGGTCTTGCAGCTGATATAGCATCCGCCGCTGTAACAAGGATCGCTTCAACAGATTGAGCCTCATAATCTCCATGATGAGTTGACATAGCATGGATTACATCTTTGGATTCTTTGTATCTTCTTAGAAGGTCCATACCTATTTCTACGTGAGTTCCTTCCATTTCATGGTCTACAGCCTTTCCAATATCATGAAGGAGTCCAGCTCTTTTTGCAAGTTTTACATCTGAGCCAATCTCTGCAGCCATTATACCGCATAAATGGGATATTTCAATTGAATGTTTTAGGACATTTTGTCCATAACTTGTTCTATACTTTAATCTTCCTAAAAGCTTCACAAGCTCAGGATGAAGACCATATACTCCTGTTTCAAATACAGCCTTTTCCCCTTCTTCTTTGATAGTATTTTCAACTTCTTTTTTAGCCTTTTCAACCATTTCTTCAATTCTTGCAGGATGTATTCTTCCATCTGATATAAGCTTCTCAAGTGCTATTCTAGCAACTTCTCTTCTTATAGGATCAAAAGCAGAAAGAACTACAGCTTCTGGAGTGTCATCTATTATAAGATCTACACCTGTTAGCGTCTCAAGGGTTCTTATATTTCTACCTTCTCTTCCAATTATTCTACCCTTCATTTCATCATTTGGCAGATTAACAACACTTACAGTTGTTTCAGCCACATGATCAGCCGAGCATTTTTGAATAGCATAAGCTACTATCTCTCTTGCTTTTTTATCTGCATCTTCTTTTACTTCTGTTTCAATTTCTTTGATTTTTATTGCAAGTTCTTGTCTTACTTCTCTCTCTGCATTTGTGAGTATTTGATTCTTTGCTTCTTCAGTAGTTAAATTGGATATTCCTTCAAGCTTTTCTAGCTGCTGCCTTTTTATGGCCTCAATTTCTAATTCTTGTTCTGTAATTCCCCTTAATTTTTCAGCAAGTTTAATTTCTTTGTCTTCAAGTTGAGATATTTTTTTGTCTAAAACTTCTTCTTTTTGAACTAGTCTTTTCTCAAATTTTTGAAGCTCGGTTCTTCTTTCCTTGCTGTCTTTATCAAACTCATTTCTCATTCTGTGTATTTCTTCTTTTGCTTCAAGGAGCTTTTCTTTTTTAAGGGTTTCAGAATTTTTTTCAGCTTTTTCAATAATCTCTTTCGCTACATTCTCGGCTTGGTTTATCTTGCCTTCTGAAATGTTTTTTCTAGCCATATATCCTGCAAAAGCAGATAATATAGCTGTTACAATTGCAATAAGTATTACATTTGTGATAGACATGATCCACAGCCACCTCCTTTTTCTTATTTTGTCACACAAAAGCCATGATGTTTTAGTATCTCTATAATCATAGCTTCTTAAATACTAGCTAATTTGTTCTCAAACTTCCTTATTTTAAAGAGGTATGGGAAATATACAAGCTTTTATATAACCTTTTGTTTTATGATTGCAGATTACTCTAAAACTATGTCATATATTACTTGTACCTCTTATAATTGTAATGGTTATAACTACTTGTGTCAAGAATGCCTATAGTTCTATATAAATCGAGTAGGAGGTAGATAATTATTTTATCTACCGACCTCTCACACCACCGTACGTACCGTTCGGTATACGGCGGTTCATTAGAATCTAATGTA
>NZ_JAGGLI010000017.1 GCF_017874355.1 Acetoanaerobium pronyense
ATTTGAGTAGAAAACTAAAATTAAGAACTTTTATTGTGGAATTTTCTAATTTCTGAATTAAGAGCCTAAATTATTTTTTTATGAATAATTCGGGTTAACTTTGTTTCTTGCATCTTCTGGTAAATCCTCTAGTATTAGATCTTCTATATATCTTTTATATGGAAACTTAGCTAATCTAATTCTACTTTTTCTTCCATTTTCTTTTCTTAGCTCATATTCTCTTTCGAGAATTTCACACAGAAAAGAATCATATGATTTATTCTCAAGGTTTGCTTCATTAATTTCTTCAGCTAGATTTCTAATTGTGTATGGCAGCTTAAGCTCTTTTGCTAGAATTTTTATTCTTTCATTTATTTCATTATTTATCATATTATTGAGGTCTCCTTATGAAAAGGAACTGCTGAGTTGTTTAACATTGTTGCATATTGATTTAATAGTGACTTTGAATGTTTCTCAATCTCTGTTATTCCTTCCTTATTATTTTCTAAAACTGTATCCGTTGATCTATTACATAACATCTTAATTTTTTCTGTATCTACTCCTAGCGGAGCTATTCTTTCTAATTTATTTATTATTTTTTCTATTTTATCTAAGCCATTTTCTGAAATTATTTCAATTAACTCTATGAAATCTTTAGGATTTTCTGTATAATATTTATTAAATATTGCTTGAAGTCTGGGATTCATTTGCTGCATGGCTGTGCTTGAGTGAATCGCTCCAGGCTTCTTTTTTAATGTCTTTAAATAATGTTCAATCTTAATGTTCCAGGTATGCCTACCATAACTTCTTAAGTGCTTAGTTATCATATTGTTATTATTATATATGAGTATATTCTCAGGATATATTTTAGCAGTTACAAATTTCCCTACTAATGCATCTGGTACGGAGTATTTATTTTCATCTATGGTAACAACTGAATATTTATTTACCCTTATTTCCATAGTTCTTGCAATATCATAACTAGGCATCAGTGCATTTAGGTATTGAAATTCTTCTTCTAATATGTCCGAAGGACTTTTATTATCATGGTATTTAGATGGCTTAGAATTTAACTTTTCTAGCATATCCTCTAAATATTTATTGGCCTCATCTATATTTTCAAATGTATCTTTTTTACTAAAAGCTTTTCTTCTAACATATTCCACAGATTTTTCAACATGGCCCTTTTCGTTGCCCCTTCTTGCATTGCAAAACCTGTATTTAAAACCATAGTAGATAGACAGCTTTAAAAGATCTTCTGTTGGCATTTTTTCAGTTTTACTTACAAATCTAGCTACAGCTACCTTCATATTGTCATAAACTAGTGTTTTATGAACACCTCCTACCTTATTGAAAAATTTAACATGAGAATCTAAAAAACTTTGCATCTTTTGATTATTGTATAGATGAGCAAATCTAAAGTTGCCTTTAGCCGTTGTAAAAACTGCCATTTGAAAAGCCTTAGTTTTTCCATCTATTATTAAATTAACATGTCCCCAATCAAACTCTGCGACATCTCCTAATTTATATTCCTGCCTAACATATGCTTCTTTTGCTTTATCTAATTTTGCCTTAATGTAGTTGCTTACAGTGCAGTAGCTAATATCATATCCGCCTTCGGCTAAACATTCATATATATCTATATTCTTTTTTTGTTGCTTACTTCTGCCTGTAGCTCTTTTCACCTCATTCTCTTTAAGATGAAACTCAATTTTTTCTATTATTTCATCAGTTAATTTAATCTTGGATCTACTACTTGAATTATACTTTGCAATAGAGACGATATCTTCTGTTAGTAGCATTTTATCTGAACTAGATTCTAACAAAGCACTCTTTTTTTCTTCATATTGACCAATATATTTTCTGATAGTTTTTCTATCAAATCCAGTCTCTCTGTGGATGCAATGCTGAGATTTCCCTTCTATGAAACTCTTTATTATTATTTTTTGTTTATCCATTAAATTAAGCATCCCCTTAACCTCCCTATGAATTATCATAGGGAAATTATATATTTCCTCTGGGGGAATTTTCAATTATATTTTGGGGTATTTTTAGATTATCATAAACAACTTTTTCTCACAGTTTAAATTTTATTAAAAAAAGCAATATTTTAGTGTTGATTTTACTTATAACTTTTATAACTGGTCTTGCAAGTGAAGGTCTTGATAGATTATGGATAGCCCATTTTATTGAGAACTTTTCTTTTCCTGATTTTATTAATATTTCTTTAGTAATGTGGATTGGAATTATAAATAGTATTGGACTATTTATTAGTATTTTAATATCTCAAATAATAATTGTAAGATTAAATGATAAAGATGAAAATAGAAGTACGAAATTATTATTTTTTATCAGCCTAATTCAAGCTTTATCGATTTGTATATTTGCTTTAGCTGGAAATTTTAGTATAGCTCTTATTTCTTATTTATCGATATATATGTTAAGGACAATTAATGAACCACTAAATAGTGCTTTAGTATCCAAAATCACAGATTCAAATATAATGTCTACAGTTATCTCAACCCAAGGTCAGATTAACTCTGTAGGACAAATCATTGGTGGTCCAATAATTGGAATTATTGCTACAAGATTTTCTATATCATATGGTATTTTAACAACTAGTATTATAATTTTACCTACTGTTTTTTTGTATTTTATAATTTCTAAAAAATACTTTAGCAAAAATTTCATCAATCTCATTTTCGAATATTCATCCAAAGATGTTACTTAGTTGTTTTAATATATGATACTAAGATTACTTTATGTTAAACCAAAGGTGTATATTTTAGATTTGGAAAGGATTTATTAATGGAAAAAACTCATACTTATTTGATTCAAAGAACATTAGATTATATAGATGATAATATTGAAGAAAAAATAGAGGCTGAAGAACTGGCAAAGTTATCAGGTTTTTCGTTGTATTATTATTATAAAATCTTCAACAAATACATGGGAACCTCTGTAATGGATTATGTAACAAAACGCAAATTACAATATGCTCTTTATGACCTTGCTAAAGGAGATAAAATATTGGATATAGCTTTGAGATATGGTTTTGAAACTCATGCTGGTTTTACCAAGGCATTTAAAAAAATTTTTGGTTATCCTCCAAATTTTTATAGGATTCATGCACCAATAGACTATCCTAAAAAGATTATTCTAGAAAATATATTGAAAAATAAGACTGGAGGAATGATTATTCAACCTAAAATATTAGAGAGAGAAAAATTTAAAATTATTGGATATGAATTTAAAACAACACTAAAAGACAAAGCACATTCAAGAGATATACCAGCTTTTTGGGATAAATGCAATATTGAAGGAAAAGAGAAAAGACTATACAAAACTCAAAATCCAATTAAACATGGTGAATATGGTATTTGTGTGAAAAATAGTATTGAAGAAGATGAATTTTCTTATATACTTGGTATAGAAGTGAATAATTTCAATAAAATGCTTGAAGATATGTCAAAAATAGAAGTACCTTCTGCAAAGTATGCTGTTTTTACTACACCACGTGTTAATGAAATCCATTTTACAAAGTCCATAAAAGGAACTTGGAAGTATATACTTGAAGAGTGGTTTCCAAATTCTAGTTATGAAGTAGATGATGGTAATTTTGACTTTGAATTTTATGATGAGAGATCTCATCCTTGGGAAAATGACAAACTATCTATGGACATATATATACCAATACTTCTGAAAAAAGAAGAAAAATTGGATTCTTATTAACAAATGTTATTGTTATTATATAAAAAGGGTTGAGATTTTTTATCTCAACCCTTTTTATATAATATATTATCCATTTAATTCTTCTAACAATTTTTCTAAATCAAGTCCGTGAATTTGTGCAGCTTGTTCTAATGACTCACTTTGAGCTGATGGGCAACCAAGGCATCCCATTCCATTTCCCATAAGAATTTGTACTGCTTTAGGGTTTTCCTTAATTATGTCTGTTATTATCATATCTTTTGTTATCATTTTTAATTCCTCCAATATTATAGTTTTATTAAGTAATTAGCATAAATTTTATATTTTTATATATGAAGTTTATTTTCATATATATTAAAAACATCTTTTTTAAATTTATCAAGACCTATTCTATCTATTGTGTTCCCAAGTTTTTCGCCCATTGGAGCAACTTCGCAGTAATAATCATACACAGCTTCTACCATAGCAAAAGCCTGCTCTTCAGAGAGGTTTTCAGCAATTTTATCTGATAACCTTGGATGATACCCAGCACTTCCGCCAGCTACCACAATGAAGCCTTCTTCATTTGCTAACACGCCTATATCTTTTGCATGTACGCTAGTGCAACCATTAAGACAGCCAATTACACCGATTTTAGTCCTATTGGGTGCCTCAACTCCATAAAATCTTTTTTCTAATTTTAGTCCAAGAGCGAGTGAATTTTGGCGACTTCTTTTGCAAATTTCACCAGGGCAAATTTCCACATTTTTCACGGAGTAATGAGATTTCACAGCAGGGTCTAAACCTAAATCTTCATATGCCATTGCAACCTCATCTTCCTTGAGGCCGATTAGCATTATTCTTTGACCTGATGTTAATTTTATTGAGCATTTATATTTTCTAGCTACTTCAGCGAATTTTTCTAGATTAGCTGCACTTACAAAACCTCCAGGAATACGGGGGGTTATACTATAAAGTCTTTTACCATTTCTTATCTTTTGCAAATTCCCATATGCTGCTTGTGGCATCATATATCCTCCTTTTAAAAGCATTGATAACGTTATGATTTAATTATATAAAAAGTCGATTTAAATATTTTTTTGATGCCCTAACTCTTATGCTCTAATAATACCCTATTGAGTTACTAGGGTATGTAACAAATGTTACAAACTACAAAAAAACTACAAAATAAATTTTAAAGATACATCTGTATTATACATTTTTTTCACTATAAAACAAATTCGAGGAAATTATATATTTATATATAAAATTTTTAAAATAAATAAAACAAATTATTTGAAATTTATGAAAATATGATATATTTATATTAATTAAAATATATAAGGGGGAAAATTAGTGATACTAATTAAAAATGCGAAAATCTATACTATGAGTGAAAGAGTGATTGAAAAAGGGGACATTTTAATAGAAAATGGGAAAATAAAAGAGATAGGAACAAATCTTGATTATCAAGCGAAGGTAATAGATGCTACTGGAAAGTTAGTATTTCCAGGTTTTATTGATGCCCATTGTCATATAGGTATGTGGGAAGAGGGTATTGGATTTGAAGGAGCAGATGGAAATGAAATGACTGATCCTATAACTCCTCATCTAAGAGCAATAGATGGTATTAATCCAATGGATGAAGCTTTTGAAAATGCGTTAAAAGGAGGGGTAACTTCAGCTGCAACTGGTCCAGGAAGTGCTAATGTAATAGGGGGAACTTTTGCAGTGATTAAGCTTTATGGTAAAAGAGTTGATGAGATGATAATGATTGAAAATCATTCTATGAAATGTGCATTTGGTGAAAATCCCAAAAGAGTGTATGCTGAAAAAAATACAATGCCTACAACACGCATGGGAACAGCTGCAAAGCTTAGAGAGACTCTAGCGAAAGCATTTGAATATAAAGCAAAAAAAGAGGCTGCTAAAGAAGATGAAACAAAAATGCCTGCATACGATATAAAGCTTGAAGCTATGCTTCCCGTTGTAAATAAAGAAATTCCTCTTAAAGCTCATGCTCATAGAGCGGATGATATTTTTACAGCAATTAGAATTGCAAAGGAGTTTGGTGTGAAGCTTACTTTAGAGCACTGTACTGAGGGTCATTTAATTGCTAAAGAACTTTCTAAAGAAGGATATTCTGCTATAATAGGTCCTACTTTTGGAAACAAACCAAAATTTGAACTAAAAAACAAAAGCTTTGAAACCCCTAAAGTACTTGTAGAAGCTGGAGTTAAAATAGCTATAATGACTGATAGTCCAGTAATTCCCCTGGAAAATCTTCCTATGTGTAGTGCACTTGCATACAAATCAGGACTTGATGAAATGGAAGCATTAAAAGCTATTTCTATAAGTGCTGCAGAAATTTTAGGAATAGAAGATAGAGTAGGAAGTATAGAAGTAGGAAAAGATGCAGATTTAGTTATTTGGGACAATCACCCTTTTGATTTACAGTCAAATGTAGAATACACTATAGTAAATGGAGAAATAGCCTATAAAAGAAAAAATATGTAATAGTAAATATAAATTTTCATGGTTTTAAATGATTGTCTAAATAGGAAAGGTTCATTGCTTTAAAGCAATGAACCTTTTTTAAAACTAATATACCATATGGATTCCTTTTGTATCGGATATCCAATATAAGGTTCCATTAAAGCCATTAGAGATATATCTTATAGGTACTAGAACATGATTATCGTGAATAGTAAAGTGGTTTTCTAAATCTCCACGAGACATTGAAATTGTTAAATCCCTAAATTCTAATCTTAATTCATTAGAGTCCTCTGATAGATTAGCCTCAAACCCTAGTTCATCTGTAAAAAGAGATAAAGGTACTAGTGTTCTATTATTCATAATAATAGGAGCTTTTTCCATAGTTTTTGCTTCACCATTTAAAGTAAACATAGGATTTCCCAGTCTTAACTCCAATTTGTCAATTTCCATTTGATTTAAGTTTAAAACTAAGTTAATTAAAAGGTTTGAAAAAGTGCTTAATCTTTCTTCTACTCTTCCAGGGAATTCTGCTTCTAAAAACTCAAGGGTATCATTGTCAGTATGCCATATCTCTCCGTGTTTTACTGTCTGAGTATAACCATCCAAATCTCCAAGTTCCCAGTTTGTAGCTTCTAGATAAGCAATTGGGATTCCTTTCTCTTGAAACGGAGCATGGTCACTCCAATCGCCTGTAGTACCAATAGGATATTCTTCATTTTCCCCAGGATTTGTTATTACATTTAGGTTTAATCTTCTTGCAATAGTTAATGCTTGATCTCTTACAAAGCCTTGCTGACTTTCACTTCCATATACATACATATTGTCTCCAGCAAGAAGTGAATCAAGATTTATCATAGCAACGGTGTTTGAAATTTCAGTTGCACTCATTTGAGAAACATAATGTTTAGAGCCTTGAAGACCTCTATTGCTAGCTCCCGTATCAGGGTCTTTATAGCTTTCCTCTGCACCAAATGCTACGAATTTTATTGTATAAGGTGTTTCAATGTTTTGGATTGCTTCTGCTGTTTCAAGCATTACAGCAACTCCAGAAGCATTATCATCAGCTCCAAGTCCTACTCCCACTTTAGAGTCATAATGTGCTCCAATTATTACCTGCATTTCAGATATCCCTTTTTTTGTTGCTACTACATTATAGGAAGTTGCAGAGTCTACAGTATTATCTTCTATTTTTCTTTCGATTTCAAATTCTTGTAATGTAGAACTGTAACCTAATCCATCAAATACAGATTTAATATAGTCTCTTGAATTATATTCCCCTTCGGTTCCTTGGACTCTTTTTCCAATAGTCTCAGCAAGATATTTAACATGGCTATAAGCTTTAACACCGGCGTTAGAGTCTTTTGAAAGATTAGCTGCAAATGAGCCTGTAACAGATGAAGCTACTAAAAGAAAGCTTAGAACAATTGACGAGACATTTTTTTTCATACAATCACTCCCCATAAGTAATTTTTATGTGAAAGAACATATAATTAGCTTCTCTCACACTTTTAACAATTATATCACAATTTTCAAAAAAATGATTTTTATAAACAAAATCTCAATAACTGGACTAAGTTATGAATTTTATATATACTTTTATGTAAATAAACTAATTTTGGAGGAAATCATGAATATAGTAATTGTTGGGGCTGGAAATGGCGGATTAAAATTAATTGAACTTTTTTGCATTATGAAAGAAGTAGATATTATAGCAGTAATAGATAAAAATATGGATTCTCCTGGAATCCAAAAAGCAAAAGAACTTGGCATTGAAACCTTTGATGATATAAGTGAAATACCAAAAAATGTACATATAGTTGTAGAGGCAACAGGAAGTGAAAAAGTTCTTGAAATTATAAAAGATAATGTAAACCCATCTGTAAAAATAGTTGAATCTGATATTGCAGAGATGCTAATGCTTACAGTTGACCATCAAAGAGCAACGTCAAAAAAGTTAAGAGAAGACTTAAGCGAAATAAATCATTCATTAACAACTGCACTTGATACTTCAAGAGGGTTTGTAAAAAAGACAGATGAAATGATAAGAGAGGTAAATAAAATAACTCAGCAGATAAAAATACTCGGACTAAATGCAAATATAGAGGCAGCTAGAGCAGGAGAGCATGGAAAAGGTTTTTCAGTAGTAGCGACAGAGGTACAAAAAATGTCTGATACTACGAACCATTTTGCAAGTGAGATATCAGAGCTACTTTTATCATTAAGTGCTGAAAATGAAAATATTGCAAAAGAAATAAAAAACTTAGATAATATTGCTGTTTCTCAAAAATGTAATTAAGTTTTTAGAAAAATCAAAGGAGAGTTATCTATGACAAATGAAAGTATAGAGGTAGCCAAAGCATCTGCTAGGATGGCTATGTCAACAAGAGAAGAAGAGGAAGGTTTAAAAAAGGAATTTGCAGGTAAAGGCTACAAAACCATAGCTGTAGATGTAGGTGGAAAATTTCCGGACATCTGTGTAAAAATTCTGGAAAGAGCCTTAGTTGCGTCAAAAAAAAATGGGATAATTGATGATATTCATGTCCATGATGGGGCACTTGTGGGTGCTACTAGAGAAGCTCTATCTCAAATATCTGTAAAGACCAATGGATTAAGTGCAGGAGGAAAAATTGGGATTGCAAGAAAAGGTGAGCATATTTCAGTTACTATATTTATGAGTATAGGTATTTTACACCTAAATGATATAGTAATTGGCCTTGGGCATAGATCATTACCTTAATTTTTTGATTTTTTTAAAATAAATGATTGACAATCATATATGACTTTTATATAATTCTCGATAAGCATATTTTTTATTTCATATTTTTAAAAAACAGTAGCTTTACCAGTAGAATTTCGCTTATGTAAGTGAAATAAATGTAGCGGCCCAGCTTGGGTCAAAGTAGATTATTTATCTTAAGTATAAAAAAACGTAGAATTGGAGTATTGTAAAATATTATCTTATGTTAACGATTATTATCGTTCGTAGGCTTATTGTGTATGCAAACTCCAATTTAGGAGTTTTTTTTATGCCATAAAAATTGAAGAATCGGAGGATGGTAGAAATGAAATTGAAAAAAATAGTGCTAAGTGGGGTAATTACATTTTTTTCTATTGTTGTTTTAACAGGTTGTGCATCATTTAATTTAGATGCAAGCACTCTTAGTGAGCAAGATTCAGCAATGGATAAGGAAATTTTTATTGGGATTTCCCAGATTGCAGAGCATCCAGCTCTTGATAATGCAAGAGAGGGATTCAAAGAAGCTATACTTGAATTAGCAGAGGGTGAAAGAATTGTTTTTATTGAAAAAAATGCTCAGGGTGATATATCAAACGCCCAAATGATTGCAGAAAGCTTCATAAAAGATAAAGTTGATATGATATATGCAATAGCAACTCCAAGTGCTCAATCTGCATACAATGCTACAAAGGATATACCAATTATAATATCTGCGGTGACAGATCCTGTGGCAGCAGGACTTGTAAAAAATATAAATACACCGGGTACAAATGTTTCAGGAACTAGTGATTTAGCTCCAATAAAAAAGCAATTAGAACTTTTATTAGAATTGGAAATAAAGCCCCAAACTATAGGGTTTATATATAATACAAGCGAAAAAAATTCTGAGGTACAGCTAGATATTTTAAAAGAGGAAGCAAAACATTTTGGGATAGAGATTGAAGCTCTAGGTGTGACATCAATAACGGAAATAGAACAAGGATTAGATGTTCTTTTAAATAAAGTAGATGCTCTTTATACTCCAGCTGACAATTTAATTGCATCTTCAATAAGATTTTTAACATCAAAAGCATTAGAAAAATCAATTCCTGTATTGGGTGCTGAAGTAGCACATGTAGAAGGTGGAGCTCTTTTTACCTTAGGTGTTGATTATTTAGAGCTGGGAAGACAAAGCGGAGAAATGGCATATAGAGTACTTACAGGAGAAAATATTTCAGAAATGGCCATAGAGACATCTAAAAATCCATCAATTTCAATTAATTTGGATACTGCAAGAATCTTAGGGATTTCTATAGATGAATCTATCTTACAAAAAAGCGATTTGATTGGAGATAAATAATATGACTGATCTTATTTTGTCGACATTAGCCCAAGGCCTTATATTTTCCATTGCTGGTCTTGGAATATATATATCTTTTAGAATTTTGGATTTTCCAGATCTTTCAGTTGACAGTACTTTTACAACAGGAGCGTCAATATCGGCAATCTCTATAATAAATGGAGTGAATCCTTTCATATCACTAGTCCTCTCATTATTTGGAGGATTGATAGCAGGTAGCATAACTGGGATACTCCATGTGAAGTTTAAGATTACAAATATATTGTCAGGAATAATAGTAATGATAGGACTTTATTCTGTAAATCTTAGAATAATGGGTAAAAGCAATCTTCATCTATTTGATACAATCCATATTTTTTCAGAAAAAAATCATATTTATAAGCTAGTATTTTTGATTATCTTTACTTTATTTTTAAAAGTAATCATAGATTTCTTTTTTAAAACAGAGATAGGATATGTCTTAAAAGCAATAGGGCAAAATCAAAAATTTATTACTGGTATGGGTTTTGATGTTGATAGATATAAAATTTTAGGACTTGCTCTTGCAAATGGCTTAGTAGCATTATCAGGAAGTTTATACACACAATATCAGGGTTTTTCAGATATATCCATGGGAATTGGTCTCATAGTAAGTGCTTTGGCATCTATAGTGATTGGGGAGATGGCATTTAAAAATTTAAAACGCTTTGGTGTTCAAAATTCATCAATTGTAATACTAGGTTCTATTTTTTATAGAGGTATTTTGTCTTTAGCACTTCAAATTGGAGTGGAGCCTTCAGATTTGAAACTTGTAACAGCCCTTCTAATGGTTTTAATACTTTCCAAAGGAATATTTAATTCATCTAAAGAAAAAATCATAAAGAGGAGGCTAAACAGTGATTTTATTAAAAGATATATACAAAACTTTCAATAAAAATACACATTTTCAAAAAAAGCTTTATGAAGGTTTGAATTTAAAGATAAATAAAGGAGAATTTATAACAGTTATAGGAAGCAATGGAGCAGGAAAGAGCACCCTTCTTAAAGTTCTTTCAAATGATTTAGATATAGATAGCGGGAAGATATTGTTTGGTGAAAAGGAGACAACCAATCAGAAGTCATTTGAAACTGCTAAAAATATCTCCTATATAATGCAAGACCCCAGTGCTAATACTTTGGGAGCAATGACTGTATACGAAAATCTGTCAATGTCTGAACTGAAAGGAAAAAAGACTGTATTAAAAAAATGCCTCATTGATAAAAATAAAGATAAATATAAAATGTTATTATCTAAATTTAATCTAGGGCTTGAAAATAAACTTGATATTGATGTGAGTTTACTTTCAGGCGGGCAAAGACAAGCATTAGCAATTGTAATGGCAACTTTAAAGCTACCACAAATACTACTTTTAGACGAACACACAGCGGCTCTTGATCCAATAACTTCAAAAGAAGTGATGAAAATTACAGATAATATTATAAAAGAGAATAATCTAACGTGCCTTATGATTACACATAAAATACAAGACGCTATAGACTATGGAAATAGATTGATAATGATTCATGACGGAAAAGTGCTCTTTGACATCTCTGGAGAAAAAAAAGAAAAACTAAAGCTTCAAGATATAATAGAAAAATTTCAAATAATGAAAACGGATATTGTAGGAAGTGAAATTTTTTAAAATATATTTGAAAATTTCCATAAAAATCCAGAATATTTTTAAATTAAGAAATATTTTATATATAAACCAATAAAAGAAGTGAAAACTGGTTGATTTAATGTTAAAATAGTGGTGATATTATGTTGTACACATGTACATAAATTGTTACTACTATAATCTTTAGAAAAGGGGATATTATAATGAGTAAACCAGTTTTATCAGCTCACTTCGAATCAAGAGTTCCATCGGATGTTAGGCTTGCTCAAATGAAATACGAAGAGCGTGAGGTGAAACCTCAAGAGGTTATCAACGTTGGTATTGGAAATGTTTCTCTTCCAACTCATCCAGCAATGCAAAAAAGAATGTTTAACTTAGGTGCTCCTGAAAGTCCTTTTTCAGAAGGAATAGTTAGATATTCTACTACAGCTGGATTACCTGAATGTCAGGATGCATTTAAAAATATTCTTAAATGCGAAGGTTTTGACACAAGTAAATTATTTGTTCAAGTTACTGATGGTGGTTCATCTGCTATGGAGCTTCTTCTTATGGGAATTTGTGGTCCTGCGGGTTCTGATGAAAGACCACTTCTTGTAATTGACCCAGCTTATACAAACTACATTTCTTTTGCTGAAAGAATAGGCCGCAAGATTGTTACAGTACAACGTACTTTAAATGATGATGGGAAATTTAGCTTACCTGAAATGAGTACTATTGAAGAGACTATTAAAAAGCATAACCCTGGTGGACTTCTTGTTATTCCATATGACAATCCTACTGGACAGTACTTTGACTTTGATACTCTTAAAGACCTTGCAAATCTTTCAGTAAAATACAATATGTGGATGGCTAGTGATGAAGCATATCGTGAGCTTTTTTATGAAGATGGAAAAGAACTGGTTAGTATATGGGGCATTACTGATGAGCATGTACCAGGTATAGAAGGAAGAAGAATAAGCATAGAGACTGCATCAAAGGTATGGAATGCTTGCGGTTTAAGAATCGGGGCCTTAATTACTGATAATGCAGAGTTCAACAACCGTTCTGTAGCTGAGTACACTGCTAATCTATGTGCAAATGTAATAGGTCAGTATATATTTGGAGCCTTAGCTCATGAGTCTAAAGAAGATATTGAAAACTGGGCAAAAGAGATAAAAGGATATTATAAAGAGCAAATACTAAAGGTATACAATGGACTTAAGGAGCAAGAGCCTGGACTTATAGTTTCAAGCCCTGATGCTTCAATTTATTCAGTAATTGATGTAAGAAATGTTGTAAAACCTGGATTTGATGCAATAGACTTTGTTTTATACTGTGCTGGAAAAGGCGCTATTGACGTAGATGGAGCATCTACAACTCTTCTTGTTGCTCCTATGAAAGGATTCTACAATGTAGACAAAGGGGAATTCAACCCTGGAAGTACTCAATTTAGAATTTCATTTGTAGAAACTCCAGAAAAAATGGCAAAAGTTCCAGAGCTTTTTGTTAAACTTCTAAGAGAGTTTGAAGAACAAAGATAAGAATCTTATTATAAAAATATTATATCAATTAAAATAAAGTTTCAAATCATAAAAAGGCAGTAATTATCTTAAAAAGATAATTACTGCCTTTTGTGTAATTTATATATAAGCTTTTATTAATGAGCCTTTTGTATTATTTTAATGAGGACGATATTTCATCTATCATTATATTTGTAGACTGAATCCCGCCTGATGATACATACCATACATGAGAGTTAAGATAGTGTATATTGTCACTTTGATAAGCTCTTGTCATTTTTACTATATCATTATCTAGTACATTTTCAGCAGCTTGGCTTCCACCTGCAACAGCTGCTCTATCGATAACAAATATCTTGTCTGGATTTACCTCTAAGATATATTCAAAGGATACGCTTTGCCCGTGATTTGCAACTTCTATATTATCATCAGCAGCTGGGAATCCAAATTCATTATGTATTACATTGAACCTAGAGTTATTTCCATATGCGCTTAATGCTCCGTCATTTGCCATAATTATCAGTGCATTTTCACCAGAATCACTAACTCTTGTTTTCAAATCATCCATTTTATTTTTAATAGAATTCAATTCATTTTCGACCATTTCTTCTTTATCAAATATTTGCCCTAAAATGTTTAGATTTTCAGAAAATGACCCAATATAATCTTGAGTATCTATTACAAGGTAAACAGTTGGAGCAATTTTTGAAAGTTCTTCATATACCTCTCTTTGTCTTCCAGATATTACAATAAGATCAGGGGATAGTTCATATATTTTTTCGAAATTTGGTTCGAAAAGAGTTCCCACATCTTCATATTTATTGTCAGAGAATTTATTTAGATACGATGGTATATTTGACTTAGGAAGTCCTAATATTTCTACTCCCATTTGGTCTAAAGAATCAAGAGATGCATAGTCAAAAACAATTACTCTTTCAGGGTTTTTATCTACTACAGCTTCTCCTAGTTCATGAGATATAGTTACAGTTTCTATTTGAGCCTCAGTTGCTGGTTCTGGGGCTACATTTTCTGATGTACCTGATGAGCATCCTACTATTGATATAAATGAAAATACAATTATAAGAGATAAAATTGCAAACTTTTTATTAAACATTTATTTTTCCTCCTTTTTAATTTTAAAAATAGACACATATTTTTTGTTTGTCTATATTTTTAATTTTAAAACTCATTCCATATATATTTCCTAAAACTTGTTCGTCGATGATTGTATCTGTACAACCTTCCTTTGCGAGCCTCCCTTCATTCATTGCAATTATATAATCAGAGTAACATGATGCAAAATTAATATCATGAATTACTATGATAACGGTTTTATTTAGATTTTCCACAAGCCATCTCAATATTTTCATAATCTCAACAGCATGCTTCATATCTAAGTTGTTTAGTGGTTCATCTAGTAATATATATTCTGTATTTTGTGCTATAACCATAGCTATATACGCTCTTTGTCTTTGTCCGCCACTTAACTGATCTATATACTTATTTTCTATATCTTCAAGTTTCATATATGCTATGGCCTTATCAATTTGAATCTCATCTTCAGTAGTAAGGTTGCCCTGAGAGTACGGGAATCTTCCAAAACTTACAAGCTCTCTTATTGTAAGCCGTATATCTATATGATTTGATTGTCTTAATATAGAGATTTTTTTAGAAAGTTCTGAAGAGTTCCATAAATCAAGATCCTTTCCATCTATTAAAACCTGTCCTGAATCTTTTTTTAAAAGCCTACTTATCATAGATAGCAAAGTGCTTTTCCCAGCCCCATTAGGTCCAATAAATGTAGTTATTTTACCTTTTGGAATCTCAAGGGAGACATTATCAACAACCCTTTTATTTCCATATGTTTTAGTTAAATTCCTAACCTCAATCATAATTTTTTCTCCTTTAGTAAAAGCCAAATAAAATAAATTCCACCAATAAGATTTATAATTACGCTTATAGGGGTGCTGTAATTAAACAGTCGTTCAACTATGAGTTGACCTCCTATGAGTGAAATACCACTAATTATCATCGAAGCAATAATTAAATATTTGTGCTCATAAGTATCTATAATCTCTCTTGAAAGATTTACAACAAGGAGACCAAGAAAGGTTATAGGTCCAATAAGAGCAGTAGATACTGAAATCATGACTATAGTTACAAAAAGCATCTTCTTTACCATGGAGTTATAATCTATTCCTAGATTGATAGCATGCTCTTTCCCTAAGGACATTACATCCATCTTATAAATATGGGGGATTGAATAAAGCGCTGAACCTAAAAATATAGCTGATGAAAAGCCAAGAAGATTTGTATTTATATTATTAAAGCTTGCAAACATATTGTTTTGAACTATGCTAAATTCATTTGGATCGATCAACATTTGCATGAAGGAAGACATACTCTGAAAAAGAGTACTAAAAACCATTCCTACAAGTAATAAAAAATATATATTTCTTCCTTCTTTTTTAAAGAGAAATTTATAAATTATAATAGAAAACATCATCATTATTAAAATTGATATGATAAAATTTGTTCTCGCATCTATTATATCTAGTGTCCTTGAACCTAATATGAAAACTATTGTTGTTTGAACCAACAGATAAAGTGAATCAAGTCCCAAGACGCTAGGTGTTAATATCCTGTTATTTGTTATGGTCTGAAAAACTACGGTAGAAAAAGCAATAGAAAAAGCAGTAACTATTATTGCAATAGTTTTAGGGATTCTTCTAGATAAAGCGTAATTCCAGTTTGCTTCATTGAGCCCTATAGTTAAATATAATGAAGTAAGAAAAACAAAAACAATTAATAAAACAAAGAGTTTATTTTTATTTGACATTATTTGTCACCCCTTAGAAGTAGATATAGGAACAGTGCACTGCCGATGACTCCTACGGTTAGTCCTATTGAAATTTCATAAGGGTAAATAATTATTCGTCCCAGAATATCACAAAACACTAAAAATGCAGCTCCTAGAAGTCCTGTAGGAAGTAAGTTTTTTCTTAAGTTGTCCCCAAAATATAATGTAATAATATTTGGAATTATAAGACCTAGAAAAGGCATTCTTCCAACGGTTATTACCACAATAGCTGTAGACATTGAAACTATGCTTATTCCAATATTTACAATAAGATTATAATCAAGACCTAAATTTGAAGAAAAATCTTCTCCAAGTCCAGCAACAGTAAATTTACTGGAATATATGTAAGCTAGAGCGATTAACGGGATACTAAGATATAAAAGCTCATATCTCCCCTTTAACACCATAGAAAAATCTCCTTGAAGCCAAGATGATATATTTTGAACCAAATCAAATCTATAAGCGAAAAAGGTTGTTATAGAATCAATGATATTTCCAAGCATTATTCCAACTAAAGGTATGAATATTTTGTTTTTTATTTTTATATTTTTCATTATTTTAAGGAATATCATAGTTCCAGATAATGCAAAAGCAAATGATATAATCATCTTTAAAATACTAGAGGATGCAGGGAAAAAAATCAAAGAAAAAAGTATTCCAAGTCGTGCGCTATCTACTGTAGCTGCTGTAGTTGGAGATACAAATCTATTTCGTGTAAGCTGTTGCATTATAAGTCCGCCTATACTCATACTAAAACCTGCGGCAAGTATACTAACCAGTCTTGGAATCCTGCTTACCAAAATAATTTTAATTTTTTCATCATCAAGAGCTAAAATATCTGTAATTCTGATTTCTTTTACACCAATAAATATAGAGAGAATAGATAAAAAAATAAGTAAAATGATTAAATACCTTTTTTTCATAAGTATTAGTTCCTTTCAGTGAATTACTCAGATAATCTCATTTGACTCAATATCCTAAAGGGATTATAATAATTGGAAAGAATCGGACTTGATTATCGTTATCACTTGAACAATATTAACAGATAAAAAAGGCTATTACTTAAATATATTTTGTTTTTTATAAAAATATTTATACTTTTTTAGGAGCTGAGCAATAAATGGGACAGAATTGTTGTATGTCTGGAAAAAAAAAGATAATAAGAACTATGAATAAATTTTACTACTGCACTTATTTACCAATAAAAGCATTTGGAAAAAATGGAAATCTTATACATACAGAAGGGTACTCAAAAGAACATGAAAATATTTTAAAGCTCAATGATATTCTCATAAAATTCCAAAAAAAATATGAAAATGAAAGAAAAGAGTTTATAGAGATAGAGGTTGATAGCATCAAGTTTACTGCGGCCTCTATTTGTCCCAAAAGCATTGATAAAGGTGTATTTGTTATTGGCCCTTATGTGGATATAGGAAATAAAATATCTGGAATCGTACAAAAGCCTTCTGATTGTATGATTCATATAATCGCTCTTTTGAGAAATATTGGAGAAAGCAGTGGAATTTTAGAAAATAACATCCATGAAATGCATGGTATTTATGTAAAGAGAGCTCTTTTTTTCATTAAAAACCACTTTCATGAAAATTTAACTATAGATTACATATCAAAACAACTAGGGATTAGTAAATGTTATTTTTGCTCAATTTTTAAAAAAGAAACTGGAAAAACTTTTACTCAGATACTAAATGAAACTATTTTAGATATTGCAATATCAATTGGATACAATAACCAAAATTACTATACCATGATATTCAAAAAAATAAATAAGATGACACCGAACCTCTATAGGAAAAATCACTCTAAAATAAAACTTTCAAATAATATGGAAAAAGACAAAATCCTAATAAATTATATTTGATACATAGACATGCCTCAGGGTATATAAATTACAAAGCATCTTTAAAAAATAGTCCATCATTACTTTATTATGGATATTAAAAAATGCTTTAAAATTTCATACCATAAAGGGGGAAGGTCAATGAAAAAGTCAATTTTAAGTTTATTGAAAAGCAGTTTGATATTTATAGTAGTATTCTTAGCAGGAACTATAGCAGCAAATGCATCGAGTATTTCGAGAAATGAAATTGTGTTTGATAATATAAACTACGAAAGGTCGTCATCTATAAGAGTTTTTATTGATGCAAGACAGATTTACTTTGACTCCAATCCTCAAATTATAAATGGAAGAGTACTGGTTCCTATGAATTCTATTTTTAGTGAATTTGGACTTTCTGTAAGTTGGGACAACGATACCAAAACTGCTATTGGAGAAAATAGAGAATATCAAATCCAATTTACAATAGGGGAATCTATTGCGATTATAAATGGACAGGAGCAATCTTTAGATGTGCCTGCTAGAATCATAAATGGAAGGACGATGATACCTTTAAGATTTTTATCAGAAAATATGGGATATAATGTGGTATGGATTCAGGAATCTAATATCATTCTTTTGAGTAGGTCTGATATAGTTGAATGGAGATATGAAGGCTATGAAAGAATTGCCCCATATAAAGAATATGAAGTCAAATATATTAATGGAACAAAAACAAGTGAGACAAGATATACTGGTACTAACTATGATGTAAAGTTTTACAATCTTTATAGTGCAGATGGAAGAATAGTCCCAAATGTGCCTGAATTTGATGTTTCTAGATATGGTACTGGCTGGTATTTTGAGTCACCATATGCCAATAAAACATATTGGATAGAGATGGGTAGCCTAGGATTTGCACAAGGAAAAAATCAGTTTTATGATTTTCAATCAATAAACCCAATAAGCGAAAACACTATTAGAGAGTCTGCAGATGTGGGAAACTATATCAAAGTGAAAATTGAAAGTCATTACTTTGATTTAAATGCATGGAGAGTAATAAATAATTTTTCAGATTCTATAGTAATGCAAGCACAAACACAAGAATTCTTAGATGGCAAAGTAATTCCAAGTAGAGATACTATGTTTAAGGTTACTGTAAATGACAGATTTGTTTCTATTATTGCCTTTAATGAATTGACAGGACCGATTTTATCCCCTAGGAATAATTCTATCTATACAGTTTTTGAAAGAAATCCTAGAACCGTATTTAGCTGGGATGAAAATACTTGGAATAGACTCAAGGGAAAAACTCCATGGACAGGTATGAGTAAAGATATGCTTCTTGTTCAAAAACTTAGGAGACCTGAAAAATCATCTTCTATTCAGGGAAGATTTTCACTTTTAGATCTTTGGGTTTATGAAGAAGAATATGTTGATTCTGTATTTTATTTTGAAGATTCTATATTAATTTCAATTTGGTAATTAATTTTTTAACTTTATTGTTTTGTGGACAAATACCATAAAAAGAAGTAAAATTATAGAGGTTATAATTGTAGACAAAACTTTGAAATTTCAAAATTATATCAGGGAGGAATACTATGAAACCATCTATAAATGAAAGACTTTCCATTATTGGAGTTGCAATAGATTTAGGAGCTGGGACTCCGGGAGTAAGTCTAGGTCCGGCTGCTATAAGATATGCGGGTGTTACTGACAGGTTAGAGAGTATTGGATATGAGGTTAAAGACGAAGGTGATATAGTTGCTATTAAGCCAGAAAATCCAAAGACGGAAGGAACAAATCTTAAAAATTTAGACGAAGTAGTAAGAGTGAACACCGAGCTATGCGATAAGGTTTCTAAAACAATGGAGGAAGGAAGATTTCCTTTGGTACTTGGAGGAGACCATAGTATAGCTATTGGAACTATTTCTGGAGTACTAAGACACAAAAAAAATCTAGGTGTTATATGGTTTGATGCCCATGGAGATATAAACACAGATGAAACCTCCCCATCTGGCAATATTCATGGAATGCCAGTTGCAGTAAGCCTAGGTTTAGGACATGAAAAGCTAACTTCGATTGGTGGAATTGAAAATAAACTTGATGCAAAAAATATAGTATTTATAGGTTCTAGAGATTTAGATGCAGGAGAAAGAAAAGTACTAAAAGAATTCGGAATTACTGTATTTACTATGCATGAGATAGATAGACTTGGAATGCCAGAGGTTATAGATAGAGCTATTAAAATTGCTTCAGAAGGAACAGATGGAATACATGTAAGTTTTGATTTGGATGGCATGGATCCTATATATGCACCAGGCACTGGTACTAGAGTGCCAGGAGGATTAACATATAGAGAGAGTCACCTTGCTCTTGAGATGATAGCGCTAACAGAAAAAGTAGTAAGTGCTGAATTTGTTGAAGTAAATCCAATAATTGATAATATGAATCAAACTGCAAAAAGTGCAGTTGCTCTTATAGGTTCGCTTATGGGAGAATGGCTTATTTAATAAAGAGGTAATAAGAATGAAAATTATACTTTTTCGTCATGGAATTGCTCAAGAAAGAGGATTAAAAGAAAATGATGACTTAAGAGAGTTAACCTCAAAAGGGAGCGACAAGGTTGAAATTGCTGGAAAAGGTTTAAAAAAACTTATAAAAGAAGATAAGAACATTTCTATATTGACAAGTCCTTTATTAAGGGCAGTTCAAACAGCTGAAATCCTTCAAAACTCAATTGAAAAAGCTAATATTTCTGTAGTTGAATCAATTTCAAAAAATGATTTTCTAAGCTTTGAAAATCATGCTCTTTCTCAGTCAAATGATGTGGCATTAATAGTGGTAGGGCATTCTCCTTATCTTAATGAATGGTGTTTAAATATGACTGGAGTCAATTTAGAACTCAAAAAAGGCGGAGCTGTTTGCATAGAAATCGCGGAAAAAGATAAATTACAAGGTAAAATATTATGGTTTATTCAACCTAAGACATGGAGTCTTATTAAATGATAGCTTAAGTTAAAAAAGCCATTTGATTGCCATATATGAATCAAATGGCTTTATATATTTCAAAGTCATGGAGGAAGAAATGTCAATTTACTGTGGATACTATGATTCGCCAATAGGAATTATAGAAATAAAAACAACCGATGAAAAATTAATATATCTAAATTTTGTGGCTGAAATGAAAGAAGCTGTAGGAAACGTAGAGGTTTTAGAAAAAACTATCAAAGAGTTAGATGAATATTTCAAAGGGAAAAGAAAAGATTTTGATATCCCCTATGAGCTCAATGGAACAGAATTTCAAAAAAAATCATGGGATGCTTTAACAAAAATACCTTATGCTCAGACATGGTCCTATGAGAAGCAGGCTATATATATAGGAAATATAAAGGCAACTAGAGCAGTAGGAAATGCAAATAGCAAGAATCCAATTGGAATCATTGTTCCATGCCATAGAGTCATTGGAAAGAATAACAAACTTACAGGATATGCCGGGGGGCTCGATAAAAAAGAATGGCTTTTAAATCATGAAAAAAGAATTTCACAAATAAAATAGATATTAGAGTATAATTATATTTAAATAAAAAATAGGTATAGGATTTTTTGTTTAATTCAGCATATGATAGAGTGCAAATCAAAAGTAGATGGGAGAAGGATTTTTAAGTGCAAGAGGTAATAAGGCATATAGAGAGTTATAATTTTAAGGTTGATAAAATAAAAAACAATGATAAGATATTGTATTATTGTAAAAATGATATATCAGATAAAAATTTCATTTTAAATTTAGTAGAAGATGATTTTTCCCTAGATTCACAAATGATTTTAGATTTAGAAAATATTAATGATAAAAATATAGAAATAGTAAACTTAATTAAAGTAAATGATAATATAGATGATGTAATGAATTTTATAGAAAAAGAAGATAATAAAGAACGTATATTTTTGATTTACGATGAAAATGACGAATTAGAATTTTTCTTAAAGGATTTATGGAATATAATCATAAGTCTGAAGAATTAATACAAAAGAGCAATGAAGAATAAAACCTTCATTGCTCCTTTGTATTATATAGGAGATAACATAATGAATGAGCTTTTTTTGAAAAATTTAGAAACAAATAATGCAGTGAACTTAAATGAAAGTCAAGTGCAAGGTGTGACCCATAAAGATGGCCCATTACTACTTCTTGCAACCCCAGGTTCAGGAAAAACTACAGTTTTAAATATGAGGATTGCGTATCTAATACTTGAGCATAATATAAATCCAAAAAATATATTAAACCTCACATTTAGTAAAATGGCTGCCAAAGATATGGAGAATAGATTCGAAATGTTTTTTGGAGATATAATTGAAGAAAAAATTCACTTTTCTACGATTCACAGCTTTTCTTATAATATAGTAAGAACTTTTTATCAAAGTGAAGGATTAAGATACGAGATTTTAGAAAATAGATTAGAGAATAAATCCAAAATATTAAAAGAAATATTTTCCATATATAACAAATCAATAATTACAGAGGATAAGTTAGAAGAACTTACAAATAATATTTCTTTAATAAAAAATAGTATGTTAAGCGAAGGACAGATAGCTTCGAAAGACTATGGAATTACAAATTTTCATCAAATATATAAATACTATGAAAATTATAAAGAAAATGGAGTCCCAGGTATCAGGCTACTAGATTTTGATGATATGCTTGTTGAGGCATACAATATTTTAAATAACGACAAACTCTTATTAAAAAAATATAGAGAGAAATACAAATATATATCAATTGATGAAAGTCAGGATACTTCCTTAATTCAGCATAAAATAATTGAACTTATTTCTATGCCATTAGGAAATATATTTATGGTTGGAGATGATGATCAGAGCATATTTGGGTTTAGAGCAGCAGATCCAAAATATCTTTTAGATTTCAAAAAAACTTATAAAGACGGAAAAATATTAAAAATACAAGAAAACTTTAGATCAAGTCAAGAAATCGTAAATACGGCAAATGAATTTATTAAAAATAACTTTAATAGATATAATAAAAATATGTTTACGAGAAACGGAAAATATAAAAATATACCAGTAAATGGATTTGAAAATGAAAAAAATCAAGTGAAATTTATAATAGAGAACATAAAAAAAGAAAATGAATCACATACTATTGCTATACTTTATAGAAATAACAATTCAGCTATAG
This sequence comes from Acetoanaerobium pronyense, assembly GCF_017874355.1. GTDB lineage: Bacteria > Bacillota > Clostridia > Peptostreptococcales > Filifactoraceae > Acetoanaerobium > Acetoanaerobium pronyense. The sequence goes on from NZ_JAGGLI010000017.1 coordinate 23,266, forward strand.
ATATAGTAAATATACTAGATAAAGAAAGTATTTCTTTTTATATAAAAGACACTAATAATAAGTTTTTTAACCACTGGGTGGTTGATGATGTATTGAACTTTTTTAGACTTTCCTTTAATGATACAAAAATAGATATTTTCGAAAGAATATATACAAAATGTAGCTCCTATGTATCAAAAAACCATATTGAATCCATTAAATTTATGGATAAAAAAGTATCGGTATTTGAAAATCTTTCCAGTATATTTGAACCATCTGATTATAGGATAAAAACTCTTGATGATATAAAAAATAAATTCAAAAAACTAAATAATTTAAGTCCATCTCAAGGAATCAGATATATAAGAGAAGACTTAAAGTATGAAAAAAATCTTGAGCGTATATGTGATACATTAGGTTATAGTATGGATAGCGTTCAAAGTATATTAAATTCTTTGGAAATGATAGCAGATGAGTGCGATACGATAGTTGACTTTGCAAATAGGTTAAGCTATTTAAAAAAACTTATGAATGAATCACACAAAAATACAAAGAGTAATATTACTCTCTCTACAATTCATTCATCCAAGGGATTAGAGTTTGATAGTGTATATATAATAGATTTAAATGATAGTATAATCCCAAGCTATGAGGCTATTAACAGTAATAACAACGATCTTATAGAAGAAGAGAGACGGTTATTTTATGTTGGTATAACTAGAGCGAAAAAAAATCTTTATCTAAATTGGGTTAAAGAAAAAGGAAGTAAAGTATATAAAAAATCTTTATTTATAAATGAAATAGAAAAAATAACAAATCCCGATAAATATAAAGTCAATGATAGTAAGGATATTAAGCAAGCAAAATTTGGAGTATCTGAAAGGTTTTCAAATACTTTGATAAAAGAAGGATTCATACCAGAAATTGGAAAAGAAGTTGTTCATAGAGTATTTGGTGAAGGTTTAGTAATGGAACTAACAGATGAAATGATTACTATATCTTTTGAAAAATCGGGTATAAAAAAGCTATCGCGTCTTCTTTGTGATGCGAGAAATATGCTTTGGGATAAAACTAGTTGATTTCAACTTATTATAATCTAACCAACTGAAAGTGAGGAAATTTATGAATACAATTATCTTTGATTTAGACGGAACATTACTTCCAATGAACCAAGATCTTTTTTTGAAAAAATATTTTGATGGGTTATCTAAAAAAGGTAAGGCTCATGGAATTGAGGAGGAGGTTTTTATAAAATCTGTTTGGGCGGGTACTAAATCAATGCTTGAAAACGATGGAGAAAAAACTAATGAAGAAAGATTTTGGGAAACCTTCACATCAATACATGGAAAGGATGCAAAAACATGGGAGAAAATATTTGAAAACTATTATAAAAATGAGTTCAACGATGTCAAAGTTGTAACATCTCCAACCCCATATGCAAAAAAATCTGTAAATATGTTAAAGGAAAAGGGTTATGACCTTATTTTAGCAACCAACCCTCTTTTTCCTCAAATAGCAACGTTTAATAGAATGAGGTGGGCAGGAATCAATCCTGAGGATTTTAAGTTTGTTACCACATACGAGAACTCGAGATACAGTAAGCCCAATTTAAAATATTACAAAGAAATATTAGAAAAAGCTCAAAAAGAGCCTCAAGAATGTCTTATGATTGGAAATGATATTATTGAAGATATGTGCGTCAGTAAGATAGGAATAAAAACATTTTTGCTAAGGGACTGTATTATTGGAGAAGAGGACTATGAATTAAAGGATTATGAAGCTGGTGATTTCAAAGATTTATTAAAATTTATTGAAGAGTTGCCTGTTATAATAAAATAAAAGCATTTAAAGGGGAGAAAAAAGTGACTAAAGAGATATATAAAAATATATGGATGAGCGAAATTCCTCTTCATAGAACTCCATTAAAGACTATAAATAATTATGTTATAAAGGATGGAAAAAAAGCTCTTATAATCGACACCGGATTCAATCACTCTTTATCAAAAGACGCTTTTTTTAATAATCTATCTAACTTAGATATAGATATAGCTCAATCTGAGGTAATAATCACCCATTTACATTCGGATCATTCTGGACTAGCAGCAGAGTTATATCAATTAGGTGCAAAGCTATACTTTAGTGGTATTGATGGGAAAATAGCAAAAGAGATGGGGCAAGATAGCAGATGGAAAGAGCTTGAAGAAATGATGTTTCAATTTGGATTTCCAAAAGATGCAAACAGTTTTGATACGAATCCTGCAAAAGAATACAGTACAAAGAGTGACTTTGAGTACACTGTGTTAAAAGAGGGGGATAAAATAATCTTTGGGAATTTTGAACTGGAAGTTGTATCAGTTCCTGGACACACTCCTGATATGATAAATTTATATGACAGAAAACATAAATTGTATTTTTCGGCAGATCATGTGCTAGATGAAATCACACCAAATATAGGATATTGGGGAAAAAAATACACTGTAATATTAAATCAATATTTTAGTAGCCTTAAAAAAATATATGATTTTGATATAGAAGTTATGCTTCCATCTCATAGAGGGATAATCTCAAATCACAAAAAAAGAATAGATGAACTTTTAGAGCATCACGAAGAAAGACTTGAAGAAGTAATAAAAATACTTGAAGAAAAGAATAAAAAAATGACTGTCGTAGAAGTAGCTATGAATATGAACTGGAGAATTAGAGCAAAATCTTGGGATGAGTTTCCTCAACCACAAAAATGGTTTGCTTCTGGGGAAGCTATGAGTCATTTAGAGTATTTGGCGTACAAAAATAAGATAAATTATGAAATTGAAAATGATATTTTCTATTTTTCAAAAAAATAGAGATAATATAACTTGAATAAAAAAAATAATAAATTAAAACGAAGAAATTTAAAATAATTTTGATAATATGTAGTCATTCTAAAGAAAAATAAGATAATATTATTAAGGGAATATTAACAAAGTCTTTATAAATATATAAGCAATTTATTTTAAGGAATTATAATCTTAAATTTTGGAGGGTAAAAATGAATATTGGAGAAATAAGAGATAGTGCAAGAAATAGGATGAAAGGATTTTGCAATGTCTGTAAAGAATGCAACGGGGTGTATTGTAGCGGAAAAGTTCCAGGTATGGGTGGTGCAGGAACAGGAAATTCTATGAAAAGAAATTTTGAAATGCTATCTAAGGTTAAATTAAATTTAAAAACAATACATAATACAGTTAATCCAGATACTAGTGTAGAGCTATGGGGTATGAAGCTAGGACTTCCTTTAATTGGAGCTCCTGTTACAGGCAGTGAAATAAACATGGGAGGGTATTTAACAGAAGAGGAATACTGCAAAAATGTAGTAAAAGGATGTCTTATGGCAGATACTCTAGCAATGATTGGGGATAGCGGAAATCCAGATTTTTATTTGTCGGGACTGGATGCGATAAAAGACAATAATGGAAAAGGAATTGCAATTATAAAACCTAGAGAAAATAAAAAAATAATTGAAAATATAAAAAAAGCAGAACAAAGTGGTGCTTTGGCAGTTGGAATAGACATAGATGGAGCGGGACTTGTTACTATGGCACTTCTTGGACAGCCAGTTGGCCCCAAAAGCAAGGAAGATTTAATAGAAATAGTAAAAAGCACAACACTACCTGTAATTTTAAAAGGGATAATGTCAGTTGAAGAGGCAAAGCTTGCTGTAGAAGTAGGTGCAAAGGCAATAGTGGTTTCTAATCATGGTGGGAGAGTTTTGGATGATGCTCTTTCGTCTGTTGATGTATTGCCAGAAATAGCACAAGCTGTAAAAGGAAAGATAATAATAATGTCTGATGGAAGTGTCAGAGATGGGAAAGATATATTTAAATATATAGCTTTAGGAGCTGATTACGTACTTTCAGCAAGACCACTTATTTGGGGAGCAATAGGCTCAGGAGAAGAAGGAGTAAAACAATATATAAATCATATGAAAAACGGACTTTATCAAACAATGATATTAACTGGTGCAAATGATATAAAATCTATAGATAATAAAATGATAAAGTTGACTTAATTTACAGCTTTGAGAATCCTATCTAAAAATAGGCTAAAAAAATAAAGTTGGTGATCTAAAGTGGAACAAATTGATATAAAAATCATAAAAGAAAATGATTTACAGACTTTAAATAGTCTTATACCAAATCCTTTAATAATAATAAACTCACAGGAGATTTTATTTGCAAACAAAGAGTTTGAACTCCTTACAGGTTATTCCTTTAATGAAATAAAGGAAATTGATTTAAATCAAATAATGACCTCTCATTATAAAAAGCTTTTTTATCTTAATATAGCAAAAGCAATAAATGGAACTAATATAAATAAAAATTTTGAATTTAGGATATCTACAAAAGAAGGAAATATTTTGTGGATTGAATGTCAGTGGCAGAAGGTATCTCATAATTCAACTATTTATATTTTGGCAACTATGATAAATATAACAGATAGGAAAATTGCTGAGCATAATCTTTCTAGTCTATTAAATCTAAGAGACTCAATGCTTGAGGTAACTCAATCTATTGTAAGAACTAACTCTATTGAGGGAATTTATAGACTTATTTTAAAAAATGCTATCAAATCAATTAAAAATGCTCGGCTTGGAAGCATTATGATTAAACAAGAAGACAGTTTAAAAGTAGTTTCTCATATTGGCTTTATCGAAGACAATATAAATGATTTTGAGATACCAATAAATCAGTCATTTTTATATAAGGCAACTGATGGGAAATTGGATAATACATCAGTAATCTCAGATATCACTAAAATAGAAGGCTTTGAGCCTATAAGAACATCAGATAATGACTCTGAGTATATCAAATCCACTCTCACAGCTCCTATATATGTTAATGGAGATTTTTTTGGGATAGTAAATATAGACTCTACTGAATTTAACGCCTTTGATGAGAACGACATAAAAGTAATGGAGTTTATAAAAAACAATGTTGAAATTGCAATATCAAATCATATGCTATATGAGGAAAAGGTATATTTGTCTCAATTTGATAGCCTTACAAATCTTTATAATAGAAGTTATTTTGAAAAAATATTTTATAATATAAAAGAAAAATCTTTAAGATATGAAGAAAAATTTAACCTAGTAGTTTTTGATCTAAATGGCCTAAAATTTATAAACGACAATTTTGGGCATCTTGCAGGGGATATGGTCTTGGAACAATTTGCAAAAGGATGCTCAGGAATAATAAGAAAAAGTGATATTTTAGCTAGATATGGTGGGGATGAATTTATAGGAATCTTTTTTAATTCGAATCACAACCTTCTTTCAAAAAGATTGGATGGTTTTTTAGAAAGCTTAGAAAAAAATCCAATAAATATTGAAGGAACTAATATAAAATGTTCGTTTAGCTATGGCATAGCTACTTTTGGCGAAGATGGTATATTGTTAAATGACCTTACAAAAACTGCAGACCAAAGAATGTATAAATTTAAAATGGATTATAAAATGAAATTTCCAATAGTATAGGATCATCATTAGGGGGACTGTTTCAGTTTGAACATAACAGACAATAAATTTGAGAAAACACCTATAGAAGAGCATAGTCAGGTAACAATGCAGACTATATTTAAACTTTCATGGCCTGTTATGATTGGAATGATACTTCAGAGTTTACTCAATACAGTAGATACGTATTTCATATCAAATCTAGGAGTAAACCAAGCAGCAGCAGCTGGTATAGCCAACTCTATAACTGGAGTTATATTTGTAATATCAACTCTTGTATCTGCAGGTACTATAGCTTTGGTTTCAAGGAGCTATGGAGAAAACGATTATTTGAAAGTGAAAAGATATAGCGGAAATTCTATAGCGCTTGCTGGGTTAATTGGGATTTCTTTGGGAATATTATGTTACCTTAACGCTATATCCATAATAGAAAAGATATTTAGCCCTTCAGAAATAGTAGGGAATTTTGCTTATGAATATATTTCTATTATCTTTTTAGGAACAGTATTTGTTTTCTTAAATTCTGCTCTAAGGACTATCATACAGTCACTTGGAGATACTATGACGCCATTAATTATATTTGGATTTTCTAATATAATTAACATTTTGCTTGACTACATTTTTATTTTTCAAATGAATATGGGAATACAGGGGGCTGCAATTGCCACTGTCATATCAAACTTATTTTCCTTTATTGCAGCAATAGTAATTGTACTAATAAAAATATACGAAAAAAATATAATTTTGTTTATTGCAAATCTTAAAATACACTTTGAAACAACCTCAAGGATATTCAGAATAGGAGGATGGGCTTGCCTTCAGCAAGTGGCAAGACCAATTACGGGAATGCTTATGTTCAGTCTTGTTTATGAAGTTGGTCAAGCAGAAGGATCTGCTGCTTTTAATATAGGAAGCCAGCTTTTTAATTACACCTTTATTGTCCTTATTGGTCTTTCAACAGGAATATCAATAATGGTAGGACAGAGTCTAGGGAGAGGAAATATTCATCAGTGTGACAAAATTATAAAAGAGGGATTGAAAATTGCCTTTATTAATGTGCTTATTTTTTCATTGCCATATGTAATCTTTCCTTCATATATGATGAGAATATTTATAAAAGACCCAGCAGTTATATCATATGGAGTTTCTTATTTAAGAATAATATATATGGGGATAGTATTTGTGGTATTTACAACTACATATGGCGGCGTTTTTCAGGGAGCTGGTGACACATTTCCACCTATGCTTGCTTCAATTGTAGCAAATGTTGTATTTAAGCTCCCCCTGGCATATATTTTAGCTAAAAGCTTTAATCTAGAACTCAATGGAGTATGGTATTCTATAGCATTATCTGTATTTATTGAAGCAATAATTATATTATTTTATTTTAAAACAAATAGATGGAAGGTGTTTAAAATATGATAATCAAAACTATGCCATCCCTAGAAATAATTGACTTTTTAAAAAAAGACTATATAGTGAATTTAAATATTTTAGGAATACTGGAAAACGAAGAAGACTGTGAGATATATGTTGATTCCTTGAAAAATCCAAAAGGAGTACTTGTAAGATTGGGATATTTTAATTATATTTATACTCAAAGTGATGAGTTTTTAGAGGAGATATTAACAAAAAAATTCCAAAAAGGAAGCTTCGGTTTTTCAGGAATCAAAGAGGAAATATCAGATAAAATTAAAGGGAAATATAATCAGGATTGGGAAAATAGGTGCAGCTTATATTTTCTCAAAGAAGAAAATTTAAATACATCCTTAATAAAAAATCAAATAAGGCCAATTGATATAAAGGACGCTCCGATAATAAATGATTATTATGAATTCAAAGGAGATAAAAGTCTTCAAAGAATAGAGCAGGATATTCTTAAAAGACCTTCCTCTGGAGTTTATATAAATAAAGAACTTGTTTCATGGGTTTTAGTTCACAATGATAACTCTATGGGAATAATGTATACCAAAAAAGAGCATAGAAATAAAAACTATGCTCTTGAGGTTACAATTGATTTAGCAAAAAAGATATTAGAATCAGGGAAAATTCCATTTTTACATATAATTGATTCTAATAAAATGTCACCTAGTCTTGCAAGTAAAGCAGGATTTACAAAACATTCATATGTTAACTGGTTTGGAATATCTATTTAAAAGAGAATTTGCTTTTACTAGAGTATATTACATCTTCATCCCAGTTGTCGTAGTTTAAAAGTCCTCTTAAGTTCTTTCTCCTTGATTCGATTTTTTTGATTTCTTTGTTAAAATCATCTATTGATTTTACCGGAATATTTTTTTCTCTAAGAATCCTTAAATCAGGTATAGAAAGGGGAATATCTGAAGACTTTATATACATCTTGTTTAATATATTTAGGTAGTTGTCAATTGAAGATCTCATTCCTATAAATAATAAAGAATTAGGTTGTTTTTCGTATTCCACAGCATGTTCTAAGATAGTAAGTACCTCATCCAGTTTTACAATAGCTACAGATAGAGCTTTATTAAAATCATCTGTATGATAATAGTAAAGAAGTGGATAAGCCTTATGTTGATATGTCAAAGTACTTAGCTCACTTGATAAGGAAATTAAAAAAGAATCCATATGCTGAAAGTTTTTACCGTTCCATGAATTTACAATAATATCCTGAGGGCTTTTGCCAACGCTTGAAACGTTGATTGCAAAAGCTCTTTTTTTTACTACTGCACCTACTATGGATATTATATAGGAAGCTCCAATAGTCAACAACAACATTCCTACCCCTGTAGAAAAAGTAGACAGAATTTTCATAAGACCTGTAATTGGAACAAAGTCTCCATTTCCTAATGTAAATAATACATATCCAGAATAATAAATGATATCGATAGTTTCCATTGGGTTTCCTGTGATAGAGTTTACAATATCTTTTGAACCGCTTGCAAATACAAAAGCCCACCCTATCCATAAAATCAGAACCCAAGAAAATAAAGTAATCATTAAAATTATGGGACCAGATGCATTTAAAATCCCTGATTTTTTTGTATTTAGCCTAACTAAGATATTCCAAGTTATATTTGATAAATTTCTTGTCAAAATTCCAGCCCCTTTATCCACCCATAAGGAAGTCCAGATCATGTCTATTACAATAAAATTTACAATTGTCACTCCGATTATGAGAAATATTATATTCATAGTTATATTCTCCTTGTTATAAAACTCGCTAGTTTAAATTCGTTCCTTGATTTTAGTTATACCTAAACTTTAGAAGATTTAATCTTTATAAAAATTTTACTCATTTAACTTCAATATTAAAAGGTGAATCAGAGAGTATATGTTTATGGGAGAATATAATGGGAATAAGCTATTATCATAAAGAAAACAGTAAAAAAGACAGATGCATTAATAAAAAAAGAATGAAAGTAAAATTAATGTATGGATTATTTTGGATTATGAGAGATGTAAAAGAATATTTTGAGAAACTTTCGAAAAAGGAGATAGCATGAATAGAAGAAAACTAATAGAACCATTATTTTTAAGGCTGGTTTCTACAAGGAGCGATACTAATACTCTTTATGAAAGTGTCATCGGAGAGACTATTTTGAGCTGGATTAAATCTAGAGAATACTTTAAATCTTACCCAGAGCACGCAGGGGCCGCCTTACTCGAAGATGACACCAACAGTAGAGAAGTTATTTGGGCTCTCGTAAAAGGAAACAATCAAAATGATGAAACAATAATTCTCATAAATCACTATGACACTGTAGACTCATATGAATATGGAAAAATTCAACACTTAGCCCTTAGACCCGATGAGCTAAAAAATGAACTTTCAAAAAGAAATTTTGGGAAAAATATTAGATTGGATATAGAATCAAAAGATTGGATTTTTGGAAGAGGTACTGCTGATATGAAGGCTGGAGTAGCAATTCATTTATCACTTATTGAAGAATTTTCAAAAGAAAATTTTAATGGGAATATTTTATTTCTAAGTGTCCCAGATGAAGAAACTCTCTCAAGAGGAATGTTATTTGCTGTAAAATTAATCCATGATTTAAAAGAACAGTACAGATTGAAATATATATTAACAATAAACTCTGAGCCATACTATAATATGATGAAGAACAAAGCTATAATTTATGAAGGGTCTGTAGGTAAGATTATGCCTGTTGTTTATGTTAAAGGAGTTAAAAGTCATGTTGGAGATCCATATAATGGAATAAACCCATCTCTAATTTTAGCTAATATCCAAATGCTTACAGAGCTGAATGTAAATCTCTCTGATAAAGTGGAATTTGATGCTACACCTCCTCCTATATGGGTTAATCTAAAGGATAGAAAAAAAGCCTATGATGCATCTATTCCTGAAGCAGCTACAGGATATTTTAATTGGTTGACTTTTACTAAAACACCGACTGAAATACTTGAAAAGATGATTACTATATCAGAAAAAGCATTAGAAGTAACTTTGAATCATTTTTCAAAATCATATAGCGAGTTTTGCAAACTAACTAATGATTTAGAAGAAGAAATCGGGTTTGTACCTAATACACTTACTTTTGAAGATATATTCAAAGAAGCTATAGTAAAGGGTGGGACAAGTTTTATAAATTCTTATGAAGATTTTCAAAAAGATATAAAAGAACTTGTGGATAAAAATGAAATCACACTTCCCGAAGGAACTATAAGATTAATTGAATACACTGCTGATTATATTGATTTAGAAGGGCCATCTGTTGTAGTTGCTATTTCAGGGCCTTATTATCCTCATATATCAAATTTTTTAATTAAAAATGGAGATAGATTCACTCTTTCAAATAGAGTAAATAAAATATCCAAAGAGCTTTATAATGTAGAGTATGAAAAAAATCTATATTTTATGGGAATGTCAGATCTTTCATATGCAGGGTGGCTTGGAAATCAGGAAGATATAGATGTAATAACTGCAAATAGTCCAGGATGGGGGAACTTGTATTCAGTTCCATTTGATGAAATGAGGACCCTAGATATGCCTGTTGTAAATATTGGACCATGGGGAAAAGATCTTCATAAAATCACAGAAAGAGTTTATGGGCCTGATGTTTATGAAAGAGTTCCAGAGATAATATCTAGATTAATAAAAGAACTTTTAGACAGTTAGTGAAAAGATTAAATAATGAATTCAAAAAGGAATTAATTTTTGCTTAAGATATTTTGCAAAACTTAATTCCTTTATTTTTAAATATAATATTAATTTAAGAACTTAGCTCTTGCTAAGTATTTGTTTATTGTTATCTTTTTTCATATTTGTCCAATTAATTTTTGAACTATAAAAGAAACAATTACAACTAAAGATGAAATAATAAATCCATGAATCATAGGTGAGAATCCTGATTTAGATAGTTTTTTTAGATTTGTTTTTAAACCTATAGCACCTAGGGACATTACCATCAAAAACTTGCTCAAGCTGCTAAAGTTACTTACTAGAAAATCTGGAATAAAGCCAGTGCTCTTAATGAGTACCATACATAAGAATAAAACTATAAACCAAGGAAAAATATTTTTTATATCTACCTTGCTTTGTTTTTTCTCATCTATAATATAAGATCCATTTGCTACAAGTGCCAAAGCTTCTTTTTTTTGATTAAGTTTATTGTTGATATATGAAAATATAAGAACTACAGGAACTATAGATAGAGTTCGAGTGAGTTTGACTATTACCGCAAAATTTCCAGCAGCATCTGAAAAAGCGTATCCGGCAGCTACTACAGAAGATGTATCATTTACTGCCGTTCCTGTCCATAAACCAAATCCCATATCTGACATATTGAAATATGCTCCCATCAATGGAAATATCACTACCATTACAATATCAAAAATGAAGGTTGCAGATATGGCATAAGCAATATCACTATCTTTTGCATCTATAACTGGAGCTACTGCGGCAATTGCAGATCCTCCACAAATTCCAGTCCCAGCAGATATGAGGCTTGAAAGCTTCCAGTCCATATTTAATAATTTTCCCAATAAATAACCTCCGCCAAAGGCAGTTATTAATGTGAAAATCATTACTAATAATGATATTGCACCTACTGACAAGACCTGATTAAAGCTCAAAGACAAACCCATAAGTATGATTGCTAACCTAAGGATTTTTTTCGAGGTATAATTAAATCCTGGTATAAGAATATTGTATTTTGAAATGAAAGGATTTAACCCAATACCTAAAAGTAAAGCGATTACACCCGGTCCTATCAAATGAATAGGGAGTATATTACTTATAAAAACTGAGGCTATTGCTAAGAAAAATGCGAATATAATTCCAAAATGATTATTATTAAGATTCATGATTTCCTCCTTATCGTATTTTATGAATTGATTTTATCATTGATTTAGAATAAAATCTAATTATATATAGTTATGAGTCGATAAATATAATTTATAGGAGGAAGCCTATTGGATATAAGACTACAGTCTTTTTTAAAAGTTTGGGAATTAAAAAGCTTTACTAAAGCTGCCCAAAACTTAAATTTGACTCAACCAGCAGTTTCTCAACATATCAAATCATTAGAAAAAGAATATAATAGTCGTTTTTTAAATTATAAAGGAAAGGATCTGATCCTTACAGATTCAGGAAAGATTTTATTAGAATATGCTAATAAAATAAAACTTAGTGAAATTTTTTTTATTGAGAATATAAAACAATCAAGCTCAAAAATTAAGTCAATAAAATTTGGAGCAACCCTTACAATAGGAGAATTCACCCTCGAATCAATCTTATTTGAAATGTTTAGAAATTTCGATAATTATAATTTGGAAATTTATGTTGAAAATACTAAAAAAAATCTGGAAATGTTAGAGAAGGGAGAAATACATTTTTCATTGGTAGAAGGCTTGTTTGATAAAACAAAATACTATTTTAAGGTTCTAAAAAATGAAAAATTCATCCTTACGGTTTCAAAAGATCATAATCTTGCAACAAAATCAAATATAAGAATTGAAGACATTTTAAATGAGACTCTAATTATAAGGGAAAAAGGGTCTGGGTCAAGAGAAATACTAGAGAGGGCCTTAGTAGATAAGAATTTTAACTTAAAAAACTTTAGCCAAAAAATAGAAATTAGTAATGTGAATTTAATTAAGAGTCTTGTAAAATCCAATCTTGGTATTAGTTTTATGTATAAAGATGCTGCAAAAAAAGAGATTGATGCTGGAGAGCTTATAGAAGTCAAAGTAGAAGATTTTACAATTGAAAAAGAATTCAATTTTATATATATGGATGATGAACTTTATATTAAAGAATTAATTTATTTTTACGAATTTTTAAAACAAAATATGATAACATGATTTCTAAATTTTAAATAAAATCAGTAAGTTTCTATAGAAAAACTTTAATTGAACTATTAAGATATATAGTACAAACAATTGAATTATAGTCTAATATAGGATAATCTATTCTTAACAAATACACAATATTGAGGAGTGAATATAAATGATTAAAACAATAAAAGTAAATCTTGAAGTGATGGAATCTATGCTTTATTTTTGGCAGGCAACAAAAGATAGAGAAAAAGTTGGAGAAGCATATATCATGAGTATTGCCGATAAAAATGAAATGAAAGAAATTTATGAAGATGATTTCACATCAGAATCTGTAAGACTTGTCCTAAGCGCAATATCAAATAGAGAAATCTTAAATAGCACAAACAAAAAAGAAAGAAAATTTTGGAATAATAATATGTGGATGATGGAAGATATGGATTATATGAATCTTATGCTTGCGCCTCTTAAAACATTAAACCTAGATAGCATAAAAGATAATTTGAAAAATATAGATACAAATGCAGAAGAACTTGAGGTTGTTTTTGTCCCAGGACACCACGATGTATACAAAGTCTCTAAAAATAAGCTTATTATAAACTTCTTTAGAGTAAAACCTGATTTATTTGATGAGTCTGTGATTACAATTGAAGATAAGGAAATCAAAGCTTTTATAGAAGAAAAACTAAAAGAAATAATTTAATATAAATACTATTAAAGAGGTGATTACCTGTGAAAATGTCAAAAATGTTTTTTACTACTATGAAGGAGACTCCTTCTGATGCTGAAATAACAAGTCATATCCTTATGATGAGAGCAGGACTTATTAAAAAAACTGCTTCAGGAATATATAATTATATGCCCCTTGGACTTAAAACTATAAAAAAAATAGAAAACATAGTTAGAGAAGAAATGAACAGGGCAGGAGGTCAGGAAATACTATGTTCTGCTATTATTCCTTCTGAGCTTATTGAAGAGTCAGGAAGATGGAGTCTATATGGAGACGAAATGTTTAGACTTAAGGATAGACATAGTAGAGATTTTTGTTTAGGCCCAACCCATGAGGAAGTTTTCACGGATATAATAAGAAATGAAATCAAGACATATAAGCAGCTTCCTATAAATATTTACCAGATTCAGACAAAATATAGAGATGAAAGAAGGCCTAGATTCGGTATTATGAGGGCAAGAGAGTTTGTCATGAAAGATGCCTACAGCTTTGATAGAGATTTTGAAGGACAAGATAGTTCTTTTCAGAATATGTATGATGCTTACAATAAAATTTTTGAAAGATGTGGTCTTGAATTTAAAGCAGTGGAAGCTGATTCTGGAGCAATAGGTGGAGTGGGCTCTGTTGAGTTTATGGTTAAATCAGAAGTTGGCGAAGATGCTGTAGTTTTTTGCAGCAACTGTGACTATGGCGCAAATCTTGAAAAAGCTCAAGCTATAGTTCAAGAGCATATAGGGGAAGACAAAAAGATAATCGAAAAAATTCACACACCAGCAATTAGGTCTATAGAAGAGCTATGCGATTTTTTCTCTTGTGATGGTGCTAAATTTGCAAAAACTCTGATTTACAAAGCAGACGATAAGACTGTTGCAGTAATACTTCGTGGAGATAGAGAAGCAAATGAAATAAAGATTAAAAATGCAATAGGAACCGTAATAGATTTTGATATGGCAGATGAGGAAACTGTAAAAGCTGTTACAGGGGCTCCAGTTGGATTCGCAGGACCTGTTGGCATCAAAACTGATATATTATTAATTGATCAGGAAATAGCAAATGGATTCAATTTTATAACAGGAGCAAACGAAGAAGACTATCATATTGCAAATGTAAACTATCCTGAAGATTTTGATGGAGTTGTTGGAGATTTTAGAAATGTAGAAGAGGGAGAAGCTTGTCCTGTATGTGGTTCACCTATTACTATTGCAAGAGGCATAGAGGTTGGACATATTTTCAAGCTTGGAACAAGATATTCTGAGGCTATGAACTGCAACTTTACTGATGAAAATGGTAAAATAAATCCTATGGTAATGGGATGCTATGGCATTGGAATCACAAGAACAATTGCAGCAATTATTGAGCAGTACAATGATGAATTTGGAATCAAATGGCCAAGACAAATAGCTCCATTTGAAATTGCTGTAGTTCCAGTTATGACCAAAGATGAAGATCAGCTAAAAGCCGCAGAAAAGATATATACACAGTTAATGGATTTAGGTTATGATGTAATACTGGATGATAGAAATGAAAGGGCTGGAGTAAAATTTAAAGATATAGATTTAATTGGGATTCCAGTTAGAATTACTATCGGAAAGAAGCTTAAAGAAGGGAAAGTAGAGCTAAAGTTAAGAACTGAATCAGAAAGTACGGATATAACTTTAGATGAGCTTTACCCAAAGATAGAAAACTTAATGAAGACACTATAAGGAGAAAAAAATGGCCATAAAACTAAATGGAATAGAAAAAATGAATGCAGAGCAAAGACTTAAATATATGCTTGTACTTCTTGAAGGACAGTTGAGCTCAGAAAGTGACGAACTTGCAAATATATCAAATGCGATGGCTCTTATTAAAGCTTTAGTTGAAGATTTAAACTGGGCAGGAGTCTATTTGATGAAAAATGAAGAGCTTGTACTAGGACCATTTCAAGGCCTTCCAGCTTGCAACAGAATAAAACTTCAAAATGGAGTTTGTGGAGCAGCTGCCACAAGAAGAAATACCATGTTAGTTCCAAATGTGGAAGAATTTGAAGGTCACATAGCTTGTGATTCTGCCTCCAAATCAGAGCTTGTAGTACCAATAATAAAAGATGATATAGTTTATGGGGTATTGGATTTGGATAGCCCGTCTTTAAATAGATTCACTGATTTAGAAAAAAATTATATGGAAAAGTTTGTAGATAAATTAAATGAATATATAAATTGGGAAAGATTTTTATAATTTGGAGGTTATGATTTGAAGGAAATAGTGATTATAGGAGCAGGCCCTGCAGGAATGATGGCAGCAATTAAGGCCTCTAATAAAGATTGCAACGTAACAATAATAGAAAAAAACAATATGTTAGGAAAAAAGCTACTCATTACTGGTGGCGGCAGATGTAATATAGCAAGCAATGTTTCAAATGAGGAATTTTACTCTCATATAACAGAAAATCCTAAATTCTTGTATAGTGCACTTAATTATTTTTCAAAGGATGATTTACTAGATTTCTTCGAAAATGAAGGAGTTAGTTTTAAGATAGAAGGAAATAAAATATACCCTCAGGATAATTCAGCAGAAGGGATACTAAGTGTTCTTGAAACCTTACTTATATCAAATAAAGTAAACTTAAGGCTAAAAGAGCAAGTTACTGATTTGATTATAGAAAATGAAGAAATCAAAGGAGTAATAACAAATAAAGGTGAGATAAAAGCGGACAAGGTAATAGTATGTACCGGGGGAATGAGCTATAGTAAAACAGGCTCAGATGGAGCTTTTTTTAGCGTCCTAAAAAGTAAAAACATAAAAGTAAGTAAGTTTTATCCGGCTCTTGTTTATATCAACCTTCACAAAGGAGAGGAAGACAATCTAGTTGGAATAAGTATATCAGATGTAGTTCTTACAGCTAAGGCTGATAAAAAAATATACAAAGTAACTGGAGATATTTTATTTACACATAATGGAATCAGTGGCCCTGCAGCACTTGATATGAGCAGCTATATATCAAAATACGAAGGAAAAGATATAGATTTAAGGATAGATTTTTTACCACATTATTCACAGAAGAAGCTCCTAGAATTGCTTCTTCAAAAAAATAAAAAAAATATTGTTAATAGGTTTAAAGGTATTCTTCCAGTTGAAATCTTAAAAAGAATCATGAAGGATTACAATGAAAAAGATATTTTTAATCTCAATAAAAATGAAATAGATGAAATAATAAAACAAATAAAAGAATATAAATTAGACGTAAAATCATTTGGTTCTATTGAAAACAGTATGGTTACTAAGGGTGGAGTAGATTTGAAACACATAAAGCCATCAACATTAGAGTCTAAATTAGTAAAAAATCTATATTTTGCAGGAGAAGCCCTTGACTTAGATGGAAATACAGGGGGCTATAATCTCCAGATTGCTTTTTCTACTGGAGCACTTGCAGGAGATAGTGCATCTGAATAATAAAAACCCTCTAGTATAGGAAAATCTATCCTATCTAGAGGGTTTTTAATGGATAAAATCTATTAAACTTTATTTAAAATCTAGTTGATTTATAGAAAAATATTTATGAATTTAAGAGGAGTAAAGTATTTCTTTTGCAATTTTATGGGAAAGTTCTTTTGAAGATATAGTTTCTACCATATAAAGTCCAAATTTTAATGCAGTCCCAACTCCTCTAGAGGTTATTATATTATCATCTTGGACGATATCTTCTTCAATATATAAAGAATCCTTGAAGGTTTCCTTTAAAGCTGGAAATGAAGTCGCTTTTTTGCCATTGAGTATATCCAAATCATAGAGTACTGTTGGAGCCGCACAAATTGCAAAAATTAGATTTTTATTTTTATTTGCAGCTAGAATATGATGCTTTACCATAAATGAATTTTTTAAATTTTGGGTCCCAGGCATACCACCAGGCAAGAAAATCCCATCATCATTTTTTATTTTTACATTTTTAATTAGTTCATCACACTGCAAAATAATACCATGTGCACCTTTTACTAAAAGAGAGTCTTCCTTTACTGATACAGTTTGTACATCAATATTGGCTCGTTTTAAAATATCTATAGGAGCTACTGCTTCTGTTTCTTCAAAACCATCTGCTAAAAATACATATATCATTTCTTTTCCTCCTTTTAATAAACCTTACCCAAATTTATTTTTTTATACTCATTTTTGTATCTTTATTATAGCTGGTGATTAGACCAAGCAAAGTTTATTAGGAAATAATATCTTATATTTATAAAAATTATCAGCTTTATAGAATATTTCTATAAATGTAATAGAGAAACTTGATTAGACTTGTTAAAAAAACTACTTTATCATTGAGATAGGTGAAGGATTTATACACTGAAATAATATAATTTGGAGGTTTAATATGGAGCTTAGAAAAGAATTGCCTGAGATTTTTGAAGAATTTGCAGAAGCTAGAAGAAACGGGTTTATGCTTGCAAAAGATTTAAAAGAAAAAAATGTACCTATGGTTGGAACTTTCTGTACATATATGCCTCAAGAGCTTCCACTTGCAATGGGAGCAGCTGTTGTATCTCTTTGCGCTACATCAGACGAAACTATTGGAGAAGCAGAAAAAGATCTTCCTAGAAACCTTTGTCCATTAATCAAATCTAGCTATGGTTTTGGTAAAACAGACAAGTGCCCATATTTTTATTTTTCAGACATAGTTGTGGGTGAAACAACATGTGATGGAAAGAAAAAAATGTATGAATATATGGGAGAGTATAAAGATGTTCATGTAATGCAGCTTCCAAATACTCAGATAGGACAAGATTCTTTTAATCTATGGAAAAATGAAATCATAAAGTTAAAAGATATACTTGAAGAAAAATTTGATACAAAAATTACAGAAGATCATATAAAAAGTGCTATTAATTTAAAAAACAGAGAAAGAACTGCTTTAAAGAATTTTTATGCCCTTGGAAAGCTAGATCCACCTGCGATAACAGGAGGGGATATTCTAAAAGTACTTTATGGTTCGACTTTCAAATTTGATAGAGAGCAAAGTATAAAAGAAGTAGAAGCTTTAACTCAAAAGATAACTGAAGAATATAACGAAGGTAAAGTTTTAGAAAGAAAGCCAAGAATATTAATCACAGGATGTCCAATAGGAGGAGTTACGGAAAAGGTAGTAAAAGCCATAGAAGATAACGGAGCAAATGTAGTATTTTTTGAAAACTGTATGGGAGCTAAAGCAATAGAGGACTTAGTATCAGAGGAAAAAGAAGATGTATATGAAGCTTTAGCTGAAAAATATCTTTCTATAGGATGTTCATGTATGACTCCTAATGACAATCGTATTAAGATGCTTGATAGAGCAATAGATGAATACAAGGTAGATGGAGTAGTTGATGTAATACTTCAAGCCTGTCATACCTATGCTATTGAAACATTAAATATAAAAAGATTTGTAAATGGTTCAAAAGACATTCCTTATATGAGTATAGAGACTGATTATTCAACATCTGATATAGGGCAGTTAAATACTAGAATGGCTGCATTTGTAGAAATGATTTAATTAAGGAGAGATTTATGCTAATACTTGGGATTGACTCTGGGTCAACCACAACAAAAGGGGTTTTATTTGACGGAAAGAATGTTTTGGACTCAGTAATAGTATCTACTGGCTCTAGCCCAAAAGAAGCAATGAAGGAAGTTTATAGGATATTAAAAAAAGACAATGACGTATATACTGTAACCACAGGATATGGAAGAAATCTGCTTGAAGGCCTTTCGGACAAAAGTGTAACCGAAATCACTTGTCATGGGAAGGGAGCATCCTATCTTTGTCCTGGAATTAGTGCGGTTATAGATATAGGAGGGCAGGACAGTAAAGTAATAAAACTAGATAGAGATTCAAATATCGTTGATTTTGCAATGAATGACAAATGTGCTGCTGGAACAGGTAGATTTATAGAAGTTATGATGAGAACCCTTAAACAGGAAATAAGCAATATTGATAGTTTTATTGAAGGAGAAAATCCACTAAAAATAAGTAGTATGTGTACTGTATTTGCGGAAAGTGAAATCGTGAGTCTTTTGGCAAAAGAGGAAAAAGCTGAGTCCATTGCAATGGGCATAGTTGATTCGATTTGTGAAAGAACGGCAATTTTTGCCAGAAAACTAAATTTTGATGGGAGCATATTTTTTAGTGGTGGACTTTCAAAGAGCAAAGTTATTACAAGTGTTCTCAGTGAAAAGCTTAGGCAAGAGGTTCTAACTCATGAAAATTCTCAGCTGACAGGAGCGATAGGAGCTGCAGTCATTGGAAGTAAAAAAATAAGAGGATAAAAAAATAACATTAGATTGGAAAATCCCAGTGTGAAATTCATTCATACTGGGATTTTGTAATATTTCTTATAGAAAAGGGGATAAAGCTCTATCAAGAACTCCAAAGACTTTGGATATCAGTACCCCGTAATTAACTATAGGAACACCTTCCTCAAATGCCCTATATACTCTATTTTCCATTTCCTTGGAATTGAGCATACAGCCTCCGCAGTGAACTATAAGATCATATTCTTTTATTTTAGAACTTTCAGGGTATGAAGTTCCTGAATAAAAATCATAATCAAGCTCAGAGGACGATATGCTTTCAAGCCATTTTGGAATCTTATCTCTTCCTATATCACCTTGCTGTCTATGGTGAGTACATCCTTCACAAATTAAAACCTTGGATTTTGGCTTTAGTTTTTCTATAGAGTTTGCTCCATCTGCAAGAATCGAGAGCTCACCTTTAAATCTAGCAAATAATATAGAAAAGGATGTAAGTGGTATATCTTCATCTACAATCTTGCTTACAGACTCAAATGCTTGAGAGTCTGTAATTACAAGCCTAGGTTTTTCTGATATTTTCTTTAGAGTTTCATCAAGCTCTGTATCTCTACATATTACAGGGATACCACCATGGTCTAGTACATCTCTTATTACTTGCTGCTGAGGAAGTATCAGTCTTCCCTTTGGAGCCGCCTTGTCTATAGGTACTACAAGTACTACATAATCAAGTGGATTTATAAGATCACCAACAAGTTTTTTTTCTTCAGTATTTGGATTTATCTTAGATAGATATTCCTTTAAATCATTTATACCAACACCTGTGCTAGCGCTACATCCTATAAAGGGAATTCCTAGTTCATTTTCGAAATCTTTAATTATGCTTTTTTGAATATTATCCTCTAGCTTTGAGGCTACACCTATTATTGGGATATTTTTTTCTTTTATCATTTCAATAGTTTCTTTGTCAAAACTACTCACACATTGCATACTATCAACTACATATATTGCTATTTCTGTTTTATTTAGAACTTCCAGAGTTTTTTTAACTCTAAGCTCTCCAAGATCTCCTTCATCATCAATTCCAGCAGTATCTATTAAAACAACAGGACCAAGTGGTAGGATCTCCATGGATTTATACACGGGGTCTGCAGTAGTTCCTGGGACTGGAGAAACAAGTGCAAGCTCTTGATTTGTAAGTGCGTTTATAAGAGATGATTTACCTGCATTTCTTTTTCCAAAGATTCCTATATGTAGCCTAAAGGCTCTAGGCGTTTGAAGCATATTAAACCTCCTTAGATTTAGTTAAATAAAGTGGGAGTTTTCTACCAGCTTCTTTTATAGACTCTATTGCATAATCCAGTCCGACTTCACTTTTATTTGAATAGATAACATAATTTTCTCTATAAGTTTCTGGCGTGTTTACAAGCATAAGGGAATTGGCTCCACTTATTAGTGCCTTGGCCTGTGCAGACCTATCCACAGTAAGAAGTGCAGTAGTTGCTGGGATAAATACTCTTTGACAGACAAGCCTAGTCACTGCCACAGCTTTTAAAGTCATGCGAACATCTCCATGGGGTAGATTTTCATATGGAGTGTTCTTAGCGGGAACAAAAGGTCCTATTCCAATCATATTAATTCCCATGTCCTTAAAAAACATTATATCCTTTGCAATATCCTCCTCTTTTTGCATTGGAAGACCTATTATTGCTCCATTACCATTTAGATATCCTAAAGACTTTATTTTTTGTATACATTTAAGCCTATTTTCCATATCTCCATCTGGATGAATTTCATCAAATATAGCTTTATTTGTAGTTTCTATCTTAAGAAGATAATTGTCAGCTCCACATGATTTGAAATACTCATATTCCTCAAGCTCTCTTTCACCTATAGATAGAGTAATCTTTAGGCCTGTTTCATTTTTTATTCTTTTTAATATATTTCCCATTATTTCTTTAGTATAATGTGGATCCTCTCCTGATTGTAGAATTACAGTTTTAAGGCCCATATTTTTTATATCATTTACAATTTCAAGGATTTCGTCTTCAGACATTCTATAGCGCTCAAGTTCAAGATTATCTTTTCTAAGACCACAGTAGTTACAATCTTTGATACAGTAGTTTGAAAACTCAATAGCTCCTCTAATGTCAACTACATCACCAACTACTTTTTTTCTCATCTCATCTGCCAGTTCAAATAGTGCTTCCTGCTCTGCAGGTCTATCAGTTTTCAAAAGATAAAGTACATCTTCATAAGCTAGCTCTTTTCCTTCTTCTATACTTTTGGTAATTTCCTTAAATTCCAGACTTATATGTTTGTCTTTTAATTTTTTCACAATATTATCTAGTTTTTCATGTAAATCTTCATAGATACCTTCCACATTTACATCGTGGGATTTTAGCAACTCTTTAGATTTTTCAAGGTCTTGTTCACTTACTCTAATAGCAATAGCACAGACAGAACCATATTCTTTTGGAGCAGGAACAAGAACTGTATTTATTGAGTTTTCTTTTAGCAAGTTGTCGCCCTTTAGCATATTGCTGGTTGATGATGTCATAATCAAATAATTTTTCATAGTTCCTCCTACATAAACAGGTCTTTTTCACCATTTTCTATTCTTTTGAGCCTAGATAATACTTCGTCTTTTATCGGTTTTTCAGTTATTTTCATAAGTTCTTTTTCTATTATAATATTTCCTTTTGAAATGAGCTCTGTATCAGTTGTTCCCATAAGCTTTTCCTTTAAAGTTATTATTGCATTAGGTTGACAAAATTTGCTGATATCGGCTTCCTTTGCTAAGTTCATAAAAGCCTCTCCTGTTCTATTTGATCTGTAACAGGCAGTGCAAAAACTAGGAAGATGATCTTGGTCTATTATAGTATTCAATATCTCATCAAGAGATCTCTCATCAGAGGTTTCAAATTGATCCTTTCTTTGCTTATCATGGGCATAGCCTCCAGGTCCAGTTTTTGAAGCAGCTGACATTTGGGAAACTCCTAGCTCTAATAGTTCATCTCTAAGATATGCATTTTCTCTAGTCGAAAGTATGATACCTGTATATGGAACTGCTAGTCTATATATACACACGACTTTTTTTAATTCTTCATCAGTAAGCTCATATGGAACTTTATCTAGTCCTGAGCCATGAGCAGGTCTAAGTCGTGGTATTGATATAGTATGAGGACCTACTCCATATTTTGTATCCATATATTCCGCATGAACAAGTGTGGCAAGAACATCAAATTTATAATCGTAAAGGCCTAGCAGGACACCTATTCCATAATCATCTATCCCTGCTTCAAGTGCTCTTTCAACTGCAGTTAATCTATAGTCATAATCTCTTTTTGAACCAGATATATGCATTTTTTTATAAGTGTCTCTATGATAAGTTTCTTGAAAAATTTGAAAAGTTCCTACTCCAGCAGCTTTGAGTTTTTTAAATTCTTCAACTTCCATAGGCGCTGCATTTACATTGATTCTTCTGATATCTGAATTATTATATATAAGATCCATTGCAGAAGTTATATGGTCAATATCGGTTATCCTTTTGTCTTCACCGCAAACTAAAAGAATCCTTTTATGTCCCATTTCTTCGAGAAGTCTAACTTCACTCATGATTTCATCATTCAAAAGGGTTTTTCTTTCAAGGTCTTTATTTAGTGACCTAAAACCACAGTAAAGACAGTTATTAGTGCACTCGTTGCTTGTATAAAGAGGAGCAAATATAACTATTCTATTTCCATATATATGCTCCTTGATTTCTTTTGATGTCTTATACATATATTCTAATACTTCAGGGTCATTTATTTGAAGGAGCACAGAGGCCTCCTTTGCAGAAAGACCTGTCATACTTCTTGACTTGTCTATAATTGCAATAGCTTCAGACTTGCTAGTATTTAGAGAAGCTTCCAAAAGGCTTTCTATATACTCTTCGTTTATTATTTCAAAAGTGGACATTAACTAACCTCCTAAATTGACTTTCCAAATGATTATATCAAAAATTTAACGAAGTAGATATTAAATATCTATAATTATATTATACAAAAAATTAACGAACTTGTAATGGTAATTTTTACTAAATTAGTAGAGAATTAAGAAAATCATGATTATAAATTGCAAATAGAGTAATAGTTAGCAATTTATTTTTGTAAAAAGGTTACTTTGTTTTTCAAGGTTTTAAAGAAATTGGAATTTTTCTATCTAATTTAATCTCAGTTTTATCTATAGTACATACATATGACAATATTTCAACGCCCAATTTCTCAGCTTCAATTAATGTATTTGCAAAATCCGGATCAGTCTCTTCATTTGGGCTAAAACCTTTGATATTAGGATGCTGTCCAACAAAAAGTATTACTCCTCTATATCCATTTTGAACTAAATTAGATATTTCATTTATATGTCTTGCACCTCGTATAGTAGGAGCATCAGGAAAATAACCCCAGCCATCTTTTTCAAGAGTTACACCTTTAACTTCCACGTAGGCTGGTTTTAGTTCAGGATTATAATATTTATTATCTATTATATGGATTTTTGATTTTTCTATTAGTTTTTCAAATTTTTTTTCATTATCAACCTTCATATAATCCGGCAGTTCATTCCAGTTGTTAAAAAGAAAAAAATCGATTCTGCTATCAAGATGTTTTATTTCTTTTTTTAGATATCGATAACCTTCAAGTTCTTTTATTAATTTAGAAGATACACCTTCAAAAGTAATCTGATTTGCAAGAACTGATTCTATAGAAATCCAGTGACTATCTTTTTTTATCATGTGAAGTTTAAAGTCTGTTTTTCCCAAGGGATTTGAATTTTGAGATATTAAGACTTCCGCATCTTTTACAGCAAGTTCTCGAAGTCTACCTGTATTAGGCACATGAGCTTTTACAATTTTACCATTATAGTCTATATATGCTATAAATCTTTTTTCTCTTTTTATAAGTCTTGCTTCAATTAGTTCGTTTTTAAATTTCATTATATTCTCCCAACTAAAACATTATCTTTATATTTTAATATATGATTCCCAAGGATTAAATTCAAGTGTCAATAATGAAAAGAAGAAATTTTTATGTTATAATAAATTGAAATTTTTAAAAAAACACTATTAGATTTAAAAATTATTTACTTTAAATATTTTTAATACATAGGAGAGTTAAAATGATTGATGAAAATAAATTTTCAAAAATAATGCTTGGCGCAGTAATTTTTATGTTAATTGGAGTTACATCTGCATATGGACTTTATTATAACAATTTTTCACCTTTAAATGATAGTACCCATGTGGAAAATCAAAATAAAAATCCCTATCCAGTAATACCATACAACGCTTTCTCAATGATAAAAAAAGATTTAGTATCTATTTTAGGTGAGGGAATAGAAGGTGAAGGAGTTAGCGATGATACAAGATATATAGATTATGAAAATCAAGAATGGTTTTTTCTTAATGCAAATGTAAGATTTTATTATGGAAGATATACAAGAATTTACAAAAATGTTTTGACCTTTGATGCAAATGACAAAACTAATTTGTACTCAAACATGAAAGAAACTCTTGGAGAGCCACTTTCTACAAACTTTGAAAGCGATGAATCTCTCCAAAAAGCTTTCTGGATAAAGGATTCAGTAAGCTATGAGCTTGTATCAAAAGATAAAAGTTTAGTTCTTGAATCTAGACTTGCATATTATGAAAACCCCAATAACTATGAAATGGGGGAAAGGCCAACTATAATCCAAAGAATTAATACAGATATAAATAATGATGGTGATGTAGATGCTATACTCCTCATAGGTTCAAAGTCTTCATATACTTCTCTTGAGTATAAAAATTTATATCTTTTAATTGGAAATAGCAAAGGGGCTTATGTTACAAATTTTCCAACTGAAAGTGATGGAGGGTCAAATCCTCAAATGTTTATAATAGAAAATAATGAAGAACAAAACCATGAAATTTTAACAGAGTCAGATCATTATTATATTAAATCATATAATAAATTTACTTTTGATGGAAAGAATATCGAAAATATATATATTTCAGAGTTTGACCCCAGACAAGAAAAAGAAGAAGGAAATCATAATTAATTATTGATTTCCTTTTTTTATAATATGAAATAGCTTTATATAAAATTGGAAATATGAGATTAATTTTAGATAAAGGAAGGTCATTATGAGAATAAGAAAAAGGCATGGATTTTTAATAGTTTTTATTTTTTGGATGCTTTTTAGTCTAAATCTGAATCTTAATAATATCTTGCTTGGATTGATATCAAGTTTTGTGGTTATAAATATAACATGGGATTTTGTTTCAGATAATAAGATTTTCAAGATACCTACTCTAAAAGTTCTAATCAAGTATAGCTCCAACCTTTTCTTAGAGATATATAAAGATTCATTTACCCATCTAAAAAGGATAATAAAAAAAGAATCAGACCCTTATATTATTCAAGTCAAGCTTCCCACTGAAGATCCGATAGTAATTACTATGGTTTCCAATGCAATCACACTTACACCAGGAACAATAACAGTCGATGTAGAAAAAAATATACTATATATCCTTGATATTGAAGGTAATAGTAACAAAGATGAAACGATTAACTCAATTCTAGATAGTTATAAAAAAGTTTTTGAGTAGTTAGGAGTGCTATATGTTAGAATTTTCGATGTTATTTATTTCTTTAGCAATATTTATAACCTTAATTAAGTTTTTTATAGGAAACACCGTATGGGAAAAGTTGCTTGCACTTAATCTTATATCCGTAAAAGTTATTTTGCTTATTTGTATATATGCTGTATATAAAAAAAATCCCATGCTTTTAGATATAGGAATAATATATGGAATTATTGGATTTTTGACAGTTATTATTCTTACTAGATTTGTAATAAAAGGGGGAAGACAAAAATGATATTAAACTACGTATCTTCCATACTATTATTTATAGCAATGGCTTATATCGGATTTGGACTTATAGGAATATTCAGATATGAGGATGTATATTCCAAGCTTCTCACAAGTAGCCAAATCGATACTGTAGCTGCTATTACAACTATAATAGCGTTAATATTAAGAGCGGGTTTTAGCACAATGACAATAAAACTTATTTTGATTTTAGCCTTTGTATTAACAACTGGGCCAGTAAGTAATCATATCATAGCCAAGTCAGCATATTATAGAGGATATAATCCTAATAAGGCGGTGAATAAGAGATGATATATTTCTTTCATATATTACTTATAATAATATTACTATCCATAATATTTAATGACAATAACTTATATCTGATTTTATGCTCTTCTATTTTTTCTCTAATATGCGCTATACTTTATTATATTTATAACGCTCCTGATGTTGCATTAGCTGAAGCAGCAATTGGAAGCGCAATTATCCCTGTTATCTATATAATTGCTATTTCTAAACACTATAAAAGAGGAGAAAAGAGGGATGGGATTTGATAAAAAAAATAATATTTATTATTATGATAATTACACTTTCTATTTCTTTTTTTAATGCAGTAGAGCAAATTGAGCCATATAAAAGAGAGACTACAAAAGATTATTTTATCGAAAACTCAGTACAAGAAGTTGCTTCAAAGAATATAGTAACAGGAATATATCTTGATTATAGATTTTTCGATACTATTTTTGAAGCTAGTATACTTTTAGTTACAGTAAGTGGAATTTTATATATGTCGAGATTTGAAGATTTTTAGAGGGGAGTTTTTATGAAGGATTCTATTATATTTAGAACAGTGAGTAGAATACTCTTTTCTTTTATGCTTATATTTGGAATTTATATAGTAGCCTATGGAGACTTGTCTCCAGGTGGAGGGTTTCAAGGAGGAGCTATTCTCACTACTGCCTATTTGTTTTTTTACTTTATTGAACTAGATAATAAAATCAGTCTGAAAAAACTTATTAAAATGGAAAAAATATTGTTTTTGATTATGGTTTGCTCAGGTTTTATAAGCTTTCTTTTTTATGGAGAGTTTTTTACAAATCCCATAGTAAGCGGTGGAACTATACATAGAAGAATTTTTTTGGTTTTTTTAAATCTCATTATAGCAAGTAAAGTAACAATAGGTCTTATAGGAATAGTTGAGAGTTTTATTGAGGAGGAAGACAATGGAATTTAGAATTATATTGACCTTTATTACAGTGATTTTAGGGATTTATGGCCTTGGAACCAGTAAAAATATAATAAAATCCATCCTTTGTCTTCAGATAACAGAAAGTGCTGTAATTCTATTATTTTTGGCTTTTGCTCAAGTTGATAACGGTGTTCCGCCGATTTTTCCAAATGATACTAGTTTGATGGTAGACCCTTTGCCTCAAGCTCTGATGATTACAACGATTATCATAGGAAGCTCAATAACGGCTCTTGCTTTAATGCTGAGCATCAAACTATATCATCATTTTGGGACACTAAACTGGAATGAAATAATGGACAAGGAAGGATAGCTATGAATCAATCGGTTTTGCTTATTTTCTTACCTATAATAACATCTTTAATAATATATTCTTTTAAAAACAAACTCATTTTAAGTTTTATATTTATCAATCAAATAATTTTGAGCATTATAGCATATAATACATATTTTAATGTCCTTGAAAATGGAGAGTATAAGATTGTTTTCGGAGGGTATTCAAATGTAATAGGAATCCAGATTAGAGTTGATATGCTTGCAAGTGCTTTTATCATCCTAGCGGTTATTATTTGGTGGGCAGTATTATTATATTCTTTAGAAAAAATAAAAAAAGACCATACTTTTGGTTTTTTTCTCTTATTTTTAGAAGGGGTATTTTTAGGATTTATTCAGGCTAATGACTTTTTTACTGTTTTTGTTTTTATAGAGCTTATTACGATTTTGGCAACTATTTTGATTGTATATAAAAAAGATGGTCATTCAATCAGAGCAGGATTTTACTATTTGCTTTTCAATAGTACGGGGATGATGTTTTATCTTTTGGGATTGGCTTTGCTTTATAGAACAACTGGGACTTTAAATATTGAGCTATCCCAACAAATACTTCCAAAGTTAAATATGAATTTTGGTGTACAGCTTGCATATGTATTGATGGTAGCCTCACTTGGAGTAAAATCAGCTTTTTTCCCTGTATACAACTGGCTTCCAAAAGCTCATGGAGCTGCACCTTCATCTATTTCAGCGTTACTTTCAGGACTATTGGTCAAATCAGGTGTATATGCCTTTATTAGAATCGGATTAGCTTTTGATACAGCAATACTAAATGATTTTTTTCTATATATAGGACTGCTAACCTCTCTTGGTGGAACTATATTTGCCATTAGCCAGAAGGATTTAAAACAGCTGCTTGCCTTTAGCACAATATCTCAAATGGGTATCATGATTATAGGGGTTAGCACCTTATCGGGTTATGGATTTATAGGTGGAGTCTATCACATGTTTTCTCATGCTTTTTTTAAAGCTATACTCTTTTTAAGCTCAGGATATATAATCGTAAATGCAAAGGAAAGAAGAGTCACTGAGATAAGAGGTGTGTTTAAGACATATCCAGGAATGAGTATACTTATGATACTTGGGCTTTTATCAATGGTAGGTTTTCCTATGTTTGGAGGCTATATTAGCAAAGATATAGTGAAGTATTCGGTCAAAGACTTTGGACTTGCATACTTTCTATTTTCAATAGCAAATATCGGTACTATAATCTATACTTTAAAAATAATGCAGATTTTTCGTGGTGAAAAAAAAGAATATAAAAAAGATTTCAAGGTATATATAGGACTGCTTATACTTACTATACCTTCTATTCTTTTGGGTCTAAATCCATTGTTTATAGAGTCTATATTTAGAGTAAGGCTAGTTGGTTTTTTTGGAGAGTTTAATTTTAGATATATACTAGAATTCTTAGGATATTTTGGTTTTGGTTTTATCATATATAAAATTTATGTTGAAAATGAACATCCCATCTTCAAAAAATTAAGGCATTTTAATATTACATTTGAAACTTCAGTTTTTATGTTAATAGGATTTGTTTTTTCTATGATAGTATATATATATATTTAATTTGCAAGTTTCCTTGTGCCGTAAAAATCAATCTGTTATAATAAGTGGAATTTTAAATTTGAGGTGTAGCAGAGATGAATAAGCAAACATTAAGTAAAATAAATGTATTCTTTCTTGGTGTTTCCAGTAGATTTGAAGAACAAAGAGACTTTTTTCAGGGCCTTGATTTTGTATTCAAATCCGGAACAAAAAAATTTCCAGGAAGTTTTAATTTAAAAGATAATAAAGGTGAACTTTCATTTAATGGAGAAGCCAAAGTGATTGACTTCAAAAATACTTTAAATCAAATACTAGAATATGGTAAAATATATGACTCCATGATTTTAAAGTACAAAGAAAGAGGAAGTATTATAGTTATTGAAGCTGATGACAAGAAAGTATCCTCTAAAAATGAACAAGAACCTGAGGATTTAAAACCAAGTTCTGTATCAAAGGGAAGAAATAATTTTATAAAGCCTTCACAGGCATCTAGACTTCTCAAAGAAATTGGGATAATGTCTGAGGATGGAAAAATAAAAAATGATATGATTAGAAAATACAATCAAATAGATCATTTTGTTGAAGTGGTAATTCCAATTTTAGATAAATTGAAGGATAGGGAGAGCATTACAATACTGGATTCAGCTTGTGGAAAATCCTACCTTACATTTGTCCTAAATTATTATATAAAAGATGTAATGAAGAAAAAGTGCTATTTTATAGGTGTAGACTATAAAAAAGATGTAATTACTTCATCTGAGGAAAGAGCGAAAAGACTTGGATATAAAAATATGAAATTTATTGAAGAAGATTTGAGGAGCTATATTCCAGATGAACCTATTGATATGGTGATTAGCCTTCATGGCTGTGATATTGCTACAGATTATGCTATAGCCCTTGCAATAAGAGCAAAATCAGAGTCTATGATTGTAGTACCATGTTGTCATAAAGAGCTAAAGGATCAAATTAAAGAAAATCCAATAAATCCTTTGATAAAGCATGGAATATTTAAAGCCAGACTGAGTGATTTTCTAACAGATTCTTTAAGGGCTTTATTTATAGAATCCCAGGGTTATGAGGTTACTCCAATAGAGTATGTTTCTCCTCTTGATACTCCGAAAAATTTAATGATAAGAGCAGTTAAGACATCTGATTTCAATAAAACAGCTCATGATGAATATATAGCTATAAAAAGCATGTTTGGGGTAAAGCCTACCATGGAAAAGTATGTGTATTAGATTTTTTTTGATTTATTCTGGAGGGAAATAATGAAAAGACTTAATATATGCATCGATATAGATGGAACTATGACAGATCCATATTATTTCATGCCGTATTTTAATAAATATTTTGGAAAAAAACTTACCCAGGAAGAATGCGAACACCATAGAATAGACAAACTATATGGACTTAGTAGAGATGAAATTGAGATTTTTTACGAAAAGGAAGGGGAGAATATGCATAGAAATGCTGCTATTCTACCTAAGGTAAAAGAAGCATTGGTTGAGCTACAGGAAAATCATAATTTGTATATAGTTACAGCAAGAAGAAAAGAAATAGAAAATACTACTATAGAATGGCTTCACAAACACGATATAAAAGATATAGAACTTTTTTCACTTGGAAGCTACTATAAAGTTGATAAGGCAATGGAACTCAATTGTGATGTGTTTTTAGAGGACAACCCTCAAAATTCTATGGAATTAGCAAATGCTGGAATAAAAGTTCTATTAATGGATACAAATTATAATAAGATGATTTCTCACAAGAATATCATCAGAGTAGAAAATTGGAATGACATATTACTTCACCTAAGAGATATGGCTAATTGAAAGGAGGTAAAGGAAATGGTTGAAATTACCTTTACTAGCAAAGTAGGAGAAAAGAATATATCTAGCGATAATGTCCAAAGACTCCTAAAAAATATGGCTGATATTGTTCATGTAATAGATATATCAGATTCAGTCAAAGAAGATGGAGTAATGGTTTTTGATTGCAAGCTAGATAATTTTGTTTTTAAGTTTGATGAGATAGATAAGGATTTAATTGAAGAATTTGAGTTGGATGAAGAATACCTTCAAGTTCTCTTTGAAGATATAAATGGTTATGTATTTGACTTGATAGACGATATAGAACACGATTTGAGAGAGACTTATAAGTTTGAAAAAATAAAATTAAACTACGAAATATATGATATGAATGAAAACTTCTCAGATGTAAAATTTGTGATGGTAGCCTCGTTCAAAGAAATATCAAGACTTGAGCTTGCAGACCTTACAAAGATAGCAGGAAAAAGACAGCTTTTAGGGTCTTCTAAATATTTTAATTAATTGAAAGGGGCTGTCGGGAAAAGGCGTTTTTTGAACGATGAACCCTAAAAATTAAAAATCCTAGATTATTAAGGACATTCAGAAATGTAAATGTTTTAAAATAATCTAGGATTTTTAATATCTATAAATATTTATTGCATGACAAAAAAGCCATGATATATTTTTTCATGACTTATTTCATTTTAAACTAGCTACGCTATTTTTCTCTCATATTTCTTGATTTTTTTATTCGCGAAGCGATGATATTTATT